>JAAWHG010000006.1 GCA_022795735.1 Oscillospiraceae bacterium
CCGCATAAAAAACTCACCGTTACCAGTTGATCTGGTAACGGTGAGCCAATAGAACTTTTTTTGTTTATTTCCCTGGTCTACCTTGACAGGGGCGGATCAGTTCACTCAGACAAGGGGATTTTATTCTTTTCGCAGAACCGTCCTGCCCGCGGGGGCTTGAACCGCCCGCTCCAGGCCTTCCGTCACATATACCGTGCCGTCCTCCGCGATCAATACCAGCTCAAACCCCTCGTGGGTCCGCCAATATGCCGCCGCGTCCTCCAGTCCCATCACAAAAACCGCCGTCGAGAGCGCGTCCGCCAGCGTACCGTCCGGGGACACCACTGTCGCGGACAGCAGGTCCGATTCCGCCGGAGCTCCCGTGCGCGGGTCCAAAATATGAATATAGCGCTTGCCGTCCTCCTCGAAATAACGCTGGTAACCGCCCGAGGTCACCACCGCCACATCCTTTGCCTCTATCACTGCGGGACAGGCTTCGCCCCCCAACGGGTCCTGGACGCCAATCCGCCAGCCGCCTCCCTCTGGACGTTCTCCCAGGGTTTGCACATTCCCCCCCAGTGTCACCATCGCCGATTGCACGCCGCGCGCCCTAAAAATCTCCATTACGCGCGCCGACGCATAGCCCTTAGCGATTCCGCCCAGATCAATTCGCTGGCCCTCCCCCAACGCCGCCCCGTCATCCGTCACGCGGATTTGCGCGCCGTCCACCAGCGGCAGCAGCGCCGCGATTTCCTCCGCCTGCGGGATGCGGTACGCCTTGGTCGGGAAGCCCCACAGCTCCATCAGCGGGTACACCGTACAGTCGTACAGGCCGCCGGTCTCCGCGCCGATCTCCGCCGCCGCCTTGAGAAGCCGTGCCGTATCCTCCGATACCGGTGCGCGTCCCCCATCATTCAGCCGGGATATCTCGCTGCCCGGTGATTGGGCCGAAAGCAGCGCGTCCAACCGCCGAACCTCAGCCAACGCTTCCTCCAACGCCTCTGGGGCCTGGGGACCTTGGGCCGTAAAGAGCATTACCGTATCCATCGCGAAGAGGGTGCGGGTATGGGTTTTATTTTCCTGGAGACTCCAGAGAATACAGCCGCCAGTGAGAGCGAAGGCCAACACCCCCGCCAGGGCCGCCGCGCGCCGCCCCATTACAACAGCCTGTCGTCATACGCCGCCCGGGAACCGCCGATGAACCGCGGCCTCGTCCGCGCGGCAAGGACAATAGCCGCGCCGATTCGCTCCAGGGTCAGCCGGACCGGGACGGCCACCTCACGCAGGTGCATCCCGATCAAGGTCCCGCCGATATCCAATCCGGCGTCTGCCCGGATGCGCTCCACCGCAACCGGGTTTTTCATCAAACCATAGGCCGCCGTCGCGAACGAACCGCCCGCCTTGGGCTGGGGGACGACGTTCACCGGTTCCAGGTCGGGAACCGCCGCGCGCTCCACAATCAGACACCGGTTTAAATGCTCACAGCACTGGGCCGCCAAATAGAGCCCCCGGGCGGACAGCTCCGCCAGGACGGTCTCCGCCAGCTCCCTGCCGTCTTCGGGGGCAGAATCGGTTCCGATTCTGCCCCCCCGCACCTCGCTGGTGGAGCAGCCAACCACCACGATCTGCCCCGGCCTCAGCCCAGCCGCGTCGCACAGTTCCCGAACGGCCTGCGCGGCCTGCTCTCTGATGGCAGCCGTCATACGCACAACCCCGCCTTTCTCAGATGTTCAATCGACCTGCTCTTCGCCAGGGCTTCATAGAGGGCCAGTCCTGCGGCTAGGCCCGCCGCTCCCTGGAACAGATTGCCGGGAATGCTGGCCGCTGCGGCCAAGCCCTTGCCCAGAATCAGGGAGCTATAACCGAAATATCCCAAGATCATCACGCACTCGGCAGTCAAACCAGACAGCGCCCGGCGCAGAAACGTCCCCCCGCCCCTCGCCGCGAGCGCACAGATCAGGGCCATCAGGCCCTTAATCAGCAGGCCGCCGGGCACGTAATGGGGGTAGCCGGAGAGCAGGTCAGCCAAAGCGGTGCCGACGCCGCCGGCCACCGTGCCGTACAAGGGCCCCAACAGCCACCCGGACAGGAGGACCATGCAATCTCCTAAATTCACATAGCCTTGTGTGGGTGATGGAATCTTGACCACCATAGTGGCCGTACAGATCATCGCGATCAGGAGGGCGGTGGTCACCATCCGTCTCGTTTGGTTGTGCATACAATCAACTTCTTTCCAGTTCATAGGTTACGCGAACAGTATACCAGCAATCTGGCCTCATGAAAAGGACCAATTCAAAATTTTTTTATGGTATCAATCGAGGACTATGATTTCTAAAAGCGGCGGCGGTCCTTTATGAGACCGCCGCCGCTTTTTCTATTGGGCGCTCTTACACCCCCAAATTTTCCTACGAAAAGGAACGTGCCATCCGTTTTCTGTTTTGCGACCGTGTATTTCCCTTGAGATGGCGCTGGCAGAAAAAGAAAGCCGGAATCAGGAAAACGTCCGCCATTAGCCACGCCACCGGCGAGGCGGCGCAGACAGCGGCAAAGCCCATCGTGGGAACAAGCATAGACATCATGCCGCGCGCCGCCAATTCAAACCCGCCCGCCAGAGTGGCCAGCGGTACAAAACCCATCCCCTGAATCAAAAACCGCACAATGTTCACCAGGGACAGCGGGAAGTAAAACGCGCTGTATGTACGCAGGTACTGCCGGCAAAGCGGCAGCAGCTCCGTCCCGTTCTGGTCCAAAAAGAGCATGGACAGGCCGTCTCCAAGGAAAAAGATTACGCCCAGCGCCATTACCGCCCAGCACAGGCCCAAAAACGCGCAGGCTTTCAGCCCTTTTGGCAGCCGGTCCAGCTTTTTCGCGCCCACATTCTGTCCGCCGAAGGTCGCCATGGTCGAGCCCATCGCGTCAAAGGGACATGCGAGAAACATCGAAATCTTATTTCCCGCCGTCACGGCGGCCACAAAACCGGTGCCGAGATCGTTGACGGCGGCCTGCACCATCATACTGCCGATTCCGGTAATGGAATATTGCAGCCCCATCGGGAGCCCCATCAGACTCAGCCGTGCCAGCCGCCGTCCGTCCCACGCCCAATCGGCGCGTTCGGTCCGAAGGATGGGAAAGCCCCGGCACAGCCGGACGAGGCACCCCACCCCCGCAACCGCCTGCGAGAGCACCGTCGCCAGCGCCGCACCGAACACGTCCATATGAAAGCTTACAATAAAGAGGAGGTCCAGTCCAATGTTCAGCAGCGACGACGCCACCAGCCAGAGCACCGGCGTCCGGCTGTCCCCCAGTGAACGGAGGATACCCGCGCAAAAATTATACAGGAAGCAGACGGGAATACCGGCAAAGATTGTACAAATGTAGACTTGCGCCCTTCCAAAAATATCGTCCGGGGTGTTCATGACATTCAGAATCCACCGGCAGCCGGCGAGGGTTCCAGCCGTAATCGCAACGCTGAAGAACAGGCACAGAAGCACGCCGCCCGTCATATCCCGCCGGAGCTCCCGATGGTTCCCCGCCCCGAACTGCTGCGCCACCGGTATTGCAAAGCCGCCGCAGATGCCGATGCAGAATCCCAACACCAAAAAATTGATCGCGCCGGTGGAGCCCACCGCCGCCAGGGCGTTATAGCCCAAGGTCTTGCCGACAATGGCGGTGTCCACCACGTTGTACAGCTGCTGAATTAGGTTTCCGATCAGCACCGGAATTCCAAAACTCAGGATTCGCCGCATGGGCGACCCCGTCGTCAAATCAATTGTCATAGCCATCCCCTCACGTCAGTTTGTCAAACCCAGATTATAGCCGTTTTAGACAAAAACGCAAGGCGTATTTTGTACAATAATTCCACCCACCAGCCCAAATGTTTGTGCAACCTACCACTTCACCTCGGGAAAGTAGCGCGCAGCGAAGTCCACATCCGAAACCCGGAAGGTTTTCCCGTCCAAATATTCCAGCGGTCCGGCGGAGGTGGTAAAACAAAACCGGAGCTTGTAGGAATAGAGGGCCTGAAATTTGCGGTCATACCGTTTATCCAGTTTGCCATATTTTCCATCGCCCAGCAGCGGGCAGCCCGCGGCGGCAAGCTGTGCGCGGATTTGATGGGTGCGGCCGGTGACCAGCTCACACTCCACCAGACTAAGACCGTCCCGGGACGCCAGCGTCCTGTAAAGCGTCACGGCGGTCTTCGCCCCCGGCTGAGGCGCCTTGGTCACGTACACACGGTTTTTCACCGCGTCCTTAAAAAGATAGCCCTCCAGCTTTCCCTCCGGCGGCCTCGGCGTCCCGTGGACAACCAGCAGGTAACGCTTGTCAATCTCCCGGTCCTTGATCTTCTGGTTGAGAATGCGCAGCGCTTCGGCGTTTTTCGCCGCGATGACAATGCCGCCGGTGTTGCGGTCAATCCGGTTGCACAGGGCGGGCGCGAAGCTGTTCTCCCCCCTCGGGTTCCACGCCCGCTTGGCGTACAGATAGGCTTGAATGTGGTCGATCAAGGTTTTTCCATACTCTGCCCCATCGTGCGGGTGGACCGCCTGCCCCGGCTTTTTGTCCACCAGCAGCAGATTGTCATCCTCATAGACGATGTTCAGCTTGGGAGCCGATACGGTCAAATAGGCGTTTTCCGCCTTTGGGGTCTCAAAAAACTCGTCGTTGATGTAGAACTGGAGAAGGTCGCCCTCCCGGAGGCGGCTGTCGCGGTGGGCCCCCTTGCCGTTCACCTTGATTCGCTTGAGCCGGATATACTTTTGCAGCAGACTCGCGGGCAGCAGCGGAACCGCCTTCGCAACAAACCGGTCCAGCCGCTGTCCCGCGTCGTTGCGGCCCACAGTTCGCTCTTTCATGGCCTGTCCCCCTTTCATTTCCTTCATCATGCCTGGAAACAGGCAAAAAGTCAAGATATTTTTCTGTACTTTTCTCTCTCGATCTGCTATGATATAAAATTGATATTATATACACTTTGCTAAGACCGAAGAAAGGAACCTTTACCATGGAAAAACTCATAGACCGGCTGTCGGCTCTTGTCGCCCAGGCGTTTGAAAGCGCCGGTTACGACCAGTCCTTCGGACGTGTCTCTGTCTCCAACCGGCCCGATCTCTGCCAGTACCAGTGCAACGGCGCGCTGGCCGCAGCCAAGCAGTATCATAAAGCGCCCCAGTCAATCGCCCAGGACGTGGCCGCCCGTCTCGCAGACGACCCGGCCTTTGAAGCCGTTCAGACCGCCGCCCCCGGCTTCCTCAACCTGACCCTCCGCGACTCATATCTGATGGACTATTTATCCGCCATGCGGGAGAATCCCCGTCTCGGACTGCCCACAACGGAAAATCCCCGCACCATCGTCCTTGACTACGGCGGCCCCAACGTCGCCAAACCTCTCCACGTCGGCCACCTCCGCTCCGCCATCATCGGCGAGAGCGTCAAGCGGATTTGCCGCTATTTCGGCGACCGCGTCGTCGGCGATGTCCACCTGGGCGACTGGGGCCTCCAAATGGGCCTCATTATCGCTGAGCTCCACGAGCGCCGGCCCGATCTGCCCTTTTTCTATTCCAGTCTGACCGGCGAATACCCTGCGGAGGCGCCCTTCACCATCTCCGAGCTGGAGGAAATTTACCCCGCCGCCTCCGCCAAGGCCAAAGAGGACCCCGCCTTTGCCGCCAAGGCCCACGATGCCACCTTCCAACTGCAAAGCGGCCACTCCGGCTACCGCGCTCTCTGGGAAAAAATCATGCAGGTCTCTCTGGCCGACCTCAAACGGAACTATGAAAAGCTCAACGTCTCCTTTGACGTCTGGTTTGGCGAGAGCGACGCGCAGCCCTTCATCGAGCCCATGCTGGCCGGTTTCCGCGAACGCGGCCTGACCCGCCAGAGCGACGGGGCCGAGGTCATGGATGTCGCCGAGGAGGGGGATGCCAAGGAGGTCCCGCCCTGTATCCTGGTCAAATCGGACGGCGCGACCCTCTACGCCACCACCGACCTCGCCACCCTGGTGGAACGGGAACGGGATTTCCGTCCCGACAAGGTCTTCTATATTGTGGACAAGCGCCAGAGCCTTCACTTTGAGCAGGTCTTCCGCGCCGCCCGTAAGGCCGGCATTGTCCGCCCGGAGACCGAGCTTCAATTTTTAGGCTTCGGCACCATGAACGGCAAAGACGGCAAGCCCTTTAAAACCCGCGAGGGGGGCGTCATGCGGCTGGAACTGCTGATCGCCGAGGTCACCGACTACGTTCTCCAGAAGATCGCCGAGTCCGGAATCGTCGATGCCGCCGACCAGCGTGCCACCGCCGAAAAGATTGCCCTGGCCGCCCTCAAGTACGGCGACCTCTCCAACCTGGCCACCAAGGATTATATCTTTGACCTCGACCGCTTCTCCGCCTTTGAAGGCAACACCGGCCCCTATCTGCTCTATACCATCGTCCGTATCAAGTCCATTCTGGCAAAATACGAGGGCGATCTCTCCGCC
The DNA here is from genome assembly GCA_022795735.1 of Oscillospiraceae bacterium. Taxonomy (GTDB): domain Bacteria; phylum Bacillota; class Clostridia; order Oscillospirales; family Oscillospiraceae; genus Avoscillospira_A. The sequence goes on from JAAWHG010000006.1 coordinate 6,449, forward strand.
GCGCAGCTCCAGCCCCCGAACAGTGCAAGCGAACGCAATCTGGCCCTTTGCCTCACCCGGCTCCAGGACAATCTTCTTCCCGCCTATACCGGCAGCGCGCCCCATCTGATCTGCGCCTACTGCTACGAGCTGGCCGGCTGCGCCAACGCCTTCTACCACGAAACCCGTATCCTTGCCGAACAGGACTCGGCAAAGCAGGCGGGCTACCTCGCCCTGATTGATTTAACCCGCGCCGCGTTGGAGCTCTGTATTGACCTGCTGGGCTTCGAGGCCCCCGATAAAATGTAACTGGAGGAATACCGGCATGATTACCGTATCCGACCTCTCCCTCAACTACAGCGGCACGCCGCTCTTCTCCCATGTCGATTTGCAGTTCACCCAGGGCAACTGCTACGGCATCATCGGCGCCAACGGCGCGGGAAAATCCACCTTTTTAAAGATTCTCTCGGGCGAACTGGACTCCACCTCCGGCTCGGTCACTATTCAGCCCAACGTCCGCATGTCGGTGCTCAAGCAGGACCAAAACCGCTACGACGAGCACACCGTCCTGACCACCGCCATCATGGGCAACCTTCACCTCTACGAAATCGGCCAGGAGATGAACGCCCTCTACGAAAAGCCCGACTTTTCCGATGAGGACGGCATCAAGGCCGCCGAGCTCCAGGCGGAATACGCCGAGCTGGGCGGCTATGAATCCGAGTCGGACGCCAGCCGCATCCTCCAGGGCCTGGGCGTTCCCGTGGAATACCACGAAACCCTGATGGCCGACCTGGACGGGCGGCTCAAGGTCAAGGTCCTGTTGGCCCAAGCGCTCTTTGGCAATCCCGATCTTTTGATGATGGACGAGCCCACCAACAACCTGGACATCGACGCCATCAACTGGCTGGAAGACTTTCTGATGGACTACCCCGGCACTGTCATCGTCGTCAGCCATGACCGCTACTTTTTAAACAACGTCTGCACCCATATCGTCGATATCGACTACGGCAAAATCAAGCTCTACGTCGGCAACTACGACTTCTGGTACGACTCCTCCCAGCTCATGCAGCAGCTTCGCCGGAACCAAAACAAGCGCAATGAGGAGAAGATTAAGGAGCTCCAGGAGTTTGTCGCCCGTTTCTCCGCCAACAAGTCCAAGTCCAAGCAGGCCACCGCCCGCCGGAAGCTGCTGGACAAGCTGACCGTCGAGGAGCTTCCCGCCTCCTCCCGGCGCTATCCCTGGGTGAGCTTCTCCCCTGAGCGCGAGGTTGGAAAGGACATTCTCTTCGTCAACGGCGTCTCCAAGACGGTGGACGGTGTAAAGCTGCTCGATCAGGTCAGCTTCACCGTAGAACACGGGGACAAAATCGCCTTTGTCGGTGAAAATGAAAACGCCCAAACCGCCCTCTTCAAGATTCTGACCGAGGAATGGGAACCCGACGAGGGCAGCGTCAAGTGGGGCCAGACCGCCACCTTCTCCTACTTCCCCAAGGACAACAGCGCCTTCTTCAACGACGTGGACGACGACCTGGTGGAATGGCTGCGTCCCTTTTCCCCCGACCCGCATGAGAGCTATCTCCGCACCTTCCTCGGCCGGATGCTGTTTTCCGGCGACGACGTCTATAAAAAGGTCAAGGTTCTCTCCGGCGGCGAGAAGGTCCGCTGCATGCTCTCCAAGATGATGCTCTCTCAGGCCAATGTCTTACTGTTGGACCAGCCGACCAACCATCTGGACTTGGAAGCTATCACCGCGCTGAATAAGGGCTTGGAGGCCGTCAAATGCAACGTCCTGGTGGCCTCCCATGACCACCAGCTCGTACAGACTGTCGCCAACCGTGTCTTTGACTTCACCTCGGATGGAAAACTGATTGACCACCGGGGCACCTACGACGAATACCTGGAAAAGAACCGGGCCGAATGACCCGCATAATCGCTCCTTTATCTGGAACACTAGGGAAGCAGTGATTTCCGCATTGGAATCCAGCCAGCCCTATTTACCAGAAAAGGAGCGATTTATCATGTTCAAGCATGAAAAGCAATTATTTCACCCGGTAGCCGTAGAACGCCCCAACCCGCAATACGCAGTGCTGATGCAGGAGCAGCTTGGCGGCGGCAACGGCGAAATGAAAGCCGCCATGCAGTACCTTTCCCAGAGCTTCCGCATCAAGGACCCCAAGATCAAGGACCTCTTTATGGACATCGCCGCCGAAGAGCTGGGCCATATGGAAATGGTCGCCCAGACCATCAACCTCCTCAACGGCCACGACGTAGATGCCAGCAAAGTCCAGGCGGGCGAAATTCAGAGCCATGTCCTTTTGGGCCTGAACCCCGGCCTCATCAATTCCTCCGGCTATTCCTGGACCGGCGACTATGTAACGGTGACCGGCGACCTCTGCGCTGACCTGTTGAGCAACATCGCCTCCGAGCAGCGCGCTAAGGTCGTCTATGAGTACCTCTACCGCCAGATTGAGGACAAAAAGGTCCGCGAAACCATTGACTTCCTCCTCAACCGCGAGGAGGCCCACAATCAGATGTTCCGCGACGCCTTCAACGCCGTCCAGGACAGCGGTTCCAACCAGGACTTCGGCACCACCAAGGCCGCGCGCGCATATTTCTCTCTCTCCAACCCCGGCCCCAACACCTTTGCAAACAACAATACCGAGGCCCCCAGATTCAGCCGCGAAGAAAACGTACAGTCCGGCAAAAAAAGCGGCAAGTAAGCCCCGCGCTTTCACCCTGAAACACGCAACAAGCGCCTGTCCCCCGGCTGGGGAACAGGCGCTTATCTATCAGGGACTATAACGTCCCCTTCCGTTCGTCAATCTTCCGACAGGGTAAGATTATTCATGCCCTCTGTGGCAGAGCTCATGGACCTTGCCCTTGAACAGCGGATCGCTGTAGAAGAGATCCATCAGCGGGTTCTCGTCGGAGTTACGGACCGCCATCTTGTTGTCGGCGTCGTACAGGCCGGCCGGACGGGAGACCTTGTCGCGCATACCGGTGGTCTGCACGGGCTGACCGCCGCCGTTGACGCAGCCGCCGCGGCACGCCATGACTTCGATCAGATGGTACTGCTTCTCGCCGCTCTTGACCTGCTGCATCACCTGATGCGCGTTGGCCAGGCCGCTGATGACGCAGATCTTGACGTCGATGCCGTTGTAGGGGATGGTGGCTTCCTTGATGCCGGTCTCGTTGCCACGGATGCCGCACTCGGCAATCGCCTGCAACGTCGCGGGATCATGGCTCTCGGACAGTCTTCTCAGAACAGCCTCGGTCACGCCGCCGGTCACGCCGAAGATAACGCCGCCGCCGGAGCCGATGCCGAACGGGTTGTCGCAGGGATCGGGAGCCAGGTTGTTGAAGTCAATGCCGGCGCTCTTAATCATGCGGCACAGCTCGGTGGTGGTCAGGACGATGTCGGTGTCCTGCTCGCCCTTGGTCCAGTTGTCCTTGCGCTTGGCCTCCATCTTCTTCGCGGTGCAGGGCATGATGGAGATGACGACCGTCTTCTTGTCCTTGGCGTTCTCCGGCGCGCGGTAGTACTCCTTCAGGACGGCGGAAAGCATGCCCTGGGGAGAACGACAGGTGGAGATGTTGGCGCTCAGCTCGGGATACTGGGTCTCGATGAACTTAACCCACGCCGGGCAGCAGGAAGTGAACAGGGGCAGGGTGCCGCCGTTCTTGACGCGCTCCAGGAATTCGGCGCTCTCCTCCATGATGGTGAGGTCAGCGGAGTACACGGTGTCGTAGACTTGATCGAAGCCCATGCGGTGCATAGCGGCGACGATCTTGCCCATGGAGTTCTCGCCCTTGGGCAGGCCGAAGACATCGCCGGCAGCGACACGGACGGCGGGCGCGATCTGCGCGACAACGCGGACGTCCTTATCGTTGATGACCTTCCAAGCCTCATCGACGTTGCTGTGGATGGTGATGGCGCCGGTCGGGCAGTAGACACGGCACTGACCGCAGCTCACGCAATCGGTCACAACCATATCCTTGTTGAAGGCGGGGGAAACCGTCGCGTCTGCGCCGCGATGGGTGAAGCCCAGAACGCCAACGCCCTGCAATTCCTCACAGGCGCGGACACAGTTGCCGCACAGGACGCACTTGTTGGGGTCGCGAACGATGGAGGGAGAGCTCAGGTCCAGAGGAGCCTCCTCCTTGTAGTTGGCAAACCGAATTTTTTCAACGCCCATACGGTAGGCCAGATCCTGCAGCTTGCAGTTGCCGCTCTTGTCGCAGGAGGTGCACTCACGGCAGTGGGCCGCGAGGAGCAGCTCCACGATCAGCTTGCGGTTTTTGCGCAGGCGCTCGGTGTTGGTGTAGATGACCATGCCGTCGCGGGGCTCCTCGGAGCAGGTGGCGAACAGCTTGCCCCGGTCATCCTCGCAGGTGCACAGACGGCACGCGCCGAATGTGGACAGGTCGGAATGATAGCACAGGGTCGGCAAATCGATTCCCGCCTTGCGGATGATCGTCAGGATATTTTTCTCATTGGTAAATTCTACTTTTCTACCATCAATTGTGATTACTCCCATGGTTTGCCCTCCTATGCCTCAATGTAGATCGCGTCAAAGCCGCAGTTATCCATACAGGCGCCGCACTTGATGCACTTCTTGCTGTCGATGGTGTGCGGAGCTTTCTTCTCGCCGGAGATCGCGCTTGCCGGGCAGTTCTTGGCGCACTTGCCGCAGCCCTTGCACTTCTCGGGGTCAATGACGTAGTTGCGGAGATTGGTGCAAACCTTCGCCGCGCACTTCTTGTCCTGAATGTGCTCCACATACTCGTCGCGGAACATCCGCAGGGTGCTCATAACGGGCTGCGGGGCAGTCTTGCCAAGGCCGCACAGCGCCATCTGAGAGATCATCTTGGACAGCTCTTCCAGCTTGTCAAGGTCTTCCATCTCGCCGTTGCCGTCAACGATCTTCTGGAGGATTTCCAGCATACGCTTGGTGCCTTCACGGCAGGGCGCGCACTTACCGCAGGACTCACGCTGGGTGAAGCTCATGAAGAAGCGGGCGACCTCGACCATGCAGGTGTTGACGTCCATGACGACCAGACCGCCGGAACCGATGATGGTGCCGAACTTCTTAACGGTCTCGAAGTCCAAAGGCTCGTCCAAATGGTCCTTGGTCAGGCAGCCGCCGGAGGGACCGCCGGTCTGGACCGCCTTAAACTCGGCGTTGTTCTTCAGGCCGCCGCCGATGTCGTAAATGATTTCACGGAGGGTGGTGCCCATCGGGACCTCGATCAAGCCGGTGTTTTCAATGGAGCCGGTCAGCGAGAAGGTCTTGGTGCCGGGGCTGCCCTCGGTGCCGATGGTGCGGAACCAGTCGGCGCCCTCGATGATGATCTTGGGCACGTTGGCGTAGGTCTCGACGTTGTTCAGGACGGTGGGCTTCTCCCACAGGCCCTTGTCAACGGTACGAGGCGGCTTGGTACGCGGCATGCCGCGCTTGCCCTCGATGGAAGCGGTCAGAGCGGAGCCCTCGCCGCAGACGAACGCGCCCGCGCCGCGGTTGATATGCATACGGAAGGAGAAGTCCTTGCCCAGGATGTTGTCGCCCAGCAGGCCGCGCTCCTCGAGCTGCGCGATGGCGTTGCGCAGGCGGGCAACCGAGTTGGGGTACTCGGCACGGACGTAGATGTAACCGTCAGCAGCGCCCACGGCGTAAGCCGCGATCATCATGCCCTCGATCAGCTTGAAGGGATCGCCTTCCATGGTGGAGCCGTCCATGAACGCGCCGGGGTCGCCCTCGTCGCCGTTGCAGACCACGTAGCGGATGGGCTCCTTCTGACGGGCGACCTGCTTCCACTTCTTGCCGCAGGGGAAACCCGCGCCGCCGCGGCCGCGAAGGCCGGACTTGTCAACCTCGTCGATGACCTCGTCCTTGGTCATGTTGAACAGCACCTTCTCCAGCGCCGTGAAGCCGCCGGCCGCGAGGTACTCGTCGATGGACTCGGCGTCCACGCTGCCGCAGTTCTCGAGCACAATGCGGGTCTGCTTGGCGATGAAGGGGATGTCGGTCGGATGCTTGTATGCCTTGCCGCCCTGGGTGTAGAGCAGGCGGTCGACCACATTGTTGTTCAGCACGGACTGCTCGAACACTTCCTTGCAGTCTTCCTTCTGCACCTTTACGTACTGGATGACCTCGTCACCCTTCTGAATGCGGACCAGCGGGCCAAGCTCGCAGAAGCCCTGGCAGCCGGTCTTGATGACGCCAACGCGGTCCTTGCCGGCGTCGGGCGCAAACTCGATGGTAACGTTGGGGCAATTCTTGGTCAGCCCCAGAAGTTCTTCATAGATCTTCAGAGAACCGGTGGCAATACAGCCGGTGCCGGCGCAAACCAGAATACGGCACTTGTACGACGCGACCTGCTTCTTGGCCTCATCCCGGGCCGCCATCAATGCTTCTTTGTTGTTGATCATTAGCCCTTACCTCTCAATTCTTCGATTACCGCAAGCGCTTTTTCCGGTGTCATGGCGGGATGTACGTCCTCGTTGACCATCATGGTGGGCGCGAGGCCGCAGGCGCCCAGGCAGGAGACTGTCTCAACCGTGAACAGCATGTCGTCGGTCGTGTGCTTCTTCTTGCCCAGCCCCAGCTCCTTCTGCATGGCTTCCAGAACCGGAGGAGACTTACGGACGTGGCATGCGGTGCCGTCGCAAACCTTGATTACATACTTGCCCTTTGCCTCGAAGGAGAAGTTCTCGTAGAAAGTGGCCACGCTGTACGCCTTGGTCTCTTTCACGCCAATCTGCTCCGCCACATAGGTCAGCAACTCACCCGGCAGATAACGGTATTCCGCCTGAATGTCCTGCATAATAGGGATCAGTGAGCCCGCTTTCTTACCATAGTGCTCAATGATCTCATCTGTCTTACGAAAATACGACTGATCCAGCATTTATAATCCCCCTTGCCTTATTTTGTGCGCATCGCACACTTTGACTTCAATATTATAGCATTCCTGGCAATGCGATACCATGTGCGAAATGCACGGAATTTAGCAATTATATTCTACGGATTCGACAAAATGTTCTATCAAGTTTTGCCTTTTTACGTATATTTTGCATTCGCAATGCTTTTCCTCCCCTCCCGTTTGGGCAGCGGGCAGTTAAATTTTCCATTTTTCCCGCTTGACAAGTTTTTCACTTTGGACTATACTTTTGGAAACGAATCGGAAAGCGAGGTGAGCGGATCGCTTTATGGCTACTGACACGCGCGTTGCGGTCATCAGCGTCATCGTGGAGCGAAAAGATAAAATTCGCGAGTTGAACCAGCTGCTGCACGAATACGGCAGCTATGTGATCGGCCGCATGGGCGTCCCATACCCTGCAAAGGACGTCAGCATCATCTGCCTGGCGCTGGACGCGCCGCAGGACACCATCAACACGCTGACGGGCGGACTGGGCAAGCTGGACGGTGTAACCGCCAAAGCTACCTACTCCAAACGATAAGCGTTCAAAAATCAAATATGGAACATCCCCCTGAGGCCAAAACATTGCGTTGCGGCAAAAGCTGTGGATGTGGCGCGTAACTATGGCCGCATCTTTCCGTTTGCACGGGGGATGGCGGTTATTTTTATTATGGAAAAGAATGGTTTTACCTATTTGATCGACAAGCTGGCCGAGGAGCACCGGCTGGACCCCGTCGAGTACGTCCTGGCGGTGCGGGGCGGCTATGACCCCGGCGTGGCCGCCTACGCGGCGGAACGGGCCGCGTCGCTCCGCAAGCAATACTATGGCAACCAGGTCTATATCCGCGGGCTGATCGAGGTCGGCAACTACTGCCGGAACAATTGCCTTTACTGCGGCATTCGCCGGGGAAACCTCCAGTGCAAACGCTACCGTCTGACCCAGGCGCAAATTCTCTCCTGCTGTGAAGAAGGCTATGCGCTGGGTTTCCGCACCTTTGTGCTGCAAGGGGGCGAGGACGCGTACTACAGCGACGAGAGGTTGTGCGCGATCCTTTCCGCCATCAAGTCGCGGTATCCCGACTGCGCAGTCACCCTCTCCCTCGGGGAACGCGCCCGGGAGAGCTACCAAGCCCTCTTCGACGCCGGCGCCGACCGCTATCTTCTGCGGCACGAGACGGCCGACCGGACGCACTATGAAAAGCTTCATCCCCCCGAGCTGTCTTTCGACAACCGGATGCGCTGCCTGCGCGACCTCCAGGAAATCGGCTATCAAGTGGGCTGCGGCTTCATGGTGGGTTCTCCCTGGCAGACCGCCGAAACGCTGGCCATGGATTTGGCGTTTATTCAGGACTTCTCTCCCGCCATGTGCGGCATCGGTCCCTTTATCCCGCACCACGCCACCCCCTTTGCCGAAGCGGCGGCGGGCACGTTGGAGCAAACCCTGTATCTGCTCTCCCTGATCCGGCTGATTCAGCCCAACATTCTCCTTCCAGCCACCACTGCCCTGGGAACCGTCCACCCGGAGGGGCGGGAACGGGGCATTCTGGCCGGCGCCAACGTCATCATGCCCAATTTGTCCCCGCCGGAGGACCGGGCCAAATACGAGCTCTATGACAACAAGCTCTCCAGCGGCGCGGAATCGGCCCAGGAGCGGCAGGCGCTGGAGCGGCGAATGGCCTCCATTGGCTACGAGGTAGCCACCGCCCGGGGCGACGTCAAGCCCCTCATTTCTACATAACTGAGGTGAACCTGATGAGTCTCAATGAAACCCCTTCCGGCGAGCGCATCCACATCGGCTTTTTCGGCTGCCGCAACGCCGGAAAGTCCAGCCTGGTCAACGCCGTGACCGGTCAGGACCTGGCCGTCGTCTCGGCGGTCAAGGGCACCACTACCGACCCGGTCAAAAAGGCCATGGAGCTGCTGCCCCTGGGACCGGTGGTCGTCATCGACACCCCCGGCTTCGACGACATTGGCGAATTGGGCGAAAAGCGGGTGCAGAAAACCAAACAGATTTTAGCCCGCACCGACATTGCCATCCTGGTGGTGGACGGAACCGCCGGCCTCAACCAAAACGACAGACAGCTTCTGGAAATCTTCCAGGAAAAGCGCGTCCCCTATCTGATTGCCTATAACAAGTGCGACCTGGGCATCACCGTTCCCGACGACCCCCACAGCATGGCCGTCAGCGCCGCCGCCGGAACCAACATCTTTGCGCTCAAGGAGCGGATCGGCCATCTGGTGGAGGAAAAAGCCCCCCGCCGTCTGGTAGGCGACCTGCTCCGGCCCAACGATTTTGCCGTCCTGGTCACGCCCATTGACGAGTCCGCCCCCAAGGGACGGATGATCCTCCCCCAACAGCAAGCCATTCGCGACGTACTGGATGCCGGCGCGATCTGCGTCGTCACCAAGGAAACCGAGCTTGCCCAAACCCTGGAAGGACTGAAAAAGCCCCCCGCCGCCGTGATTACCGACAGTCAGGCCTTTGCCGTCGTGTCCAAAATCGTACCCGACGAGCTGCCGCTGACCTCTTTTTCCATCCTCATGGCCCGCTACAAGGGCTTTCTCAAAACCGCCGTGGAGGGCATGGCTTCGCTGGACCGCCTCCAGGACGGCGACAGCGTGCTGATTGCCGAGGGCTGCACCCATCACCGCCAGTGCAACGACATCGGCACCGTCAAAATCCCTCGCTGGCTCAATTCCCTCAACGGAAAAAAGCTGGACATTCATAGCTGTTCCGGCAACGAGTTCCCGGAGGACTTGTCTCCCTTCGCCCTGGTCATCCACTGCGGCGGCTGTATGCTCAACGAGCGGGAAATGCTCTCGCGGATGGACCGGGCGGTCCGCCAGGACATTCCCTTTACCAACTACGGCACCTTCATCGCCGGCGTCACCGGCACGCTGGAACGCAGTCTGCGTCTGTTTCCGGAAATCCACGCGCTGCTCGAAGCATAGAAACCGTCTAAAAATTTTTACATATTTATATATTTAGGAAGGGAGAACCGAAATCATGGCAGTCTATGATCCGAAATCTCTGAAAGCCGAGGAGTTTATCAACCACGAGGAAATCCTGGCCACCCTCCGTTACGCGGAGGAAAACAAATGCAACGAGGCGCTGATCGACCAGCTTCTCGAGAAAGCCCGTCCGCAAAAAACCGAGCAGGGCTGGCACTGCGAAGGTCTGACCCACCGCGAGGCCTCTGTCCTGCTGGCCTGCGAGATTCCGGAAAAAATCGAAAAGATGTACCAGATTGCCGAGGAAATCAAGCTGGCTTTCTACGGCAATCGAATCGTGATGTTCGCCCCGCTGTACCTGTCCAACTACTGCGTCAACGGCTGTCTCTACTGCCCCTACCACCTGAAGAACAAGCACATTCCCCGCAAAAAGCTGACCCAGGAGGAGGTCAAGGCCGAGGTCATCGCCCTCCAGGACATGGGCCATAAGCGTCTCGCCATCGAAGCCGGCGAAGACCCGAAGAACAATCCCATTGAATACATTCTCGACTGCATTAAAACCATCTACTCCGTACAGCATAAAAACGGCGCCATCCGCCGTGTCAACGTCAACATTGCCGCCACCACCGTCGAAAACTACCGCAAGCTGAAGGATGCCGGCATCGGCACCTACATCCTGTTCCAGGAGACCTACCACAAGGAGAGCTATCTGCACCTCCATCCCACCGGCCCCAAGCACGACTACGACTACCACACCGAGGCCATGGACCGCGCCATGGAGGGCGGCATCGACGACGTGGGCCTGGGCGTCCTGTTCGGGCTGGAGCTGTACGCCTATGAGTTCGCCGGCCTGCTGATGCACGCCGAACACCTGGAGGCCGTCCACGGCGTCGGCCCGCACACCATCAGCGTTCCCCGCGTCAAGCGTGCCGACGACATCGACCCCGACGTCTTTGACAACGGCATCTCCGACGAGATGTTTACCAAGATCATTGCCTGCATCCGCCTGGCCGTCCCCTACACCGGCATGATTATCTCCACCCGCGAGTCGGAAGCTGTCCGCGCCAAGGCGCTCCAGGTCGGCATCTCCCAAATCAGCGGCGCGTCCCGCACATCGGTCGGCGGCTACACCGAGGAGGACCGGCCCCACGACACCGAACAGTTCGATGTCTCCGACCAGCGAACCCTGGACGAGGTTGTCCGCTGGCTGATGCAAATGGGCTTCATCCCCTCCTTCTGCACGGCCTGCTACCGCGAGGGCCGCACCGGCGACCGCTTTATGTCCCTCTGCAAGAACGGCCAGATTCAGAACTGCTGCCACCCCAACGCGCTGATGACGCTGACCGAATTCCTGGTGGACTACGCCTCCGGCGACACCCGGGAGACCGGCTACAAGCTGATCGAGGAGGAGTTGAAGAAGATCCCCAAAGACAAGGTCCGCAGGCTCGCCACCGAGCACATTGCGGATATCAAAAACTCCAACCGCCGCGACTTCCGCTTCTAACCGTCCGCACCGCCCCGTTGTGGGCGCAGGCGCCGGCAGTTCTCAAAAAAACGATTACGGCAAGCGGGCCGGGACCAGGGCGTTCCGGCCCGCTTGCCGCATGTTGCACTCTATGAGGCGGACAGCGGGATTATTCCAGCGTTTTCTGTTCTCTGTCAAACCGAGTGCCGGCGAAGTCCTTTCCATTGAACCGGCATCTTCCACTTTTCATAAAAGCTGTGCCTTTTCATCATCTGTCCGTAGCAGTACAGATAATCGGTCGCCAGCAGCACAAGCAAAACCGGGGCCGCCACGCGGACGGCCCGTCCGTCCATTCTGGAGATTGCCGCCATCAACGGTTGAAAGCAGTGCTCCATAAAGAGGGTAATCATAGCCGCGAACCCCACGCTGGTGGGGACGGAGGTGTACTTCGTGATGTGGAGCGGAATCCAGCTGTAGTTCCAATACTCGATCCTGCAAAGCCGTTCGGTCACCCTGCCCAGGACGATCTCCCCCACGCTGACGCAGAGCATCACAGCCAGGAAATAGAGGAGCAGCCTTGCCCGTCCCGGGAGCAGCGAAAAGAGAGGCGTTTCAGAGGGAATCCCCAGCCCATAATAGATGGCGGCCAGCGCCAGGCCGTAGCCCAACAGGAAGGGTAAATTCATATTACGGTTGTCAACATACCCTTTGGTGACCGCAAGCCAGGTGTTCTCCACCGCAAACCCAAGGAACGAGACCACGGCAATCATGATTCCCATTTCGCAAAAACTGTATCTCATAACCATCCCTTCCTTCGCAGTGAACCCATTTTGATATGGCCTTCCGTTGCTTTTATTATAAAGGAAGCTTTCCCACATTCCCACTATCATTATTCCGGAAGTGTCTTGACGTTTTGGAAAAAATGTCAAAGAACATCTGGTGCATCGGCTCTCTGTATGATATCATACATCCATATTCCGTCTGCATGGAGGACCGGTCATGTCTGCCAATACAAAAAACCTCATTGTCACGGCGTTCTTCAACCTGGCCAAGGTCAAGCCGTTGGATAAAATCACCATCAAGGATGTCGTAGAGGCCTGCGGAATCACCCGGCAGACCTTTTACTACCATTTCCAGGACATACTTGATGTCATTGAATGGTCGATGAAGCAGTACGGCCAGCAGTTGACGGAAAGAACTCTGAAAGCGAAAACCACCCAGGAAGCCTTCCGAATCATGCTCTCCATCCTTGAGGATCAGTCGGCGGTCATTGCGCATCTGATTCAATCCCGGAAGCAGGAGCAGGTGGAACAGCTCCTGCTCGCCTCTATCAAGGGTTACTTTGAAGCGCTGATTCCCAAGCGTGTAGTACGCAGTACCTGGGCCCTGGACGAGCTGGAAACCATGCTGAACTTTTACTCCTACGCTGTGATCGGCGTACTGCTGGAAAACACCGGAAGGAAGGACATAGACCTGGACCGTCTGGCCGGCCAACTCGACAGGCTGGCACGCGGCGAGTATTTCACCAGGATGTTAGAAGGACTGCCATAAAAACCGGGCGCGCCGCGTTCTGCCGCGGCGCGCCCGGTTTTTATTCCGTGTCACTTTCTCATATTATGCATCTCAACGCTGCCGGTAATCTTCGCGCCCCTGGCCACCGACATGGTGTCGGCCTTGATGCTGCCGTCCACCTCGGCGGTGCCGTCCAGCACCAGATTGTCCTGAATGTCCAGGTCGCCCTTGATCTTGCCGGAGCATACCATATTCTCCGCCCGGACGTTGCCCACAATGGACGACTGGTCGTTCATCGACACGTCGCCCGTGATCTCCACGTCGCCCTCCAGATTGCTCCCCACCAGGGCCAATCCAAGCGCGGTGATCTTACTGGTGATGTCAGAGTGCAGAGTAATCTTACCCTTGGCGATAATCTCGCCCTCAAAATCACCGGCAATCTCCACGTCTCCCCGCGCCGTCAGCGTCCCCCGAAACATGGTGCCGGCAGCCAAATAGGTTCCCTCATAGCTGTGGACCGGAATGGCCCGCTCAACCCGGTAATCGTCCAGCATGGGCATCGACCAATCGGACGCCGCCGGGTCCGACACCGGGGGTGGAGGAGGCGGGGGTGGGGCGGACTCCCGCCTCGGCGGCTGCGCCTCGCGCGCCTGGGCCGGGGGGGGAACGAAATCGCTGGTCTCCTCTCGAACGGGGAAGAAGTCGCTGGATTCCGCCTCGCCGCCCAGCTCGTCCTCGCTGTCGTCCTTTCCTACGCCGAAGATATCGTAGATGGCCCGTCCAAAATTGTTCTTCTTGCTCATCGATCCTCGTCTCCTTAATCTTTGTACACAAACAGAACCGGCTTGGTCTCCGGCGTCATACACGCAAAGTCAAATCCCAGGCCGTGCAGCTCGCTAATCAGGGTCTTCAGCGCCTCCACCGTGGTGGACTGGCTGTCGCCGTCGTGCAGCAGCACAAACCCGCGCTCAATCCGGTCCATGCTCCCCATGACATTGCGCACAATCTGGTCTACGCTGGGGGAAGACCCCGCGGCGTCCTCCGCCGAGACGTTCCAGTCACAGGGGACAAATCCGCGCCGCAGCATTTCCGCCACCAGCTCCTGGTAAATCCCGGCGTTATAGCTGTTGATGCTGCCCCCCGGGAAGCGAAACACCGTGGGCGTCTGGCCGGTGGCCTCCCGAATCTGGGAATAAATCTGATACATGTCATCCAGAAACGACTCCACCGAGCCGTATATCTTGGCATAATCCTGGGAATAGGAGTGCATCCCGAGGGTATGTCCCTGCTCGGCAATGTCCCGCATCAGTTGATACCCTGTCTCGTCCGACTGCCCGGTCACAAAAAATGTGGCTTTTACACCCTCCTCCTCCAAAATCTCCAAAATCCGGGAGGTATTGGAAGAAGGTCCGCCGTCAAAGGTCAGGTAGACAGTCCCCGGCGTCCGCTCCGAGGCCTGATAGGACTGCGGCGCGTAAAAATCCGGGTAGAGCTTCTGATAGTAGATCGACTCCGGGGACAAATCGCCCGCCCCCGCCGCGGACAACTGCTCAGCCTGCTTGGCAAGCTCCGTTTCCTTCTCCGCCAGTTGCCGCTTGCCGTTGGTCACTTCTTTGTGAAGCCGCGTTACCTCGTCGTAAAGCTTTTGCCGCGACTCCCGCAGCTCCGCCTGCGAATCGTAAAACCGGAAAGCCAAACCCGTCGGCAACGCGATCAAAATGACCACTACCACTAATATCAAATGTTTGAAAAATTTGACGCTGCCAAAGTACATGGAGGCTGTTTTCCTTTCTCACTGGTTGCAATATATAAATTATACTGTTTTCCAGCAGATTAGTCAACAAAAATCTCCACACATTCCCCTTTTTCGCGGATTCAAGGCTTTGGTCCCGGTACTTCCCCAGTTTATGGCGTTTTTTCCAGATTCTCTCCCCCGCAGCACGCGGCTCTCCGCGCCTCCGCCGGCAGGCCAAACAGCTCCGACGCGCTCTCCCATGTAGCGCGGGCAACCGCTTCCACCGTTATGCCCCGCAGCTCCGCCAGTCTCGCGGCGGTTTTCCCCAGCATGGTCGAATCGCATCGCCGCCCCCGATAGGGTTCGGGGGCCATGTACGGGCAGTCTGTCTCCAACAGCAGCCGGTGCAGCGGCACGTTCTCCGCCACCTCCAGCGCCCGCTTGGCGTTTTTAAAGGTCAGCACCCCGGTAAAGCCCAAATACCAACCCCGGTGGAGCAGCCAGCGTGCCATCTCCAGCGAACCGGAAAAACAGTGAAACACACCCCGCACATCCGGAAACGCGTCTACTATCTCCATCGCGTCGGCGTGGGCCTCCCGCTCGTGGACAATGACAGGCAGCTTCAGCTCCCTCGCCAGCTCCAACTGCCGGACAAAAGCCTCCTGCTGCACCGCGCGCGGCACGTCCTCATAGTGGTAATCCAAACCGATTTCTCCAACCGCCACCACCCGCTCCCCGGCGGCCAATCTCCGGTACTCATCCAGCGTCCGGTCGTCCACATGGTCCGCGTCGTCTGGATGGGAGCCCACGGCAGCCCAAATAAAATCATACCGGTTTGCCAACTCCGCCGCCGCGCGGCTGGACGGCAAATCGCAGCCGGCATTTAGAATCCGTCCGACGCCGTGCTCCGGCATGGCGGAGAGCAGCTCGTCCCGGTCAGCGTTGAAGCTGCGGGAATCGTAGTGCGCATGGGAATCAAATAGCATCAAATCATCATCCCTCCATAATCAGCTTGACTCCGCCATGGGCTGGAGGAATACCCCGTCCAGACAGGGCGTCAGGTTGGTCACGCGGCCTCGGGCAGAGTAGATGGCGTAGACCTTGAAGAGTACCGGGCAGAGCAGGCCGCGATCCATGATCTCCTGATGCAGGTCATAGGCGTTGCCCGCATTTTCCCTTGCCTGCGCACAAAGCTGGGCAGCCTTCGCGTCGGCGCAGCCGCCATAGGATAGACTGCCGCCCTCGTTAAAGAAGGCGCTCAGATCGAAGTCGGGCGACAGGCGTACCTCGCCGTAATACAGATCGAAATTTCCATTCTTCAGCGCCGCGACATAACTGTCGTACTCCAGCGCCCGAAGGGTGAGGTCAAAGCCCTGGGCGTTGAGGCTGTCCACCACGGCCTGCGCCGCCGCCACCCGCTGGTCGGAGTTCATGCAGACAATCATGTCGCCGCTCAGGGCCTGGACGCCATAGTCGTCGTAAAACTCCAGAATACCGTCCGCGCCGGTGAGGTCCGCAACCGAGCGTTCCTCTAAATCCGCGCGAAAGGCCGCCTCGTCCCGGTCGTAGTTTTCCGCCAGCTGCTTGCTGTAACATTCGGCGTTAGGGGAGGCCGGCAGAGACGCCGCCTGCGCAAACCCCTCCGCTGTATTCGAAACAATAAATTCCCGGTCAATGCCGTGACTCACTGCGCAGCGAATCGACTCATAGCAGAAGACCGGGCTGCTGCGGTTAAATCCAATATACTGCATAACGGTTGTAGTGTTGTCCCACAGCTCAAAATCCGAGTGATAGGTCATTTGTACCCCGGCGTTGGGATCGGCGCAGGCCAGGTCTGCCAGACCGTACTCGAAGCTGTCCCGCACGGCGTTGGGTGTCTCCGCCGCAACCAGGCGGACGGTACCCGCCGTGAGAATGGGCGCCCGTCCCCGCCACCAGCCGGTCCGGTGCAGCGTGTCTCCGGAAGCAACAAAAGGACCGGTGCCCAGGGGCACGCTGTCGTTGACGGTCCCCGCCTTGACCACATAGACGTTCAAAAGGGCGTCCAGCGCCCCCACGGCCACGTCGGTGGTGATGGTCAGCTCCTGGTCGGAGGTGGCGGTAATGGTGCTGATATGGTCCAGCCGTCCGCCATAGTAGGGACTGCCCATGGCCGCGCGGATGGAGGCGGTGACGTCCTCCGCCACCAGAGGCGTCCCGTCGGAAAAGGTCACATCGCGGCGCAAGGTCAAGGTATGCGTTCTTCCATCGCCGGTGGCTTCATAGCTCTCGCACAGATAGGGTGCGGCGCGGAAGTTGGAGTCCACGGTAAACAGCGGCTCATAGAGCAGGGACAGCACGGTCCGGTTGCTCTGAACGGTGCAGCGGTACGGGTTAAAGCCCTCGTCGGGCGTGCAGGCCAGGGAGAAGATTCTCGAGGCGAGCACCCCGTCGTCCTCGGGCCTGGCCTCCGACAGGGCCACCGGCCTGGCCAAAGCGTTGGGGCTGTCATCCGCTCCCGTACCGCAGCCGGCCAGCAGGAGGACAGCCAGCAGGAGGGCCAACCCTCTGCGGCCCCTCATCCCCGTCCCTCCGGGCAGACGATAACGGCGGCCAGGGAGCCCCGCTCCGTCCCCACCCGCCGGTGGGACCAGAAACGTTCCGGCGCGCAGGCGGTGCAGAAGGGGCAGGTCTCGATGTCCTTCACGCCGGCCCGCCGCAGCCAAAGCAGGTTCAAATCCTTGAGGTCCACATGGAAGGTCCCATCGCCGCCATCATCAATGGCCTGCTCCGCGCCGGGGCCCAGCGCGGCCCGCATGGCCTCGGGTACGTCGCTGCGGGTCTCAAAACAGCAACGGTCAATACAGGGGCCAATGGCCGCCTGGATATGCCCCGGGTCGCTGCCAAAAGCGGACTGCATGGTCTCCACCGCTTTTTTCACAATCCCTAGGGCGGTCCCCCGCCAGCCGGCGTGGACCGCCGCAACTGCACCATTTTCGGTGTCGCATAGCAGAACCGGCGTACAGTCGGCGGTGAACACCGCCAGGGCGATGCCGGGGACGTTGGACACCAGCGCGTCGCAGTCGGGCGCGGGCTGATACGCGAACCCCTGCCCCCGGTCCACCCCGGCCGCCACCCGCACCACGTCGCCGTGAACCTGATGGGTTAGCACCAAATCCGCCGTCGCAAAGCCCACCGCCTCGCCAAAGCGCCGCCAGTTTTCCCGGACGTTGTCCGGATCGTCTCCCCGTCCGAAGCCCAAATTCAGACTGGACAGAGGCCCGGCGCTGACGCCGCCGTAACGGGTGGAAAAACCGTGGGCCGCCGGCAAACCGGTGGCGCGGAGGTATTCGAGTTGGTTTCGTCTGATGGTTTCAAAGCTCATAGTTTTCTCCAGTTATCCATAATGGTTCAGTGTCCCCGATGCTTTTGCCGTTTCTTCTCCTGCCGGAGCGCAAGCCGCCGCTGCGTCCTTTGTTCCTCCCGCCGCAACTCCCGGACTACCAACCGGGACGTGTTTTGATCCTTGTTATATATATACTATATTAAATCATAAAATACATCTTCCAAACGAATCACAAGATCGTCATACAGACTGCATCTGAACTCGGTCACGACAGCGGCGCGTTCCTCCTCCGTCATGTCAAACAGATCGTAGTCGTGATAAACGGAATAGACGTTATCCAAATGAAACCGCCCGTCCTGGAGCAGATAGACCTCAATGGAACAGTCGCCGGGACTGACCAGCCAGTATTCCCGAACGCCATGTCTTTCGTAGGCGTCTTTTTTGTGCCCCCTATCCCGCTTGGCCGTGCTGGGGGAGCGAACCTCCACCACCAGGTCGGGCGCGCCGTAGACGCCGGTCGCCTTGATTTTGCTTCGGTCGCAGACGATCATGAAATCAGGGCGGTACCGCTCCTCCTCCGAAAGATAGAGTCCGGTTCCATCCGGAAAAGGACGGCAGGATTTTCCCGCAAGATAGTTTGCAAAAATACGATAGATATTGGCCGATACCTGAATATGATTGATGACAGGAGGAGGTGACATAGCTACAAGCCGCCCGCCTACCATCTCATACAGCATATCGTCCTGATACGCAAGGTTTGTCTCCATAACCCATTCCTTTCTCCGCTACGCGTTCAAATCCTTGTCCAGGCAGCAGTTTTTATATTTTTTCCCGCTTCCGCACGGGCACGGGTCGTTCCGGCCCACCTTGGCCTTCTTGGTGACCGGACGGCGCTTGACGGTCTTGTCGCCGCCCCCCTCAAAGGTGACCTTGGCGACTTTTTCCCGCTTGATCTCCTCCTCGGACTTAATCCGCACCAGAAACAGCCGGCGGATGGTCTCCTCCCGAATCGCCGCGATCATCTGGTCGAACATCTCATAGCCCTCGCGCTTGTAGGCCACCACCGGGTCGGTCTGGCCGTAGGCGCGGAGGGTAATGCCCTGGCGCAAATCGTGCATCGCGTCAATATGGTCCATCCAATACTCGTCCACCACGCGCAGCGTCAGCACCCGCTCCACCTCGCGCATGGCCGCCTCGCCGTACTCGGCCACCTTGTCCTCGTAGGTCTTCCGGCAGAGGGCCAGAATATCCTGCGTCACCTGCTCGCGGGTCAGTTGGGAAAGGTCCTCCGGCTGGTAGGCCCCCTTCGGGAAGTACAACCCCTCAAAGCGGCGCACCAGCCCGTCCAGCTGTTCCTGGTCCGCCACATAGTCGGCCCCCTCCAGCGCTGTGACCACGTGGCTCTCCACCATGGATTCCAGCATGGTCTGGACGTTCTTTTGAAGATCGGCTCCCTCCAGCACCTGCTCGCGCTCCTCGTAAATCACCTTGCGCTGGGTGTTCATCACGTCATCGTACTCCAGTACGTTTTTACGGACCTGGAAGTTGCGGCTTTCCACCGTCTTCTGGGCGTTTTCAATCGCGCCGGACAGAATCTTTGCGTTGATGGGCACGTCGTCCCCGATGCCGGCCCGGTCCATCATGTCCTTGATCCGGTCCATCCGGTCGCCGCCGAACAAGCGCATGACATCATCTTCCAGGCTCAGGTAAAACTGGGTCTCGCCCGGGTCGCCCTGCCGTCCGGAGCGGCCCCGGAGCTGATTGTCAATCCGGCGGGATTCATGGCGCTCGGTGCCGATGATGCAGAGGCCGCCGGCGGCCCGTACCCGCTCCGATTCGGCGCCGGTCTCCGCCTTGTGCCGCGCGTAGGCCTGGCTATACGCCTCACGGGCGGCCAACACCTCCGGGTCGGCGGTGTCGGCAAAGGAGTTGGACTCCACAATCAGCTCCTCCGCCATGCCCGATTTGCGCAGATCGTCCTTAGCCATATACTCGGCGTTGCCGCCCAAGACGATGTCGGTGCCGCGGCCCGCCATGTTGGTGGCGATGGTCACCGCCCCCAGCTTGCCGGCCTGGGCGACGATCTCGGCCTCCTTCTCATGGTGCTTGGCGTTGAGTACCGTGTGGGCAACCCCCTCCCGCTTCAAAAGCTGGCTGAGGAGCTCCGACTTTTCGATGGACACAGTGCCCACCAGCACCGGCTGGCCCTTCGTGTGGCACTGCTTGATCTGCTCGATAACCGCCTGAAACTTGGCCGCCTCGGTCTTGTAAACCACGTCGGGGTTGTCGGCCCGAGCGATGGGCAGGTTGGTCGGAATCTCCACCACGTCCAGCGCGTAGATGGAGGCAAACTCCTCGGCCTCGGTCAGGGCGGTGCCCGTCATGCCGGACAGCTTGCCGTAGAGACGGAAGAAATTCTGGAATGTGATGGTGGCCAGCGTCTTGCTCTCGCTCGCGACGTTGACCCCTTCCTTGGCCTCAATGGCCTGGTGCAGGCCCTCGTTGTACCGCCGTCCGTACATCAGGCGGCCGGTGAACTCATCGACTATAATGACCTCGCCGTCCTTGACCACATAGTCGATGTCCCGCTTCATGATGCCCCGGGCCTTCATGGCCTGGTTGACGTGATGGGAGATGGTCGTATTTTCCACGTCGGACAGGTTTTCGATCTGGAAAAATTCCTCCGCTTTGGCGATGCCGCGCGCGGTCAGGGAGACCGAGCGTTCCTTCTCGTCCACCACGTAATCGCAGTCCAGATCGTCGGTAGACTCCTTGCTGTCTGTCTTGGTAAACACCCGCTTCTTCATGCGGCTGACAAGATAGTCGGCCATCTCGTAGAGCTTGGAGGAGTCGTCCCCTTTGCCCGAGATGATGAGCGGCGTCCGCGCCTCGTCGATGAGAATGGAGTCCACCTCGTCCACGATGGCGAAGCTGTGACCCCGCTGGACCTGCTCCTGCTTGTAAATAGCCATATTGTCGCGCAGGTAGTCGAAGCCCAACTCATTGTTGGTGCAGTAGGTGACGTCGGCCTGATAGGCGGCGCGCCGCTGGTCGTTGGTCAGGCCGTGGACGATGAGGCCCACCCGGAGGCCCATAAACCGGTAGACCTTGCCCATCCACTCCGAGTCGCGCTTGGCAAGGTAGTCGTTGACCGTCACGATATGGACGCCCTCGCCGGCCAGCGCGTTGAGATAGGCCGGCAGGATGGCGACCAGGGTCTTGCCCTCGCCGGTCTTCATCTCGGCGATGCGCCCCTGGTGGAGCACAATGCCGCCGATGACCTGTACCCGGTAGGGACGCATCCCCAGCACCCGGTCCGCCGCCTCCCGGACGGCGGCAAAGGCCTCGGGCAGGAGACCATCCAACGTTTCGCCGTTCGCCAGCCGCTCCCGGAACTGAGCGGTCTTGCCCCGGAGTTCTCCGTCTGAGAGGGCCCGGTAGGTTTCCTCCAGCGCCATGACCTTGTCCACAAGCGGGGTAAGCCGCTTGATCTCCCGCTCGGACTGGGTTCCGAACAGCTTATCCAATAAACCCATATTGCTTATCACCTTTCAACGAAATGGCCGAAACCATAAATATTCATGATATTATAACACAGATTTCCCCGCAAAGAAAGAATAAAATGTAAATTCACCCGCTCCGGTTCTCTCTTGCTTTTTGGACGGCAGGATGTTAGAATCTGTACAAATAAAAAAAGAGAGGTGTACCCGGTATGCAGCTGACCCTGCCAATGGTCCTCATCGCCTGTACCGGCGTCTTCCTGGCTTCGTTTCTGGACGCCATCGCCGGCGGCGGCGGAATCATCTCCCTGCCCACCTACCTGATGGCCGGACTGCCCATGCACATGGCCCTGGGGACCAACAAGCTCTCGGCCTCCCTTGGCTCCTTCGCCTCGGTGGGACGCTACGTCAAAAACGGCTGCGTCAATTGGCGTTTAGCCCTCCCCTCCATCGTCCTGGCTCTACTGGGCAGCACCTTCGGGACGCGTCTTCAGCTTGCCCTCCACGAAAAATACCTCCAATACCTCCTTCTGGCCGTCCTTCCGGTGGCCGCCATCGTGGTCCTGCGGCAGCGGAGCTTCCGGGAGGAGCCGGGCAGCATCGCGCCCAGACGGCAAGCGGTCTTTGTTCTCGGCGCCTCTCTGCTCATCGGCGCCTACGACGGTTTCTACGGCCCCGGCACCGGGACCTTCCTCCTGCTGGCCTACACCAACCTGGGCCGGATGGATGTGCGCACCGCGTCGGGCAACGTCAAGCTGGTCAATCTGGCCTCCGGCATCGGCTCCCTGGTCACCGCCCTGCTCTACGGCAAGGTCTTCTGGGTCCTCGGCCTTATCGCCTCGGTGTCCTCCTTCGCGGGACACTTTTTGGGCGCGGGGCTGACCATCCGCAACGGCTCGAAAATTGTCCGCCCGGTCGTAGCCGCCGCCTTGATTCTGCTGTCGGTGAAAATTCTCTCCGATTTGTTTTGACACAAAAGGAGCAGCATACTTCGAAATAACGGGAATGATTGCCGCCGGAAATCCACTCTTTTTCCTTTTTCACTTCTTAAACAACCGTTCGCCTGTGCAAGCTAACCAAAAAATCCTTGCGTATCGGCCTTCATTATGGTATACTTGTAGCAACCCACACAGCGGTGGGTAAAAAAAGGAAAGATTTAAGAGGTGAACCAAGTATGAAGAAAAAACTCAGCCTGCCGGCGCAGATCGCCATCGCGCTCCTGCTCGGTATCGTCGTCGGTCTGATCTGCCTGTTCATCGAGGGTGGACCGGACTTCACCACCAACTGGCTCAAGCCCTTTGGTGACATTTTTGTCAACCTGCTCAAGTTCATCGTTGTGCCCGTGGTCTTGTTCTCCATGATCGACGGCATCCTGTCCATGGACAACATGAAGAAGGTCGGCTCGGTCGGCGTCAAGACCGTGTGTTTCTTCCTGATTACCACAGCCATCGCCTGTGTCATCGGCTTGGTTTGCGCCAATGTCTTCGACGGCATGGGGCTCTTCCCTCACCTGTCTGTAGAGGCGGCGGAATATGAGGCCAAGGAGTTCGGCGGCGTCATGGCCACCGTCGTGGCCATCTTCCCCACCAACATGTGGCAGTCCTTTAGCGCCGCCAACATGCTCCAGGTCATCGTGATCGCCCTCTTCTTCGGCGGCGCGATCATGGCCGCCGGCGAGAAGGGCAAGCTCTGCCGCGACATCGTCACCTCCTTCTACAGCGTCATCGAGCGGCTGATGATGTTCGTCATCTCCCTGGCCCCCATCGGCGTTTTTACTTACATGGCCTGGGTGGTCGCCACGCAGGGTCCGGAAATTCTCGGCTCCCTCGCTCTGGTGCTGCTGTGCGCCTACATCGGCTACGTCATCCACGCCCTGGTGGTCTACTCGGCGGCGGCCAGCGCCATCGCCAAGGTCAACCCAGCCAAGTTCTTCAAGGGCGCGTTTGCGGCCATGATGTTTGCTTTCACCTCCACCTCCTCCGCCGCCACGCTGCCCGTCTCCAAGGAGTGCGCGCATGAGCTGGGCGCGGACGACGAGGTTGCCGCCTTTGTCCTGCCGCTGGGCTCCACCATCAACATGGACGGCACCGCCATCTACCAGTGCGTCGCCACCGTCTTCATCGCCTCCTGCGCGAACATGCAGCTCACCATTGGCCAGATGGTCATTGTGGTGCTCACCGCGACGCTGGCTTCCATCGGCACGGCGGGCGTCTCGGGCGCGGGCATGATTATGCTGGCCATGGTGCTCGAAACCCTCGGCATCCCGGTCGCCTACATCGGCCTGATCGTCGCGGTGGACCGCCTCTTCGACATGGGCCGTACCTGCCTCAACGTCACCGGCGACATCTCTTGCTCCCTGTGCGTCTCTCACATGGAGGCAAAAAAGCTCCAGGGGAAGCGCTGATTCTCCCCCCGTCTGGCCGTAACGCCGTATGAACCGGCGTCTATCGTGAAATAAGTTTGGGAACCACGGATTCCATCTGCACATCAGAAGGAATCCGTGGTTCCCCATGTTAAGGAGACTCCGCCATGAAACTGACCTATCGCCACACCCGGCTCTGCGCCTATGTTGGCTACATCACCCAAGGGATTGTCAATAACCTGACCCCCCTGCTCTTTGTGTCCTTTCAGCGGGATTTTTCCCTCACCCTCACCCATATCAGCTTTTTAATCGCCCTCAACTTCGGCGTTCAGATTCTCACCGATCTGGCCGGCGCGCGGCTCGGGGAACGGCTCGCCTACCGGCACGCCATGGTCTTCGCCCACGCGATGGCGGCGGCCGGCCTGGGCTTCATGTCCTTTCTGCCCTTCGTTTTGCCCCCCTTCCTCGGGCTGTGCCTTTGCAGCGCCATGTGCGCCGTCGGCGGCGGGCTGCTGGAGGTGGTGGTTTCCCCCATCGTCGAGGCTCTGCCGGGGGATGAAAAGGCCGCCTCCATGAGCTTGCTCCACTCCTTCTATTCCTGGGGGCAGATGGGTGTGGTCGCCCTCTCCACCCTGTACTTCCTCCTGGCCGGGGTGGCAAACTGGCGGATTCTGCCGCTGTTTTGGATGCTTGTGCCGCTGTGCAACCTGTTTCTGAGCGCGCGCGTTCCCTTCCGCAAGCTGGTGGAGGAAGGGAAGGCCGTGCCGGTGGGGCAGTTGTTCCGCAAGGGAGCGTTCTGGCTTTTCTTAGCCGTAATGGTGTGCGCCGGCGCGTCCGAGCTCGCCATGTCGCAGTGGGCCTCCCTGTTTGCCGAGGATGGGCTGAAGGTCTCCAAAACCCTCGGCGATCTCTTGGGGCCGTGCGCATTCGCAGTGCTGATGGGGCTCTCCCGCGTGTTCTTTGGAATCATGGGATCCAAAATTGATTTACGGCGGTTTATCCTGGGGAGCGGGGTTTTATGTGTGTTCAGCTATCTCCTGGCCGTCTTCGCGCGCCATCCGGTTGTGGCGCTGTCCGGGTGCGCCCTGTGCGGGCTGTCGGTTGGAATTACGTGGCCGGGAACCTTTAGTCTGGCGTCCCGGCGGTTTCCCCGGGGCGGCGGGGCCATGTTCGCCCTTTTGGCCTTGGCCGGAGACGTGGGCTGTACCTCCGGACCGGCGCTGTGCGGACTCGTCGCCGGGAGCGGAGGCGGCGTGAAAAGCGGTCTGTTGGCCGCCTGTGTTTTCCCCGCCGTGCTGTGCGGATGCGTTCTGTTTCTGCGGAAAGCAGACCAATAACCGTCAATTGTAGGCCCGTTCCATCCACCGGAACAGCAGATTCAGCGCCAGCAGCGCGCCGCAAGCCCCCGCAACGCCGCCGGCATAATACGCCGCCAGCGTACAGCACACCCCGCACGCCGCGCCGTAAATGCCTTGCAAGCCCATCCCCATCGGAGAGCTCACCGGGTCCACCGCCAGAAAGCAGGCCGTCATACTTGTCCCGCCCCAGGCCAGAATCGCCAGCGCGTCGCCTCTCGGAAGCAGCGCCCCCGTCAAAAAGGACGCCGCCAGCGCCGGTCCGGCAATCTGCGGCGGCAGCAGATGGCGTATCAGCAGATAGACCGCCCCCACCGCCAGCAGCAGGGAGGAAATCTCCCCGAGGCTTCCCCCTGTATATCCCAGCAGGAACCGCCCCGACACCGCCCGCAGCGGCGCGGGCCTTAACCCGGGAAATGTCAGCAGCACAACCCGTCCAAACGCCGCCGGGTTCCAAATATTACGGCCCAGCCCGCCGGACAGCGCCTTGCTCCCCATCGCCGCCGCGCTGCCCAGCGCCGCCGCCCACCACGGGCAGCCGCCGGGCAGCAGCAGTCCAAGCAGCAGTCCTGTCACCACCGCCGAACCGTCCCACGCGGCCCCCTGAAGCCGGGCAAAGCTCCAGTCCAACAGAGAACAGACCAGCACCGTACACAGCAGCACCCGGCCCGCGCCCCAGCCCTGAAAGGCAACCGCCCCTCCAGCGGCGGGCAGCAGCGCCACCGCCGCGTCACGCATCAAAAAGCGGGTTCGCACCCCGCACGCTACATATGGCGCGGCACAGACTCTTTCATCCAAGGCTTCGCGCCTCCCTTCCTATATGATACACAAGCGGCAGCCCGGCGGGGCAGACATACTGGCACGCCCCACATTGGAGGCAGCCGCTCCAATCCCGCCGCCGGCCCCGTCTCTGGCTCATCCACGGGCGAAGCTCTGCCGGGCAGACCCGCTCGCAACGTCCGCAGCGGATACAGCTTGTCCGGGGCGTCGGCGTCCGCTCCTCCAAAATGGTCAGCGCCGCCGTTCCTTTAACCACCGGCACGTCGAGACATTCCAATCTGGTCCCGGTCAAGGGACCGCCCCACAGCACCGTTCCCCCGCTGTAGCCCGCCGCCTCGAGCACCGCTCTCACCGGCAATCCCAGCGGGACGTCGAAGAGGGCCTGTCCCCCCTCCCGGCAGACACACACCGTCTCCCGGATGACCGGAATGCCCTCGTAACAGGCGTGAGCCGAGGCCGCCACCGCCGGGGCCGTCAATACCAGTGCGCCGCCCAGCAGCGCCGACAGTCTTTTGGGATGTCCCGCCGGACTTGGCCCTCCCGCCACGCACAGCTCCATCCTGTCCCCCGTCCAACGCTTCGCCGCCCGGATGGCCTCGCGCTGGCCGCTCCCTACAACGAAGCTCACCCGCTCCGCCTTGAGCAGACGCGCCAACAGCCAAATCCCGCTGAACAACGCCTCCCCGTCATAGAGCAGCGCCGCTTCCCCGGCGCACGCCCCCGGCTCGGGGTCCATCGCGCTGACCGCCAGCGGCCGGCCCTCCTCCGCAGCCACGGCTGCGGCGAGCGGCTTTCCGTCTGGCAGGCGGATGCCCGCCTCGTAGAGAAAGCCCAATAGCTGCTCATCCGGTAGACTGTCCAACAGGGCCCGGGGACGGATGGATGGGTCGGGACGGTTCCTTCCGTCGTTTTCCAGCACCAAGGTGGGGCAGCGCCGCCCGCCAGCACAGTTGTGGGGCAGGATGGCCGCCACCTCACCCGACACGCCGGCGTGCAGCGGCACCATCTCCCCCGCTCCGTCGGCCACCCGCTGGCCTAGACGGACCGGTTCTCCCGCCGAGACGAGAGCGGTCTCCCCCCATTCCAGCGGCACCAGCACCCGCTGCTGCGCCGGCAGTACGACCGGCCTGGGCGCGGGGGCGCGGCGGACGTATAGCCCCCGCTCATATTGACGCATCTGCAATCCCTCCGTTCCGGGCCGATTGCTCGTCCCGAAATCACTATACCGTACCCGATTCTTTTTGTCCATAGGCCCCAATTTGTCGGGGAATACCCGGGAAATTGGTATTTCCCGGGTATTGCTGAGAAGGGGCGCGGCGCGGGACGAAACTTGCGAACGATTTTTGGAATGCGGTCAAAGCAGCCGTCCGAGCAGCATGTGCAGGCATTGGGCGCGGCAGCGTTTGTCCCCGGCCATTGCCCGGAGGTCCCCGGCGAGGGACGGCCAGCGTTCCGCCGACGCCTCATAGTCCCGCGCGGCCTCCATCTCCCGGTTTCGGGCGGTAAGCAGCGCCTCCGGCACGGGCGGGAGGTGGACCGGCTCCTGCGGCGGCAGATCGGCTCGCTGTCCGCTCTCGGCGTAGTAGGCAGCGCGAAGGGCCTGACAGTGCAGCCGCGCCTCCCCCGCAATGGCCCGCAGCAGCGCGGCGTCCCGGCCCCACAGGCGGCGGCTCAGCCTTCGGTACGACGTGGCGGCGGCGCATTCGTCCTCCAGCAGGCGCAGCAGCTCCGCCGGCGGCGGTCCGGCCTCCACCGGCGCGGACGCCGTCCCCAGGACGCGCTCCCAAACCGTCTTTTGCAGCACGGGATCGATGGTTTGCATGATAAAGCCCCCCTTTTCCACAGCATATGCCAGTATTTTCCACGGTGTGCCCAAACCGTTCAACCGCGTATAGTTTTTTGCAAATTGCGAAACATACGCTTGGGGGTGAAAGCATGATGCCAGACAAACAGCCCGAGGGCGGCAGCGACCTTCGGATGGAGCCGGAAAAGCGGCTCTGCCCGAAGTTCGACGCGGAAAGCATCGCCCGGTTCCCGGTGGCCGCACGGGATGAGATGGGCATGCGCGTGGTGGACAACTGCGCGGAGGAGCATATCATGTGAAGCGCTGCGCCCCTTGGCCTCCCCAACCGGGGAGGCTTTTTATTTGCACGCCAATTCTTTTCTGATTTAATTCAGCGCTTCCCTTGATTTGGCGGACAGCACATGCTATAATACCGCTATCACATACCAAGCGATACTGTTTCGGAGGGACCACACCTATGAAAAACATCAAAAAAATTGTACTCGCCTATTCCGGCGGACTGGATACCTCGATCATCATTCCCTGGCTCAAGGAGCATTATGACAACCCGGAAATCATTGCCGTCGCCGCCGACGTAGGCCAGGACGACGAGCTGGACGGCCTCGAGGAAAAGGCCATCCAGACCGGCGCGTCCAAGCTGTACATCGCCGATCTCGTCGATGAGATGGTGGACGACGTCATCATCCCGTCCATGATGATGGGCGCCAAGTACGAGGACTATCTGTTGGGCACCGCCTTCGCCCGCCCCATCATCGGCAAGGCGCTGGTGGACATCGCCAAGAAGGAGAACGCCGACGCCATCGCCCACGGCTGCACCGGCAAGGGCAACGATCAGGTTCGTTTTGAGCTTGCCATCAAGCGCTTCGCCCCCGACATGACCATCATCGCCCCCTGGCGGGTGTGGGACATCAAGTCCAGAGACGAGGAAATCGACTACGCCGAGGCCCACAACGTTCCTCTGAAGATTTCCCGGGAAACCAACTACTCCAAGGACAAAAACCTCTGGCACCTGAGCCACGAAGGTCTGGATTTGGAGGACCCTGCCAGCGAGCCGCAGTACGACAAGCCCGGTTTCCTGGAGATGGGCGTCAGCCCCATGCAGGCCCCCGATCAGCCCACCTATGTGACCCTCGATTTTGAACAGGGCCGCCCGGTGGCCCTCGACGGCAAGAAGATGAAGGCCAGCGACATCATCCGCAGCCTCAACAAGTTGGGCGGCGACAACGGCGTCGGCCTGCTGGACATCGTCGAAAACCGGCTGGTGGGCATGAAGGACCGCGGCGTCTATGAAACGCCGGGCGGCTCCATCCTCTACCGCGCCCACGAAGTGCTGGAAATGATTACCCTGGACAAGGACACCAAGCACATGAAGTCCAAGCTGGCCGTCGATTTCGCCGATCTGGTCTACAACGGCAAGTGGTTCTCCCCCCTCCGCGAGGCGTTGACCGCCTTCGCCATCGACACCCAGAAGCACGTCACCGGCCAGGTCAAGCTCAAGCTCTACAAGGGCAACATCATCACCTCCGCCGTGACCTCCCCCGAAACCCTGTACTCGGAGAAGATCGTCACCTTCGGCGAGAGCGACTACGACCAGGGGCAGGCCACCGGCTTCATCAACCTCTGGGGTATGCCCGACACCGTTCAGGCGCTGCGCGAGCAAGGCAAGCTTTGATTTTACGACCCATTGAGCCCCGGGACGACCCGGCCCTGGCCCAGCTTGTCCGTTCCAGCCTGGAGGCCCACGGCCTCAACATTCCGGGGACCGCCTACTTTGACACGGAGCTGGACCGTTTAAGCGGCTTTTACTGCGGCCACCCGGGCCGGGGCTATTTCGTCCTGGAGGACGCGGGCGAGCTGGCGGGCGGCGTCGGGGTGGCCGAATACGCGCCCCGCGACGGCTGCGCAGAGCTGCAAAAGCTCTACCTGACCAACCGCCTGAAGGGGCAGGGCTTGGGCTACCTGTTGTTGGACAAGGCAATCGCTCTCGCCCGGGAGCTGGGTTATCGGGAACTGTACATCGAAACCCACCACAATTTGAACGCGGCGGTGCACCTGTACCGGAAGCGGGGGTTTGTCCCGTTTACGCCATCCAGGGAACAGATGATGCACCAGACGATGGATTTGTTTTTCCTGAAAGAATTGTGAACAATATGGAACGCGGGCGGCCCGCCGGACGGTGGGCCGCCGTTTGATTCTGCGGCGGGCCGCTATTTTTCGCTTGCTGCGGACCGGAAAGGATGTTAGAACATGAAGCTTTGGTCAGGCCGTTTTGAGAAAAACACCGACAGCCTGGTGGACCGCCTCAACGCCTCCATCTCCTACGACCAGCGGATGTATGCGGAGGATATCACCGGCTCCATGGCCCACGCCGCCATGCTGGGCGCGCGGGGAATTATCCCGCAGGACGAGGCCGAACGCATTGTCAAAGCCTTGGGGGAAATCCTGGAGGACTGTAAGGCCGGGAAGATCGAGTTCTCCGAGGAGAATGAGGATATCCATATGAACGTCGAAGTGCTGCTGACCCAGCGCATCGGCGACGCCGGGAAACGTCTTCACACCGCCCGCTCCCGCAACGACCAGGTGGCTGTTGATCTCCGCCTTTACCTCCGCAAGGAGATTACCATGCTTGAGGAACAGGTGCGCAGCCTGATCGAGGCCATCTGCGGCAAAGCGGAGCAGCACCTGCACGCCATCATGCCGGCCTACACCCATTTGCAGCGGGCGCAGCCCTCCACCTTCGCCCACTACACCATGGCTTACGCCGAGATGCTTCTGCGCGACCTGGGGCGGCTGTCCGACTGCCGCGCGCGTCTCAACCTCTGTCCCCTGGGCTCGGGCGCGGCCTGCGGCACCACCTATCCCATCGACCGGGAGATGACCGCCGGCAATCTGGGCTTTGACGGCCCCACCCGCAACTCCATCGACGGCGTGTCCGACCGCGACTATGTGGTGGAGCTGGCCTCCGCCCTCTCTCTGCTGATGATGCACCTGAGCCGGTTTTCCGAAGAGCTGATTCTCTGGACCAGCCTGGAATTTGGCTTCATCACCCTGGACGACGCCTACGCCACCGGCTCGTCCATCATGCCGCAGAAGAAAAACCCCGACGTGGCCGAGCTGGTGCGCGGCAAGACCGGACGGGTCTACGGCCATCTGATGGGCCTGCTGACCGTCCTCAAGGGTCTGCCCCTTGCCTACAACAAGGATATGCAGGAGGACAAGGAGGCCATCTTCGACTGTCTGGACACCGTCTCCGACTGCCTGGCGGTGTTTACGCCGATGTATCAGACCATGACCGTCCGGACGGACCGTCTTCGCCGGGCCGCGTCGGAGGGCTTCATCAACGCCACCGACTGCGCCGACTACCTGGTCAAAAAGGGCCTCCCCTTCCGGGACGCCTACACCCATACCGGCAAGCTGGTACACCACTGCATCGAGACCGGAGAGACTCTGGAAACACTGCCGCTGGAAGAATATCAGGCGGTATCCCCCTCCTTCGACGAGGGCGTATACCAGGCCATCGACCTGGACGTCTGCCTGAGCTGCCGTCAGGTCCCCGGCGGCCCCGCGCCCGAGATGGTACAGGCCCATATCGGGCAGGTCCGGGCCCTTTTGAAGAATGGAGGAGCATGACATGACAAAAAGCTTTTTAAAGCTGCTGGACTTCACCCCAGCGGAAATCGAACATTTTCTGGATGTCGCGGCCGACCTCAAGGCCCGGAAAAAGGCCGGTACCCCCCATAAGCTGTGCGAAGGAAAACAGATCGCCCTGATCTTTGAAAAGACCTCCACCCGGACCCGCTGCGCCTTTGAGGTCGCGGCGCGGGACTTGGGCATGGGGGTGACCTACCTCGACCCCAGCGGCTCCCAGATCGGCAAAAAGGAGTCCATCGCCGACACCGCCCGGGTGCTGGGGCGGATGTTCGACGGCATCGAGTACCGGGGCTACGGACAGGAGGTCGTCGAGGAGCTGGACCGCTATGCCGGCGTGCCGGTGTTCAACGGCCTGACCAACGAATTTCACCCGACCCAAATTTTGGCCGACTTTCTGACCATTCGGGAACACTTCGGCCAGTTGAAGGGCCGCAAGCTGGTCTACCTGGGCGACGCCCGCTACAACATGGGCAACTCTCTGATGGTGGGCTGCGCCAAGCTGGGCCTGCATTTCACCGCCTGCGCGCCCGAGGCGTACTTCCCCGACGGCAAGCTTCGTGCCGCCTGCGAGGCCGTAGCCAAGGAGACCGGGGCGTCGCTGTCCTTCGAGACCGACCCGGTCAAGGCCACCAAGGGGGCCGACGTGCTCTACACAGACGTCTGGGTCTCCATGGGAGAGCCGCAGGAGGTGTGGGCGGAGCGCATCGCCGCGCTCAAGCCCTATCAGGTCACCAAGGCGCTGATGGACAACGCGGGACCCCAATGCCGTTTCCTCCACTGCCTTCCCGCCTTCCACGACCACAAAACCAGCATCGGCAAAGAGGTTGGCGAACAGTTTGGCATGGACGCGATGGAGGTCACCGACGAGGTGTTTGAAAGCCCGGCGAGCCTGGTCTTCGACGAGGCCGAAAACCGGATGCACACCATTAAGGCGGTCATGGCCGTTTTGATGGCGGGTCTATAGTTCAAAAACTCGTGCGGGGCGGGGCCGTCAGGTTCCATCCTGCGCGAGTTTTAAATTCAGCCTTGTCTACATATATCGCCAGGCATAAAACCGCGACATTTTCCAAAACTATAAGCCTAAAGAAAGATACTATTGCAGAGCGAGGAAAAATGCGGTATTATAAGGATAATAAACCGGGCCTTATTGGAAATGGACCGCCGGCGGGCGTCTGAACCAGCTTCAAACCGGGCCCGTAATAGCAGACGGAAGGAGTGCGCTTTACATGGATTATAAACAGCAATTCGAATTTTGGAAAACCGCCCCCGCATTTGACGAGGCAACCCATCAGGAGTTGGCCGCGCTCGACCCGGTGAAGGACGCCAAGGAGATCGAGGACCGCTTCTACCGGACTCTCGAATTTGGCACCGGCGGCCTGCGCGGCATCATGGGCGCGGGCACCAACCGCATGAACCGTTACACCGTGGGCAAGGCCACCAAGGGCTACGGGCAGTACCTCCTGAATAAGTTTGGGAAGGACGCGTGCGCCAAACGAGGGGTCGCCGTCGCCTACGACGTGCGCAACAACAGCGAATCCTTCGCCGCCGCCACCGCCGCCGTTCTGACCGGCCTCGGCATTCCGGCCTACCTGTTCCAGGCCCCCACCCCCACCCCCGAGCTCAGCTTTGCCGTCAAGCATCTGGGCTGCGTGGGCGGCGTCGTAGTCACCGCCAGCCACAACCCCAAGGAGTACAACGGCTACAAGGCCTACGACGAGCACGGCACCCAGCTCAGCCCCAAGGACGCCGCCGACTGCATCGCCTGCGTCGACGCCATCACCGACTTTACCACGATTGACTACACCGGCAAGCCTGAGCTCATCACCCCGATTGATCTGAACGAGGTCTACGTCCAGACCGTCCTCAAGCAGCAGCTTCTGAAGGACCCCGAGGCCAAGGCCGCGCTGCGGGTCGTATACGCCCCCATCCACGGCTCGGGCAACTTCCCGGTCCGCATGACCCTCGCCGCCGCCGGGTTCTCCGACGTTACCGTCGTCGCCGCCCAGTCCAAGCCGGACGGCAACTTCTCCACCGTCAAGTCCCCCAACCCCGAGGAGCGCGACGCCCTCAACCTCGGCATCCAGCTGGCCGAAAAGCTGAACGCCGATCTGGTCGTGGGCACCGACCCCGACAGCGACCGCGTGGGCGCTGCCGTGCGGGGCAAGGACGGCAAGTTCCAGCTCATCAGCGGCAACCAGATGGGCGTCCTCCTGCTCGACTACGTGCTGAGCAACAAGGACCTCAAGGCCATGCACAATCCCGCCATCGTCACCACCATCGTCACCTCCGGCATGGGTCCCGCCGTCGCCTCCGGGCGGGGCGCGACCGTCTTCAATACCCTGACCGGCTTTAAATTCATCGGCGAGAAGATCACCCAGTTTGAGGCCGCGCAGAACGGCGGCGACCCGGCGCAGAATTACACCTTCGTCATGGGCTATGAGGAGTCCTACGGCTACCTGGTCGGAGCCCACGCCCGCGACAAGGACGCGGTGGTGTCCTCCATGCTGGTCTGCGAGATGGCCGCCGTGGACAAGAAGCGCGGCAAGACCCTCCTCGACCGGCTGGACGATCTATACCAGGAATTTGGCTGCTATGTCGATCATACCGATAGCTATGTCCTCAAGGGCAAGGACGGCGCGGAGCAGATCGCCGGCATGATGCAGTCCCTGCGTCAGAACGGCTCCCCCTTCGCCGAGGCGGCTGCCACCGACTACAGCGTCCCGGTTCCCTCGGAGCCCGGCTTCGGCTGCCTGCCCACCTCCAACGTGCTCAAGTACGTCTTCCCCGACGGCACCTGGGTGGCCGTCCGTCCCTCGGGCACCGAGCCCAAGATCAAGCTCTACTATAGCGTCAAGGGCGCGGACAGAGCCGCGGCACAGGCCCGGCTGGACGGCCTTAAAAAGACCCTTACATCCAAAATGGGCCTGTAAGCGATTCGCATCCTGTTTGGATGGATTTAAAACGTTAAGGAGCAAAGCCACAAATGGACAACTTCTACGGAATCTCTCAGGACCAGCTTTACCTCTACGGCACCGGCGCGGAGCACCGCTGCTTCAGCTTTCTGGGCGCGCACCTGATGAACCTGGACGGCCAGGACGGCGTCCGTTTCGCGGTCTGGGCCCCCGGTGTCAGGCGGGTCAGCGTCACCGGCGAGTTCTGCGGCTGGTCGCAGGACAGTCATCCCCTTGAGCCGCTGGGGTCCTCCGGCGTCTGGGCCGGCTTCGTCCCCGGCCTGGAGGAGGGCGCGCTGTACAAGTATTTCATTGAGACCGCCGGGGGCGGACTGCTGTACAAGGCCGACCCGGTCGCCTTTTCCTCCGAGATGCGGCCCGGCACCGCCTCCCGGATCGCCAGCCTGGACTATGAGTGGAAGGACGGTTTCTGGATGTACAACCGGGGCCGCACCAACCATTTCGCCCGGCCCATGAACATCTATGAGGTCCACCTCGGCTCCTGGAAGCAGCACCCGGCGGGCAACCGCACCGATCCGCAGGAGGTCCCCGCCGAGGCCTACTACAGCTACCGCGAGCTGGCGGACACCCTGCTTCCCTACGTCAAAGAGATGGGCTACACCCACATTGAGCTGCTGCCCGTGATGGAGCATCCGCTCGACGCCTCCTGGGGCTACCAGACCACCGGCTACTTCTGCGCCACCAGCCGTTTCGGCAAGCCCACCGACCTGATGTACCTCATCGAGTGCTGCCACAAGGCCAACATCGGCGTCATTCTCGACTGGGTCCCCGGCCACTTCTGCCGCGACGCCCACGGTCTGGGCCGTTTCAACGGCGAGAAACTCTACGAGGATATGGACCATCCCCAATGGGGCACCTATGAGTTTGATTTTGGGCGCAGCGAGGTCCGCTCCTTCCTCTTCTCCAGCGCCACTTTCTGGCTGGAGGTGTTCCACGCCGACGGTTTCCGTGTGGACGGTGTCTCCAGTATGCTCTACCTGAACTTCGGCCTGGAAGGAGAAGCGGCCAACCGCACCAACCGCGAGGGTGGCGACGGCAACCTGGAGGCCATCAGTTTCCTGCGCGAGTTCAACCAAATGGTAGGCCGCGACTTCCCCGGCGCGTTCACTATGGCCGAGGAGTCCAGCGCATGGCCCCTTATCACCCGTCCCCCCGAGGAGGGCGGCCTCGGCTTCCACTATAAATGGGACATGGGCTGGATGAACGACACCCTGCGCTATATGAAGGTCGATTTCCCCGGGCGTCCCTACAACCACAATCTTCTGACCTTCTCCATGATGTACGCCTTCTCGGAGAATTTCATCCTCCCCCTGAGCCACGACGAGGTGGTTCATGGAAAGTGCTCCCTCATCACCCGAATGCCGGGCGACTACTGGCGGCAGTTCGCCGGCCTGCGGATGCTCGCCCTCTATCAGATGACCCATTCGGGCGCGAAGCTCAACTTTATGGGCAATGAAATCGGCCAGTTCATCGAGTGGCGGTTCTACGAGGGCATCGAATGGTTCCTGCTCGAATACCCGCACCACCAGCAGCATCAGGCCTTTATCAAGGCGCTCAACCATCTCTATCTCCAGGAGCCCGCTCTCTGGCAGCAGTCCTACAGTTGGGAGGGCTTCGAGTGGCTGGACGCCGACAATGCCGCCCAAAGCGTCCTGCTCTACGTGCGGAAGGGCAAAAAGCCGGTTGATACCGCCGTCGTGGCCATCAACTTCAACACCGACAGCTACGCCAGTTACCGCATCGGCGTCCCCCAGGCGGGCAGCTACGTCGAGCTCATCAACACCGACGCCTCCGAGTTTGGCGGCAGCGGCATGCACCTCAACTGCGAGCCGGTCCAGTCCGAGGAGATTCCCTGCCACGGCCAGGAACAGTCGATTTCCATCAAGCTTCCCCCCATGGGCGGCGCCATTTTCAAGTGCAAGTCCAAAAACAGCAAAAAATCGTAAATAACCCATTAAAGGAGACACAGTATGTTTGTCGGAAAAGAAGACTTTAAGATCGCCTACCGCACCGCCTGCATCGACTTCGCGGGCAAGGCGCTGGAAGAGTGCAGCACCTATGAGAAATATGACGTGCTGGTCCAGTTAATCCGCAACCGCGCCTCCAAGGTCCGCACCGAAACCCGTGAACGCATCAACTCCAACAAGGAAAAACAGGTCTACTATTTCTCCATGGAGTTCCTAATTGGGCGTCTGCTCAACAATTATCTGCTTAACATGGGCATTCAGGACATCGTCCGCGCCGGCCTGCGCGACATGGGCGAAGACCTGGACCAGCTCTGCGAGATGGAGCGCGACCCCGGCCTGGGCAACGGCGGCTTGGGCCGTCTGGCCGCCTGTTTCCTGGACTCCATGGCCTTCCTGGGCGTCCCGGGCACCGGCATGGGCATCCGCTACCGGTTCGGCCTGTTCCAGCAGAAGCTGGTCAACGGCTACCAGACCGAGGTGCCCGACACCTGGCTGGACATGGGCTACCCCTGGGAGGACCCCCGGCCTGACCGCATTGTGACCGTCAAATTCGGCGGCTACGTTGACCGGGTCTACCACGAGGAGAAAAGGGACAAGATCGAATACCAGTACAAGGGCTATCAGGAGATTCACGCGGTGCCCTACGACGTGCCGGTGGTGGGCTACGGCCCCAAGACGGTCAACCGCCTGCGCCTGTGGTACGCCCAGCCCAAGGAGGAAAACTTCGACCTCGCCGCCTTCAACCGGGGCGACTACGCGGCAGCCGTCAAGCACCGCAATGAGGTGGAGGCCATCAGCTGCATCCTCTATCCCGACGACAGCAACTACGCGGGCCGCAAGCTCCGCCTTCAGCAGGAATACTTGCTGGTAGCCGCCGGAATCGGCGACATTGTCCACCGTTTCAAGCAGAGTTACGGCAAAAACAACTGGGACCTCCTTCCGGAAAAGGTGGTCATTCATATCAACGACACCCACCCCGCCCTCTGCGCGCCCGAGCTGATGCGCCTCTTGATGGACGAGGAGGGTCTGGAATGGGACGACGCCTGGGACATCACCACCCGCACCATCGCCTACACCAACCACACCGTCATGCCCGAGGCGTTGGAAACATGGCCCATCGATCTGCTCCAGAGCATCCTGCCCCGCGTCTATATGATTATCGAGGAGATTGACCGCCGTTACCGCGAGAGCCTGCCCGCCGACGTCACCCCCGAGCAGCGGCAGAACACCGCGATCCTCTGGGGCGGCCAGGCCAAGATGGCCAACCTCTCCATTATCAGCTCCTTCTCGGTCAACGGCGTGGCCAGCCTGCACACCGACATTCTCAAATCCGACACGCTTCGGGACTTCTACGCCCTCTTCCCCGAGAAGTTCAACAACAAAACCAACGGCATCAGCCACCGCCGCTTCCTCATCGAGTCCAACCCCGGCCTGTCCAACCTCATCACCAGCGCCATCGGCAGGACCTGGATTTTCAACCCCGATCATCTGGCCGACCTTCTGCCCTACAAGCAGGACGCGGTTTTCCTGGAGAAAATGGCGGCAGTCAAGCGGGGCAACAAGGTCCGTCTGGCGGCCTATATCAAGGAGCACAACGGCATCACCGTCGATCCGGACTCTGTCTTCGACATTCAGGTCAAGCGCATTCACGCCTATAAGCGGCAGCTGCTCTTCGCCTTCAAGATCATGGACCTCTACAACCAGCTCAAAGAGGACCCGACGCTGGACATCGAGCCCCAGACCTTCATCTTCGCCGGCAAGGCCGCGGGCAGCTACGCCTTCGCCAAGGAGTCCATCAAGCTCATCAACTCCATCGCCGACGTGGTCAACCATGATCCCGTCATCAGCAAGATCATGAAAGTGGTCTTCATCGAAAACTTCTGTGTCTCCAACGCCCAGCTCATCTACCCCGCCGCTGAAATCAGCGAGCAGATTTCCACCGCCGGCAAAGAGGCCAGCGGCACCGGCAACATGAAGTTCATGTTCAACGGCGCCATCACCCTCGGCACCATGGACGGCGCCAACGTCGAGATTCACTCCCTGGTGGGCGATGACAACATCCGCATCTTCGGCATGAACGCCGACGAGGCCGCCACGCTTCGGGCCAGCGGCAACTATTTCCCCATGGACCTCATCCATCAGGACCCCCGGCTCCGCCACATCACCGACCAGCTCATCAACGGCTTCTTCCACAAGTCCGGCAGCGACTTCTGGGGCATCCGGGACGCGCTGCTCAACTATGGCGACGAGTTCTTTGTCCTCAAGGACTTCGACGACTATGTCAAAACCTGGAACGAGCTGATTCAGTTCTACCGTGATCGCACCGCCTGGAATCAGGTTTCCCTGCACAATATCGCCAAGTCCGGCTTCTTCTCCTCCGACCGCACCATCTCGGAGTACGCCAATGAGATTTGGAACGTTCACTGCGACAAGCGTTTATAATCCCCGCCATTTCGCATCAGGACCTGCGTTTTCCCAGTCATCCCTTGTATGATTTGAACATAAGGGGGCGGCCGGCCGGGCCGCTCCCAAGAAGGAGGAATTCATCTTGTCCAAGAAAGAATGCGTCGCTATGCTGTTGGCCGGCGGACAGGGCAGCCGCCTGCTGGCCCTGACTAAGAAGAACGCCAAGCCCGCAGTCGCCTTTGGCGGCAAATACCGCATCATCGACTTCAGCCTCTCCAACTGCGTCAACTCCGGCATCGACACCGTGGGCGTGCTGACCCAGTACCGCCCCATGATCCTCAACCGTTACCTGGGCAACGGCGAGGCCTGGGACCTAGACACCCCTGACGGCGGCGTCCACGTCCTTCCTCCCTACGCCACCGAGGCGGGCGGACGCTGGTATAACGGCACCGCCGACGCCATCTACCGCAACATCGACTTCATCGACAACTATGACCCCGAGTATGTCGTCATCCTCTCGGGCGACCACCTCTACAAGATGGACTACAACGAGATGCTCGAATTCCACAAGGAGCGCAACGCCGACCTGACCGTCTCGGTCATCCCCGTTCCCTGGGAGGAGGCCAGCCGGTTCGGCGTCATGAGCGTGGACGACGATAAAAACATCACCCGCTTTGCCGAAAAGCCCAAGGAACCCGAAAGCAATCTCGCCTCTATGGGCCTTTACATCTTCAACTGGGATGTACTCCGCCGCGCTCTGGAGGAGGACCACGTCATTGCCGACAGCGACCACGACTTCGGCAAAAATCTCATTCCCAAGCTGTTGGGTGAGGGCAAAAAGCTGTGCGCCTACACCTTCCGGGGCTACTGGCAGGACGTGGGCACCATCGACAGCTACTATTCCAGCCAGATGGCCCTGCTGGAGGAAAACCCTGAGTTCGACATTTTTGAGGACAACATGCGCATCTTCTCCAACTCCAACGTGGAGCCGCCCCACTATGCGGGCGAAAACGCCGTCATCAGCGGCAGCCTGGTTTGCAACGGCTGCATCATTCTGGGAACGGTCAAGCACTCCATCCTCTCCCCCGGCGTCTACGTCGGCGCGGACGCGTTGGTAGAGGACTCCATTCTGCTGCCCAACGTCCGGGTAGAGGCCGGCGCGCGCGTCTTCCAGGCCATCGCCGGCGAGGGCGCGGTCGTCGAGGCGGGAGCCTGCTTCGCCGGCGGCAACGCCAAGGAAAAGATCGCCCTCATCGGCGACAGCGAACACTTCAAGAGTCTGTAAAGGGGGATTGGAACTATGAAACGCATGATGGGTCTGGTATGCACCAACTATACGGACGGCGACTTTGGCCTGCTGACCAAAGATCGCCCCATTGCCTCCATCCCCTACGGCGGCCGCTACCGCCTTGTGGATTTCCCCCTCTCCAACATGGTCAACTCCGGCATCACCACCGTCGGCCTCATCACCCCGCACCGTTACCGCAGCCTGCTCGACCATGTGGGCAACGGCAAGGAATGGGCCCTGGGCCGCCGGGTGGGCGGTATGTTCATCCTCCCTGGCTCCATTTACGGCATGCGCAACAGCAACGGCAAGTTCCTGCTCCGCGACCTGTTGGGCAACCACTCCTTCTTTGAGCGCACCGCCCGGGAGCTGGTGGTCATCTCGGCCAGCAGCACCGTCTTCAACATTGATTTCCGCCAGGTGGCCGAAGCCCATGAGAAGTCCGGCGCCTCCATTACCCTGCTCTACAAGCACATGGACGACGGCGCCTCCGGCAAGTCCCCCTCTCTGGTCTGCGACGACACCAACCGCGTCACCGCCGTGAACACCGGCGAGACGGGAGCGGCCAACGTTTTCATGGACACCATGATTATCGACCGGGAGTTGCTGCTGCGCTTCCTCGATTGGTACAAAAACCAGAGCTACCTGGACCTGCTGGACATCATCCGCGAGGACCTCGAGCAAATCCGGGTCTATGGCTACGCGTTTGACGGCTATGTCCGCAGCATCACCAACGCCACCGACTATATGTCGGCCAGCATGGAGCTTCTCAACCCCCAGGTGATAAAAGAGCTCTTTATGGGCGAGCGCCAGATTCACACCAAGGTCCAGGACGCCCACCCCGCCAAGTACGGCCCCAACGGCTCCAGCCGCAACGCCATGATCGCCACCGGCTGTGTCATCAAGGGCACCATTGAAAACACGATTGTCTTCCGCGGCTGCACCGTGGAAGAGGGCGCCGTGGTCCGCAACAGCGTGCTGCTGCCCAATACGGTGCTCGAAGAGGGCGTCGTACTCGACCGCGTGATCTGCGACAAATTCTCCCACATATCCAAAGGGGTTACCCTCACCGGCACCGTCGAAAGGCCCTTGATTGTCAACCTCCGGGAGACAAAAAAATAAGCCGGTACATGCCCAAAGGAGGTCCATTATGAACGTATTATTCGCCACCTTTGAAGCGATTCCCTTTGTCAAGACGGGCGGATTGGGCGACGTGGGCGGTACCCTGCCCAAGGCGCTCCAGGCCGCCGGCGCGGACATCCGGGTCATCCTCCCCAAATTCGCCACCATCCCCCAGGAGTTCCTCGACAAAATGACCCACCTCACCGACTTCCCCCTGCTGCTCAGCTGGCGGAGCCAGTACTGCGGCATTGAGAAGCTGGAATATGACGGCATTACATGGTACTTCGTGGACAACGAGTACTACTTTGGCCGCAGCTATCCCTACGGCTTTTTTGACGACGGCGAACGCATCGCCTTCTTCGCCAAGGCGGTCTGCGAGTGTATCGCGCACCTGGACTTCAAGCCCGACATTCTCCACTGCAACGACTGGCACACCGCCCTGAGCTGCGTCTTCCTCCGGGAGAACTTCCGGGAGTGGGAGGGCTACGGCGGCATCAAAACCGTCTTCACCATCCACAACCTCAAGTTCCAGGGAAAGTACGCCTCCTCCGTTCTGGGCAACGTCCTGGGACTGCACGACTGCCCGGCGGCGCGTAACCAGCTCCTTCAGGGCGACGCCGTCAACTATATGCGCGGCGCGCTCAACTACGCCGACCGCATCACCACCGTCAGCCCCACCTATGCCTGGGAGATCTGCACCGACTTCTACGGCGAGGGCTGCAACGACATCTTCAACCGCCGCAAGAGCATCCTCTCCGGCATTCTCAACGGCATCGACCAGGAGACCTACGATCCGAAAAAGCTTGAGGTCCCCTTCGACCAGGACCACCTGGCGGGCAAAGCCGAAAACAAGCGCCGCCTCCAGGAAAAGCTCGGATTTCAACAGGACCCGGACATTCCCCTCATCGGCGTCATCAGCCGCCTGACCGATCAAAAGGGCTTCGATCTGGTCAACTATATCCTCCCCGAGCTGCTCGAGTCCGACGTCCAGCTGGCCGTTCTGGGCACGGGGCAGAAGGAGTACGAGGATGCCTTCAAATACTTCGCCAGCCAATATCCGGAGAAGGTGTCGGCCAATATTCTCTTCTCCGAACCGCTGAGCATTGAGTTCTACGCGAGCTGCGACATGATTCTGGTTCCCAGCCTGTTTGAGCCCTGCGGTCTGAGCCAGATGATCGCCATGCGCTACGGCACCCTGCCCGTCGTTCGCGAAACCGGCGGCCTCAAGGACAGCGTCCTTCCCTACAACCAGTACACCGGCGAGGGCAACGGCTTCAGCTTTGCCAACTACAACGCCCACGAGCTGCTGTTTACCATCCAGCGGGCCATCAAGCTCTTCCAGGAGGACCGTCCCGCCTGGGATCAGCTGGTGCAGAACGCTTTCGCCGCCGACTTCTGCTGGGAGAACTCCGCCGGGCAATATATGGCGCTCTACCGCGACCTTCTGACCCCGCCGTCTCCCCCGGACGAGGACGAACCGGCCAGCGAATAAACACACCGGGCGCGTTGCAAAGACATTTTGCAGCGCGCCCCTCCCTAAGCGCTGTCTGAGTCCAATCAGGCAAGACGCGAATGGAAACGCAAATCAATCGAGAGAGGATTCCAACTATGTACGCATATCACAATTCCCAATCCCCGGACTACCGCCAGCCCTTCGGCGCAGTCCCCGTGGGGACAGAGCTGAGGCTTTGGCTCGATGTGATCGACCCGGTGCCGGGACAGAAATGCTTTGTGCGCCACTGGCAGAACGGCAAGGGCATCCTCCTGGTCCCCATGCACTGCGACGCCTGGGGAGGGCGGGCGCGGTTCTCGGTAACCATCCAGGTCCCCGACGAGCCCGGTCTGCTTTGGTACAGCTTTGTGCTGGAGGGCTTCGACGGACGCACCTTCTACGGCTGCAACGCCGACGGCTTGGGCGGCGAGGGCCAGATGTACGGCAGCAGCCCCAAGTCCTACCAGGTGACCGTCTATCTCCCCAGCCGCACGCCTGACTGGTTCAAGGACGGCATCGCCTATCAAATCTTCCCCGACCGCTTCTTCCGCGGAAAGGACTGGCTTCAGCGGCAGGCCGATTCCATCCGTCCCGACGGCTGGCAGGGTCCCAAGCGCGTCCTGCGCCTTGACTGGGACGACACCCCCCACTACGACCGCTTAGAGAATAACGACATTGACCGCTGGGACAGCTTCGGCGGCACCCTCGAGGGCATTCGTGAAAAACTCCCCTATCTAAAAAATCTGGGCGTTTCAGTTCTCTACCTCAACCCCATCTTCGAGGCCGCCAGCAACCACAAGTACGACACCGCCGACTATCTCCGGGTCGATCCCTCCCTTGGCGACGACGAGAGCTTCCAGGCCCTGATCGACAGCGCCAAGGCCCTCGGTATTCATATCATCCTCGACGGCGTCTTCAACCACACCGGCGCGGACAGCAAATATTTCAACCTTCGCGGCAACTACGGTCCCGGCGGCGCGGCCCAGGACCCCGACTCCCCCTATGCCTCCTGGTTCCGCTTCCGCCATTGGCCCGACAATTACGAATGCTGGTGGGGGGTCAAGGACCTGCCCAACGTCGAGGAAAGCGATCCGGGTTACCGGGAATTTATCACCGGCAAAGACGGCGTCATCCGCCACTGGCTCAAGAAGGGAATCGGCGGCTGGCGGCTGGACGTGGCCGACGAGCTGCCCGACGAGTTCATCGCGGACATCCGTGCCGCCATGGAAGCCGAAAATCCCGACAGCGTCCTGCTGGGCGAGGTGTGGGAGGACGCCTCCAACAAGGTCAGCTATGACCGCCAGCGGAAATACCTCCTGGGTCAGGAGCTGCATTCCACCATGAACTACCCCTTCCGTCAGGCGGGGATGGACTATATGCTGGGCCGCATCTCTCCCCAATGGCTGTGCCGCCTGATGATGAGCCTGATGGAAAATTACCCCAAGGAAAACTTCTACGGCGCCCTCAACCTGATTGGTTCCCACGACCGCGCCCGCATCCTGACCCTCCTGGGCGACCCCCCGAATCA
The DNA here is from genome assembly GCA_022795735.1 of Oscillospiraceae bacterium. Lineage (GTDB taxonomy): Bacteria > Bacillota > Clostridia > Oscillospirales > Oscillospiraceae > Avoscillospira_A. The sequence goes on from JAAWHG010000006.1 coordinate 50,559, forward strand.
GGACGACCTGTCCCCGCTGGACCGCGAACGCTACCGCCTGCCGCCGGAAAAGCTCGGGCTGGCCAGACGGCGTCTCGAGCTGCTGAGCCTGATACAATTCACCATGCCCGGCGTGCCCTGCATCTACTACGGCGACGAAGCCGGAGCCCAAGGCTTTACCGACCCTTACAACCGCGGAACCTTCCCTTGGGGGCATGAGGACGGGGCGCTCCGCAATCATTACCGCGACATCACCACCCTCCGCCGCCACTATCCGGCGCTGACCAGCGGCAGCTATCAGCCCCAGGCGTTCTGCACCCATGTCTACGGATGCCGCCGGGAGCTGGACGGAACCGTCATTCAGCTCCTTCTCAACCGCGCCATTTTCCAGCAGGAGACCGAGACGGTAACCCTCCCCGCCGAGGCCCCCTACGCGCTGGATCTGCTCACCGCCCGCTGGTACGAGGCCAAGGACGGCCAGCTCACGGTGGAGCTGCCCCCGCTGAACGCGCTGCTCCTCCTCTGGAAGCAGGAACAGCCCAAAAGGGCCCCCCGGACGCGTTCCGCCGGCGTGATCTGCCCCGTCGCCGCGCTCCCCGCCGGCAATGGAAAGCCAACTCTGACCGACGGCAAGCACTTTATTGATTTTCTTCACCAGGCCGGACAGCGGCTCTGGCAGGTGCTGCCCATCAACCCGGTGGGTCTGGGCAACTCCCCCTATTACAGTCCCGCCTCCTTCGCGGGAGACCCGGCCTTTATCGACCGCGGCGAAGAGCCGGACTGGTCTGGACTGGACGCCTTCTGTGCAGAGAACGCCTGGTGGCTGGACGACTACGCCCTCTATACGGCATTGAAGCCGGTTTATGACAACCGCCCCTGGTACGCGTGGCCGGAGGCCGCCCGCAAACGCACCGGCCTGCCCGCCCTCCGCGAGGCCCACGCCGCCGCCATTGCCGAAGCCAAACGGGATCAATATTGGTTCTGGACCCAGTGGGCCAGCCTGAAGGACTACGCCCATGCCCACGGCGTCACTCTGATCGGCGATCTGCCGCTGGGCGTCTCCGACGACTCCGCCGACGTCTGGGCCTCGCCAGAGCAGTTCCAGCTCGACGAGACGGGCCGCCCCAGCAAGGTGGCCGGCGTTCCGCCCGATTATTTCAATCCCGACGGTCAGAGCTGGGGCAATCCCATTTATGACTGGGAGGCCATGGCGCGAGACGGCTACGCCTGGTGGGTCCGCCGGATTCGCCACGCGCTGGATGTCTATGACTTCCTCCGCCTGGACCACTTCCGGGGCTTCTCGGAGTATTTCGCCATCCCCGCCGGACAGCCCGCCTCCGAGGGACTCTGGCAGATGGGGCCGGGAATGGCGCTGTTTGAGGCCCTTGAGAAGTCTCTGGGCGGCACGCCTCCCATTTTAGGCGAGGACCTGGGGCACCTCGACGCCGAGGTCTACAACCTGCTCCGGCAAAGCGGTTTCCCTGGCATGGACGTCTTCCAGTTTGAGCGGCACAAGATGGAGACCGCCAGCCCCGAGGACGCGCGGGAACGCATCTATTACGGCTCCACCCACGACAGCGCCACTCTGCGCGCTTGGTGCGAGGCCAGCTTCCCCGAGGAGGACCCGGCGGCCAAGAGCGACGAGATTCTCCGCTGGCTCTATCACTCCGAGGCCACTTGGGTTTTGACCCAGCTTCAGGACCTTCTCGGACTGGGTGACGAGGCCCGCTATAATTCCCCCGGCACCGTCGGCCCGCACAACTGGAGCTGGCGGGCACAGCCGGAACAGCTTACCCCAGATATTGCGAATAAGTTTGAATCCCTTGCCAGGGAGGCAAACCGCATCTAATGTAAAAATCGGGCGTGCCGCAGAAAGAACCTCTGCGGCACGCCCTTCGACAGTTATGTTCCGCCCCTACAGGGCGGCCAGCATTTCAGAAAGCGCCTCCACGCTTTCAGCGATGTACTCCGCCTCCGACAGCTCCTCTCGGCTGCCGTAGCCGTACAGCACCCCCAAACAGGGGATTTCGTTGGCGTGTGCGCCTTCCACATCGTGACAGCGGTCCCCCACCAGCAGGACCCGTTCCGGTTTGAGCGTTTCCAGCGCCTGCGCCACCACCTCGGCCTTGGTGGCGCGGGTCCTCTCATCCAACGCGCTGCCCACGATGGCGGTAAAATAATGGGAGAGCCCAAAATGTTCCAGGATGGTCCTGGCAAAGGGCTCGGGCTTGCTTGTGGTCACCGCCGCCTGCCGCCCGGAGGCCAAAAGACGTTCCAGCATGTCCGGCACGCCGTCGTACACCCGGTTCTCAAACATCCCGTCTTTCTTAAAATAGACCTGGAACCGCCGCACCAGGGCGGCCGCCTCCTCGCCGCCGATGCCGAAAGCCGCCTGAAGCTCGGTGGTCAGCGGCGGCCCGATAAACCGCATCAGTTCCTTTTCCGGCGGGACCGGCATTCCCTCCCCCTCCAGCGCGAAACGAACGGCGTTCAGGATGCCGGGGGCCGAATCGGTCAGCGTCCCGTCCAGGTCAAAAAAAATGGTATCGTACATACTGCCTCCTTCTGCGCCGCGTCCTTCCCGGACGCAGACCCTACGCTCAATCTTACCACAAAACAGCCCCTTTCGCAACGGAGGATATTTTTGAAATTTATAATTTGCCGTTGAAACAGGCTGGATTTTATGTTATCCTAGTGGATGGAAAAAAAGATGGTAGAAAGGATGCTGCACCCATGAGAAAAAGACTGCCGGCCCTGCTTCTTACCGTGCTGCTGGCTATTGGCCCGAGCCTGACGTCCTGTTCCCGGGAGACCCCTGCTCCGGCGGAGGAGATTGCCGTCCCCGCCGCGCCGCGCCCCACCGCCAAACCGGTGGCGAAACCGGAACCACAGCCCCAGCCCGAGCCGGAACCCCTGCCGGAACCGGAACCGGCCTTTTTCACCGACGTATCTGAGGCGGACTGGTATTATGAAGACGTCCGCACCCTGTTTGATTTGGGCGCCCTGCCCGAACGGGAAACCTTTGCGCCCGCCGCAAGCTGCTCCCGTCTGGAATTTGTACAATATCTGTACGGCGTCAACCTCGCCCTGGGCGAGCCGCCGGAAGCCTTTCCCGAGGCCAAATACGCCGACGTTCCCGCCGGGAGCGAGGGCTACGAGGCGGTGATGTGGGCCGACCGGCACGGCATCGTCAACGGCATGAGCGACACCGTTTTTAACCCCGGCGGCACCCTCTCGCGGGAGCAATGCTGCACCCTTCTCTGCCGTTACGCCAACGACGCCGGGATTACCCTCGCCGCAAAAACGCCGTCGCCCGCCATGTTCACCGACTCCCTGTCGGTGCGGGACTATGCCAAGAGTTATGTCGCCGCCTGCCAGATGGCTGGCCTGCTCTCCGGCTACAAGGACGGTTCCTGTAAACCGGCCGGCGAGATCACCCACGCCGAAGCGGCCAAGCTGGCGTGCAGCCTGCTGCGGGCGGCCCAGTCCGCCGTCCCCGCCGGCACAGCCGGCGTCGCCACCACGCCCGACGCTTACCTCGACTGCTATGAGGAGTTGGCGCGCAGCCTGTTCGGCCAGCCGGTGCCCGAGAGCGCGCCGGTGGACCTGAGCTGGTTTGACGACGCCGCCATCGTCGGCGACTCGGTGACGGTGGCCCTTCAAATGTACTGCGCCAGCACCAAAGCGCTGGGCAACGCCACCTTTCTCAGCGCGGGAAGCCTCAGCGCCCTGAACAACAACGTCATGGCGGTCGGCCCGAAGTCGGTGCACCCCACCTACAAGGGCGAGAAGATGAAAATTGAGGACGGCGTAGCCGCCTCCGGCGCGAAAAACGTGTACATCATGCTGGGCATGAACAACCTCTATGTCGGCGTGGACGCCGCCTGCGAGGACATGCTGGAGCTGGTCAACAACATCAAAGCCAAGTCCCCGGGCGTCAACATTCTGATTGAGTCTATGACCCCCGTGGCGCAGGGCGGCTCGGTGTTGAGCCAGGGCCTGACCAACGACAAAATCAACCAGTACAACCAGGCCATGCAGGCCCTCTGTCAGGAACAGGGCTGGTACTATATCGACGTGAGCTCCCAGTTCCGCGACAGCGACGGCTGGCTCAAGCGTGATTTCTGCGGCGACCTGCCCGGAATGGGTATCCATTTCACCTTTGCCGGAACCAAAGTCTGGACCGACTATCTCATCACACACGTCCCGCAGGCACTCAAATAGGAGGGGCAAACCATTGAAGAAACGTTATCTGTACATTCTGTTGGCCCTGGCCCTCCTCTTGACGGCCTGTGCCGCGAAACCGGAACCTGAGACCGCCCCCCCGCCGGAGGAGGCCGCAGACCAGCAGCCGGAGCCGCAGCCGGTTCCCGAACCCCAACCACCCGAACCGCAGCCCATTCCCGAACCCCAACCACCTGAGCCGCAGCCCATCCCCGAACCCCAACCACCTGAGCCGCAGCCCGTTCCCGAGCCTCAACCGCCCGAGCCGCAGCCCACTCCCGATCCCCAGCCGCCCGAGCCGCAGCCCATCCCCACCGTCAGCCTCAGCGATGTCTGCGCGTCTATGGTCACGGCGGCGGGTGTGACCGAGCCGATGTATTTAGACACCGACGCCTTTGCCAACCTCTACGGAATTGATCCGTCATGGGTGGCGCAGTCAGCCGGTTTTGTGACCATGTCGGGCGTATTTCCCGACGAGGTGGCCATTTTTGAGGCGGTAGACGCCGGCGCGGCGGCCCAGATCGCCGCCTGTCTTCAGACCCGGCTTGACGAGGTCATGGTCCAGGCTGAGACCTACGACCCCGACTCCTACGCAAAAGCCCAGCAATGCAGCGTCGTGACCAATGGCAACTATGTCCGTCTGCTGCTCTCGCCCAAGCAGGCCGAGCTGGCCGAGGCTTACGGGCAGTATATTCAATAAACAGAACGGTCGAGGCGGGGTATTTTCCCCGCCTCTGTCGTCCTACTTCTGCTTGTGGATGTGATCGCTTGGTTTTTTCCAGTCTGTACTTCCTATACCTGTTTCTCCCCGCCGTTTTGCTCCTCCTACTGCTGACGCCAAAGCCGGGGCGAAACTATGTCCTTCTGTTGGTAAACCTGATTTTCTACGCCTACGGCGAGCCGGTTTACGTCCTTCTGATGCTGGCCTCCATCGCGGTCAACTATACCCTCGCCCTCCTGCTCGACCGCTGCCAACGGCGGCGGAAGCTCCTGCTGTGGCTGGCGGTTGTCCTCAACCTCGGGGCGTTGGGCGTATTCAAATACGCGGGGCTGTTTACCGCCACCCTGCACCGCTTGATCCCGGCCATTCCGGTGCTGTCCCTCGCTCTGCCCATCGGGATATCCTTCTACACCTTTCAAGCGCTGTCCTACGTGGTGGACGTCTACCGGCGTGACTGCGCGGCGGAGCGAAACTTTGCCGGCTTTGCGTCCTATATCTCGCTCTTTCCCCAGTTGATTGCCGGCCCCATCGTCCGCTACGCCGATGTCAAGGAACAGTTGACCAACCCGCTCAAGGGCGCGGACCGTATGGCGTGGGGGGTGCGAATGTTCGTCATCGGCCTCGCCAAGAAGGTCCTGCTCGCCAACCAGCTCGGACTGCTTTGGACGGCGGTTTCCCCCGCCCCCGCCGCCGCCGGAACGTTGGGCGCGTGGCTGGCCCTGGCCGCCTTTGCGCTTCAGATTTACTTCGACTTTTCCGGTTACTCCGATATGGCCCGGGGCTTGGGCGCGATGCTCGGCTTTGATTTCTGCGTCAACTTCAACTATCCCTATCTCTCCAAGAGCATTACCGAGTTTTGGCGGCGCTGGCATATCTCGCTTTCCAGCTGGTTTAGGGATTATGTCTACTTCCCCCTCGGCGGAAGCCGCTGCGGGACCGCCCGCCTCTGCTTTAATCTCCTGGTCACCTGGTTATTGACCGGCTTTTGGCATGGGGCGGGATGGAACTTCCTGTTCTGGGGACTTTATTACGGCGTCATTTTGATGCTGGAAAAGCTGGTGTGGGGGAAGGGCCTGGAAAAACTCCCCGCCGCGCTGCGCCGTCTATATACGATATTTCTGGTGCTCATTGGCTGGGTATTCTTCGCGTCGGAAACCTTCACCGCCGCATGGCAGTATCTGCGGGTGCTGTTCACCCCCTGCGCGGGCACGATTCCGGGCGGTCTGCTGTCCTGGCTCCCGCTGGGTCTGACGGCCTGCTTTGCCGCAACGCCGCTGGGCGCGACGCTTTGGGGCCGGCTGAAGGACCGGCACGGCGCCGTCGAAGCGGCGGCTGTTCTGGCCGCCATGGTCCTCTGTACCGCCTGTCTCGTCAACGCGAGCTATAACCCGTTTTTGTATTTCCGGTTTTAGGAGGGAAAGACTTGAAACAAATCAAACCTTCCACCACGGTTTTTTTCCTGTTCATGGGACTTTTTACCCTTCTCTTTTTCATCCTGCCCAAACAGGAGTTTTCCGAAAAAGAGAAACGCTATCTGACCGTCTTCCCCGAGGTGACGGCGGCGGGTGTGGCCGATGGGACCGTGCAGTCCGGATTTGAAGACTGGTTTGCCGATCACTTCCCCCTGCGGGACCTCTGGGTAGGGGTGGACGCCTATTTCAAGCTCGCCGGGGGCCGGAACGCCCAGCAGGAGATCTATCTCGCCCGGGACGGCTATCTGATTCACGCCCCCCGGACCAGCAATACCGAACAGTTTGTCAAAAATCTGACCCGGTTCGACAGCTTCGCCGCCTCAACGGGTCTCCCCGCCACCGTGCTCCCCGTCCCCAGCCCCGGTGAAATCAACGACCGCCTGCTCCCCGCCGGACACGGCGACTATCAAAACGACGCCCTCTATGAGCTTGCAGGCGATACGCTGAAAACCGCCCGCCTTCTCGACCCGAGGGAAGCCCTCCGCGCGGCAAACGCGGCGCGGCCCGTGTATTACCGCACCGACCACCATCTGACCGCCTACGGCTGCCACCGCCTGTACCAGTTCTGGCGAGAAAGCCTGGGCTTGCCGGCTCTGCCTGAGACGGCGTATACGGTGACCGCTTACGGCGGCTTCTACGGCGCCAACTGGTCCGCCTCCGGCCTCTGGCTGACCGCGCCGGACACCATCGAGCTCTGGGACAGCGGCGCGGACGTGACGGTAACGATTGCGGACGGCGGCACGGAGCCAGTGGTCTCGGACAGCCTGTTTTTCCCCGCCCACCTGGAGGAGCCGGACAAATACCCGGTCTATCTCGACGGCAACCACGCGCTCACCACCATCGAAAACCCCGGCGCGGCGGGCGGGACGCTGCTGGTCGTCAAGGACTCCTATGCGCACAGCTTCGCCCCCTTCCTGGCCGGTGATTACCAGACGGTCTATCTGTTGGACCTGCGGTTTTACCGCGGCTCGATCAGCGGCTTTGCCAAAGAGCATGGGGTGGACGAGCTGCTCTACCTCTATGGAATTGACACCTTGCTGACCGACAGCAATTCGGCCTGGCTGATGTGACATGGAAGCCAAGACCGAAAACCAGATACAAGAATAAAATTTGGATTGTGTAACGGCACGATAAACGGCGCATGATGCGCCGTTTATCGTGCCGTTCACACGCCTACCGGTCATTTGCCCTCCGGCCAAGCTGCCGGACGCCCCTATTTTTCCGTATCCTTCAATAGCCACGCGAATCCATATGGATACAGCTCCACCTGATCCAAAGCTTCATACCGGGTCCCATACATCAGTTCGGTGTATCCGCCCATTCTGTGGGGCCAGGCCGTTTCAAACTCGGGGGCAAAATTGTACAGGCACAGCAGCTCCCGTCCATCCTGCCGCCGGGAGATGGCCAACACATGGGAATTTCCGCTGTCCTCAGCCCGCACCTCCGCACAGGCGTCAAAGCAGGGCTCCTTTGCCCGGAGGGAAAGCAGGCGGCGCAGTCCCTGGAACAGCTTACCCTGCCGTGTCTCCGGGTCCCCGCGCAGCGCGGCCAGGTCCCATTGGAAGCGCCCCCGGTGCAGGTAGCGGCTGTCGGCCTGCCGGTCCGGGTCGTCGTGGTACGTGTAGTCGTTGAGCTGGCCCACCTCGTCGCCGCTGTAGATGACCGGGATGCCGCTCTGCGAGAGCATCCAGGCGTGCAGGGTCAAATCCAGCGAGATGGCCCGCTCCATCCAAAACGGGTCGTTCTCTGTCTCCGCCGACTCCACGCCGCACAGAGACGCTGTGGTGCCGCACAGCCTCGCGTCGCCCAGGCGGGGATCATCGTTGTACAGCTCCCCACGGCTGCGGCTGCCCTGCCACTTGCCGGTAAACCAGTCGTTCAGATATCGTTTGTGGCCCACCTCATCGACCCCGAAGTGTTGGCACAGCCAGGGATAGTCCAGGCCCCAGCCGATATCGTCATGACAGCGTAAATAGTTCAGAAACACAAAATCCTTGGGCAGGCCGCACATCGCCTCCGTCTGCCGCCGAAGCAGCGCGGTGTCCCCCGTCGCCAGGGTATGCCATGTGGTGGCCATGGTGGTCACATTGTAGAGCAGATGGCATTCCGGCCGTTGTGTCGTACCGAAATAGGGCGCCACCTTCACCGGCTCCATCACCACCTCCCCCAGCAGCAGTGCGCCGGGGCAGACAACCTCGCAGGCGATTCGAAGCATGCGCGTCAAGGCATGGACCTGCGGAAGGTTGCGGCACGCGGTCCCCAGCTGCTTCCAGATATAAGGAATTGCGTCCAGACGGATCACGTCAACGCCCCGGTTGGCCAGAAACAAAAGGTTTTCGGTCATATCCTGGAAGACGGCCGGATTGGCATAGTTCAGGTCCCATTGATAGGGGTAGAATGTGGTCATCACGATTTTCCCGTCGGGAAGCTCGGTGAAGTTTCCGGGGGCCGTCGTGGGAAACACCTGCGGGACGGTCTCCTCAAATTGGTCGGGGATTTCCCGGCTCTCGTAGAAAAAGTAGCGGTCCTGATACGCCTTTTCCCCCGCCCGGGCCCGTTTGGCCCACTCGTGCTCCTCGCTTGTGTGGTTCATCACGAAATCCAGACAGAGCTTGACGCCGCCCCTGCGGCACCCGTCGGCCAACGCCTCCAAGTCCTCCATGGTCCCCAGCTCCGGCTGCACGGTGCGGAAGCTGCTGACCGCGTAACCGCCGTCTCCCCGCCCCTTGGGGCTCTCCAGCAGGGGCATCAGATGGAGGTAGTTGACCCCGCACTCTCTGAGATAGGGGAGCTTTTCCACAACCCCGTTCAGCGTCCCGGCAAACGCGTCCACATAGAGCATCATCCCCAGCAAATCCCGCCGCCGGTACCAGTCCGGGTCGGCCTCGCGGCGCTTGTCCATGTCGCGAAGGGGGCGTTTGCGCGCCTTCCATGCGCCGCGCAGCATCTCCAAAAATTGTTCAAACGCAGCGCCGCCATCCTGATACAGCCCGAGATAGAGGCCCTCCAGTTCCTCCCGCCGGGCCGCCAGACGCTGGTCAAAGGCGGACGGCGCCCGCCGCCGCTCTCCGGCGCTTTCCGTTGATTTCATCATAGGTATGTACCATCTCTCCCTCATAAGTTTTGCCTATTATACCATATTTTTTTCGTTTTGAAAGGGCAAACCTGCATAATTTTGTCGAACGGCAAAAAACGCGCCCCGGACCGAAGTCCGGAGCGCTTATGGGAAAGGAAGAAGTGGGTATCAAACGGTTAAAAGATTCGCCTTGCGCCGATGTAACGGCTGGCATAGTATTCATGATAAGTACTGGTAATCTTGACGCTGCCGCCGCCCGCGTGAATAAACTGGTTATTCCCGATGTAGATGCCCACATGGGAAGCCGCGCCTGCGCCGGCGTATGTATTCTTATAGAAAAGCAGGTCGCCCGGCTGGAGGTTGGACACGCTGTAACCGTTGTTCAGCTGCTGTGCCGCAGTGCGGTTGAGCGTAATCCCCATCTTGTTGTAGACATATTTGGTAAACCCGGAGCAGTCAAAGCCCTTCGGCGTGGTGCCGCCCCAGACGTAGGGGGTGCCCAGATACTGCATCGCCACGCTGACCACCTGATCGCCGTAGCTCGGAGCCGACGAGGAAGAACCGCTGCTGCTGCTGCCGCCGCTGGACGACGAGGACTCCGCGTTATAGGGCGGCTTTTCGGTCAGGTCCATCAAGTCGGTGCGAACGTAGCCAATCTGGCCCTCATATTTCACCTTGTACCATCCATTGTTGATGCCCAGAACGTAAGCCGTCTCCTCGTAAGGGGCCCGGCAAACCAACGCGCCGTCGGTCGAGGGCTCTGAACGGAGATTGACCTCAAAGCTGTTGAACATACCGAAGCCGAGGTCGATGTCCTCACGGTCCTTGAAGATGATGTAGTCGGCGTTCATATAGCCGATGTCCAGATTGTAGTTGACCAAGTACCAGTCGTCCACCTTGCGGATGACTACCACGGTGTCGCAATAACTGGCGGTGGAAATGACTTCGGCGTTGGTGTTGGGCTTGGCCCGCAGCCGCAGGCCGTCGGTCTGGACGTAGCCGATGCCGGTCTTCAGCTCGGTCGCGCCCGCGCATACCGTGACGGCGGCCAATACGGCGGCTGTCAGAGCCAGAAAAATCCATACCCTGAACTTGCTTTTCATTTGTAATGTACCTCGCTTTAGTCCGGGGGCGCTCCTTACTTAGCGGCCAGCGCCCGCTCCAGCCACACACAGCCAAGATCCAACGCTGTGTAGAAGCCTTCCTTTTCGCTTTTCTTGACAACCCGGTCGCGTGACCGCGCGTCGGGATCGGTGAGCTGCAGCTGAACCGCCACGCGGGTCGCCAACTGCAAGTCGCCTTCCTGCTTCGTCTCCAGGATTTGGAGCATGACGATATGGGAATCGGCCATGCTGCCATAGTAAACGATGTTGTCCTTACGCAGCAAGGGCCGGCCCTTATACGTCAGAACTTCCTTTTTGTCAGACATAACATCCTCCTGTCGAAGTGTAACCAAATTGTAACACATTGTTTCTTACATGTCAATACATAATTACGAAAAATTTCGCAATTTGGAAGAAAGTCACAACTGGTCCGAGAGTAACGCGGATTTTGGATCTTGATAGCCAAAGCGAGGTAACAAATTGAAAACAGAAATGCGCTGATCCGTCAGTCGAACAGGTAATGCCGGACCAGCTCCTGGAGGAGGTCGTCGCGGTCAATCTTACAGATGAGGGCGCGGGCATTGTTGAAATTGGTGATATAGGTGGGGTCCTCAGAGAGAAGATATCCCACAATCTGGTTGATCGGGTTGTACCCCTTTTCGCTGAGCGCGTGGTAAACCGAGGTGAGAATCTGCTTGGTCTCCATGCGGCCGTCGTCCGGCACTACAAATTTTATGGTGTTGTCATTCATAAGACCAACCCCCTTTCGTGCTTTTCCCTATCATATAATAGGAAAATGGAGAAGTAAAGTTAAATACGTGTTACATTTTTCCAACTCTAGTCTGCCACGTTTTTTTCTTTTTTATCGGCATCGTGTCTGAAATGTGTTAAAAATTTTAACGCAGGGTTGCGTTCAGCTCTTTTTCCAGCGCGGCGAGGGCGTTTTTCAGGACTGGAGCCACATCGTCGTCTGCAAGGGTGCGGTCGGCGGCCCGGAACTCCAGCGAGAAGGCGACCGACTTCCTTCCCTCGGGGACGCCCTGTCCCCGATAGACGTCGAACAGGGTAATTTGATCCAGCAGCTTGCCGGCGGCCCGGGAAATGCAGTCCTCCAGCTTCGCCACCGGGACAGCCTCGTCGCAGACCAAGGCCAAATCGCGGGTCACCGCCGGGAAGCGGGGCAGCGGGACATACTGCGGACTGCTCCCCTGGGCCAGGTTGAGCGCATGAAAGCTCAGCTCGGCGCAATAGAACTCGGCATCCACGTCGTAGTTCTTGGCCGCCAGCGGGTGAATCTGGCCAAAGACGCCGGCAACGTCGCCGCCCGCGTATACACAGGCGCAGCGGCCCGGATGATAGGCGGGGTTATCAACGCACGGCTCAAAATGAACGTCCTGGACGCGGAGCTCCCGGAGAATGGCCTCGACCGCCCCCTTGAGGGAGAAGAAGTCCATGCCGCCGTAGGCCCCCAGCGTCAGCACCTTGGACTCCACTGCCAAGCCGTCCTCCCCACCCAGGTGGTAGACGCGGCCCAGCTCGTAGAGACGGACGGATTTGTTGCGGTAATTATAGTTTCGGGTCAGGATTTCCAGCATGGAGGGCAGCGTGGTGGTGCGCATAATGGAGGTATCCTCGCCCAGCGGGTTCATGATTTTGAAGGACTTGCGCAGCGGACTGTCCGCCGGCATACGGATTTTGTCGTAATAGGCGGGCGAGATGAAGGAGTAGGTGATAATCTCGCTGTAGCCGCAGCTCCGGCAGATCGCCCCCAGCCGGTTCTCCAAGAGCTGCTCCTTGGAGTAGCCGCCTGCGGTGGTCTGCCCCCGCATCAGGGTGACGGGAATCCGGTTGTAGCCGTGGAAACGGGCCACCTCTTCGGCCAAGTCGGCCATCCGCAGCACGTCGCCGCGCCAGGAGGGGACGGTCACCTGATCGCCCTCGACCTGGAAGGAAAGCGATTGCAAAATGCGGACCATCTCCCCGGCGGGAACGTCGGTGCCGAGCAGCGCGTTAATCTTCTCGGGCTCCAGCTTCAGGACCGACGGCTGCGGCACCCGGTTGAGGATGTCGATCACGCCGTCCACCACCTCGCCGGCCCCCAGCAGTTCCACCAGTTCACAGGCGCGGTCAACGGCGGGGAGGGTGTTCAGCGGGTCCAGTCCCTTTTCAAACTTGGCGCTCGCCTCGGTGCGCATCCCCAGGGCCAGGGCGGTCTTGCGAATGCAGGTCCCGTCGAAGTTGGCCGACTCAAAGACCACGTCTGCGGTGTCCGCCACGATCTCCGAGTTTTCGCCGCCCATAACGCCCGCCAGACCCACCGCGCGGGTATCGTCGGCGATAACGAGCATGTTGGGGGTCAGCTTTCGGACGTTGCCGTCCAGGGTGGTCAGGGTTTCCCCCTCCTTGGCGCGGCGGACGATGATCTTGCCTCCCTTGACGTAGCGGTAGTCGAAGGCGTGCATGGGCTGCCCATATTCCAGCATGACGTAGTTGGTGATATCCACGATGTTGTTGATGGGCCGGACTCCCATGGCGCGCAGCCGCTCGCGCATCCACTTGGGGGACGGGGCGATTTTAACGTTGCGCACCATCCGGGCGGTATAGCGCGGGCAGAGCTCCGGATCGGGCGTCTCCACGTCCAGCAGCTCGGTCAGCACGCCGGGTCCGCCTCCCTTGACCACCGGCTCGTGCAGGGTCAGGGGCGCGTGAAAGGTCGCCGACACCTCCCGCGCCAGGCCGATTACGCTCAGACAGTCGGGCCGGTTGGGGGTGATTTCAAACTCCACCACATGGTCGTCAGCGTTGATAACCGGCTTGATGTCGTCGCCGGGCGCGATTCCCTCCTCCCGGAGGACAAAAATGCCGTCGGGGATGCAGTGGGGAAATTCTTTCTGCCCGGCATGGAGGCCGGCCAGGGTGCAGATGGTCCCGGCCTTTGTGTCAAAGGCAACCAAATCGCCCGCGTGGATATTCTGGCATTGGGTATCGGCAATTCCGGCGCCGGGGCCGTCCTGCTCCGCCCAGGACAGGCGGCACTGCCAGCTTCCGTCCGCGTTGGGGACCACTTCGTCAACGCGGGCGGCGGCGACCGAGCCGAAGAGCTTGTACCCAGGCGCAATACCGGCCGGAATGGACGGCTTTTCCGGGTCGATGGGCTTATAATCGTTGAGCAGCGCGGCGGGGGTGACGGCGGCGTAGGGGAAGTCGCGCTCGTCCAGATTCAGCTCCTTGAGGGAGCAGAGCATTCCGTTGGAGGGGATGCCGCGCAGCTTGCCCTTCTCAATTTTGACCCCGCCGGGCAGGGTGGATTTATGCAGCGCGACGGGGACAAAATCACCCGGATGGATGTTCCATGCGCCGGTCACAATCTGTACCGCCGCCGACTGGCCCACGTCCAGCTGGCAGACCCACATATGATCGGAATCCGGATGGCGTTCCATGGATAAAATCTTACCCACGACCACGTTGCTGATCTCGGCCCCCAGGTCGGCGGTGGTCTCCACCTTGGAGCCTGAGAGGGTCATCGCCTCGTCAAACTCCCGGTCGGAGACGTCGGTTTTCACAAATTCATTCAGCCATTTTCTCGATAAAAGCATTGTCCTTCACCCCTCCCTCTCAAAACTGCTCCAGAAATCTGATATCGTTTTCAAAAATCAGCCGCAAATCCGCGATCTTAAACTGCCGCATGGCGAGCCGTTCCAGGCCCATGCCGAAGGCCCAGCCCGAGTAGACCTCGGGATCAATCCCGGCCATCTCGAGCACGCGGGGATGAATCATACCCGCGCCGAGAATTTCAATCCAGCCCTCTCCCTTACAGGTGGGACAGCCCACGCCGCCGCACTTGTGGCACTGCACGTCCATCTCGCAGCTCGGCTCGGTGAAGGGGAAGTGATGGGGGCGGAACCGGGTCACGGTGCCCTCGCCGTAGAGCTTTTCCATAACCAGGCTGAGCGTGCCCTTGAGGTCGGCCATGGTGACCCCCTTGTCGATGACCATCCCCTCCACCTGGTGGAACATGGGGGAATGGGTGGCGTCCACCTCGTCCTTGCGGAAGACCCGTCCCGGCGCGATGATACGGATGGGCGGGCGGCGGCTGTCCATGGCCCGAACCTGCATCGGGCTGGTCTGGCTGCGCAGCATGACCCGGCTGTCCGCGTCGAAATAGAAGGTATCCGACCAGTCACGGGAGGGATGGCCCTCCTCGGCGTTGAGTCGGTCGAAGTTCAGCTCCGCCAGCTCGATCTCAGGGCCGTCCAGCACCTCAAAGCCCATGCCGATAAAAATCTCCTTGATTTGATCGAGGGCAATATACATCGGGTGCCGGTGTCCCTGGCGCGGCGCGGCGCCGGGCATGGTCACATCGACGGTCTCCGTCTGGAGCCTGCGCTCCAGCGCGGCCTCTTCCAGCTTCCGCGCGGCAGTCCCCACCGCCTGCTCCAGCGCGGCGCGGACGTCGTTGGCCAGCTGGCCCATCGCGGGGCGCTCCTCGGCGGTCAGCTTGCCCATCTGCTTGAGCACGGCGGTCAGCTCGCCCTTCTTGCCTAAGTATTTGATCCGCAGCGCGTCCAGCCCGGCGGCATCCATGGCGCTCTCAAAGGCGGACAGCGCCTCGGCGCGGATTTTTGCCAATTGTTCTTTCATGATAGCAGCTCCTTGCCAGTAAGATACACATTAGATGCTATTATACCATATATTTTTCCAAATGCAACCGAAAATACCCCGATATTCCCCCACTCTTTGCTTGCCCCCGCAGACGGTTTGTGCTATCATATAGCATACTCTGACAGGGAAGCGCGAAACAACGCAAAGCGCCCCGTCGAAAGGAGACCCCTATGCTTCACATTGAACACTATTCCAAGACCTACTCCGGCGGCAAAAAAGCCGTAGACGATCTGACCCTCCACGTCCGGCCCGGCGAAATCTACGGCTTCATCGGTCACAACGGAGCGGGAAAAACCACCACCCTCCGCGCCGTAGCGGGCGTCATGGACTTCACCGAGGGAACCATCGCCATCGACGGCCATGACATCAAAAAGGACCCGGTAGGGGCCAAACAGGTCACCGCCTTCCTGCCCGACAACCCCGATCTCTACGAGTTCATGAAGGGAATCCAATATCTCAATTTTATTGCCGACCTGTACGGCATCCCCGCGCAGCAGCGCACCGCAGACATTGGCCGGTACGCCGGCGCCTTTGAGCTGACCGGCAGCCTGGGCTCTCCCATCGGCAGCTACTCCCACGGCATGCGGCAGAAGCTGGCCCTGATTTCCGCCTTCATCCGCCGCCCCAAGCTGTTAATCCTGGACGAGCCCTTCGTGGGCCTCGACCCCGCCGCCTCCCACCTGATGAAGGAATATCTGTCCGAGTTGTGCCGGGGCGGTTCCGCAGTGTTCTTCTCCACCCATGTCCTTGAGGTGGCCGAAAAGCTGTGTGACAAAATCGCCATCATCAAAGCCGGCCGGCTGGTCAAGTCGGGCCCCACGGCGGAACTGGTCGGCGATTCCTCCCTGGAGGATGTCTTCCTTGAGCTGGAGGGAGAAAAATGAAAAAGTTTCTCCCCCTGCTCAAGGTGAGCGTCCAGTCCATGCTGCTCTCCTCCACCAACGCCCGGGGCCGCAGCCGGAAAAAGGCGGCCACCGGCGTGGGCGCCATGATAATCATCGCCTTCCTCGGCCTCTATCTCTCCGGCCTCTACAGCTCCATGTTGATGAGTGTCCTGGCCCCCGTTCATATGGAAATATTGGTCTTCATTTTCATGGGCATATTCGCCCTGGTGGGCGGCCTGCTGTTCACCACCTTCGCGGTAAAGGGCGTGGTGTTCGGCGGGAAGGACAACGACCTCCTGTTGAGCATGCCGGTGTCCACCCCCATGATTATGGCCAGCCGGGTGACGGCGATCTATCTCGAAAACCTGCTGTTTTCCCTCTTCGTCCTGCTCCCCGCCGGGGTGGTCTGCACCATGATGTCCCAGAGCGGCTTGGGACACAGCCCGCTGTTCTGGGTCCGTCTGGTCCTCGCGGCGCTGGCCCTCCCCCTGCTGGACACCGCCCTGTCGGTCCTGCTGGGGGCGCTGGCGGCCTTTCTGTCCGTCAAGGTGTCCCGGGGCGCGCTGGGACAGAACATCGCCATGGGGCTGTTCTTCGCGGCGGTGTTCTACCTCTCCTTCCACCTCAGCGGTATGATCGGCAGTCTCAGCGCCAACGCCGCCAGTGTAATGGAATCCCTCTCCTGGGCCGCCCCCCTCCTGTGGATGGGCGAGGGCATACTGGGCGATTGGCCGCTGCTGCTGGCCTTTGCCGCCAGCTGCGTCGTCCCCTTCGCCCTGGTGGTGTTCGGGCTGGGCAAGGTGTACCGCCAGGCGGTGACGGCCTTTGCCGCCCGGTCCGCCCAGAGCAACTATCAGCTCTCCGCCCAGTCCGCCTCCAGCCAGAAAAAGGCCCTGATGCGGAAGGAAGCCCAGCGTTTTTTTGGCACGCCCATGTACTTCTGGAACGCCGGAATGGGCCTCATTATGCTGCTGGCCGCCGGGGTGGCCTCTCTGGTCATGCGGGGCAAGCTGCTCGACTTTTTGGACATGGTGGGGGACAGCTTCCCTCTGCTGCCCACGGCGGCGGCCGTGATGGGCTTTTGTCTGTGCACCTGTCCCATCGCCGCTCCCTCTATCAGCTTGGAGGGAAAATACCTTTGGATTATACGGGAGTCCCCGATTGCGGACAGCGCCCTGCTGTGGGTCAAGGTGCGGTTTCAGCTTCTGCTGACCCTGCCCTGTACCGTAATCGCCGGGGCCTGCCTCTCCATTGCGCTGCGCCTGCCGCTGTGGCAGAGCGCGGCCCTCCTGCTGGCAACGCTGCTCTTCGCGGTGGGACACGCCATGTTTGGTATGCTCATGGGGCTGGTCTTCCCCAAGCTCGACGCCGTCAATGAAACCGTAGTCGTCAAGCAGTCCCTGGCGGCTAACCTGGCGGTTTTCATCCCCATGGCGGCGCTGGGCGGGGCGGGCTGGCTGTATTGGCTGGGCAGCAAAATGGCGGCCTGGACGGCTCTGGCCCTTCCCATCGCGCTGCTTGCCCTTTTAACGGCGGTGTGTGCCGCTGTACTCGCCAAACGGGGCCCGGCAATGCTGCGGGCCCTGTAATCCAGAAGCCGGACGGGGGAAACCGATGAAAACGAAACAATATCTGTTGGTCACCGTTGTAGGCGTCAGTCTGTTCGCCGCGCTGATGAATTTACCGGCCGTCCTGGGCTTTGCCAAGGGAATTGCCGGCCTGCTCCTGCCCATCATCGCCGGCGGTATTCTGGCGCTCTTCATCAACGTGCCAATGAACGGGATCGAGAACCGGCTGAAGCGGGTCTTCCGGACCACGAAGAAACGCTCGCCCCATAAGCTGATTCATCTTGTCAGCTTCTTTCTCACTATGGGTCTGATTGTGCTGGTTTTCGGCGTCGTCCTCACCCTTCTCGTGCCCAAGCTCGTCGTCTCCACCAAGAACCTGTACGCCCAAATTGAGGCCAATGTGCCCAAATGGCTTGCCTATCTCAACGCGCAGCAGATCAACGCCGAATGGTTGGAAAACCTGCTCTCCGGCATCGACGTCAAACAGTTGATCCAGCACATCAAGAACGGTGTGGACGCGCTGCTCCCCAATGTGGTAAACGCCCTGACCTCCACCGTCAGCGGATTGATAACGGTGGCCTTCACGGCGATCCTCGCCATCTATATCATCCTGGAAAAGGACCGCGTGTGCCGCCACGGGCGAAAGCTGGTATCCGCTTACCTGAAGCCCGCCTGGGCGGAAAGGATTCTGCGCTTCTGCCAGGCCTTTCAGGCCTCCTTCACAAAATTTCTCACCGGGCAGTGTACCGAGGCGTTAATTCTCGGCCTGCTGATGTTTGCGTCCTTCATGATCTTCCGCCTGCCCTATGGCAGCCTGGTCGGCGTACTGACGGCGGTATGCGCCATCATTCCCTACGTGGGCGCGTTTATTTCGGGCGCGGTAAGCGTTTTCCTGACGGCGCTGTACGACCCCACGCTGGCGATCCGCTGCGTGGCCGTCTACCTGGCCGTGCAGTTTGTGGAAAACCAGTTGATCTATCCCCGGGTGGTGGGGGAATCGGTGGGCCTCCCGCCGCTCTATACCCTGATCGCCGCCATGATCGGCGGCAATCTGTTCGGCATCGTGGGAATCCTGTTCTTTATCCCGCTCATGGCCGTTGCCATTGATCTGGTAAGGGAGGACGCCGAGCAGCGGTTAAAAAGCCGGAACGCCCCGCCCGGCCGGCGCCGCTAGGCCGGCCGCCCTCTCCCTTCCCCTTTTTTCGACCTGGCGGGAAATTTTGCTTTACATTAACGCTTTAACATGGTAATATTATACCGTACTTAATTTATTCTTTGGGAGGACATACCGAAATGAAAAAAACAATCGCGCTGCTGCTGGCGCTGGTTGCGGCGCTGAGCCTGGCGGCCTGCGCCAAAAAAGAGGAGAGCGACCTCTCCTATGTCAAAGAGAAAGGCACCCTCGTGGTGGGCATCACCGACTTTGCCCCCATGGACTACAAGGACGAAAACGGCGAATGGATCGGCTTCGACGCCGACATGGCCAAGGCCTTTGCCGAAAGCCTGGGCGTAAAGGTCGAGTTCGTCGAAATCGACTGGGACAACAAGATCCTCGAGCTGGACGCCAAGACCATCGACTGCGTTTGGAACGGCATGACGCTGACCGACGAGGTCAAGAGCGCTATGGAATGTACCTGGGCCTATTGCAACAACGCGCAGGTCGTGGTCGTGCCCAAGGACAAGGCAGAGCTGTACCCTGACAAGGAGAGCTGCAAGGACCTCCAGTTCGCCGCCGAGGCGGGGAGCGCCGGCGCGGAGGTCCTTGCCGAGCTGAATTACAAGGTCACGCCGGTCGGGACCCAGGCCGACGCCCTAATGGAGGTGGCCGCCGGGACCTCTGACGCGGCCGTCATTGATTCCCTGATGGCTGCCGCCATGGTGGGCGAGGGAACCGGATACGCCGATCTGACCTACACCGTGAGCCTCAATTCAGAGGAATATGGCGTCGGGTTCCGCAAGAACAGCGACCTTGCCGCCGAACTGAACAACTTCTTCTCCAAGGCCTACCAGGACGGCACGATGGAGCGCTGCGCCGAGACCTACAACGTCCAGGCCGCGCTGATTGAACAGTAATATTGCCAGGCAAACAAACAGGCAAAGCAGAGGGTAACGCCCTCTGCTTTGCCTGACCGGTCAAGGAGTGGATATACAATGGACCTCACCCTGCTGCGGGAACAGATGCCCGTGGTGATTCAAGCGCTCAATACTGGCTTTTTGCAGACCCTCAAGCTGTTCTTCGTGACCCTTGCCGGCGCGCTGCCGCTCGGGCTGCTCATCTCCTTCGGGTCCATGAACAACTTCCGGCCCTTTTCCTTTCTGCTCCACCGCAGGGGCGAAGCAAAAGGATTTGTCCGCTGGCTGGGAAACGCGCGGCCCATCCGGGCTTTTTTCCGGTTCATCATCTGGGTGGTCCGGGGAACCCCGCTGATGATACAGCTGCTTATCATTTTCTTTTTTCCCGGCATGGTGCTGCACAACAACTGGTGGGGCAGCGGCGAGGCCGGACGGTTTGCCGCCTCGGCGGTGGCCTTTATTTTCAACTACGCCTGCTACTTCTCCGAAATCTACCGCGGCGGCATTCAGAGCGTCCCCAAGGGGCAGCAGGAGGCCGGACAGGTGCTGGGCATGACCAAGCGGCAGATTTTCTTCCGCGTCACCCTGCTCCAAATGGTCACGCGCATTGTTCCCCCCATGTCCAACGAGATCATCACCCTGGTCAAGGACACCTCCCTGGCCCGCATCATCGCCCTCCAGGAGATCATCTGGGCCGGGCAGGCCTTTATGAAGGGCTCGCAAGGCATTGCGGGGGCCATCTGGCCGCTCTTCTTCACGGCGGTTTATTATCTGGTTTTCAACGGCGTGGTAACCGTCCTGTTGGGACGGCTGGAAAAGAAATTGGACTTTTTCCGGTAAAGGAGGCGTCAACGTGCCCATCCTAGAAGTACAAAACATTGAAAAGCGCTTCGGCGCGACTGACGTTCTCAAGAACATCAGCTTTACCATGGAGAAGGGAGACTCGGTCGCCATCATCGGCTCGTCCGGCTCCGGCAAGACCACCCTTCTGCGCTGTCTAAATTTCCTGGAGCGTCCCAATGGGGGACGTATTGTGGTGGACGGCCAGGTGCTCTTTGACGCGGCGGACCCCAAAACCCAGCGGGAAAAGGAAATCCGCCAGAAGCGGCTCCACTTCGGGCTGGTCTTCCAGTCCTTCAACCTCTTCCCCCAGTACACAGCCAGGAAAAACGTCATGCTCGCCTGCGAGCTGTTGTCCAAGGACAAGGACAGCCCCTATCAGGCCACCCAGGACGAGATTGAAGCCACCGCCGCCGGTCTCCTGGCCCGAATGGGCCTGGGAAACAAGCTCGACCTCTACCCCTACCAACTCTCCGGCGGGCAGCAGCAGCGGGTCGCTATCGCGCGGGCGCTGGCGCTCCGGCCCGACATCCTCTGCTTTGACGAGCCCACCTCCGCCCTCGACCCCGAGCTGACCGGCGAGGTGCTCAAGGTCATCCGCAGCCTTGCCGAGCAGAAAACCACTATGGTTATCGTGACCCACGAAATGGCTTTCGCCCGCGACGTCGCCGGACGGGCCATCTTCATGGACGGGGGCGTGATTGTGGAGCAGGGCCCTGCCAAACAGGTCATCGATCATCCCACCGAGGAACGGACCCGACAGTTCCTGTCACGGTACGCCGGGGAATAGTGTTCCGCTCCGACCATTCGGGCCACTCGGGCCACTCCGGCTCCTTCCAACCCGATTTCCAGTCAAGGACGTCCTCCTCGCCGGGGGCGTCCTTTTCTGACGGCTTCTCCTCCTCGACGGCCGGTTCGGGCTCTTTCGGAGGCTTTTCCGCTTCCTCCGGCTCGGGTCTGTCCGGCGCGGACGCCTCCGGCATATGTGCCGGCTCCTTGGCAGTCTCCTCCGACGAGGGGAGATAGCGGCCGTCGGAATCCTGCCCGCGCTGCTCCCGCTCCTGATCCGGCTCTTCATTCACCGCCTCGGGTTGCTCCTGCGGGGCCTCAGCCTCCTCTGGCGCAGGCCCCGGATGGGTGAACCCCCAGAGCCAGATGACAAACAGCACGGTGATGCAGGCCGCGACGATGACCGTCCAGCGGTTTCGCTTGTTCCATTTCAAATACTTGTCCCTCCACGGAAAACGCCGTCCGCTTTGCGCGGACGGCGCTGTTGTTCGCAATTATAACGCGGCGGCGCTACGCCCAAATGGAAAAGGAACGCTGCTGCTCCTCCGCTTCCTCCTGGGCGGTCAACGGCTCAGGCTGGTTGACGGTCACCGTCCGGGTAGTTCCGCCCGCGAGGTAGACCTCGCCGCACTCGGGGCAAATCGCGTTGTGGTAAGAAACCGATTGTGAAAGCACCTTCCGGTCCTCCTGCATCGCCTTGGCCCGTTCCCGCACGACATGCTCGTTTTCATGCCCCCGGATGGCGGCCTGGGCCATCTTGGGGTCAACCCTTGTCGCCGTTTTAAAGGAGACACCGGGGTCGTCCGAGCCGTCCTGATACTTACGCTTTTTGCAGGTCTGACATTCGCCCTCTTCGGCGACCTCCCGCGCGGTTGGGGTCTCCCCCACCTTCGGTTCGTCCTCCTGCTCTCCGGCTTCGCGGGTGTTAGCGGTTTCACCGGGCAGCAGCGCCGCTGCCTTCTCCTGTCCAGGTATCCTGGGGATCGCCGTCTCCTCCTCTTGCCCAGACACGCCCGGCAAACGGTTCAACTCCTCCGCAGCGGGCTGAGAATAGTGATTGGAATACCGAATCCGGCTCCGGGCCGCTCCCTCAACGGGGTCGTTGGCCATATAATGAAGCAAAGCGTCCTTGTTGAACACGTTGTCCCGCACCGGCTTGACGGCCCCGGCGGGCTGCACCGGAACGTCGGGCTGGGCGCGCCGGGCGGCGACAACCCGCAGTCCCGCCGCCTGCGCGGGCCTGACGGCGGCGCGTTCTGCTCCCGCCAGCTCCCGAGTCTGACGGCTCATGGGATACAAATAGGGAGAATGATAGACGCCGCCGGTGCTGGCGATGGCTCCGACCATAACATATCCCTCCTTGGCATTGAGACCGCCGACGAAAGAACGGCCCCGCAAAGTTTCCTTCTTTACAAATAGTATAGCACCACCCGGGCCTGTTTGCAACAAGAATGTGGAAATTTTTAACGCCCGGTTTCCGTCCCCTCGGAGGGGCTTTCCGATTCAAAGACCGCCTCGGAAAGGTCCAGCGCCTGATTGCAGCGGTTGTCGATGTCCACGTCATTTCCCGCGAAGCGCGTGCCGGAGAAAATCAGCATAACATCTGTGGGTACGCTCTGTAGCAGGACCGCAGTATGATTGTTCTGAAATACATTGTCCATATAGAGCTGATCCAGCACGGTAGTGCCGCTGGAATTAAAATGGAGGCCAACGGCGTTATTTTCAAAAATGGTTTGATCGGCGTCAATCCACGCTTCGCTCACCGCCTGATAACCAGTTTCCCAGCCGGATACCCGGCAATTGGTCAGCTGGGTCCGTACCGACGCAGAAATGCCCACCCCCTCGCCGCTGCCAATGAAGTCGATGTTTTTGAACTCGTGATAGCCAAAGGGATATGCCGCCTTTACAGACCCAGTAAAGGTGGTGCGTTCTCCGTTGGTCCCCGTGCTTCCGTTGAGCTTAATACAACGCGTATCCAAATTCAACCCTCCCGCGTAGGTCACTGGAGGAAGGTCAATATAGATTAAATCATGTTCGCTGGTCGTCGCCGTAATCTCATCCACAAAGGCCCGCAATTCCTCAATGGTGTTCATGGGCCCGTCCTGCGCGGTATAT
Organism: Oscillospiraceae bacterium; assembly: GCA_022795735.1. Classification (GTDB taxonomy): domain Bacteria; phylum Bacillota; class Clostridia; order Oscillospirales; family Oscillospiraceae; genus Avoscillospira_A. The sequence goes on from JAAWHG010000006.1 coordinate 74,065, forward strand.
TTGCGGGTTGCAAGCGCTTCCAACCGGTGAAGCTGACGCAGGCGAATAACATCGCCGTTCTGCATGGTTACCGTGAAAAACAACTCCGCCTCATGGTCTCCCGGGGTATGGAGCTGAAAATCAATAAAAGTCATCACAGCGTTGGGAACATAGAGGTACTCCGACTCCATCGCCGGGTCCGTGCAGGTGATGGAGACAGACTGGTCTGCGCACCGAATTTCCGCGTAAACGGAATCAACGCCCTCCCAAAAGGTGTCCAGAGCTGCCGTACCATCCTCTGCGTTGTTGACAAACAGGCCGGCGGGATAACGGTAGGAGCCCCCTACTTCTCCGCGGTTGCGCACCTCGGGAAGCGGGGTTTCCGGCGTCAGGTCATCGGAGATATAGAGGTCGAAACTGCCCTGCCGGTTAGAATAAACCATTTCATGCGTGCCGTTGTCGTAGGTCTTCGGCCTGCTGGCGGCGTACCAAACCATGGCAAAAATCAAGCCTGCGGCAAGAATCATCAAGAGGGCGCTGTACAGCGCCCTCCCCTGCATATGCCGGGGAGGGACCAGTTCTGTTTGTTGTATCACGCTCTTGGCGCAGTGCGGACAAAAGGACGCTCCCTCATGTAAAGGAGTTCCGCAGTGGGGACAAAGCCTGTTCAAACCCGTTTCCTCCCTCGCTGGAACGCGGCGTGGGTGTCAGCTCCGCTCATAGATAAAGGCGTTGGGCAGCTGGCGGCCCTCCAAGTAGCCGTTGGAGCAGCGTATGACGTACTCGCCGTCATACCATAGGATGGTGCTGGCCCCGCCGTCGAGATTCATGGCCTGCATGCAGTTGTGCCGGTATAGAATCTGGGCGCACTCCTTCACGCCGCAGCCCATGGAACGGGCGGGCTGCCGGCCCTCAATCGCCAGCATCAACACCTCGCCCAGGTCGGACTGCCCAATCACGGTACGCGGGTTGAGCTCCGAATAATACTGCACATATTCGTCATTGATGAGCTCCCCATCCACAATCAGGGCGGGCATAAACTCCACGGCGTCGGTGGTGTCCTCATGAACAGGGGACTGGGAATCGGTGATGTACATATAATTGTTTTCCCGCAGTTCGATGCGCTTATAGCCCCACCACATATGTTCGCCCCGGGGCTCGCCGTCCGACATGGCGAAACCGGCGATGGTGCCGCCGTTGCCGTTGCCGCCGTCATCGATGAAGCCGCTGGCCGTCATGGCGAGAACGCCGTTGTTGTTGTTCGCGATGGTCTGGGCGTACTGTCCGGCCCAGGCCGATTCCGAGTTTTTGACCGACAGTTTGGACGGGTCCTTGGCGATGGCGAGCACCCCCAGATACCGGCCGCCCGCGCCGCTGCCCTCCACCCGGACCAGGAGAATCTGGTTGGGCACGTCGATGGCGAGAACCTGTTCGTCCATGGTGGTGCGGATGCTGGTGCCGCTGTCGTCCAAACCGGCTTCGTTGATATAGATCCCACCCCAGCCGTTGTCCAACGCCTCGGGGTGTTCGGCGAGATAAGCCTCCATGGAGTCCTGGTCAATCTCCCAGAAGAGGGTATAGAAGTCCTGCTCGGCCTGCTCCTCGGGGGTGAGGGTCGGGGCAGCCGGTTCGGCGGGTTTGACCGATTCCGCCGGCTTGACCGTCCCGGGCTTCTCATCCGGCTTGACGGCAGGCTTGTCGTCGATATGCCAGGAGCTCTCCTTACCGATCTGCGCCCGGCGGGCCTCAGCCACGCCGTCCATCACCTCGTTGATGACGGGCGAAGGGATAAAGGCGGTGGCCAGCCATTGATGGCGCATGGTAGACATGGCGGTCTGAATGTAGATGGTCCGGTAGCGGGCGATAAAGGGAATGTTGGAGTAGACGGCGACAAAGTATAGCGCCTCTAAAATGGCAAGCACCGCCAAAACAATGGTAATGGGCTTCAGAGGGGAGCGTGCGTAATCCTCCTCCTCGCCTGCGTCTCTATAATAACGGGACTCTCCGCCGGCCCGTTCCAGGTAGCGCGGGCGGGTGCGATTATTGCCAAACAGCTTGATCCGGCTCAAGGTTCATCCTCCTATAGGGGAATCGAGTATGCGAATTGTGAACGAAACAGCGCGCCGGAAACTTTTACCTGCGCGCCGCGCCTAAATATCGGGGAATGCAGCAAGGTATATCTCATATAGTATCATGTTTCGCGCGCGGATGCAATTCTAATTTGCCGGGGCATGTGATATTTTTTGGAAACAGAGTGAAATTTGTCTGATAATTGTAGAACTTACCGGGGAATACCGGCTTTTCTGTGATTTACAATCGCGAAAAAAAGGACTATAATGGGGATACAGTCGTTTTAGGGACTGGAAGGAGAGTGAATATGGTTATCACGGTAATATTGGATGCCGCCCTGGAAAAGACCCTCCACATCCCCGGCCTCGCGCTGGGAGCGTCCTGCCGGGCGGAACGCTCGTGCCTCCAACCCGGTGGCCAAGGGCTGACGGCGGCGGCGGCGCTACACAGCCTTGGCGGACAGTGTGCCGCTGTTGGAATCGTGGGCGGCGCGGAGGGGGAGTACATACGGGACCGGCTGGACCTCATGGGTCTGCCAAACGACCTGGTGCTTGGCCGCGCCCAAACGCCCACCAATCTCTGCCTGGCGGACGGGGACAGATGGACCCACATCCGCGAAGCAGCCGCGGCGGCGACGGATCAAGAGCTTTTGGAGGTCTGGCAAAAGGTGTCCGACCTGGCGAAGCCGGGGGACTCCGTCCTCCTCGCCGGCGAACTGCCCCCGGCCATGACCCCCGAGCTGCTGGCCCAGTGGGTTGGGCAGCTCCGGCGGGAAGGCGTCCTGGTTGCGCTGAATCTTGAGCCGGCCCAGCGGTACGCGGCGGCAAAGCCCTCCCTTTTGATTACCGGCCCGGCCGGAATGTCCGCCCTGTGCGGCGCGCGTCTGGATGGGCAGGAGGCCCTGCTTGGGGCCGCGAAGCGTACCGTCGCCGAAGGGGTGGACCGGGTGGTGATTCCAATGGAGGATGGCTGGGTTCTCTTCGTCAGGGCGGACGAAGGTCTGCGCGTTCGCGCGCCGCGGCCTCTCGCCTCCGCCACCATGACGGCACGTATATTGGCCGGTCTGGACGCTGGCGAAGACTGGAAGACGCTGGCGGTTCGCGCCGTCGCCGCAGCCGCAGCCGAAAACCAGCCCCCCAAGCCCGGAGACCTTCCTCCGCTCGAGCAGCGGGTAGAAGTGGAACGTCTCTACTGAATCTCGAACGGCTCGGGTCTTGTTTGATTTTTGTCAAACAAGGCCCGAGCCGCTTGTCCATTTCAGCCCGTCCCGGCTATTTCAGCGACGCCCCAAAAAGGACGCGATTACCTCTTCGCTGTCGCGCCCTGTTATGGTCCTGCCTGTGACCAATTCAATGGCGTCCAATAGCCGCCGTGCCGGTAGGAGGCCGGCAGCGTCAACGCGGTCAGAAAGTCGGTCGCGGTGACGGCGGAGAGGATATCGCCGCTAGAGTGTCCGGCCTGACGTGTTTCTCAGTCGGTGCGCAGTTCAAAATTCTTCTTTCCCTGGCCGGCGGGATTGTGCTGCTGCCCCGCGTCTGGGGCATAAACGGCGTGTGGCTGGCCGTCCCCGTTGCGGAGGGGGTGATGTTCGCGGTATCTGTGCTCTGCTTACTGGCGTATCAACGGAATGGCGCACGCCGCCGCTCCTTTGGCTATTTTGAGTCCCAGAGCGGAAAAGCCGCAGGCGAAGACCCCCACGGCGCTCACGCCGAAGGAAACCGTCCCAACAGACGCCATTCCCAAAGCCAGCAGCAGCCCAAAGGCGATCATCCCCAGGGAAAATAGCCCCAGAGAGATAATGCCCACGGCCACAACCCCCACCGCGAAGTTGCCCACCGCGACAATCCCAATCGCGGTATTGCCGCAATCCGGCGCGCGTCCGCTCCCAAAGCGGACCGCGACCAGCGGCAGCCCGAACAGCCTCTGCCTGCTCGTGTAAGCGAACCGGCTCGTATCCATCCGCCGGTGTATCGCCTCCACCTTGGCCTCCAGACGGGAGAGACCTTCTGGCCGCGTTTCCGGCTCGGTCAGACCGTCCTTGACCAGATAGTCCACGCTGACACCGAACAGCTCCGACAGCGCGACCAGCTTTCCCAGCTCCGGCGCGGCCTGCCCCGACTCCCACTTGCTCACCGACTGGCGGGTGACGCCCAATCTGTCGGCCAATTGCTCCTGGGACAATCCAGCCCGGCGGCGAAGCGCGTTCAATTTTTCCCCCAACGACATAAAGCGCACGTCCTTTCCTCAGATACCACCACCATACCCCATAGCGGTCGAAAAAGAAAGAACACGGCGGTTGGAATCTTGTCAACCAGCGGTTGCGGCCCCATCGTTTCAGACAAAAACGTACTGCTTTAATCTCGAAAACGCCTCTTCGACCCGGGCGGCCGGCAGGGCCAGATTCATACGGATATGACAGGGCCCGTGGAACATCCGCCCGTCCTGCCACGCGACCCCCACGTCGGAGCCGCGCTTTTGCAGCTCGCCGATGTCCACCCCATGCGAGGCGCACCATTCCGTGCAGTCGAGGAAGAGCATATAGGTCGCCTCGGGCCGGAAGACCCGGACGCCGGGGAAGTTGTCCCGGATAAAATCGCAGGCGTAATCCACATTCCGTGCCAACACCCGGCACAGCTCGTCCACCCAGGCCTCTCCCTCGTTGTAGGCGGCAATCAGGGCGTGGACCGATAGAACGTTGACGCTGTTGTAGTGGCAAAGGGCCGACTCCTTGGCGATCAAATCCCGCAGCCGCCTGTCGTAGATGATGTGGTAGCTTCCCACCAGCCCCGCCAGATTAAAGGTCTTGGAGGGGGCGTACAGCGCTACTGTCCGGTACTTCGCGTCCTCCGACACCGACTGGGTCGGGATGTGCCTGCGCCCGTCCAGCAGCAGGTCGGACCAGATCTCATCGGAAATCACGTCCACATCGTACTGGGCAAACAGCTCCATGACCTCCTCGATCTCCCAGCGCTCCCACACCCGCCCGCAGGGGTTGTGGGGTGAGCAGAAAATCACGGTGTGAATGGCGTGCCGCCGCAGCTTGTCCGCCATGTCGGCAAAGTCCATGCGCCAGACGCCCTGTTCGTCCAGCACCAGCGGACTGTGGATAATCTCATAGCCGTTACCCTTGAGCACATTGGTGAAGCCGATATAGGTCGGCGAATGGACCAGCACCGGGCCGCCCCTCGGGCACATGACATGCAGCGCGCTGACCACGCCGCCGAGCACGCCGTTCTCATAGCCGATGGCCTCGTCGGGCAGCGCCTCCACGCCGTTGCGCCGCTTCTGCCAATCGCGGATTGCTTGAAAATAGGACGGCGGTAAATGGAAGTACCCGTAGGCCGGATGGGAAGCGCGGCGAATCAGGGCCTCGGGGATGGCCGGGGCGGTTGGAAAGTTCATGTCGGCCACCCACATGGGGATGATGTCGAACCCCGCCTTGGGCGGCTGGGGGGCGAACCCCTTGCCCAAGCTGTCCACCGCCATGGCGTCCCAGCCCCGGCGGTCTAAAATGGATGTGAAATCGTATTGCATCCTATTCTCCCTCCTCCAATTCCCCGCCGCAATAGGGACAGTAATCCCCTCTGCTCCGGTCAAGGTACTTCCCGCAGTGGGGACACCGGTAAAATATCAAGTGAAAAATTAAAGCTCCCGCGATCATCACAACGCCCGCTCCTGAGATCAGTTTTATTTCCATGGCGATTCCCGCAGCGTAGACAACAGCCCCGGCTAAACCGGCCGTCACCATCCAGAAACGCACTTTCTGCGGCGTCAATTTTTTCATTCCGCACCACTCCTATCGTCCCGACAGTTCCACCCGGCGGCGCAGGATGGACCAGGGCGGAACCGGTTTTGGCAGACGCATGGTAAAAACCATCTGGGGTGTCCGGGGCTCCAACAGCTCCCCGCCGTCCTCCCCCGTCATCACCGGGACCGTAAAGGAAAAGGGCTTGGTGTCCGGCCCCACCAATTCCAGCTCGTCCCCGGCGCGGAACTTGTTGCGCAGGCTCAGCGTCGCGAGGCCGTCCGCGCCGCAGCCGGTCACCAGCGCGACGACCTGCCATTCCCGGAGATAGCGGGCGCTTTCGGTATACTGCCCAGGCGGGCCGTAAAAAAAACCGGTGGCGTAGTGGCGGTGGCTCACATGCTCCACCTCGTCCCGCCACACCGGGTCCACGGGCCGTCCCGCCGCCACCGCGTCCAGCACATGGCGGTAGGCCCCGGTGACAACCGCCGCGTAATAGGCCGACTTGGCGCGGCCCTCAATCTTCAGGCAGTCCACCCCGGCGTCCATCAGGTCGTCGAGGTGGTCAATCATGCACATATCCCGGGAGTTCATGATGTACGTGCCCTTTTCGTCCTCAAAGACCGGGAAGTATTCGCCGGGACGCTTTTCCTCCATCAGCGCGTACTGATACCGGCAGGGTTGGGCGCACGCGCCCCGGTTGGCGTCCCGCCCGGTCATGTAGTTGGACAGCAGGCAGCGGCCCGAATAGCTGACGCACATGGCCCCGTGTACAAAGGTCTCCAATTCCAGCTCCTTGGGCGTCTTGGCGCGGATGGCGGCGATCTCCTCCAACGACAGCTCCCGCGCCAGCACCACCCGCTTCGCCCCCAGCTCATACCACGCCGCGGCGCAGAGATGGTTGGCAACCGACACCTGGGTGGAGACGTGGCGCTCACAGCGGGGCGCGTATTTCTCCGCCAGCCGGAAGACCCCCAGATCGGCAACAATCAGCGCGTCCGCCCCGGCCTCGTTCAGCCGTTCCAAGTGCCCGGGGAGACCGTCCAGCTCGTCTCCCCGGGGCATGGTGTTGACGGTCACATGGACCTTGACATGGTGCGCGTGGGCAAACCGCACCGCCTGAAACAATTCGTCCTGTTCAAAGTTTCCGGCAAAGGAACGCATCCCGAAAGAGGTCCCCGCCAGATAGACCGCGTCCGCGCCGTAGAGGACGGCCATCTTCAACCGTTCCATATCCCCCGCGGGGGCCAATAGCTCCGGTTTATCCCGCATAATCGGCACTCTCCAGAAATTGCTCATGCTCCTGGTAGGTCTCCGAGAAGTGGTGCTTCCCGTCGGTTCCCAGGGCGTAGAAATAGTAGTCGGTGTCCTCGGGGTAGAGGGCCGCCCGGATACTGCCCAGGCCGGGGTTGGCGATGGGGCCGGCGGGCAGGCCGGGATAGCGGCGGGTGTTGTAGGGACTGTCCACCATCAAATCCTGACTCGTCAGCGATTCCTTGTGCTCCCCGAGGGCGTAGAGCACCGAGGCGTCGATCTCCAGCAGCGGGTAGTTCTTGCTGCACAGGCGGTTGTAGATGACCGAGGCGATGGTGTCCGACTCGCTGACCGCCGCGCTCTCCTTTTCAATCAGGGAGGCGACGATAACGATCTTGTTCTCATCCATCATGGCAGCCTCAATCTCTTCCGCCGTGAAGCCCTCGGCGGTCATCTTTTCGCGAAGCTTCCCGTTGAGCTCGTCAATCCCCTCGCGCAGGTTGCCGTCGAAGCGCTTTTCATAGTTGTCCAGGAACTTGACCAGCACCTGTTCGGCGCGCTCGCCAGGGACCGCCTTGACGTCGTTGCTGATATAAAATTCATAGGTGTCAGGGAAGAGATAGCCCTCCAAACGGTTTTTCTCCCCATAGGGTACCCCTTTCAGGAAGTCGTAGTCAAAGGGCGTGTTGGCCGCCGCCTCGTAGAGCTCGGCCTCGGCGCAAACCCCCCGCTCTTCCAGCAGCGCGAAAATCTGGGCGCAGTCGTAGCCCTCGGGGATGGTCACGGTGTCGGTGGCCCGGTTGGTGTTGCCGCGCATCCCGTTGACCAGGGCGTGATAGTCATAGAGATTGTTGAGCTCGTAGGTGCCGGCGTCGATCTTTTCCTCCGCGTGGGAGAACCAGCAGTAGAAGCGGAACAGCCACGGGTAACGGACCAGTCCCTTCTGATGCAGGCGGCTGGCGATAACCGAAGCGTCGTCCTGCTCCGAAATGGTCACGCTGACCACCCGGTCCGATTTGGTCAGGGCCAGCACGTCGTCGGCGCAATACCAGCCGAACAGGGCCAGCAGGACCGAGAAGGTCAGCACCAAAAGGGTGTAGATCAGCACCTTCCAGCCGCGCCCGATGCCGCTGTCTCGGTATTCCGGTTCCGGCGGCTCGGCCTCCTCCTCGTCAGAGCCCAGGTCGGCGTAGACGTCCTGATGCCGGAGCTGCAAGGGATCAACCGGTCCCCTCTGCGCGCCGCCGCCCTGAAAGTCCTGCCGGGCGCTGCGGATGATATCGTCTATTTCCTGTTCCGGTTCCGGGTTCGGCCCGTCCATCCAATCGTTGTGCTCCATTCATTCTCGCCTCTCTCGCAGCGGTTTTCCCGTTTTTTTATTTTATCAGCATCCCATCCGCGACCTGTTTCGCCGTTGTCTCGCCGCAGACCGTTTCCGCCAGCTTGCGGGCAAAGGCCAGCGCCGTGCCGGGGCCCCGGCTGGTGATGAGTTTGCCGTCCACGACCACGTCGTCCTCCCGGTAATCGGCCGTTCCCATCTGGGAGCCGGTGCCGGGATAACTGGTGACCCTGCGGCCGTCGCTGATGTGCAGGCCGGCAAGCACGGTGGGGCCGGCGCAGATGGCGGCCACATACTTTCCGTCCGCCCAGGCGTTTTCGATGGCGGCCAGCGCGGCCCTGCTCCCGTTGATGGAAGCCACGCCGCCCAGTCCGCCGGGGATGACGATCATGTCCAGCGCCGCCCGGTCGATGTCCTCCACCCCGCAGTCGGCGCGGACGGTAATCCCATGCGCGCCCGTCACCTCGAGCCCGCCGATTCCGGCGGTGCGGACCTCCGCCCCGCAGCGGCGGAGTACATCCACCGGCGCGATGGCCTCCACTTCCTCAAAGCCTTCTCCCAACAGTATATAGATCATGTTATGCTTCCTCCATTCCGGATTTGTCCTTTTTTCTACGTATGCGTTCTCCCAGCACCGCGAACACGAATTTCGGAAGGCGAAGCTGGCGCTTGAACCGGCGGGGCTCCTTGATGAGGCGGTAGAACCACTCCAGTCCCAATTTCTGCATCCAGACCGGCGCGCGCTTGACCGTTCCGGCGAAGGCGTCCAGCGTGCCGCCGAGGCCCACCATCAGGCAGCCGTCCAGGTCGCGCAGATGGTCCCGCATAAAGCGTTCCTGTTTTGGGGAACCCAGGCATACGAAGAGCACCGCCGGCTTGGCGGCCCGGATGCCGTCGAGCCGCTCCGCCTCGTCCTGATAATACCCGTCGGCAGCGCCGCAGACGTCCAGCTTCGGATACCGCGCCCGCAGCTTGTCCGCCGCCAGCTCCGCCACGCCCGGCTTGCCGCCGAACAGGTAGAGGGACCGTTCCTCCCCTTCCAGCAGCGCGGCCAGCCGCTCGGCGAAGTCAACGCCCGATACCTTTTCCTTGAGGGGGGTCTTCAGCAGTTTGGCCCCCAGGACGACGCCCACCCCGTCCGGCAAAACAAGCGCCGCGCCGTTGAGCAGCGCCCGGAACCCCTCGTCCCGTTTCGCTTCGTAGACGATTTCAGGGTTTGGGGTAACGCAATAACAGGTTTCGCCCCGGTCCAGTATGCGCTTGGCCTCCGCGACGGTCTCGTCCATGGTGAGGTTGTCGAAGCCGACACCGAGTATGTCAATCCTCATGCGGGAACCCCCTCTTTCTCTCTTCAACGCTATGATAACATATTCTGCCACATTTGTCCATTTTTAACGCTTCTTTTGCCGGCCGTTCCCCTTCCGGGGTTTTTGCGCCGGCTTTTTGACCGGCGGCCGTCCCTCGCCCGGCCTAGGGCGGATCAGGCAGGGTCTGGCGTAGCCAATCAAATCCTGCCGCCCGGCTCTGACCAGCGCCTCGTGGACCAGATTGTAATTCTTGGGATTGCGGTATTGAATCAGCGCCCGCTGCATGGCCTTCTCATGGGGGTCGGTGGGCACATAGACCCGCTCCATCGTCCTCGGGTCGAGACCGGTGTAGTACATGACGGTGGAGAGGGTGGAGGGGGTGGGATAAAAATCCTGCACCTGTTCGGGCTGGTGGCCGGTGTTGCGCAGGTATTCCGCCAGGGCCACCGCCTCCCGCAGGGTCGAGCCGGGATGGGAGGACATGAGGTAAGGAACCACGTACTGCTTCAAGCCCATCTGTTGGTTCAGTTTTTGATACTTTTCCAGGAAGCGGAGGTATACCGCGTGGCGCGGCTTGCCCATCCGGTCCAGCACCGGCGCGGCCACATGCTCCGGGGCCACCTTGAGCTGACCGGAAACGTGGAAGCGCACCAGCTCTTTAAAGAAGGTATCGTCGGGGTCGGCCAGCAAGTAGTCGAAGCGGACGCCGGAACGAATGAACACCTTTTTCACCTTGGGCAGCTTTCGCAGCCTCCGGAGGAGGGAGAGATAATCGCAGTGGTCGGCAATCAAATTCTTACACGGCTTGGGGAAGAGGCATTGCCGGTCCGGACACGCCCCGCGCTTGTCCTGCTTGCCGCATGCCGGATGGCGGAAATTGGCGGTCGGACCGCCTACGTCGTGAATATAGCCTTTGAAATCGGGGGCGGCGGTCATGGCCTCTGCCTCCCGGAGGATGGAGTCATGGCTGCGGGTCTGGACGATTCGCCCCTGGTGAAAGGTCAGGGCGCAGAAGCTGCATGCACCAAAGCAACCCCGATTGGACACCAGGCTAAAGCGCACCTCCTCGATGGCCGGAACGCCGCCCAGCTTTTCATAGGACGGGTGGTAGGTCCGCTGGTAGGGGAGGTCGTAGACCTCGTCCATCTCCCGCTGGCTCAGCGGCTTTTGGGGCGGGTTCTGAATGACAAACTCCCGCTCGCCATACGGTTCCACAAGGGTCTTGGCAGAAAAGGGGTCGGTGTTGCGGTACTGCATGCCAAAGCTTTCGGCGTAGCGTTTCTTCTGCTTTTGGAGCTCGGCAAAGGCGGGGAGGACAATGTGCGGGGTCTGGACGTCGAGCTGCCGCGCCCGGTAGACCGTCCCGTCGAGGAAGGTGATCTCCCGGACCGGTATCCCGCTTTTGAGGGCGCCGGCGGCCTCTACGATGGAACGTTCCCCCATGCCGTAGAGCAGAAGGTCGGCCTGGCTGTCGAGCAGAATGGAACGCTTGAGCTGGCCGGACCAATAGTCGTAGTGCGCCAATCTCCGCAGGCTGGCCTCTACGCCGCCAATCAAAATGGGGATGTCCCCGTAAACCCGGCGAATCAGGTTGCAGTACACCACCGTCGCGTGGTCGGGCCGCTTGCCCATGACGCCGCCGGGGGTGAAGGCGTCGGTTTTGCGGCGCTTTTTGGACACCGCGTAGTGGTTGACCATGGAGTCCATGTTGCCGCCGCTGACCAGGAAGCCGAGGGCCGGGCGGCCCAGGGCGGCAATCGACGACGGATCCTTCCAATCGGGCTGGGAGAGAATCCCAACCCGGTAGCCGGCGGCCTCCAGGACCCGGCTGATGATGGCGTGGCCAAAGGACGGGTGGTCCACGTAGGCGTCGCCGATCACGTAGACAAAGTCACAGGCGTCCCAGCCGCGCGCCGCCATGTCCGATTTTGAGATGGGCAGGAAATTTCGCATCGGCCTCCCCCTTTCTTTGCTATACTATATCATGTGCGGGGCCGCGCCGCAAGATGTTTTGAATTGCGAAAAATATTTATTGATAATCAATAAATTATACTTGACATTCGATATATCCCGTGTTAACATGGCGGGGAAAAGGAGTTGACGGCAATGCGTTGGGACAAGGACAAGAGTATTCTGCTGAGTAAAATCTTTACCGCCGCTATCGCGGTGATTTTGCTGGCGCTTTGTATCGCGAGCCCGTGGAGCCGGCTTTTTTCGGTGCAGCTAACCTATAAGAACCTGCGCGTAAACTGGTACACCGTTTCACTCATCGCTTTTGCGCCGCCGGCTTACACCGCCCTCTGGCAGCTCTACCGGCTGCTGCGCAATCTCAGCAGGGGCCAGGTTTTCGTCGCGGCAAACGTGCGCTGCCTGCGGGCGATTTCCTGGTGCTGCTTCGCGTCGGCGGCGGTATTCTTTTTCAGCGGCCTTTACAGCACGAGCTGGATTGTGCTCTTTGTGGCGGCGGTGTTCGGGGGACTGATTCTACGGGTGGTCAAAAACGTCTTTGCCGCCGCCGTCGCCCTACAGGACGAACAGGATTTGACCATTTAGGAGGCGGTGCAATGCCCATTGTCGTGAATATTGACGTGATGCTGGCGCGGCGGAAAATGAGCGCGGGGGAGCTGGCGGAACGAATCGCGCTGACCCCCGCCAATCTGTCCATTCTCAAAAACAACAAGGCAAAAGCAGTCCGCTTTTCCACCTTGGAGGCGTTGTGCCGCGCGCTGGACTGCCAGCCGGGGGATATCCTGGAGTATGCCCCGGGAGAGGAGGAGCCATCTTGACGCTGACCAAGCTGCTGGCCGCCGCCGTTCTGCTCGCGCTGGCCGTTACGGTTTTGCTGGACGCGCGGTGGATACGCCGGAGAAAATTTGGGCCGGCAATCGGAATTACGACCGCATTTATCGCGTTCACCGCCACGCTGGGCACCGTTCTGATGGAATTTATTACGCGAACCTAGGAGGGTATGAAAATGGACGATCTGAATACGCTGCCCAATCCATCCGTTCCGGATCCCCCGGACTGGGCCGCGCTGCCCGGGGAACCGCCAAAGATCCCGTTCGTCATCGCCTGGCCGGACCGGGTGTTCGCGCTAGTCTTTTACGGGCTGGGCTACTTCTATCTCCGGTATGGCTTCTTGGACGCCAACCGCTGGCTTGGAGGGCTGTTTACGCTGGCCTACGCCGCCGCGATTGGGTGCTACTTCTTCCTCAAGCATGTCAAGCCCGCGAAGTTTTCCTGGTTCTGGCTGGCGGCGCTGCTGTCCCTGGGGCTGAGCTTTGCGCTGTTCCGCAACGAAAGCCTGCTGGGCTTCGATATCCTCGTCCTGCACGGTCTGGCGCTGTACTGGCCCATCTGCGCCGCCGGGACCGCGCTGCGGGGCGGGACCTCCTCACTGCTTCCCTTTGATTTTGTCAACAGCGCGCTTGTTCTTCCCTTCGGCAACTTTAGCGCGCAGGTCCGGTGCCTGTTCGGCGGGTGGAACCGGAAACAGACCGAGGGGGTTGGCAAGCGGATTTTGACGGCTCTGCTGGGCGTTGTGATTCTATTTGTTCTGCTGGCGCTGGTTATTCCGCAGCTCTATCTCGCGGACGCCGCGTTCGCGCGGGCGTTGTCCTCGCTGGCAGACATCCTTGGGGCCATTCAGTTCGAGCCGGATGTTCTGCTGATTCTGGCCCTGCCGGTGGGCGCTTACCTGTTCGGCCTCGCCTACGGCTGCGCCAACCAACGCCATACCGGTCATATCCGCCCGGCGGGACTGGCCGAGGCGGGCCAGGACGCGCGGCTGATTCCCAATGCGGCCCTCTATATCGCGTTGGGCGGGATCTGCGCGGTGTATGTCCTGTTTATCGCGGTGCAATTCTGGGACCTGTTCAGCGCGTTCGCCGGGCGGCTGTCCGGCACCGAGCGGTACAGCGAATTTGCCCGCGAGGGATTCTTTGAGCTCTGCCGGGTGGCGGCGATCAACGGCTTTGTCCTGCTGGGGGCCAATTTGCTGGCCAAGAAGGGGCGGGCGGACAGCCGCGCGCTGCGGCTGCTCAACGCCGTGCTGGCGGCACTGACCCTGCTGATTCTCGCCAGCGCGGCGCGGAAGATGCTGCTCTATATTCAGGTCTACGGTCTGACGGCCAAGCGGGTGCTGACGATGGCTTTCATGGCGATGCTGGCCGTGCTCTTCGGCGGGATCACCGTCTGGCAGAAACGGGATTTTAACTTGATCCGGCTGGCCGTTGGGTTCGCCGCCGCGCTGTTCTGCCTGCTCGCCCTGTGCAATTTGGATGGGTTGATTGCCGCCTACAACGCCGCGCATGGGTTTTAGGCCTTGTTTGAAAAATCGTCTTTGGCGCCGGGACAGCGCCTTTTACCGTCATATGTCCCAAAAATCCTCGGGAATCCACAAAGGATTCCCTGCG
>JAAWHG010000002.1 GCA_022795735.1 Oscillospiraceae bacterium
GTACAGCGTCGCCTTCTGCTATGGAAAAGGCATCATTCAGGGCGTAGACAAGGCTGGCAACTTCAACCCCAAGGCCACGTTAACCCGTGCCCAGACAGCGGCCATCTATGTTCGTCTCAAGAACGCCCTGAACGGGACTGCCCCTGTTGAAACTCCCGCTGTCCCCGAGACTCCCGTAGAAGTTCCCGTCGAGACCCCTGTTGAGACTCCCGTAGCGGCGGATAACAGGGACTTGAATGAGTGGGGGATTCCGCACTTCCGTATGCTGGAAGGGGAGAATGTGCAGCAGATGATGGATCGGATCAATGCTGTGACGCCGCCTTACAAGGAGGGGTATCTCACCAATGGCAAGCCTATCACTGATGAGAATATCAAGGAAATGATCGATGCGGTGGTTGAGGATATGCCTGCGGGGAGTGAGTGGAATAATACAGACAATAAATATTGGTATAACAATGCCGCAGTATGGAAAAGAGGCTCAAATGGGTGTAACAGCTACGCCTACTGTGTTTCGGACTACATCTTCGGCGAGGATGCTCCGATAAATATTCATAAGGACTTCAGTTCTCTGAAGGTTGGGGATGCGATGTGGAGCAGAAATGGATCAACCAAGGATCATTGGGTCGTAATTAAGGAAGTCAACTTCGATGCGGAAACGCCATACGAGTACAGCATTAGCGGCAATGTGAATGGAAAGGTTTCAGATGCTGGTGGTGATCTTTTAACACCACTTTTGGACAATAATAACCCATTCGCTCAGTATTCTACCATCTGGTCCCGTTATTGACCAAACGGTATATCCAGCCTAGCTAATATGATTTCCCTCCGTGGAAGGTCAAAGATGACTTTCCATGGAGGGAAATTTTATTTTGTTTCCGGAAAGCAGAGTTGCGCAGCAACTCCCGCAAAGGCACATACAATCCTTTTACTAAAAGACGGAACCATGCTAACCTTATCCTCGCTGTCTTGATATTTTTTCATAAGTAACCGTACAATGAAGCATCCCGAAAAAAGGATAAGGAGGTAACGAATATGCAAAAAACGAAACCATCCACGCGAGTCCTGTCTCTGTTGCTTGCCGCTCTGACCATTCTCGGTATTCTCCCGAGTTCAATCATGATGGCAAGCGCAGGAGACCCTATCCCGCCGCCCTCTACATCACAGCTTGCTACAATAAAGTTGGAGAGTGCCAACGATGATGGAACACTTAAAAATCCACCATCCATGCCTGCGGAAATTAGATTGGACAAATATTATCAAGTAAGCGGTGAGGGTGGATCATATGGCAAGTATCATATCACAACGCTGAACAGGAATGTGAGTCATTTTACCTGTGATTTTGATCTTGGCTCAAACAACATTGCAAAAGGGTTTTGTACACAATATGGGTTACATATTGGAACGGATCTGGAAAACGCGATATGGAAAAATCCGGAAAAGGTAACAACTGCAAACTATTCTGAGGATATTATTCGTTTTCTGGACTATTATGCATATCTGCAAACCCTGCATAAAGAAGTCCACAAACACTATTTCCCGGAACTTGGAGAATGTACGCCAGATTTGGATGAACAGATTTCAAACGGACAAGTAGATTCTCCATACAAAGATAAATTCACGGTTTTTAAAGGATGGACACAGGCAAATATTGATGAAGTCGCAAATCAGGCCCAGGCATTTATCTGGGCAGCTCAGGAAATTGGTCCTGCGTACAAGCCATTTTCTGATTCATACTATCGCGCACAGGCATGCCTTGATCGGGTAAGTTTGTGTCAATCATTTAACGTATCAATCACTACGACAAAAGCAAATGAGTGGTTTGATCAGATTTACAGCGCCATTATGTCCTCCACTGATATTCCGCATTTTGACCATTATATTTACCATTACGGCTCTGGTGTGCAGAATATGCTGGTCAGTTTGATCCCGGAACCCCCTGGAGTAACCGGCGGAGGCTTCTTTGTCAAAGTTCAAAAGATGATGGAAGGTCGCCCTCTCCAAGGAGCAAAATTCAAAGTGTATAAAGACTCCGCATGTAATGTTCCCTTTGATGGTGGAGACATGATTTCGGACGCAAATGGAGTCGCAATTTCAAATGAATTAGATATTGGCGATTTTTCTGATGGCTCAACTCCCTTTACCGTCTACGTCAAAGAAACCGAAGCCCCCAGCGGTACTGACGGCTCCATCATCGGTATCAGCGATGAAGACGCAGTCATTCAGGTTGATCCCACCGTCAACAACACCCGCGACAACCCCGCCACCAGCCCCACGGCAATATTCAATGATACACAAAATATTCCTGACAAAGCCTTCCTCCGCAAGGTCGATGCTGTCACGGGTGAGGGTGTAGGACCCGCCACGTTCAGATTTAAGAGCGATTCCTTCAACAAAACTTTTCCAGCAGATCCAGAGGGCGTTCTTGAACTTCAATGGTGGGACGCAGGAAAGACGGAAAATTATATCCCGCCCGGACACTACTCCGTCACGGAGGAAAAAGCGCCGGATGGTTATCTGAAAACAGATGAAGTAATTGCAGTTGACCTCTGGATGGAAGACGGAAAACCATACAGTTCTGGCCCTATTGTCTTCCGCAACTATAAGGAATTTCGCATTGAACTGTTGAAAGTTGATGAGAACGACCAGCCTCTTGCTGGCGCTGAGTTTAAAATCTGGAAGGACGGCGAAGAGTTTTCGACCGAGACCTCCGGCCCGGACGGAATGATCGTTTTAGAGAATTTGCAACCCGGAGAATATATCCTTTCTGAGATCAAAGCCCCTAGCGGCAAAGTCATTCCCATCAACCATGTATTCAAGTTTTCTCTGCGTGAAGACAGCGATATCCGTGTTTATAAAGCTGTTTGCGTAAACCACGACTTGCCAGAACTGGTCATCAAGAAGCTGGAAAAGGGAACTAACAAGTTGCTTCCTGGCGCAGAGTTCAAAGTCACTATTGACGGCAATGAAATTCCCACCGAAGCGACAGGGGATAACGGCACAATCATTATCACTCCCGAGAATTACGGCCAGTACATGGACGAGACCAAAGAGACCCACACTGTTGTTGTCAAAGAAATCAAAGCCCCCGCCGGCTACGATATCGACCAACCCGACACCCAAACGCTGACCCTCAAGAAAGGCCAAACGAAAGCGTATTTTACCTTCACTGACACCAAACACGGTGAAATCATCATCCGAAAATTCAAAGAAGGCACCACAGAAAAACTCTCCGGCGCTGAGTTCAAGGTGGTCATTGACGGCAATGAACTGGGTTCTTACACCACCGGCCCCGAAGGAGAGATCCATATCACAAGCGACGATTATTCCGCCATCTGGGACGGCAATGCCGAAACCCATTCCGTAACCGTAACTGAAACAAAAGCCCCCGCAGGCTATCTCAAATCCGACCCTGACACCCAAACATTGATGATGAACAAGGGTCAAAAACTTCTGGAATTTTCCTTCTACGACAAGCCCTACGCCGACATTATCCTGATTAAACGCGACAAAGAGACGCAGGACCCGCTTCCCGGCGCGACCTTCGACATCAGCATCGACGGCCAGAAGATTCCTGGCAGTCCCTTCACCACGGATGAAAACGGCGAAATCAAGATCAGCTATGAAGTCTATAAGAATTTCCTCAACGAAGAGAACACCGGCGGCTGGGCTGTCACTGCAACCGAGCTGACCGCCCCGGAGGGCTACAATCTGGACAACCAGCCCGAATCCGGCAATCGCAGCGTGACTCAGATCCTCAAACCGGGTCAGAGCCTGATCCCGTTTGAGTTTGAGGACACCATCTACCGCAAGATCCGCGTCATCAAGAAGGACGCAGAGACCAATTGGCCGCTGGAGGGCGCGGAATTTCTGCTGCACTCCGTAGACGGCCAGATTCCAGACCGCAAAGGCGAAACAGAAAAAGATGGTTCTCTGCTGTTTGATAAACTCCCCAACGGCACATATGAGCTGCAGGAAACCAAGCCTCCGAAGGGTTATAGTGAAAAAGGAACTTGGGCAGATGGGGGAGAGGATGTCAAAACAATCGTCCTGACATCCGACTGTGAACCCATCCTGACATATGAACGCCTGAATACCTCAAAATCCGGCATCCTGATTCGCAAGATTGACGCCGTGACAAAACTTCCACTCGCGGGCGTCACATTCCGCATTACACCGCGTTCTCCGCTTACCGGAGATCCGTTCGACCGCACCACAGAGGAAGACGGCATTATTGTTCTGGAGGGTCTGGAAGCCGGAACCTATACGATTGAAGAAATTGCTGTTCCACATGGTTATGTAATCGACCACACCCCCAAGAACGTACAAATCAAAGACCAGCAAAAGAGCTATACCGTCACCTTTGAGAACCGCGCTTATGGACGTTTGTACATCCTGAAATTGGACGAGGACACCAGACTTCCGCTCAAAGGCGCACGATTCTCCATTGAAACCGCATCCGGCGTCCATGTATGCGACACTGACCCCACCGACGAAACCGGCTACACCAGCGTCTCTGATTTGCAGCCCGGCCGGTATTGCGTCAAGGAAATCGTTGTCCCAGAAGGCCATGTGCTGGACATCACCCCGCAGTATTTCGAGGTCAAGGACGACGATTCCGGTAAGGTCTATGAGCTGGTTTTCTACAACCAGAAGAAAACCGAACTGATGATCCGCAAATATGATGAGGATACCAACATCAGTTTGACAGGAGCCTTCTTCAAGATTACCCGTCCGAACGGAACTATCGTAGAGGAAAACGCCAAAGTCAATGAGCAAGGCTTGATTGTCCTCAAGAATATGGAAGAGGGCGATTACCTGATTCAGGAAACCAAAGCTCCGGAAGGCTATCTCCTCAACAGCGAAGTCTACACTGTGCATCTCCAGTATGGCAAAGTCGGCTACATCGAGATTCCCAATAAGAAACCGGGTGGTGTTGCCGTGCGTAAGGTTGATGCGGATACCGGTCTCCCGCTTGCCGGCGCGACCTTCACGATTTCTAAGCTCAATGGCGGTGTGATCGGCCAGCCCAAGACCTCTGGCGATGACGGCTATGTCCGCTGGAACGAGCTTCAGGCCGGCTGGTACTCCATTCAGGAGACCGAAGCCCCGAAGGGCTATCAGCGTATTGAAAAGCCCATTACCGTGGAAGTTAAGGATTTCGAGGCAACCCAAGTTGAGATGAAGAACAGCCAGTTCATGAGTATCACAGTAGTCAAAAAAGATGGGAACACCGAAATTCCGCTTGCTGGAGCTGAATTTGAGGTACGCAGCATTGACGGGACGCTGGTTGATACGCTGGTGACAAATGCAAATGGTTCCGCGACAACAAAGCGTCTGGAACCCGGCACATATAAAATCACCGAAACAAAAGCGCCAACCGGATACCTTCTCAGCGATGAGGTCAAGGATGTAGTTCTCACCGCTGATAAGCCGCAGTCTGTGACCTTCTATGACACGCCTACGACTAACATCGTCTTCCATAAATATGACGCTGTAACAAAAGAACCCATTGCGGGCGCCGAGTTTGAGATTCGCACAGCAGATGATGTTGTTGTGAAATCTTATACAACCGACGCCTCCGGGCTGGTTTCAACAGAGAGAATGGAACCAGGCATTTACAAAATCGTCGAAACCAAAACGCCGGTTGGCTACGTCGATGAAAATACCTCCGTCACTGTCGAACTGAAGCCGGGAAAGAACGTCAATACCGACATCCTCAACTGGCCGGAAACTGTGATCCGCATCCAGAAGGTAGATGCCGTCACCGGCGACCCGCTTCAGAATGCCGAATTTGAGATTCTTGATTCCGACGGCAAAACCGTAGCTTCCGGCTTGACGACCGACAAGACCGGCTGGGCGCATTCCCCGGTCCTGCCCTATGGCAATTACGCTGTCCGTGAAGTCAAAGCCCCCGACGGCTACTCGCTCAATGAAGAGTTATTCCCCGTGACGCTGGGGAAGGGGATTGACGCAATTGTGAGCGTTGAGGACCAGCCCGATACCACCATTATCATCGAAAAAGTGGATAAGGAGACCCGTAAAACCTTGGGCGGCGCGGTGTTCGAGCTGAGATACGATACCGGGCATGGCGACTGCACTCTGATCGGGACTTATACCACCGACGAGCTTGGCATGATCCGCACAGAGCCGATGAAACCCGGCTTCTATATGCTCAAAGAAATCAAAGCGCCTGTTGGCTATGAAATCATGAAAGAAGAAACCCGCATTTGTGTCAAAGCGGGCGTATACAATCATTTTGTGATAGAAAATACCGCTGCTGGCACTCTGACCGTCCGCAAAATTGACTCCGTAAGCGGCAAGCCTGTCGCGGGAGCGGTATTCAAGCTCGAAAACGCTGATACTTCTGATTTGGTAGGTATGCAGGAAACCGACGCAAACGGCGAAGCGCACTGGTATGGTTTAAAAGAAGGCTTCTACATCATCACAGAGACCCAGGCTCCCGAAGGCTATACCAAGTATCCCTGCTCCAAGACCATTCAGGTTGAGTATGGTAAAAACACTTATGTAGACTTCAAGGATGATGAGAACGGCAGTCTGAAAATTGTCCTTCAAGACAAGCATACCGGTGAATATCTTGTAGGCGGCCACTTCATTGTTATCCGCGAATCGGACCAGACTATTGTTTATGATGGCCGGACGGATATTACAGGCACGATTGTTGTTGGCACGCTTGTACCCGGTGAATACACGATAAAACAGGCGGATGCCCCGGATAAATACACCATGATCGACATTGAACTGAAAGCAAAGGTTCTGATTGGCGAACAGGCTGTTGTCTACTTCAAGGATGAAACCGCTGGTCTGGTCATTGAGAAAATCGACGCCCAGACACCCGCCCTGCTGCTGGAAGGCGCAAGATTCCAGGTCAAGCGGCAATCGGACGGAGTGGTAATAGGGGAGTACGTGACCGGGAAAGACGGTCTGGCGCTGGTTGATGGATTGACCGATGGTCTGTATGTTGTTTCCGAGTTGGTTGCACCGAATGGCTATGCGCTGGATGCCAAGCCGCAGGTTATCCATGTAAGGGGCGGCACTGCAGCCCATGCAACTTTCAAAGACACCAAAATTTCCAGCATCACCATGTATTTCTATGAACGGGGTACAACCCATCCCGTACCGGGAGTTTCCGTAGAAGTTTATGATCCCAGCGGTGCGCTCATCAACACATGGGTCTCCGACACAACGGGCCATGTGCAGACGGAACACATACCCGCCGGAACCTATACATTAAAGATTGTTAACCTCCCGGAAGGTGTGAGGGTAAGCGAATGCCCCAAAGAAACGCAGATTGAACTGAAAGATGGAATTGAGGCAACATATACGTTTACCTTCCAAATTGAGGGTGTACTGAAAATCATGGCAACCGATTCCGCAAATCAGGGGATTGCCGGCATGACCGTCTCGGTCGAAGAGATGGACGGCACCAAAATTGGCGGATTTCTGACCACCGGTGAAGACGGCTCTGTGACCATCCAGCTCCCGCCCGCCACCTATATTGTGACTGAGGAAACTCCGCCGGATGGCTACACCAAATCCTCTCCCTCCGAACAGCAAGTTACCGTGCTGCCAACGGGCGCTGAGGTGACATTCCCGCATGGAGACGTATACGGCGTACAGATTACGACAACCTGTGTGGAGACGAATGCCAAGATTGGAAAGGCGGTCTACGAAATTACCAATACATCATCCGGGCAGAAGGTGGGAATATTTACGGGTCCGGAAAACGGCATTCTGTTTACCCAGCTTGTTCCCGGACACTACACCATTACCCCGAAAGGTACTCCCGCTGGATTTGTGTTTACAGACAACACTCCCAGAACGATTGAGGTCAAAGCGGATAACATGACTTCCATTGACTTTACCGTGAATCAAAATTCCGCCATGAAGGTTCAGGTTGTAGACGGGACAACAAAGGCTGGTCTTTATGGCGTCCATCTGCTGATTAAGAACGGTTCCGAAATTGTGACAGAACTTACAACCGATAATAACGGCTATGTTTACTTGAACGATTCCCTGACAGTAGGCAGCTACACCATTGAAATGCTCAATACGCCCGATGGCTATATCGCTGATACCATCCCCAAGAGCGTCAATACGCTTCTGGGAGAGACGACGAGCGTTGTGTGGGCATTGTATAAGTCGGGCGGCCAGCTTCAGGTAAAGGTCACGTCGGCTGAATACAACCGAACTCTCGACAAGCAAGCCGGAAGCGCCCTGCATGGTGCGATTTTCGAGATTGAGAATGTGGATACCAAGGAGATTGTCGGTCAGATGATTTCCAACGTTCAGGGTATTGCCGCTTCGTCTACACTGCCTGTGGGCTTCTATCGGGTCAAGATGATTGCCGCCCCTGCGTACTACGCAATCAATGATACATGGAATCCCGAGATGCAAATCCGTGTGAACAATGATATTGTGCAGGAGGCCGTGACCGTTACAAGCACCAACATTGAATCCAATGTAACACTCCAATCTAATCAGAAAATCAAAGCCGGCCTGACGATGCGCGTAGATATTGTCACCGCTTCGAACGACTCCAATGTGCAGCTCGAAAACTTCTTCATGCACATCAAGTTCCCAACCGACTGCGCACGCCCCGTCGCATTCAACACAGGCGCATGGAATCTGCCAACCAAGTACAAAATCATGTATCAGACCAATATGCGCGGCTATGAAACACTTGCAGATGAACTGGTTTCCACTACAAGCCATCAGTATGGCATCAGCACACAGGCGCTTGGGCTGCAGGCGGGCGAGTATGTGACGGACCTGCGTCTTGAGTTTGGCAAAGTACCCGCAGGATTCGCGCTGACAGAGAAGGGGCACTGGACACAGTACATCATGACAACTGTCCCAGACGGCTACAAGGTCATCTCCAGCGTGGAAGTGGGCGGCCAGCAGAACGCCGTGAACCAGAGTACGCAGCACATCAGCAACACCAGCCCTTACTCCAGCACCGGGGCCATTGTCATCGTAGACGCCGGTCTCCAGAATGGGGATGGATCTGCGGCGATGTCTGGGAACAGCAGTGCGTGGACAACGGATACGGGGCTGTGGACTGCGCAGGTGGTTAACCCAAATGTGAAGAACGCGCCTGTGAGTACGAACTATGTTCCGTCTTCTAACTACATGCCGAGCTATATCCCAATGAATCTGCCGAAAACTGGATATTAAAAAATCAGGCTCCCCGTCGAAAGGCGGGGAGCCTGTCTGTAAAGAAAATAATTGCATTGGTTTCAATAAAAAAATTATATTTTCTTTTGTTTTTTTTTCACGACTCACCGTAGAATATATACAGAAAGAGCGTAGCCGCTCATATACGGGTCACTCTCCTCCCTTGACTACGATGATGGTCAAGGGAATTGCAAGTGTTGAATGGTCATTACTTTCTGCTGCATTCGCACTTTCCTTGATATGCAGTGTGAGTTCAGCAAATGCGACTAGAAAAGTCAAAATGGAGAACAAATTTGCGAGACTAATCATTTCGCATACCTCCTTCCTTCTTAATGGGGATTTGCGGGAAGAAAGGAGAAGAGAACCATTATCAACCGTGTTTATGGCTACGCTCTTTCGAGATTATAACACACAATTCGACAAAGCACAACTATTTTTTCGTGGGATAGACCATCATCAGCCTTCAGAATGGGGATGGATCTGCGGCGATGTCTGGGAACAGTAGTGCGTGGACGACTGATACGAGACTGTGGACAACGCAGGTGGTTAATCCAAATGTGAAAACTTCGCCTGTGAGTACGAACTACGTTCCGTCTTCAAACTACATACCGAGCTATATCTCGATGAAGCTGCCGGCAACTGGCTACTAAAAATCAGGCTCCCCGTCGAAAGGCGGGGAGCTTTGGTGCAAATAAAATTGGTCTCATCAGAAATATAAAGCATATTTGAAAAAAATTTTGCATCTTTTGATATTTCCTGAAAAGTACCGTAGAATATATATAGAAAGAGCGTAGCCGCTCATATACGGGTCACTCTTCTCCGATGACCACCGCGATGGTCAGATGGATAATAAGAGGTGGATGTTTTTCATTCGCACTTACCTTGAGACTATGTACAAATTGAGCGAGTGCGACAAGCAGTGATAAAGCGGAAAGCAAGTTCCCGACACTAATCATATCGCATACCTCCTTTCTTTTTTTGTTGGGTTTCGCGAAAGAAAGGAGAAGGAATCGCCCATCCTTGATCGTATTGCGGCTACGCTCCTCTGAAATTATAGCATTCCATTTGACAAAATACAACTAAATTTTTCTTGAGTTTTCTTATAGGACATTACTCTGTATCAAAAAAATCCCATTGCATTGAATACATCATGGCGTTTGCTTCATCAAGGCAAACCAGTGAGCAATAGGGAGGTGGACTTATATGGAAAACAAAACCAATCTGACTTCACGGGCAATCATCCGGCAGAGTATTCTGACCATGGAACAACCCTTTTACCTGTTGGAGTTGTTCAAGTTGCTGAAGACAAAGTACGGCATTGCCAACCGACCGCTCATCTTGAAGGTCTTGGAGGAGTTATGCGAAAGCGGCACTGTCAAATACTCCGAAGTGGCGGATGACAACTGGGCCTATGCAGTCGTCCGAAGAATGCCAGCCTACGCCCAAGCCCTGTCCCATTGATATTCCCGCCCGTTGCAAACGCAGTGGGCGGTTTTGTTATGAGAAAAGCCCAAACACAGTCGAGAACCATTGAAAATATGGGACTGTGTGTTGCAGTTATACCCCAATTTCCTTTGAGCGAGTGGGAGACTGCCGTCTTCGCTTTTTGACGAAAATCAAGAGGACTTTTCTTATGACAGAGCCGCCTTGCGGCTCCCGCAAAGGCAAAAATACCAAGGACCATTTGTGGAATCACTTTTTGAGTTCTTCAGCGGCGGCCTCGTATCGGCGAATATTCTCGGCAATCAGGGCAACGGAAAACAACATCATATATCAGACTGCGAGTGGAAACAAAAAAAAGATTTCCACTCGCATATTTTTTACGCTTCCTTTAATATCGAAGGCTAATTACCGTATAATTCGTCATCGAAACAAAAAAAACAGGAGGACGAAAAATGATTCAATATGACCCATTACTCTGTTTGGACTTTTACAAGACTGCCCATGCGGAGCAGTATCCACAGACCCTGACCAGAATGGTCTCTTATTATACCCCTCGAATGTCCCGGCTGAAAGATGTTGATAAGGTCACAATGTTTGGTCTGCAGGCGTTCATCAAAGAGTATTTGATCCGAGCCTTTGACCACTGGTTTTTCAGAAAGAATTGGGAGGATATTCTCGCCACCTATAAGCGGGTTCTCAACGCCACCATCCACACAGACGGCATCGGTGAGAATCGGCTGAAAGCCCTCCACAACCTCGGCTATCTGCCCATTCAAATCCGCGCCGTACCGGAAGGCGTCCGCACCAACATCAAAGTACCGCAGATCGAAATCTCCAATACCCACCCGGATTTTGTGTGGCTGGTCAACTCCATTGAAACAATGCTCTCCTGCAGCATGTGGCACACGCAGGTTTCCGCCGAGGTCGGCTACCGCTACCGCCAAATCGTCAACAAGTACGCTGCCCTCACATGCGACGATGATGTAGTTTGGGCCAAGCTTCTGGGAGATTTTTCGATGCGCGGACAGGAGAGCGTTGAGAGCGCAACCAAGAGTTCTGCGGCATTTTGCCTCAGCTTCCTGAACACGGCCACCGTCCCCGCCATTTTGTGGCTGGAAGACAATTATGGATGCGATTGCACCAAAGACCCCGTGGCTTTCGGCGCTTTGTCTACCGAACATAGTGTTATGTGTTCCAATGCCGCTGTCGATGGTGATGAAATCACCCATGTCCGCCGGCTGTTGACCGAGATCTACCCGCACCAGAACTTTTCCATGGTCAGCGACAGCTATGACTACTGGAATCTGGTAGAACACATTCTTCCCATGCTCAAAGACGAAATCCTGGCGCATGACGGCTGCTTGGCGATTCGCGGAGACAGCGGTAATCCGGTCGAAGTGGTCACAGAAACGGTGTTCAAACTCTGGGACATCTTTGGCGGCTCCATCAACAGCAAGGGCTACAAAGTCCTGAATCCCCATGTCAAAGCTCTGTATGGTGACAGCATTACGCCGCAGCGGTGTGAGTTGATCTACAAGATTTTGGAGCGGAACGGCTTCGCCATCAACAATGTATCGCTTGGCGTCGGTTCCTTCTCCATGCAGTGTCTGGAGGAGTGGAAGAAGAACGACGATACCGGGCTTGATGAGGTCGTATATCATCCCTACACCCGAGATACCTTCGGCATTGCCGTCAAAGCGACCTATGCGGAAGACACCGAAGGAAAACCCATCATGATTTTCAAGAATCCCAAAACTGACAACGGACACTTCAAAAAGTCCAAGCGGGGCTGCTGCCGGGTGTTCCGGGATGGTGATGGGTATGCCTATGAGGATGGGCTGACCTGGGCGGAAGCGCAGGACGGCAACGAACTGCAAACCGTGTTCAAGGACGGCATTGTTACAAAGTTCTATACCTTACACGATGTTCGCCGGAATCTCCATGGAGGTGCATTTTAATGCTGAGTAACCCTAAGAAAACCAAAGACGATATTATTCAGTGGATCTGCGATTATTTCGCAGAAAACGGTCCTGACTGCAGTGCCGTAATAGGAATCTCCGGCGGGAAGGACAGTACTATTGCAGCCGCCTTGTGCGTGGAGGCGTTGGGGCGGGATAGGGTGTTTGGCGTGATGATGCCAAATGGAATCCAACCCGATATTGCGGACTCCTGTTGTGTGGTGGAGTGTCTTGGCATCCGCTCCATGACTGTGGACATTTCCTCCGCTTTCAAAGGCATGCATAAGGCTATCAGCGATGCTGCTGCTTTAGCAGGTTTCATATATGATACCGATACTACCGGCCTGTCCAAGCAAGCCCAAATCAATCTCCCGCCCCGTCTCCGCATGGCGACCCTCTATGCAATCGCTCAATCCCTCCCCAACGGCGGCCGGGTAGTCAATACCTGCAATATGTCAGAAGACTATGTGGGTTATTCCACCAAATTTGGCGACAGCGCTGGTGACTTCAGTCCATTGGCAAATCTCACAGTCTATGAGGTACGGCAGATCGGGCATGAATTGCCCATACCGAAGGAATTGGTGGACAAAACCCCATCCGACGGGCTGTGCGGCAAAACCGATGAAGACAATCTTGGTTTTACCTATGCCCAGCTTGAAGATTATATCTACGCCGGCACATGTGACGATCCGGAAGTTGACGCTGCAATTGCGGCAATGCACGGTAAAAACCTGCATAAGATTCGCCCCATGCCGACGTTTTCTCCGCAGGAATCAGATTATGTAGAAACCAGCGCCGTCTGCTGTTGAAGCGGTGGGCATGGAACTGTAAATAAATCCCCCCCCCTCCTTCATGGCAATGGATGGGGGAGGGGGAAATTCAGAAATGGAGGATTATAAATGAAACTTTTGGTAGTTGTTGATATGCAGACGGATTTCGTGGATGGGGCGCTTGGCACGGCGGAAGCAACGGCGATTGTCCCTGCGGTATGTAGTAAGATTTGCGCCTTTGATGGCAAAATCCTCACAACGATGGATACGCATTATGAAGATTATCTGGCTACACAGGAAGGCCGTCAATTGCCGGTGGTTCACTGTGTCTACGGTGAAAATGGTTGGAAATTCAATGAGGATGTAAGAGAGTCCCTTGTTATTCGTAATGACGTATGGAAAGACTCCTTCCAAAAAGAAACCTTCGGCTCGGTGGATCTGGCTGAGTACATCCGGGATTTGACTCTCAATGGCGTTGATATTGATGAAATTGTCCTCATTGGACTCTGTACGGATATCTGCGTCATCTCCAACGCTCTGCTTCTCAAAGCGTTTCTGCCGGAAATCAAAATTACGGTGGACGCAAAGTGTTGCGCCGGCGTAACACCTGAGAGTCATGAAAATGCGCTCAAAGCCATGAAAATGTGTCAGATCAATATCGAAAACTGGGAGGGTTAAAAATGATTCATGTAAATGGAGAAAAAATCGACTTTACAAAATTCCCTGATGGGACGGCTTCTTTCCGGTTCAATCCCAATAGGGTTGTCCCTTTCGAGGTTGACTCGGACAATCCAGCGGAATTTGAAATCGCATGGAAGTATGAGGGCGACCACGAGTGCATTCTGTTGTGGTATCTTGTCAAACACATCCGGTCTATTCTGGGCGAAGGGACTCAGATCTATCTAGATATGCCGTACATCCCCAATGCAAGAATGGACCGGGTGAAGAATCCCGATGAAGTATTCACCTTGAAATGGTTTGCGGAGTTCATCAATTCCCTGAAATTTGACGGAGTTCTTGTGTTTGACCCGCACTCCAACGTGTCCACCGCCCTGATTGATCGGGTATATGTTCAGGATCCATGTGATTACATCCAGGAATATGTCATTTCTGATTTGGAGCGAATGGGCTTTACCAATATCCTTTTCTGCTACCCGGACGAGGGCGCAATGAGCAGATATTTTTCTATCATCAAAGAAGAGTATGTCTATGGCATTAAGCGCCGCAATTGGAGAACTGGTAAAATTGAGGGGCTGGAACTCGCTGACAAGGAAAAAGTAATTGGACGCAACGTACTTATTATCGACGACATCTGCTCAAAAGGCGGTACGTTCGTGCGCACAGCAAACGCATTGCAGGAAGCTGGAGCGGAAAACATCTTCCTGTACGTTTCGCATTGCGAAAGCACAATTTTCAAAGGCACTGTCCTTGACGCCAGTCCCATCAGGCATGTATTTACGACCGCCAGTATCTTTCACGGCAACAGCGACAAAATTACACTTATTCCCCATAAGTAGAGTCAGAATGGGGTGAAAGTACGCAGTTGCTCTCACCCTCTGATCTAACAAATGCTTCAGAAAGCCCCTGCCTTCAGTATGGAGAACATCAATCCAAAATGCAATATGGAGGTAATTGTTATGTACAAAATTTTGGGGATTTTCCTCGGAAATCTCATCGGACACATAGCCTGGGATGCGATCAAAGCTGTGTCCAAATCAAGCAAAAAGACTAATCCTCAAACTTCCGAAACCAAAGGGGATTAGGGGTTGCCTCTGCGGGAGCCGCAAGGCGGCTCTATCGTGAAGATATCTTTTTACTCTCCGTCGAAAGGCGGGGAGTTTTTTTGCGAGTGCAAACACTCCCCAATCCCATCTCCCGCAAAGGCAAAAAAATCACCGACACTCTTTCATAAGAAAGCAACGAGGCATAAATTTCAGAGAGAATCAGTGTTATATCTCATCCCAATTCCTTATGTGATCATATAATAGTGAATTTATACACGTTTAGAATATAATTTTGCGTATTTTTTGCAAATATACAATCTAAACGGTATTTCTTTTGCCATCGAATTCCCACAAGACTCTTTATTTTTGGGTATTTACTACCATTGGAATCAAAAAACGCCCCATCACTCTCCCGTAGGAAAGTGGCGGGGCTGGGATTTTAACATGAATTTAATTGCTTTGTCGTTGGAAAATGAAGTTCATAATATGGATGTTTTATATTCCTGAGCTTTTTCAAGAAGTATTTTTCGCTCATTCTCAAGCCGCTCTTCTATAACCTCGTTCAGCAGCCATTCCAGTATTTCACCCACGCGCTTCCCCTCGGGAATCCCAAGCGCTATGATATCCCGGCCATTGACGACGAGATTCTTCAATGAAAAGCAATCATTCTCTGCAAGAATATCTTTCAGTAATTTGCGAATCTCTGAGAGTTCAGCCAATTTCTTGTCTTGCGTTCCCGGAGTGTGAGATTTTCGGTCCGCCTCAGAAACCCAAAGCAATTTCTCAAAAAGCTCAGGCCCGATTTTGTTGAGCCAACAACGGATTGACCTTTTGGTTGGAGCAATACCTGCATCATGATAACCGACAAGATGGACGACCTCAGATGCGGTTGCATTGTCGAATCTCAAATCCCGCATTACTTTTTCAGCAATATTTTTACTGATTTCAGGATGTCCGTAGAAGTGGCCGCCCCGGTCATCTTCCGTATACGAATCAGGCTTACCAATATCATGAAGTAGCAGAGCCATTTTAACAGAGATATCAGAGCCGTCATATGCGGCAACTGCGTGAGCGATATGGTCGTAAACTGTGAAGCAGTGATATGGATTGTTCTGCGCAAATCCGACGCAGGGATGGAGCTGGGGGATGATGAGGGAGAGGACATCACGGTAAGACATAAGGATCCTGAGTGCCGCTTTTCCGCAAAGCAGCTTGCAGAGTTCGTCGCGTATCCGTTCCACTGCAATATTCCGCAGGAGATCTTTGCATTCATGAATCGCACAGTTTGTGTCAAACTCAATGCTCAGATCGTAGACGGAAGCGAACCGCAGCGCCCGCATAATCCGCAGCCCATCCTCCCGAAACCTTTCCCGTGCTCTGCCCACACATTTCAGTATCCTTTTCTCTAAACCTATTTGCCCGCCGAACGGGTCGAGGAAGGTATTTCCATCGTGGGCCATAGCATTGATCGTGAAGTCGCGACGGGCAAGGTCTTGTTCGATATCTTTTGAAAATACAACTTGATCTGGATGACGGCCATCAGAATAGTTTCCGTCAATTCGGAATGTTGTAACTTCATAGCCATGCCCGACAGTTACCGTGCCATGCTGTAATCCAGTCGGCTTTGCATTTTTGAAGATCCGCATGACCTCATCAGGGGTCGCGGAGGTGGCAATGTCCCAATCTGAGGGAGTTTTCCCAAGCAGGAAATCCCGTACACATCCGCCGACAACATAGGCTTCAAACCCGCAGGAACGAAGTTTCTGCAAAATTTCTTCAACTTCTTTCGTGAGCATTGAGGATTACTTCCTTTCCTGGATGGACATTCGATTGACTTCCATAACAAATTCTTCGACACGTTTCGTATCCGGACTTTCCGGCAAGGATGTGTTTTTCTTTGCATAGTCCATCCTTTTTTCATATTCGCTGATCAAATCGAAAAATTCCGATCTGTATGTTCCATCCGCATTCATAAAAGCACCGTTTCGGATGCTCATCAGCAGCTCCTTGTCATCGCCTCGGTATGTAATGATGTCACCTTTTTCAAACAGGTCAATGACCGTTAGAAAGAGGCGAATAAGATGCATGGCGTGTTTGTTGAGATGCGCCTCATCCTTCTTATGATTCCTATGATTGAGCTTGTCATAAGTTCCAACGATATTCCCTAATTCATTCAGCAGAGAGTGGAAGGACCGAATGGGATAATGTTTGAGAGAAATATTGGTGAAGATCTCTTTTGTACGGTTCTCGTCTTCACTGTTGCCAAGAAACAGTTCAATACCCTGCGTCTTTTCCAATATCTCCAGCGACCGGCGCATGGAGTTGAGAATATGTTCTTCCGTTTTCTCCTGAGGAAGCCGGTCATGCGCAAGCGCATTCTCCAGACGGCGAAGCTGCTGCGTTGCATATCCGCCAAAAGATCTGGCGGCTCTTTGAGAGAGGAACATTTTTCGGTTTTCGAGCATCTGTCTGCCAATGGCAGTGACCATGACGTAATGTTCCGTCTTACAGCCCAAAAGTTCTATGGTATTGGGATTGCAGTTGAGAAGGAGGGGGATAAGTTTGTTAAAACTGTAAATGGTCGTATCTGTGGCTGTGTCGATCTTCTGTTCAAAATTTGTCATGCCCAGAAGATCGGAAGGGGAGTTCAGCGCACAGCCGCGAATATCCACATCAGACGTAGCGACGTTTGTTCCGTAAGCATGACTGCCGCCCAGGGTCAGGAAAATGATCCGGCCTTTCAGATGTTCGTCTTCACGAAGAAAATCGTATTCCGGACGCATGAGAAGTTGAGTTAACTCGTGATTTGTCATCGTTGGTTCTCCTTTCAAAACAACAAAAATGCGTTTTGAAAATATACGGAAAACACCTTTTTTTATCAAAATACAAGAACATTTTTCATATTGCCTTTGCGGGTTGGTGTTGAAGAGCTGGATGAGTGAGATGGTGGGAGATGGTGCGAGGAGGGGGAAGAAAAAATATTTGACAGACTCAAAAAAGTATGATAAGGTATTGATGTAAAAGTCAAAAAATACTGTATCATATATATGACCTCCAACTACGAGGCAGGCAGGATCTCTTTATGGGGCCGGTCTGCCTTTTCTGTTATATCTGGTTTTTGATTTTCGTATATTAGGCAAAACCTCAAAAAGATATTTGGAAAAGACGGCGCATTTAATAGAATGCAATTTTATGAAAAGGAGAGGGTTTAATGACATACCGTCATTTCAAAGATATTACTTCCGCTGAGAACTGCCTGGCCGGTACTGAGGCGTATCCCATCTTCCAAAAACTTCTTACGACAAAAGAAAAGCAGGTTGTACATTCCACCATTATCGAGCCAATGTATGAAGATGAGACGCAGTTTGAAGAACTCTACCGCCTCGTGCTCCTCCAGCTCCTCCCTGACAACAGCGTGCGGTATTACAGGGGCGATGACTTTACGGTCGTTGAAATTGACCAGCATGTCCATACCTCATATGCGTCTCTTGTCAGGTCGTGGCTGGGTGGGCCGATTCCTTCCAGAACGCTGGAAGCTCTGCTGAACAATCCAAAGGACGATCTTGATTATTTCTCCGAACTGTTTCATCTGCTTCTTTTGGACACGAAGAAAAGGATGTTCCGGTCGATGGATAACACCCCATTTACCTTTGGAGCGTATCATTTTGACGGCGATCATGTTGCCGATATTACGATTCAAAGATCTCAAAACGGAAAAGCTGAATTTCATGTGCTTTTTCATTTTAAGGAATTGTTTGAAATGTAGAACAAAACCACCGCCCGGTCGGAGCGGTGGTTTTGCTGTTTTCAGAAATTAAGAAAATTGCCGGCCTTGTCAAAATGCATGACCATAGTGCCGTCCTTGAAAAACATATGATCCTTCTTTTGAAGCAGGGTTCGGATGTAAAGGTGCTGTTCCCCAATTTGGATTATCGGGACGAACTCCATCCCATCACGCACCAAAGCGGCGGCATTGAACTCGCCTTCCTGTCTTACCTCCTTATGATCGCTGTCCCAATAGATAAGACATGCCTCTTTCAGTTTGTCCAGGATTGTTGTATCTTGAACAAGAGCCGTTACCATCGCAAGAATCGCCGTTTCGGACGAAGCACAATTGCGCTCATACATACGGCGTCCACCATGGATGCTTATTACTGCATAATGCAGCGGATAGGCGTCCTCTGTATCTTGGAACTTCATGCCCATGAAGCCTTCGTTCGCATTGACAAAAGCCTCGATCCTTGCGCAGAGCTTTGATGCCGGTAACGAAGCCTCCCATTGCAGCAGAGCTGTTGCCGGATGCGTATTCCTTCCCATTATATTCGTCTCCTTTTATTATTAAATTAATAGGCCGCTTAAAATGGATCCTTTTTTGCACATCCTTTCCCTTGAAACTGCTTGAATATATGGAATGGAAAACCAGGTATCAGGCTGTCTCACAAAAAACTCCCTCATCCTGAAGTGGATGGGGGAGTATAAGGGCGGGGGACTTAAGCTTCAACTGAAACGATTCCGTTTGCGATGTCCTCCTGATGAAACACCTCAGCCAGAGCAATAAGTTCAGCTTCTGTTCCTGCCGGATTTCCATATCTGTCGGCGGCGGAGAGTTCATCGTTGTAGCAGTAATAGTTGTTGTAGAAACAATGACCAAACTGCTTGTTGTCAACCTTCATAAATGTTCCACCTGTCCCTTGCCGGAAAGCGGCTTGAAAGATAATATTCGCAGGGATAGGAAACCTGCCGGACAGGACCTGTTTTGCGCTTTCAATCGCCTCGGCGCTGGGGACCCGGTTTTTGATCATATACGGCCAGCAGGCATAGTGTCTCGGGGCGATGATCGCGTCGATCAAAGAATGAATCTCGGGGAACTCGTCTGAGTAGACATGATTGAGAACCACAGAACCTGCCATCAACTGATCCAGCTTATTGGGTCCCGCCTCCGAATAGATGAGCTTAGCCAGCAGCATAATGGTATCATCCTGACTCGTTGTCAGTCCCATGGAATCCAAAGCGGATTGACCTTTACTGGACACAGACGTGTGTGCCATCAAGTCCTTATATCCTTCCTCCAGGGGATCTGGCTGCTCTTCGGCCAAGGTTGCAGCTTCCGGTTCTGCCTCCATGACCGAATATCCTGTTTTTGCAGGAGCAGCCAGCTTTATGGCTTCATTAATCTGTTCCTCAGTACGATAGGAGGCTATCCTTTGCGTATGTACCGCGCCGGCCGGCGGGATGGTGTATGAGAGGTCTTTGGGCGGGTTGGCGTGCCAGATGAGCGCCGCTATGAGCAGGGCAGCCGCGATGGGCATTAACCCATCAAAAATCAGGCCGGAGAAGAAGCGCTTGACAGAACAATTCATCGTAACAAATCCTTTCTTCTATTAATTCGATTTACCATTGAATGGCAAGTTCCCTTTTTTAAATTGACTCCTTTCTTATTTTTTAGCATTTTAATGACTGCTGATTGAATTTACGGAATAGGGTTTGCATTATTAATTCATGAAAGGGAAGCGTATAGATGATACTGAAAGGATTTGAAAATATCAAAATGTTACCAAAATGATTGCAGTTGTAATTTGTGAATGCTAATTCATGCAAAAAATCCCGCAGGAACTTTCACATTGAAAATATCCTGTGGGATGTAGCGCCTTGTACAGTCTCTAATGGAAGAGTTAAGCTAAAAGAGTTAAAGCCGTTGCAACACAAGGGTTAGAGCAACTTCTTGTGCGTGAATTTAACGGATTCAGGTCTCTATCAGCAGACAAAAAAAGACCAGGATCTGGCTTGATCCAGATCCCGGCAGCCAAAAGGGCTGTTCTGCGGCAGAAACCGTGCCTGACGCCGCAGCAGGCTTTTATGATTGACAACCAGTTTTTCAAAATTTCAAATTGCCCAACTTCCCTATGGGCAATAAAAGCATAACGAAAGACTCAAAAACTTATAAAAGACCGTTTTCCAAAAACATTTGGTCATTGAAGTGTCGATCAACGGAAAGGAAAATTAAATGTCTACATCGAATTCAATTGTCAGATTGGCGATGTTGATCGCCTGCTGAAGTTTCATCAAATCTTCGCAAAGCTCATCGTACCGCGCCTGCACCTCGTCGATGCCGAAGTTGCGATGGGTGATATCGGGTTCCTTACTCCCATACTCGCGGCTTCGGGCCACCTCCGGGATCTGACACATTTCCGCAAGACGCTTCTTGTCGTTATGCATGATGGACATTTGACACAGCGCCTGATCGATGGTGATGCCATAGCTCTCCAGCACGGTACTGGTGTTAAATTTGTTGATGGCGTGCTTCAGCCCCGCAATCTTCCCGCGCACCTCCCGCAGTTTGGCTTCGGTTTCCTGGAAACTGTATGCCAGAACAGTGGGCTTTTCGCTGGGGGCGTGGGAGTAGGTGCGGGCGGTGGATTCGTAATTAAGGATACTTTTTTCTTCTTCAACGAGTTTCTTGCACAGTTTATTCGCATAATCTGAGTTCATCTTCATAATCTTACCTCCTGACTGAAATTTCATGGAACTTCCGACAGGAATTGAACCTGCAACCTACTGATTACAAATCAGTTGCTCTGCCAATTGAGCTACGGAAGCGGACTGACCCCAGCATAACCGCTGGTCGAATGGAACAATATGATTATACAGGAAAGGAGGAGAATGCAACAAAAGAAAATGCAAAATTTTTAACTAAAAATCTTTTAATTTTTTGTGTAAATTGCCAATTTCAACCGCACAACCTCCAAAGCTCACCCTTTTCCATCCCCACGGAGTCGCAAAGCGACTCCTGCAAAGGCAAATAAACTAACTCTTTGTTATTTTCACACCAATTTCTTTTCCTGCCAAGAGATAGGCATCATTTATAGTGACAGAATTCTCCAGAAAACTGATTTGATTCCCCATTGGAAAATATTTGTCCATCAATCTTACTTCAAATTCTTTTTGGGTTTCAATTCCATTTTTGAGAATATGGATAACCTCACACCCATTCCTTGCAAATTCCATTGCAATAAGGATTCCTCTATGGCAGGTTATTGGATCAGCCTCTGCGCACATCAGACAGAACCGATACCCCATTTCCATCCCTTTCAACACCCGATCAATCCCGGAACGAAACTCCGAGCTTTGAGCAGTTTTCTGAAAATCTACAATGCCATCTGTGTATTCATCCAGACCATCTCTTCTTGCACCAAACTCTCTGGCATAATTTTTATATATGATTTTTTCCTGATGCAGCCGATGCTTGAGTGGAGTAAGGGAGTAGTCTGGGAAGTGGGCGGAGTAGGGGACAGAGCGAACGTCAATCAGGACTGAAATTTCATAATCGTGCAGGATGCGAATGAGGGAGGGGAGGGGGAAGGGAGAGTAGCCGATGGTAAAAATCTTGTTCAATTGCTTCACTCCTTCCGATATATAGTCTATTCGACAAATTAAAATTTATCAAGTATCACTGGACATAGAGCGAAAGTTTCTGTTGTAAAAAGAATCTGTGTCTCCTATGAATTTTTTTCCCGTGGAAGCGAGAAAGAGCTGGTGTAACAAATGTACAGTTGCCCACATTGGGACAAATTGGACGTTTCTGTAGACTTTGGATACGTATATCTGATTTCATCAAATTTTACTTCTTTTTATCATAAAAGTACGGTAGCAGAATTGTAGTATCAAACCGATAGGCTCTTGACATTTCCTGCATAACTCACTATAATCAGTGTAACTGAAAAACATTTAATGCCATCGTCTTCTTTGAAGGGAGCATGGTAAGTAATCCCTTTTTACTTTGTACAAATTGTAGCATAAACCCCCTCCCTCTGTTTGCATACAATCTGTTAAAAGACCAGTGTACGTTACCCCAAATTTTACCCCATTTACATTGAACACGATGAAATATGATGGAAATACAATGCATGAAAAAGTTCTGTTTTCTATGGTTTTCAGTGAATTTTAGTGTATGATAAAGCATGTTGTAGTATAATTAACTTAATTCCCGACGATGAAGCCGCTGGGTGAACCATCCCCGACAGTGAAATAGCGGGGAACATCCGTTTTTAAAGTACAGTTTTCTATCAAAGCTTTCTTTCTTATGTTTGGTTATTCTGTCACGAAAACGCTGACGGAGTTAAGATAGCCAAGCATAAGCGAGAAGCTATTGAAGAAAACTGTACTTTTTTGGTATCCTTACAGTTTTTTGTCCGATTCCGGCGGCAGGTGAATCGGATATGCGCCAAATTCCTGTGCTGCATCCAGAATAGCTTGTACGTTTTCAGGTTTTGCGGATGCGGGAATTGCGTTGCTGGTAGAGAGAATATAACCGCCGCCATGCGCCGCGTCACGAATGCAGCGAATTACGGCGTTTTTCACATCTTCCTGTGTGCGGGAGGATAGCAGATCACCGCAGTCCAAGTTTCCCCACAGGACGATTTGGTCTCCATACTGTTTTTTACACGCTGCCAAATCCATACCCGCAATAGGATCGATGGATTGGAAGGCGTCGATCCCAGTATCTACAATTGAGGGGAGCAGTTTGGCGATATTGCCATCGGAATGCTTAATCATGTAGCCGCCAGCCTCATGAATGGCATCAACATACCGTGTCAGCCGTGGGGCAAACAGCGCATCAAAGGCTGCTGGTGAAATTAACGGACCGGTATTGAATGCGTAGTCATCCGTTTCTAAAATCATATCCGCCCCCATGCTGAGGGCCTTTCGCGCAATCAAAATTTGATTATCGACGATTTTATCCAGCATTTCCTCCACGAGCTGGGGCTCCCAAGCGATTTGCACCATCAAATTTTCCATTCCGCAGAGCTCGACGGCCCATAGGAACATGGCTCTGGTTGAAAAGATGATCGCCTTTTTGCCCTTGTATGCCTTCACGGCTTTCTCTAAGTAATTGTAACGATAGGGATCATCGGCGGTTGGGACCACCAGTTTTTTGAAATCATCAGGACACTGGATTGGATGGTGGTATGAATGCCCGGTGGTGTCTTGGGTATATTTATACGTGATACCCCATTCGTCTTGGTAAAAAGGCCCATCATCTTGGAGGGTGCGATAGGCAATCCTGACGGTAATGCCGTCGTAATATTTAGATTGAAATTCGTATAGATCTTGACAGCCAAACGCCTTTACGATTTGATCGCTGACACTCATTTCAATCAGCGGGATTCGGTCCGGCTCTTGATGTTGGAATACCGTCATCACGCGTTCGTAAGAATTCATGCTTGCCTCCTTTGGTTGTAGGGGTTATTTCATAGAACGGCTTTATGATATATTACTACGGAGGGGAGATGAATGCAAGATACCTAGACTTATTTGCTTTATTTTGTGAAAACTTGATATAAATAGAAATATATATTTGGTAAAAGTTATGGATTGAATCGGGGGACAAAAGAGTGTAATATATTTTATATTCCTGTGATATATCTGTGCGGACAACAGCATGGGTAGATCACAGATTACTGAAAAAGGAGAACACGGATATGAAAGTTGTAATTGCCAGTGAATTTGCCGGCTTCCCGCTGAAATGCTTCGTTCTGAACTATCTCAAAGAGCAGGGCTTTGACGTGACGGATGTCGGCCAGCAAACAGAAGAAGAGCAGATGCTTTATCCGCAGGCCGCCAAAAACTTGGCGCAGGCGATTCAATCCGGAGATTACGAAAAGGGAATTCTGATTTGCGGCTCGGGTGCCGGCGTCAGCATTGTTGCCAACAAATTCAAGGGCGTTTATGCGGTGGCCTGCGAGAGCATTTTTACGGCACAGGGCATTCCTGTCATCAACGATGCCAATGTCCTGACCATGGGTAATAACGTGGTTGGACCCAAAAATGCCTGCGCAATGGTCGAAAAGTTTTTGTCTAATAGTTTCGCACTGGGCGAGACGCCGGCACGCAAAGAATTTTTGACGGGTATGCTCAACGATGTGAAAAAAATTGAGGATGAGAACTTTAAGTAATTAACGCCACGGAGGAGGTTGCTATGGTTGTAAATGCGCCGTCTCTTGCAAATATTGATTTGCTGGAGTTCGGAGAAAAGGTACAGGAGCTATATGAAGCCGGCATCCGGTTTTTCCATATTGATATAATGGACGGCCATTATGTCAGCAATTTGTGTTTCCCCACCACGGTGGTGCGGTCGCTCCGGCAGAGATATCCCGATGTAGAGCTGGAGGTACATTTAATGGTGTCAGAACCCAGAAGCTACATTTCCCAGTTAAAGGAGTATGGGGCCGACCGCGTTGCGTTTCACTTGGACGCTACCAGCTTTTCGCGCCGGCTGCTGACGGAAATCAAGGAAGCCGGCATGAAGGCCGGCGTGGTGATAAATCCATCTCAGCCTATCGGCAATCTTTCGCCGTTGCAAGACTATCTGGACTATGTGGTGTTCATGTCTGTGGAACCAGGATTTGCCGGCCAAAAGTTTTTACCTGGCTCTATGGAACGACTGCGGGAATTAGCGCGGCTTCGGCAAGACGGCGGACATGGGTTCGACATTATTGTCGATGGCGGGGTGAACTACGACATTGCAGAGGATGTCGTCCGCAGCGGAGCGGATATCATTGTGACGAATATCTATATGGTTTTTAATCAACCAGAGGGAATCGCGGGCGCTTGCCAGCGATTCCGGGAGACGCTTGGAGCGGTGAAGCGAGATTCCGTGCTGTGAAAAAAGTCCAGCCTGAATGAAACAGGCTGGACTTTTTTCGAAATTAATATGCTGTAAGATAGGTGTTGATAACGTCAACATGGCATCTGCAAATGTGATCTTCCAATGCCGTACAAGCTTCCTCAACATTTCCAGCCAGAATGTGGTCGATCACCAGGAGATGATCTTCATTGGCTGTATAGGAATGGTTGGATAGTTTTGTAACGGCAATGGTGATGGCGGTAATCTGGTTCATATAGTTGTCCACAAGGGTGGATAAGTAGGGGTTATCGAGGACAGTGACGATTGTGGAGTGAAATTCAGTATCAAATCTGATGTACTCCCGTAGGCCGTCCATATCAGACAGCGTCTTATTTTCATTAATTGCGGCAAAGTTTTTGCGCATTTTAATCAGCCAGTCCACATCCAGCATAGAGTGGGTCCTTCGAAGGGTGTTCGGCTCGATAATCAGCCGGGCGTTGAAGATTGCATGAACAATCTTTGGAGAAAACTTACAGATTTCAATACCCTTGCGCGGAATGATCGTGACAAACTGTTCTACGGACAGGCGGAGAAGCGCTTCATGGATGGGGGTACGGCCAATATGCAGAAGCTCCTGCAAAGCGGCTTCATTGATGATTTCGCCCGGTTCAAGCAGATTTGAAATAATCATTTCTTTGATTTGGAGATAAGCTTTATTCGTCAAACTATCTTTTTTCAAAATGTAGCATTCCTTTCCAAATCATCTAAAAAAGTATACTTATTATATTCTTATAAATATCAAAAGTCAAGAAAGCGGCAGCAACTCTTAAAGAAGAAAAACAAGTTCGACACATACGCTTTCAAACAAACTGTTAGATATTTTATAAAAACAATAAAAAAATACAATATTATTAGATAATATGGAAGTAATAAACAAATTTTAGATGCTATTTTCTACTTGACACTTTTGGTGAATCATAATAAAATATCAGTAATATATCACACGCAAACAACACGCAACATTTGCGCTTGGCAGTCCCGCCAGATTTTGTGCGGATATCAACAAGCACAGGACAGCTGTCTCGCAGAAGATAGGAGCGTATTATGGAGAAAAACTACAAGTTGGAATTTCAAAATATTTCAAAGGCGTTTCCAGGCGTATTAGCACTGGATAACGTGAGTTTTGGGATTTATCCTGGTTGTGTTCACGTGATTATGGGTGAGAACGGCGCAGGGAAAAGTACGCTGATGAAGATCATAAACGGTGTACACGAGAAAACGGAAGGCGTGATGCTGCTCGACGGAAAAAGCGTTAATTTCCGCAGTCCCGGAGAAGCGGAAAAGCATGGGATCGGCATGATATATCAGGAGCTAAAATATCTGCCCGACTTTACCGTGGAACGCTATCTGATGCTGGGACGGGAGCCTGGCCGGCTGGGATGTATTAATTGGAAACAGGTTACGGCAGAAGCCAAGAAGATGCTCGATGAGGCGGAGCTCCATTACGATTTAAAGACTACCTTACGGATGCTCAGCGTTTCCGACATACAGTTGCTGGAAATTACGAAGGTAATCAATGCAGAAAAGTGCGACGTCATCATTATGGACGAGCCCACCTCGGCCCTTTCCAACAGCGAGGTGGAGAGCCTGTTTATTAACATAGAAAAGCTGAAAAAACGCGGCATTACCGTCATTTATATTTCTCATAAAATGGATGAAATATTTCGTATTGCCGATTACATTACCGTCATGCGTGACGGGCAGCATATTCATACAGCGCCTGCCTCTGAATTTACAAGAGACTCTTTGGTAACGATGATGGTCGGACGTGCCGTCAGTGACATCTATCCAAAAGAGGCACTGCCCATTGGCGAGACTGTCCTGGAAGTAAAGGACCTCAATTCTGATTTTGCGGGTCTGCATGATATCAATTTCTATGCCAGAAGGGGTGAAATTCTCGGCCTGGCGGGATTGATGGGGGCAGGCAGGACGGAAACAGTCCGTGCAATTTTTGGCTTGGACCCCTTTACCAGCGGCGAGATTTATGTGGAGGGCAAAAAGGTTTCGATCCGAACTGTGGCCGACGCGTCGGCCGCCGGCATTGCGATGGCGACGGAAGACCGCAGAAGGTACGGGTTGGTTCTGTGCCG
This sequence comes from Oscillospiraceae bacterium, assembly GCA_022795735.1. Classification (GTDB taxonomy): domain Bacteria; phylum Bacillota; class Clostridia; order Oscillospirales; family Oscillospiraceae; genus Avoscillospira_A. Next base: position 27,865 of record JAAWHG010000002.1, read on the forward strand.
GAATATCCGCGAAAATATCTCACTTGCCAATCTGCGTGCGCTTTCGCAATGGGGATTTATGCGGTTGAAGCGGGAGAAGCGCGAAACAGACGAGATTGCGGCGCGCCTCCGCGTCAAAGCAGCCTCTACGGCGGTCAAAGCGGGAACACTCTCCGGCGGCAATCAGCAAAAGGTGGTCCTATGCAAATGCCTGCTGGCAAATCCTAAAATCATAATCCTCGACGAGCCCACACGTGGCATAGATGTCGGCGCAAAATATGAAATCTACCACTTGATGACAGAAATGGCGCAGAAAGGCATCTGTATTATTATGATTTCTTCGGAGCTGCCTGAATTTATCGGCATGTGCGACAGATGCTATACCATGTACAATGGCCGTATTACCGGCGAGCTTCAGAGAGAAGAGATGACACAGGAAAGCGTGATGCAGTTGATTGCATCCGGTCAAAGCGGCGCACGTTAAAGGGAAGGGGAAACAATATGGAAAAAAAGCGGATTGGCAGCAGGGTCGGTACATTAATTAACCATTATGGCATATACTTAATGTTTGTGGTCCTGATTGCCGCTTCAACGATTATCAGCCCACGGTTTATGACCTATAAAAACCTAATCAGCGTTTCCAAGCAGATCAGCGTTACAGCGGTTATGTCCTTTGGTATGACGCTGCTGATTATTTCAGGTCAAATTGACCTTTCCATGGGCTCGACGATTGCCCTGTCTGGCATGGTGTCGATCAACGCCTTTTTGGCGACGGGCTCCTACTTTGTCGCGTTTCTGGTTGCCTGCGCCGTCGCAGTTTTGGTTGGGTACATCAACGGTCATCTGATTACGACGCTCCGGCTTCCCGGCTTTATTGCCACGATGTCTATGGACACCATCGCCAGAGGCGCGGTCTATCTCTATACCAAAGGCAGTCCGATTTATCAAATTGGTGATTATGGACAGGTGTCTACAACTTATGTTGGAATCTTTCCGCTGCCGGTCATCATCATGGTTGTCGTTGGCATCATCTGCCACATTATTCTCCGCTATACGCGCTTTGGCCGCAGCCTGTATGCTTGCGGCGGCAATATTGATGCGGCGGAGGCGTCTGGCATCAACGTTGGACGGACCAAGCGAATGGCTTTTGTCGTATCTGGTCTCTTTGTTGGTATCGCCGCCGTGCTGCAGATGGCACGATTAAATTCCGGCTTGCCGGATACGGCGGAGGGCTATCATGCCGACGCCATTGCAGCCGCTGTTATCGGCGGAACCAGCTTCACCGGCGGTACGGGTACGGCCATTGGAACCATTGTTGGTGCCTTTATCATCGGCATTATCAGCAATATTTTGAACCTGTGCGGTGTGCAGTCCTATGTACAGCAGATTGTCAAGGGTACCATTATTGTTGTAGCCGTCAGTTTTGACTTGCTGGGTAAGGCCAGAAAGATTCGCAAGATCCAAAAATAAGTAAAATCCGGCGAAAGCCGATTTTAAAAACAAAAAATGGAGGATTAAATTATGAAAAAGAGTTTAGCCCTTGTCCTTTGCATTGCACTGCTGGCGTGCTGCTTAGCTGCGTGCAAAGCCGAGCCTAAGCAACCCGCCGCGGCGAACCCGCAGCCCAGCACGTCGAATGACGACCAGACCACGCCGGCAACAGAAGAGCCTGATGCCACACCCGACGAGACCACACCCGACGATACCACACCCGACGATACCACGCCCGCCGAAGCGCCGAAAATTATGTTCATCGCTAAAAATTTGGCCGATCCGTATAGCACCTGGCTGATGAGCATGTGCGAAAAATATATGAATGAGAACTGGCCGGAAGCAGAATATGTTGTTTTCGATCAGCAGGCCGACCCTGCCAACACGGAGAGCCTCTACGATCAGGCGGTTTTGGAGGGTTACGATCTGGTCGTTCTGCAGAAGGTTTCCGGTTCCCAGGATACTGACGCTCTGCTTCAGGACTTCGCATCGCAGGGTGTGCGTAGCGTCGTCATCAACAATGAGGTTTCAGATGGCGTTTCCCTGAACGTTATCTATCCGGAGTATGAGATGGGCAGCATGGTTGCCGCCTATGCTGCGGAGAACCTCCCGGAGAATGCCAAGGTTTGCATCCTGAAGTCGACGCCGTCCCTGTTCTCCAGTGAGGAGCGTGCGCAGGCCTATATCGACATGATTGAAAAGGACCGTCCGGATGTAGAGATTTTGGACACGCAGAACTGCGAAGGCTGGAGCAAGGATATCGCGATCAATGTGATGAGCGACTGGTGCCAGAGATTTGACCAGATTGACGCAGTGCTCTCTGCCAACGACGGCATGGTCCTTGGCGCGATTGAGGCGGCTAAGGCTGACGGCCGCGACGTGCAGGCGATGCAGTTTTATGGCATTGATGGTCTGGCCGACGGCTGCCTGTCCATTGAGGCGGGCGAGGAAACCGGTTCTGTCCTACAGGACGCCGGCGAAATGGCGAAAACAGCTGTAGAGCTTGCGCAGCAGCTCTATAACGACCCGGAGATGGACGCGGTAAAGATTGAGCTGGAGCCTGTCCTGATTACTGCGGAGAACATTTCCGACTTTATTGAAATGCACAGATCCACTGGCGTTATTAAGTAAGCGTCCGCCATCCCATTCGCTGATGGGGGCGATCCGCACAGACGGATCGTCCCCATCAGAAAACAACATAAAGGATGAGGTCTTACATATGGAAAACAGATCTGCCTGGCTGATAGAGCAAGGAAAACTGGAAATTCGAAATATCGCGGTTCCAGAGCCACAGGATGACGAGGTCGTTGTCAGAGTGGAATATGTAGGTGTTTGCGGCTCAGATATGCACTTTTATGAAACGGGGTGTTACAGTAAGGGACCAATTCCGTTTCCGCATATTTTAGGCCATGAATGCGCTGGCGTTGTGACAAAATGTGGGAAAAAGGTAGATTCCCTGCGTGTAGGCGACCGCGTTGCGTTGGAGCCTGGCGCTGCGTGCGGACAATGTGAGCAGTGTAAGAGCGGAAAGTATAACCTGTGTCATCATGTCCAATTCAAGTCTGTGCCGCCGTATCACGGCGTACTTTGCGATTATGTGGCGCATAAGGCGTCCCTGTGCTTTCCGATTCCCGACGGGATGAGCACGATGGAAGGGGCGCTGATCGAACCTTTTTCGATCGGATTACATGCCGCAAAGCAAGCGGGTGTTTCTTTTGGAAAATGCGCAGTGATTCTTGGCGCCGGGTGTATCGGCATGATGACGATGCTGGCCTGCCGGGCGATGGGCGCGACAAAGATCATTGCTGTTGATATTTTTGACTCCAGGCTGAAACGGGCAAAGGAGTTGTGCGCAGATGAAACGATCAACTCCAGAACAGAGGACTGCGCGGCGCGCGTGCATGCGTTGACCGGAGGTCTGGACGCCGATATTGTCTTCGAAACGGCCGGCAGTCCGGTGACGCTGAAAATGGCGGCGCCGCTTTGCAAATCAGCCGGCGTCATTATGATGGTGGGCAATATCTTTGGTGAGGTTTCCTTCAATTTCTGGGAAATTGCGCATAGAGAAATTGATCTGCGCGGTATTTACCGGTATTGCAACGACTATCCGACCGCGATTGAGCTTGCGGCGCAGAAAAGAGTCGATCTGTGCGGCATGGTGACGGATATTTGTGATTTTGAGGATGTAGACGCGGCGTTTCGCCGCGCGATACAGGATAAAGAGCATACGTTAAAAAGTGTGATTCGACTGGTATAGGAGGGGTTATTTTGCGAGTAAAGCATGACGTCAATACACAGTACAGCTGCCAGGTCGGTTATCCGCTGGACTATAGCTGTGCGGCTTATGTGCACAACAGAATGTATGAGGTCGCGGGCCTGAACGCGATCTGCCTGTCAGTGGAAGTAAAGCCGGAGGACTTTCCGGCATTCATCGAAGGCAACCGGGCTATGGGCATGTCTGGTTTTGACATCACGACGCCCTTTAAGAGCGAAGTGATCCAGTATCTGGACGAGTGTGAGGAGTCCAGCCGTGTCTTCAAGTGCGTCAACCATGTAAAGTGGGTCGATGGCAAGTTGGTTGGCGTAGGCCTGGACGGCGTGGGTATGGGCATGGCTATTGCCCGGTCCGGCGCGAAGATAGAGGGGAGCCGCGTGACAATTCTGGGCGCCGGCGCTGTGGCGGGCCCGATTGCCGCCGATCTCTGCAAGCGCGGCGCAAAGCGCGTCCACATCGTGAATCGGACATTGGAGAAGGCGCAGTACATTGCCGAGCAGCTGATGCGGCTGTACCCGGTGGAAGCGGTCGGCGTGAAGTGGACGAAAGAGAACTTGGAAAAAACGGCCGGTGAAACGGACCTCCTGGTACAGTGCACAACGCTGGGAGCTGCCGGACATGGAAAGGACTATGAAGACCTGCATTTCATCGACTGTCTGCCTGAAACGGCGACGGTAGCCGATGTATTGTATCCCCATACGTCCCTGCTGGACACGGCGGCGGCGCGCGGGCTGAAAACGGTCAACGGGATGGGTATGCTGGCTTGCCAGCAGCTTGCCATGATGAAATTCCGTTTTGGGATCGACATGCCGGATTCCGCTTTGCAGGATGCGGAAGAAGCGGTTGACATTGCGGTTGCGATGCGTGATCTCCGCTTGGCAAAGCGGACGGAAGAAGCGAAGTGCCATGGATGAGAGAAGAGAGTTTTTAGAGAAAAAGGCCCAGCGCATTCGTTATCTCACAATAGACTGTATTGCCTCCCTGGGCGTGGGGCACGTCGGCGGCGCGCTTTCCATCGCGGAGGTTTTGGCGGTGCTGTACAGCGGAGCGATGCGGGTGGACCCCAAGGTGCCGAAGCTGGAAGGCCGGGACCGGCTGGTTCTGTCGAAGGGACACGCAGGTCCGGCGCTGTATGCCGCGCTGGCCAATGAAGGCTATTTTCCATTGGAGGAGCTCCACACGCTCAATCAGCCGGGGACACATCTTCCAAGTCATGCGGATATGCGGTTGACAACCGGTGTTGATATGACTGCCGGTTCTCTTGGACAGGGCTTTTCCTGCGCGGTTGGCATTGCAGCGGCATCCAAGCTGAAGGGTGACGGCGCAACGATTTTTACCTTGATTGGTGACGGTGAAAGCGAGGAGGGTACCATCTGGGAAGCGGGTATGTCCGCCGCCCATTACCGGCTGGACAACCTGATCGCTTTTACAGATTACAATAAATATCAAATTGATGGAACCGTGCAGGAGGTTGGCGGTCTGACAGGGCTGGCGGACAAGTGGCGTGCCTTTGGGTGGACCGTTCTGTCAGTGGACGGACATGATGTCATCGACATCGAAAATGCTGTGAATTTTGCAAAGAAACAGCGAAACTGCGGCAAACCCATCATGGTCATTTTGGATACGGTCAAAGGCAAGGGCGTAGCCTATGCGGAGCAACTGAAAGCTGGCAGTCACAATTTCACGATTGACAGTGCGCTTCGCGAACAGATCTTGGAAGAACTGAGGTGAGCAGAGATGGAGATGCGCCAAGTATTAAATGCCGGGCTCAAGCAGCTAATGGCGGAGAATGAAAATATTGTGCTCCTGGAAGCGGATTTGGGCAAGGCGAACGGAACATGGGATATCCGCGAATCGTACCCCAGCCGCGTGTTTGAGGCGGGCATTGCGGAGCAGCACATGGTCAGCATGGCGGCCGGCATGGCTTCTTATGGGCTGATCCCTTTCTGCGGCACGTTTACGCCCTTTGCGACGAGGAGAGCATGCGACCAGATTGCGGTCTCGGTATGCTATGCGCGGATGAATGTCAAAATCATTGGAACAGATGAGGGAATTGCCGCAGAAGTCAACGGCGCGACGCATATGAGTTTTGAGGACATTTCGGTTGTCAGAGCGATTCCCAATCTGCTGATTTTTTCTCCGGCGGATAACGAAGAGCTGCGTCAGGCATTGCCGGAGTTGGCCGCATACGACGGACCGGTTTACCTTCGTATGCAGAGAAAAGTGATTCCGGACATTCACACAGAAAATTATAAGTTTGATCTATTTAAGGTCGATACCGTCAAGGATGGCTCTGATGTCAGTATATTCTGCATGGGCGGAATATTGCCCACGGAGGTCATGAAAGCGGTGGATATTCTGGCCGCCGAAGGAATTGACGCCGCGTTTATCAACGTTCATACCTTAAAACCGCTCGACGAGGCAGGTGTTTTGGCCTCCCTTGAAAAAACGGGCTGTGCCGTAACCTGTGACAATCATAATATTCTCGGCGGTTTGGGCAGCGCCATTGCGGAATTGACCGCAAAGAAAGCGCCGGTGCCGGTTGAAATGATTGGCGTACAGGACCGTTTTGGCGAGGTAGGGTATATGCCATATCTGAAGAAGACGCTCCATATGACAGCGGAAGATATCGCTGCGGCTGCGAGACGCGCCGTGGCGCGCAAGGCAAAAAAATAAGTTTTCGACGGCCGAGGCGGCGAACAGTGCTGCCTCGGCCGTCTCAAGAAAAAGACGCGCAAACAGCGGGGCGCGTATACGATCACGAGTATAGGGAGGCAATAGGATGGGCATCAGAAATAGCTGCCGGTATGCAATTGCGTGCCCCACCAGCATGGGCCTGCGCATCACGCCGGAGGACCGGATGGCGGTACAAAACAGCGCGCGGTTTTATTTGCAGGCAACCAGCGCAGAATCCAATGTGTTGAACATCGCGTCCTCTTTGGGGCGGGAATGTCTGGTTTTGACACGGTTTGTGGCCGAAAGTCCCATGGCGGACCTGATCCGGCGGCAGTTGCGGGCACGTAACATTCGCTTTGAGGGGCAGTCTGTGCCGCAGGGCGGTCCTTGGGGGTACCGCCACCAATTCAATATCGCTGACTCCGGCTTTGGCCTGCGCGCCCCCCGAGTCTGGAATGACCGAGCCGGGGAGGTAGGCAGGACGCTGTCGGCAGAGGATTTTGATTTGGAACGCATTTTTGGAGAAGAGGGCGTGGAGATTTTGCATCTCTCCGGGCTGATTGCCGCCATGAGCGAGTCCACAACCCGTTGCTGCGTCGAAATTGCGCGGGTGGCGAAAGCCCACGGGACGCTGGTCTCCTTTGACCTAAATTACCGCGCTACCTTCTGGAAGGGCCGCGAGGCGGAACTCCACGCCGCGTTTCACGAGCTGGCGTCTCTGGCGGACATTCTCATCGGTAACGAGGAGGATTTCCAGTTGTGCCTGGGATTTGCCGGGCCTGAGACCGGCGGTGAGGCGCTATCGTCTAAGATTGAGCGGTTCCAGACCATGATTTTGCAGGTCCGAGAGACCTACCCCAACGCCCGAATGTTTGCCACCACCCTGCGTCAGGTCCTCTCGGCCAACGCGCACCTGTGGGGTGCCATTCTGCTGGCGGATGGGCAGTGGTATGCGGAGCCGCCGCGTCAGATCGACGTATTGGACCGCATTGGCGGCGGCGACGGCTTCTCGGGCGGACTGCTCTATGGCGTTTTAAACGGCTGGGAGCCGGAAAAATGCCTGCAATTTGGCTGGGCCAGCGGCGTCCTGGCCGCGTCTAGTCTCAACGACTACGCCGAGCCTGCCGACGAGAAACAAATTTGGGATATCTATGCCGGCAATGCCCGGGTACAGAGATAAGGAGGCGTTCCCGTGAAACAAGCAGATATTGGCCTCATCGGACTGGCGGTTATGGGAGAGAATCTGGTGATGAATATGGAATCCCGGGGCTTTACCGTGGCCGTATACAACCGTACCGTCTCCAAAGTGGACGATTTTGTCAACGGCCGTGCCGCAGGCAAACGAGTCCTTGGCTGCCACAGCTTGTCTGAGCTGGTTGCCAGTCTGACAAAGCCCCGCAAGGTCTTTATGATGGTCAAAGCCGGGCAGGCCGTGGATGGCATGATTGAGGAGTTGCTGCCGCTGTTGGAGGACGGCGATGTGCTCATTGACGGGGGCAACTCACACTTTCCGGATACCATTCGCCGCACAGCATATGTGGAGTCCAAGGGCAAGCTGTACATCGGCACCGGGGTCTCCGGCGGAGAAGAGGGGGCTTTGAAAGGGCCGTCCATGATGCCCGGCGGCTCTCCCGCCGCGTGGCCCCATGTAAAGCCCATTTTCCAGGCCATCTGCGCCAAGGTGGAGGACGGTGCGTCCTGCTGTGACTGGGTAGGTGAGAACGGCGCGGGCCACTTTGTAAAAATGGTCCACAACGGCATTGAGTACGGCGATATGCAGCTAATCTGCGAAGCATACCAGCTGCTGCGGGACGTGCTGGGCTTGAGCGCCGCTGAACTCCATCAGGTATTTAAACGGTGGAACGAGACAGAATTAGACTCCTACTTGATTGAGATCACCCGAGACATTTTAGCCTACAATGACGCCGACGGCGCGCCCATCGTAGACAAAATCTTGGACGCCGCCGGACAGAAGGGCACCGGCAAATGGACAGCGATCGCCGCCCTGGACGAGGGCGTACCTCTGACGTTGATTGGAGAGGCGGTATTCGCCCGCAGTCTTTCCGCCATGAAGGACGAGCGAGTTCGCGCCGCAGAGGTGTTTCCACGCGAGAAGGTTTCCTTTACCGGAGACCGAGAGGCGTTCATTGAGGATGTTCGGCAGGCGCTTTACGCCGCGAAAATTATTTCGTATGCGCAGGGTTACGCCCTGATGCGCGCCGCCGCCGGGACCTATGGCTGGAACCTCAACTACGGAGGTATCGCCTTGATGTGGCGAGGCGGCTGTATTATCCGCAGTGTGTTCCTGGGGAAGATCAAGGAGGCCTACGAGCGAAACTCGACACTGGAAAACCTGATTTTGGACCCCTATTTTCAAAAGACCCTGCAAGGGCTTCTGCCCGCGTGGCGGAATACGGTGACCGCCGCCATTCGCCACGGCATCCCGGCCCCGGCGATGACCGCGGCGCTAAGCTATTTCGACGGCTACACGTCCCAGCGCCTGCCCGCCAACCTGCTCCAGGCCCAGCGGGACTATTTCGGCGCGCATACCTATGAACGCCTGGACGCGCCCAGAGGCCAATTTTTCCACACCAATTGGACAGGCGAAGGGGGAAGCACCACGGCCAACACCTACAATGCGTAAATTTTAACGGTACGAAGCCAAAAGACAAAAAGTGGACTATGCAGATACACGTTTAAAATTGTCTGTAAATTATATGTAACAAGGAGAGATGGCAATGAAGCTTCCGATCCAAACCAATCTGAGTGGCAAAGTGGCGGTCGTCACCGGCGCGGGCGGCGTGCTGTGCGGCATGTTTTCCCAAGCCTTGGCTGCGGCTGGGGCCAAGGTAGCCCTATTGGACTTGAACGAAGACGCGGCCCAGGCCATGGCGGACAAAATCACCGCCGCAGGCGGCACCGCAAAGGCTTACAAGGCAAACGTCCTGGAGCGAGAAAGTATGGAGCAGGTTCACCAGGCGGTCCTGCGCGATTGGGGACTCTGCGATATCCTCATTAACGGCGCGGGCGGCAACAATCCCAGAGCCACTACGGACAAGGAGTACTTTGAGCCGGGCGATCTGGACGCGGAGACCAAATCCTTTTTCGACTTGGAACAAAAGGGCGTGGAGTTTGTATTCAACCTGAACTTCATCGGCACGCTGGTGCCGACCCAGACCTTTGCCAAGGATATGGTAGACCGTGTGGGCTGCAATATCCTCAACATTTCTTCCATGAATGCCTATTCGCCCTTGACGAAAATTCCGGCCTACTCCGGGGCCAAGGCGGCCATCTCCAATTTTACCCAGTGGTTGGCCGTCCATTTCTCCAAGGCCGGCATCCGAGTAAACGCCATTGCCCCAGGATTTTTCTGCACCAAGCAAAACGCCGCCCTCCTGTGGAACGACGACGGAACGCCTACAGCCAGAACCGGCAAGATTCTGGCGGCAACGCCGATGGGACGCTTCGGCGAGGCGGAGGAACTGCTGGGTGCGCTGCTCTTCCTCCTGAACAACGAGGCCGCGTCGTTCATCAACGGTGTGGTGTTGCCGGTAGACGGCGGATTTTCGGCATATAGCGGTGTGTGATATGCACGATATTTACAAAATAGCCGCTGTAGAGGAAGGGCTTACTCAAGAAGAGATACAGTCCGCGCTGCTGGAGAGCCTCCAGGGACGGAACTTGAAAAAAGTCCTGATTTTGCCGCCGGATTACACCCGTTACCATTCCAATGCCGGATTTATTACCAGCTTTTATTATCACACCTTGACAGACAGAGGAGTGGAAGTGGAAATTCTTCCGGCGCTTGGCACCCATGAGCCGGTTACCCGAGAACAGTGGAAGGCCATGTTTGGAGACGTGCCCTATGAGAAAATGCTGGTCCATGACTGGCGGCACGACGTAGTGAGACTGGGGGAGGTGCCCGGCGAATACCTTTCTGAGTTGACCGGGGGTCTCTGGCAGGACTCGGTCAGCGTGGAGGTCAACCGGCGGGTGATGGACGAGAGCTATGATCTCATTATTTCCCCCGGACAGGTCGTGCCGCATGAGGTGGTTGGCATGTCAAACCACGCCAAAAATCTCTTTGTGGGCGTGGGCGGGAGCGACATGATAAATAAAAGCCATATGGTTGGCGCGGTCTACGGTTTGGAGCAGATGATGGGCCGGGACCATACGCCGGTGCGAAAGCTCTTTGACTACAGCATGGAGCGCTTTTTAAAGGACCGTCCCATCCTCTTTGCTCTGACGGTCACGACCGCCCCCGGCGGTAATATCCGAACCCACGGGCTCTTTCTGGGCGAGGGCCGGGACTGCTTGACCAAAGCGGTGAAGCTGTCCCAGAAGAAGAACATTGACTATGTGGAGCACGGCCTCAAAAAATGCGTGGTCTATCTGGACCCCGCCGAGTTTAAAAGCACCTGGCTGGGCAATAAAGCTGTCTACCGAACCAGAATGGCCATGGCGGACGGCGGCGAGCTGATCGTCTTGGCTCCCGGTGTCCGGAAGTTTGGCGAGGACGAGCTGGTGGACCGCTTGATTCGTAAATACGGTTATCATGGCCGGCTGGAGACACTTGCGGCATTCCAGAAATCTGAAAATCAGGACCTGCGGGATAATATGGGTGCCGCTGCGCACCTGATCCACGGTTCGAGCGACGGACGCTTTGTCATCACCTACGCTGTCGAAGCCATCTCCCAGGAGGAGATCGCGTCTGTTGGTTTCCAACCGGCGGCTTACGGTCAGATGGCGGCAAAATACGACCCCCAAAAGCTGCAATATGGCTATAACACCATGCCGGATGGGGAGGAGGTCTATTTTATTCCTAATCCCGCGTTGGGACTTTGGATTGAGCGGGGAAGAATTGCGAATGACAGATAGATTCATCGTGTTTTGAGCAGAACAAATCAAAAAATGGAGTGGTACAGTACAAACTGCGCCACTCCATTTTTTATAGCTCTCTACATGAAGAATGTGATGTAAATCAAACGATAAAGGTATAGGTTACATATTGCTGGTCAATCACGGCTACAAGCGTGTGCTCTCCATCCGAAAGTCCGGTCTGATTGTCAAGCGTCAAATAGATGCTGTCCTCCTCCCGCATAATCGAGGAGGCAATTTTTCCTACCGTACCAGAAACGGACATCAGCTCCCAGGAGATTTCCTGTGGGTCTCTGTTCAGGTAAATTCGCATGGATGGCTGGTTGCCTTTGTTAATTACCTTGATGTTTGTAATTTGGGGCATGTTGTCCTCGGGCTGTTCTGATTCAACGTAGGGGGGAATCTGTTTATAGTCCAGATATTCCTGACGGTTGACTTGTCCGGCGGCATTGGTCCGTTCCGCCGCCATGCACAGGTATTGGCCGCCCATACCCGCGCCTTTCAGTGTCACGAGGTTGTCGCCATAGGCAATTTCGACCGTCTGTCCGGTTGCGTATACGTCGGCAGGACTTTTACCAGCCACTGTGTCAATACCTTCGACAGTCGGCTGAAGCTTGTAATAGAGCGTGCCGGCACTGTCGGAGGAGATGAAGGCGACAAGCGTTTCCGCGTCCTTCCACTCAAAGGCATAGCAGCGAACTTGCGGAGACTTGAAATCAACATAGCAGCGAGTTTCCAGCAGAGTGTCATCTTCTAAGGTAATGTGGAGATCGTAATGGTTATTTTTGTAAATCAAAGTCCCGAGGGGCATATAAACCTTGTAGGTCTGGTTGTCTGTTGTAGTGACGTGGGACAAAGAAGCGTTCCCTGTGGGACAGGATGCGGTAAAAGCGGTAACTGGGAGTGCGGTTTTGGTTGGAGCGGTGAGCTTGACAGTGAATCCGTAGTAAAAATCATTGACGTTTATACGCTCAAAGAAGGGCTCGGCAAATTCCACACCAGCGGATTGAATAGCCGCCGGCTCCGATGAGATTATGACTTTATAGACCAAGGATGTCCGTCCTTGCACATCCTCAGAGCAATAGTAGAGCGCGTAGCTCTTGCCTTGTGCCAGCCCTGGGATGGTAAGCTCATTGGAACTGCTATCCATGGACGATGTGATCCCGGTTTTCACCTGAGAAGCGGACATTTCTTCGGATTCTACAGGGACAGCATGAGGTTTTTCACTTAGAACAGCGTCCGGTAGTTCTTGCAGGATGTAATAGAAAGTGCCGGGGATGTCGGAGCTATAAGTCAGTTTTGCGGTTTGCGCATCAAGCCGGTCTAAATAAGCGACCATGATTTGCGCGGACTCAAACTTAACGGTAAAAAGTTTTTCAATTCGAGTCCCATCGGGAAGCGTTACAATAATCTGATAATCGTTGTCTTTGTACTGTGTTGTATGAATATAGTAAACGCTCTTGTCCGTTGTCTCCACTCGCCGGATTTCAGGCGCGCTGCCGCGCGGGCAAATGACTTCAAAGGCGGAGGCGGCTAACTCGGTATCGGTTGGGCGATTGAAATGAACCTTCAACAGCCCACTGTCATTGCACACGACATGATCGATAGAGAGGGGCGTGGGAGTTGGCGTGGGTTTCTCCGGACTGGGATTTACAGGCTTCGGCCGTCCAGAAGAACTGGAAGAACTGCTGGAACTGCCGCCGGAGGATCCGGATGAAGAGCTGGTCGTTATAGTTTTGCCATCTTTGGTCACAGCAGTACCGGCAGTTGAAACCTTGGCCGAACCGCTGTCGTCTGTCACACTTTCCAGCTTACCCTTACCGGAAAAGGCGGTCTTTTCCGCCTCCTTCGCAACATAGGCGGAGACAACCGTTCCTTCAACGGCAACCTTTGCCGTCTGTTCTACCGTCAGAGTTTCAACTTTCGCATGCTTTCCGACATTTAAATCGGTGCCGGCGGCATGGATTTCTATACGGCCGGCTGTGCCTGCGCTGAGATCAAGCTTTGCTTTTTCCGCTACCTGCACAGAACCAATTGTTGTCTCGCCGCTTGTCAGGAGACGGACAAAGCCGGTCTTGCGCTCCATGGAAATGGTATCGACGTCGCAGTTATCAAGTTTGACGGTATTTGCGCCGCCGCCGCAGACGACAAGGGTGCCTTTGATGGTGCTGTTTCGAATGGTGACGTCGCCATCGCCAATCTGTTCAGAGATGATTATATTTCCTAAAATTTCCGCGTCTTCAATGACGGCATCCGGCGTTATAACGATGACAAAACGTTCCTTGCCACCGTTGTAATTGCCCGGCTGTCCATACATTTTGGAAACCAAGTTATCCAGAATTTTTACAGTTTCCGCACGGGTGATAGGCCGGGTTGGCTGAAATTCGATTCCCGACAAAGCGCCTGCCATGCCATATACTTCGGGCTTTGCCCAATCGGAAGCGCTGGTATAACCTTCGGCGCTGTCCTGCGTACCAACGGAGAAAGCCCGATTGAGCATGACAATCGCTTCCTCCTGGGTAATATTGTTATTAGGACGCATGGTTCCGTCGCCATACCCTTGCAGAACGCCATGCGCGGCAGCTTTACTGATAGGAGCTGCAAAATAAGCTGATGTATCCACGTCTGAGAAAAGGTTGCCGCTTTCCAGCGTGTACGAAAGCATGCGATCAACGATGGTTGCCATTTGTCCCCGAGAGATCGGGTCATCTGGACCAAAGCGTTCGCTGTCGTAACCCTCTAAGATGCCATACTGACTCCAGCGGTCAATTTCCTCTCTTGCCCAATGTCCCTCGGTGTCTTTGTACCCGGCGGCAAAGGCCACGGAATGGGTTATGAGCAGTACGAGGGTAAAGGTAATTATTTTTTTCATATGCTTGCGTCCTTTCACAGAGAAGGCACTTTCTCTTTTTTAAATATTATATAGTATCCAATGCTGAAAATCAATGGAGAAAATGACATACATTCAGTAGGAGATAGCAGGGCACGCAGGACGCTGTTCATTTGTCCCCCTTTAGAGAATTTACCAATGGCATAATGTATTCTTTCGATGAAATGTCATAGGATGTAGAGATTGTCTGTTCAAAATCCCGATCTTCCTGGGTTTTGTTCTGCTTGTGTTTGAGTCTGCTTTTCATCACATGGGCAAAGGCTTTCATCATGATTTTATCAGGTAAGGGCATTTTCTCATAACACAGGCCGCCAGGCATATAGAAATGAGGAATTTTATGCAATTCGTCAACAGTCAAGTTATTTTCCCAGACTTGCTGTATATCTTTCGACGCCGTTCCTGGCATAGCGCCTGTGGCAAAAATAACAAACTTTTTTACGCCGCTTTGTGCAATTTTACTCTTTATGTTTTTGAGACCGTCAACCGTTCCGGCATGAAGCCGGCTCCCGAACACAACAATATCATATTGCGAAATGACATCCACAGTAATATCCTTAATATTTCGTAACGCACAATTCAGTTCACTGGCTATCATTTCTGCATACCGCTTTGTAAAACCTGTTGCGCTTCTGTAACAAATTAATATTTTATTGGTCATGATGTCACCTCGGGTGCTGGAAGTATTTGGATATATGGCTGTGTGGCAGCTATATGGTTTATGATACATCTTGCCAAGTATGATTGCAAGTGTAAAACACAAAATAGAAGCAAACAGGAGGTAGGCATGATGGATTTTGGATGCAGCAGTTTTTCGTGGAAGACAGAGGACGGCCTGCACCTTTTAGGGCGGACGTATGACCAATTTGGGGACTTGGCGGCCAATCAGGTCATCAGCGTCCCGCAGGGGGCGTCCTGCTGTCCGGGACTTCACCCAGAAAGCGGAAGTGTGGCGACGCAGTACGGCTATACCGGTATGGCGGTGCTGGGATTTGGGGAGCCAATTTTGGTGGATGGTGTGAATACTGCCGGCCTGATGGGGGCGCTTCTGCACTACCCGGGATATGCGGTCTATCAAGATCATGCAGAACCGAATAAAACAGCGGTTCACCCAGGACGCCTGCTGGCGTGGCTGCTCAGCGGATGCGCCGGTGTGGAGGAGGCCGTGTGCGCCATGGAGCATATCACGCTGGTGGACGAGTTGATTCAGGGCAAACCGTTGGCAGCCCACTATATCCTCAGCGACAGTAGGGGAGAGGCTGTCATTATTGAACCGGATGAGGGAGGCTTGTCGATTCACCGAAATACAATCGGGGTGCTGACCAACAGTCCTGACTATCTGTGGCACCGGACCAATCTGAGAAACTTTGTCGGCGTTACCAATTTGCCCAAAGCCCCACGGCATATCATGGGACATGAAATCCGCGAGTTTGGAGAGCGGTTGGGCGGCGGATTTGGCCTGCCGGGAGATTATGCCTCGCCCTCTCGCTTTGTGCGGCTGGCATTTATGAAGGAGTTTGCTGTCCGGGGAAAAAGTGAGGTGGACGGCATATCCCGGATGTTCCGGGCTTTTGCGCTGGTGGATATTCCAGAGGGGCTGGCAAAGGCGGAACCTGAAAGTGATGTGTATGAACAGACCCTCTGCACCAGCGCTATGTGTGCGGAGAGTGGTATCTATTATTTTGCTACAGCGCAGAACCGGCGCATTTCTGCGGTCCGGCTTTCAGCAAAGGGCCAGGAGATACAATATTTTGATCTGGGGAACGGTCAAGATATCGACTACCGAAATTAAAAATACCATAGAACAAACACGAAAGATTCACTGGTTTTTTAAATAAATAGGAATATAAAATATAAATTACAAAAATCTTCTATAGTTAATCTTCATCCTCGACATATTCAAGAATCTCTCCCGGTTGGCACTTTAGAACTTTACAGATTGCATCTAATGTACGGAACCGGACAGCTTTTACTTTTCCTGTTTTCAAGTAAGAGAGATTGACATTCGATATACCGACTTGAGCTGCCAAGTCATTAAGCCGCATTTTTCTGTCTGCCAGCACCCGGTCAAGACGAATAATAATCATAATGTATGATCCACCTCGTCCTGCAAATGCACCCCATAATGGATGATGTATGCGGCTACAATAAAAGCGATGCTGGGGACAAGCATATTAAACATAGCCTGCCCTGTAGAAATGGACATTCGACCGTTAGATACTTGGCTGATAAGCCAGCAAATCAACAATTTGATAAATGGAACAAAAAAAGCTGCTGAAAATTGGAGTACACCAAAATAAAGCAAATAGGAGGCGTTTTGTTCTGTAAAAATTTCCCCTTTGTATATATTGGAAAATACACGGCTTAAAAACAAATAAGCAAAAATCATAGGAATCGTATGGACGGCATAAATGAGAGAAAGCCCTATTTGAATTGTTGGGTCAATCTGGTCAGTATCATTCGTCCAAACATGAATATCATCGCCCGTATGGACAGTCATACTGCGAGGATGTGAGTTGTGATTTTCCTCTGCGTAAATTGCTCGCTCAAAGGTTCCTGTTTTTGTATGCAGAAAAAAGGATTGACGCCCCATAAAGCTAAGGGAGGTACATAGTATATAAAAGCAGATTACAAAGTAGCAAGCAAATGCCATTAACTGAGCGGCAGGTTTTGCACATCGTTCGTTTGCAAGCCTCTGAATCAATTTCATAATTTATCACCTCCAGCTCATAGTAGCAGAAGAATTTAAAATTGTCAATAATAATTTAATGTTTATCATTAAATTATTATTGTTATATATTATAAAGAGTAAAGCTTACCCCCCACATCGCGCAAAAAAGCCGCCCATTATCAAGGACGGCTTTCTGCTGTTTAAGATTTTTTCTGACTGCCGCATTTACCGCAACATTGCTTCCCGGCAGGGCAGCCGATGCATGTGTCGCCGCGTTTTTTGGCCCGGAATAAGTAGATTGAAATACCGGCGACAATGCAGGCAACAATTACAATAATAATAAGATTCTTCATAATTTACGACGCAAACGCATATTCAGACTTGATCTGCCGGTTGGTTCTGTGAATCAAGTGGACGACAATCCCGGCGAACAAAAGCACCGCCATCAGTCCGGCAATCGCTGGCCCGGCGCTCAGCGCAGCGGGACTGGTGAGCAGTGTACCGATGGTGTAGACCAGATAACCCACTGTAAATCCAACGCCAAGTTGGAGGCCGATTCCGGCCCAGACCCATTTTCCGCTCTTCATTTCAGCGTTCATCGCGCCGATGGCGGCAAAGCAGGGCGGCGTGTAGAGGTTGAACATCAGATAAGCCAAGGCAGCAACCTTTGTAATTGCCATAATTCCTGCGGCCTCCATTCCAGCCCCCTCCATCAGAGCCAGTTCCTCAGCGTCTATCAGGTTTTCAAGGCCCACAAAGCAGACTGCCAGCGTACCGACCACATTCTCCTTTGCGATGAAGCCTGTCACGGCGGCGGCGGCAAGCTGCCAGCTCAGAACGCCCACCACCGGTACCAAGAGATACGCGAACGGGCTGGCAATAGAAGCTAAAATAGAGGCGTCAGCCGTCTCGGCGACCTGGAGGTTCCAAGTGAAGGTTTGCATAATCTGTACCGCTGTGTTGCAGAGCAGGATAATGGTTGCGGCCTTTTTTATGTATGCCCAGCCACGGTTACACATAGAGCGGAAGGCCAAAAGAAAGGAGGGAGCCTTATATTCAGGCAACTCAATGATAAAGAAGGACTTGCGCGCCTGATACCCGGCGACCTTGTTGACCAGCAGCGCGCCCAGGAAGATGAGAATGATACCGGAGAAGTACATCAAGGCGCTGACCCAACCCGCGTTATCGAAGAAAGCTCCCGCGAACAGGGCGATCACCGGAATCTTCGCGCCGCAGGGCATGAAAGGGGAGAGCATGGCGGTGGCGCGGCGTTCGCGCTCGTTGCGGATGGTTCGGCTGGCCATAATACCGGGGACGGCGCAGCCGATGGTGATGACAAAGGGAATGACCGATTTGCCCGACAGGCCGGCCTTTTTAAAAATAGGGTCAAGCACAACCGCAGCGCGGGACATATAGCCGCAGTCCTCCAGCAGGGCGATGAGGAAGTACATAACCATAACCAATGGCAAAAAGCCAATTACCGCAATAACGCCGCCGATCACGCCGTCCACCAGCAGGGCGGAGAGCAACGGATTGGCACTTTCAAAGAAGCCGCCGGTCCACGACTGAAAGGATTCCAGCCGAGAGACAAGGGTATCTGCGATCAACGGTCCCACCCAGACCTGAGAAATCTGGAAGACCAGCAGCATGACCGCCGCGAAGATGGGTATGCCCAGCCACTTATTGGTCAAAACTGCGTCAATCTTATCATCCCGGTTTCTTTCTTTTGCCAGCACCTTGCGGGTCTCGACCTCTCTGACAATCTGGTTAACAAATTCGAAGCGTTTCCGGTCGGCCGCCTCGACGGCGTGCTTGTCGCGCAGATCAATGTTTGGCTGACGGTAGGGCGCCGTCTGAGTCTTGTTTGCGCAGCCCGCCGCCGCTTCGACCACATTACGAAGTCCTCCGGCGGAGGTAGAAACGGTGTTGATTACCGGACAACACAGTTTTTGGGAAAGCGCTTCGGCGTCAATTTTGGTTTCTTTTTTGTCATTGATGTCACTCTTGTTCAGTGCCACTACCACAGGAATGCCCAGTTCCAAAAGCTGCGTCGTGAAAAAAAGACTGCGGCTGAGGTTTGTTGCGTCCACGATGTTGATAATGACGTCCGGGCCCTCTTTTCGAACATAGGAGCTGGTGATGCTCTCCTCACTGGTAAAGGGCGACATGGAGTATGCGCCAGGGAGGTCAACCGCGATTAGATCCTCTTCGCATAGGTAGTACGCCCTTTTGATGGGAAACTCCTTCTTGTCCACCGTGACGCCGGCCCAGTTGCCGACCCGCTCGTTGCGTCCGGTTAGCGCGTTGAACATGGTGGTTTTTCCGGAATTGGGGTTGCCGGTCAATGCAATTCTCATGTTGACATCCTCCTTTTAAAATACACTCCAGCTAAATAATTATTTATAACTAACTATAGTTACTAAAAACTAACCAAGACTTAAAATGCAACCGGCATACAGCCAGTCAGTCAGCACTTCAGTTTTCCGCATAAAAATCAAAGTCTAAATGCGGATGGCCCCGGCAAGCTGTGGGTCGATATTGTAGCGAGCATTTTTGATGGAGACGACAAGGCCGCCTTTTTTGTGAGAAACAACGGTAATTGCCTCCCCGCTGTAGCAACCCAAAGAGAAGAGAAAGGACACCAGCTCTTCGTCGCCGTCCTCGGTTTCGATTTCTCGGATGACATATTCCTTGCCTTCCGCCGCGTCTTTCAAGGTCATGATTAGTCACCTACCGTCCTTGTTGATTTTGGTTATATATCTCTAACTGATGGTATTTTACCATTTGAAGTTAGTCATGTCAATCCCCTTTTTAAAAAATATTCCAGTGCTGGGCGGAGCTGCCTTGGCGGCGCGATGTGACCGTGATTGAAAACGAAGAATTGGCTTCGCCGTTCTATTGCAACGGCGAAGCCAATTGAAAATATCCCTATTTTCAGACCAGCAGCCCCAGAGCAAGGCCGATCAGGGCGCCGATGAAGACCTGAAAGGGGCTGTGCCCCATGACTTCCTTCAGGTCTTTTGAGAGCCCTTCGTGGGACCTTTTTTCCAGGCTGGATAACAGCAGGTTAACCAAATGGGCGGTGTCTCCCGCGCACCGGCGGACATTGCAGGCGTCGTACATCACGACGGCGGAGAAAATAGCGGCCAGCGCAAAGAGGGGGCCGTCTATGCCGTAGAGCTTGCCGATGGCGGCGGTGGCAGCCACGACAAAACCGGAGTGGCTGCTGGGCATCCCGCCGCTGGTAATCATCCTGTGCAGGGAAAATTCCCGCAGCACCACTGCGTCGATCAAGACCTTGGCGGCCTGACAAATGAACCAGGCGAGGAGCGCGCAGTCCAGGACGGCGTTTCTTGTCAACATCCCGAAATACACTAATACAGCTCCTCCGGCGCGAGGGCGTCAATGACGGGGCCGGGCTCGGGTGCGCCTCGTTTTAAGAGGGCGTAGATTTTTTTAGCGGCCCGTTTATCCTTGGGGACACCGACTCCCTTCTCGTAGCAGGAGGCCAGAAGGTCGATGGCTTGCCTGTCTCCCAGCCTGGCGCCTTGGCGGAGGCTGCGAAGAGCCTTTTTTTCATCTTTGCTGCCGGCAACGTTTAAGTAAAAGAGACCAAGGCGGTAATAGGCGGGCCCATAGTTCTGCTCCGCCGCGCGCCGGTAAAGGGACTCGGCCTTAGCGATATCCTGCTCCACGCCGTCACCGTCCTGATAGAGGATACCAAGCTGGGTGAGGCCGCGCGGGAAGTCCTGATCGGCGGCTCGCTGAAACCAGACCGCCGCCTCCGCCGGGTCGCGCTCGACCCCGCTGCCGATGGACAGACAAAAGCCCAGGTTGCACTGCGCGACCGCATGGCCCATCTCGGCTGCTTTGCGGTAAAGCGCAACTGCCCGCGTCATATCGCGTGCCACGCCGTCCCCGTTTTCATAATAAAAGCCCAAATTGCACAGGGCGCGGGGATAGTCCTGTTCTGCGGCTTTTTGGTAGAGCTGCACGGCGCGCGCCATATTTCGCCGCACCCCCCGTCCGCTCTCATAACAGTCGGCCAGACAGCATTGGGCCCGTGCGAAACCCTGTTCTGCCGCCTCGCGGTAGAGGGACACCGCTTTTTTCTGATCGGGGGCGACGCCGATTCCGTTTTCGTAGCAGAAGCCAAGACAGCACTTTGCCCGTGCCAAGCCCTGATCTGCGGCGAGCCGGTAGAGTTCTACCGCCCGCGCCTTGTCCATTGTGACGCCGATGCCCGCCTCATAGCAGAAGCCCAAATTGCACTGGGCCTTGGAATAGCCCATATCGGCGGCCTTCCGGTAGAGGGAGGCGGCGCGCTCGGCGTCCTGCTCCACCCCGGAACCCGCTTCATAGAGATAGCCCAGCTCGCAGATGGCGGGCGGATAATCCAAATCGGCGGCGCGCTGATAGTAGGTCACGGCGGCGGCGTGGTCGGCGCGAAGGCCGTACCCGAACCAGACGCATTCGCCCAAAAGGTATAGGGCGCGAGGATGGCCCTGCTCGGCGGCGCGGGTAAACCAAGCGACCGCCATATCGTTGTCCTCCTCGACGCCGAGGCCGCGGTAGTAACAGAAACCCAGATTGCACTGCGCCCGCGCCAACCCCTGTTCAGCGGCCTGGCGGTAGTACTCGACTGCAAGGGCGGGGTCGCGTTCCACGCCGATGCCGGCCTCATAGCAGAAGCCGAGGTTGCATTGCCCCCGGGGGACGCCGCGCTCCGCCGACTGCTGATAGAGGGACACCGCCTTTTCGGGGTCGCGGGGAACCCCCGCGCCAATCTCATAGAGATAACCCAGATCGCAGAGCGCAGCGTCGCTGCCGCAGTCCACCGCCTCCTGAAAGAGCTGAGCCGCCCGGGCCTCATCCTTTTCCACGCCGCGTCCGTATAGATGGCACTCGGCCAGCAGGGCCAGGGCGCGGGCGAAGCGCTGCTCGGCAGCGCGGGAGAACCAGACAACGGCCTCGCGCTCGTCCTCCTCGACGCCGATGCCCGCGTAGTAACAGAAGCCCAAATTGCACTGGGCGGGGACGAAGCCCTGCTCAGCGGCCTCGCGGTAACAGGCGACCGCCTTTTCGGGGGACCGTTCGACTCCCTCGCCCTCCTCGTAGCACAGGCCGAGATCGACAAGGGCGGGAATGTGGCCGTTGTCTACGCTCTGCTGAAAGAGCTGAGCGGCGCGTACCAGGTCGCGTTGGACGCCGGTTCCATCGCGGTAGCACACCCCCAGAAGGTCCTGCGCGCGGCGGCTTCCGTTTTCGGCGGCCTTGGTGAACCAGTGGACGGCTTCCCCGTCGTCCTGTTCGACGCCGATGCCGGCGTAGTAGCAATAGCCCAGGTTGCATTGGGCGGGCGGGTAGTCCTGCTGCGCGGCTTCGTGATAGAGCTCGACAGCCTTGGCGCGGTCGGTTTCGACGCCGCGGCCCTGCTCATAACAGACGCCGAGGTCACAGAGAGCGGGGACATAACCCCGGTCGATGGATTTTTGATACAGCTCCGCCGCGCGCGCAGGGTCTGTATCCACGCCGTAGCCATACTGATAACAGGCGCCCAGGAGGCACAGCGCCCGGGGATGCTGCTGGGCCGCCGCGAGGCCGAACCAGTGGAAGGCCTCCGCGTCGTCCTGCTCGACGCCGATGCCGATGTAGTAGCAGAAGCCCAGGTTGCACTGGGCCGCCGCATAGCCGCGCTCCGCTGCGTCGCGGTAGGTCTCGGCGGCGCGGGCGGTGTCCTTTTCGACGCCGTAGCCCAACTCATAGCAGAGCCCCAGGGAGGTGATGGCGGGTACGTGGCCGTCCTCCGCCGCGACTTCATAGAGGCGGAAGGCCTTGTCGTAGTCCTGCTCGACGCCGCTGCCGAAGTAGTAGCAGTCGCCCAGCAGGGCGAGCCCACGCGGGTAGTGCTGCTCCGCCGCTTCGGCCAGCCAGGAGACGGCCTGGTCGTAGTCCCGGTCCAGGCCGATGCCCATCAGATAGCAGAAGCCCAGATTGCACTGGGACGGTGCATGGCCCAATTCCGCCGCCTGCCGGTAATAGACGGTGGCCTGGTATTTGTCCATCTCCACGCCGGAGCCAGTCTCATAGCACAGCCCCAGCTCACAGAGGGCAGGCGGGTACTCCTCGGCGGCGGCCTCCCGGTAGAGCTCCACCGCCTTGGCCTCGTCTTGCTGGACGCCGGACCCATCCAGATAGCAGCGCCCCAACGCCGTGACGGCCCGAATATCCCCCTGATCGGCGGCCTGCGAGAACCAATAGAAAGCTTTCTCCTGGTCCTCCTCCACGCCGTCGCCGTTGGCGTAGCGGATGGCGACGGCGTACTGCGCTCCCAGGTCGCCGCCCTCCGCGCCCTCCAGACAGTCGGAGAAAGCCTGCTTGGCCTGTTCCTTTTGCTTGAGCAGCTTGCGCAGGGCAGGGAGGAAAATCACACTTTGCAGGTTGTCGTCCGATTGGGACGAATCCGTATTCTGTTGTCCGTTCAATTGCTTCTCATCCATGCTGGGACCCCTTCCTTCTGACGGGTGTTTCAGATGCTTTCTTAATTACCGGTTATTCTAACATAAGATGAAACAAAAATCTAGTCTGGGGTAAGCCCAGGCGGATGAAGGATTTGGTCTTCTGACATAAAACCGGAAAAAAGCGGCGGAAAGCGTTGCAAGGCGGGAGAAAAATTGGTATAATAGCAGCGTACGAACCATGACAAGAAGGAATTGAGAACGCTATGGAAAAACAAATCATGTTTCAGGACCTGGGGATTTCGGACGATATCCTCCGGGCGCTGGAGCAAAAGGGCTACGGCTATCCCACCCGCGTCCAGGCCGAAGCCATCCCGCCGCTGATGGCGTGGAAGGACGTGATTGCCAAGGCCCCGACGGGTACGGGCAAGACCTTTGCCTTCGGCATCCCGATGATCGAGCATATCGACGCCGGGAGCGGCGACTTTCAGGCGCTGGTGCTGGCCCCGACCCGGGAGCTTGCCATCCAAATTGGGGATGAGCTGCGGAGCCTGTTGACCTTCCGCAAGGGTGTCCGGGTGGCGGTGGTCTACGGTGGGCAGCGCATTGAGACCCAGGTCAAGGCCCTGCAAAAAAAGCCCCAGATTGTTGTCGCGACGCCGGGGCGGCTGATGGACCATTTCCGCCACAAGCACATCCGGCTGGACAAGATTAAGACCGTCGTACTGGACGAAGCCGACCGGATGCTGGACATGGGCTTTTTTAAGGACGTAACCGGCATTCTGGACCGGATTCAGAACAAAACCAACATGGGCCTGTTCTCGGCGACCATCTCGCAGGAGGTCATGACCGTCAGTTGGATGTACCAGCGGGACGAGGTGGAGATTACAGTCCGCCCGGAGGCGGAGGACAGGCCCGACATCGACCAGTACGCCATCTCCTGTTCAGCCCTTGCCAAGACCGAAACCACCCTCCGGCTGCTGCGGACGCTGGAACTGGAGCGGGCAATCATTTTCTGCAACACCAAGGTCATGTGCCAGCGGCTCTATGAGGATTTAAAACGGGCGGGAGTCAACGCCGAGTGCATCCACGGCGACATCCGCCAGCAGCAGCGGGAGCGGAACATGAACGATTTCCGGAACGGAAAACTGACCGCCCTGATTGCCACCGACGTGGCCTCCCGAGGCATTGACGTGGACGATGTGGACTGCGTGGTCAACTTCGACGTTCCGGAGGAAAACGAATACTATATCCACCGCATTGGCCGGACGGGCCGCGCCAAAAAGAAGGGGGCGGCCTGGTCCATTGTGGGCAATTTCCCCGAGCAGGCGAAATTGGATGAGATTGTCAAATTCTGCCATTTCTCCATCCGTCCCATGCGGTTTGACGAGGACGGACGACTGGTTGAACAGGAGGTCCGCAAGCCGGTTGTCCGCAAGCGCTTCCGGTGACGGCGGCGGAGTGGGGAGCGCTTTTACTCTGCTGTGATCTGGGCGGGCAGGGGGCGCGGCCTTTAACCGAACCGCAGTTTCGCGAGCTCTCCCGTCGTGTGCGCGGCATGGGGCCGGGAAACGCCGGGGTAAATCGCGAGCTGGAGGCGGGGGATTTGACCAGACTGGGCTATTCCGCCGGGGAGGCGTCCCGCATTGTGTCGCTGCTGGATCGCGGTGCGTTACTGAACCGCTATCTTGAGGCGGGGCGGATGGACGGTATTTTTCCACTGACCTGTCGCAGCGGAGACTATCCCGCGCAGATGCTGCACAAGCCGGGCGGTAGTGCGCCGCCGGTCTTCTTCTGTGCCGGAAACCGGGCGCTGCTGCGCGGCCCCTTTGTGGGCCTAGCCGGGTCAAGACGGTTGGGCGCGCGGGGGGCGGCCTTCGCCGAAAGGGCGGGGGAATTGGCTGCGAAAGAAGGGTTTGTCCTGGTCACCGGCGGGGCCCACGGCGCGGACTGGACCGCCGTAAACGCCTGCCTGCAAAACGGAGGCCGGACGGTTGTATTTGTCCCGGACGCGCTCCGCCGCCGTGTCCGGGAGGCGGGACCCAATTGCTTGATGCTCAGCGCCGGCGGGTACGATGTGCCATTCAGCACGGCGCGGGCGTTGTCGCGCAACGTCTGGGTGCATAAGCTGGGAGAGAGTACCCTGATTGCCCAGACCGGATTTGGCAGTGGCGGCACCTGGCGGGGCGGCGTGGACAATCTGCGAATGGGCTGGTCGTCCCTCTATGTGAACGACGACGGGAGCCCTGGAGCCAGGGCGCTGGCGGACATGGGAGCTGTCCCATTGCGGCGTCTGGACAGCATTTCCGGACTGGTCCCGTACCAGGAAACGTTTTTTAGGGATATTTGATTCAGGAGGATATATTATGTGTGGAATTGTAGGGTATTTAGGTGCTGAGCAGGCGGCGCCCATTCTGTTGGACGGCCTGTCCAAGCTGGAGTACCGGGGCTACGACTCGGCGGGGGTGTGCATCAGCGACGGCAGAGACCTCAAGGTTGCGAAGACCAAGGGCCGCCTTGCGAAGTTAAGCGAGCTGCTGGACGGCGGCAAAGCCATCACCGGTACCGTCGGCATCGGTCATACCCGCTGGGCAACCCACGGCGCGCCGTCTGATGAAAACAGCCACCCTCACATTGCCGACTCGGGCAAGATCGCGGTGGTGCACAACGGCATTATTGAAAACTACCAGCAGCTTAAGGAAAAGCTGCTGGCAAAGGGCAAGCGGTTTCACTCGGAAACCGACAGCGAGGTGGCGGCCAATCTGATTGAATACTTCTACGATCAGGGCCTTGATTTCCAGTCGGCGGTGCGCAAGGCGGTGGACCGGATGGAGGGCAGCTATGCGCTGGGCATTCTGTGCCGCGACTGCCCGGACACCATTGCGGCGGTAAAGAAGGACAGTCCGCTGATTTTCGGCTTTGGCGACGGCTGTAATTTTATCGCCTCCGACGTGCCCGCCATCCTCAAGCATACCCGAAAGGTGTGTTACCTGGAGGATGGGGACATGGTGATCTTTACGGCCCACAGCGCCCGTTTTTACGACGCGGCTGGGGATTTGGCGGAGCGCAGGCCCGAGCATATCACTTGGGACACCGAGTCGGCGGAGAAGGGCGGCTATGCCCACTTTATGATTAAGGAGATTCACGAACAGCCCAAGGCTATCCGCGACACCCTGTCCCCCCGCATGAAGGACGGGGCAATTGTTCTGGACGACCTTTCGCTGGACGCGGCGTATTTAAAAAGTCTCAGCCGCATCTATATCGTGGCCTGCGGGTCGGCCTACTATGTGGGGGTACAGGGCAAGTACATTTTAGAAAAGCTCTGCAAAATTCCGGTAGAGCCGGTGCTGGCGTCCGAGTTCCGCTACGCCGACCCGGTGCTGGGCAAGGACACGCTGGTCCTCATCATCAGTCAATCGGGCGAGACCGCCGACACCAAGGGCGCGCTGGAAGAGGCCAAGGCCCATGGGGCGAGAACCCTTGCCATCGTCAACGTAGTGGGCAGCGCCATTGCCCGGCTGGCCGACGATGTGATTTACACCTGGGCCGGTCCGGAGATCGCGGTGGCGACCACCAAGGCATATTCCACCCAGCTTTCGGTGATCTACCTCCTGAGCCTCTATATCTCCCAGTGTCTTGGAACGGTGGAGAGGGCTGCGTATGACCGAATTTACCGGGAGCTCCAGGCGATCCCCGAGAAGATCGAGGCCCTCCTGACCGAGGAAGCGATTTCGCGGGTGCAGTACTGCGCGTCGCAGTACTTTAATAACCGGGATGTTTTCTACATTGGCCGCAACCTGGACAGCGCGACTTGCCTGGAGGGCAGCTTGAAGCTGAAGGAAATTGCCTATCTCCACTCGGAGGCTTACGCCGCCGGAGAGCTCAAGCACGGCCCCATCTCCCTGATTGAGGACGGAACGCTGGTGGTTGCCATTGCGACCAACCCCGCGCTGTTCGACAAGACCATGTCCAATGTCAAGGAGGTCAAGGCGCGGGGCGCGGAGGTGCTGGGGCTGACCATTGAACGCCTGGCCTATGGAATGCAGCGCGACACGGACAGTGTAATCGCCATTCCCGAGACTGACCCCATTTTGCAGCCGGCCCTCTCCATCATTCCGCTGCAATGTTTGGCCTACTACATCGCTCTGATGCGCGGCTGCGATGTGGATAAACCCAGGAATCTGGCAAAGTCGGTGACCGTCGAATAATCACAGCGGGGCGAGGATACCCCGTTGCAGTTCCCCCGCAAAAAGAGGGACGTTCAACCGTTCTTTCAGGCGTCCGGCCCCGGCAATACGTTCGGGTCCGGACGCCTGATTGACAATTACAGTGTCGAACCCGCCTTCGGCGTTCAGAACGGCGGCAATTGCGTCGGGGGTGGCAAGGTTGTGAATACTGCATCCAGCCAATTCCGCAAAGCGCTCAGGGCGATGGGCGGCCTGTGAAATCAGACGATCAAAACCGGATGCCCCTACCAGCAAAAGGTTCCGGTCAAAGCCTTCCGGCAGGACCGGTTCGTGGGGAAGATGAGCCTTGAGGGGGAATCCCTTGGAACCGTCGGCCTCCACCAGCACATAGTCCGCCAATTGCCGCAATTGACAAAAGGGCAGAAGCGGGGCGGACAGTTTTCCATCCGATGCGGGGGTGCCAACGCAGACCGCTCTGCGTTCGGCCAACAGCCTGTCCAACGCCGCCGCGCCGCCGTGTAAAAAGAGCGGCAGGGTAGAGGAGGGGTAGATTTTGGTTGTGGTGCAGAAGATAACGCGCCCGGGCAGCGACGCGGCCAGGCGGTTGGCCAGCGTCGTTTTTCCGCCGCTCCCGGTCAGACAAATCAAGCCGGGACGGATCTGTAATTGCTGCAAAATATCCATAGCGGGACCTCCGGCCGAACAAAACGCGCCCCACCGGATTGGGGGGCGCGTTGCATGTTATCCATGCTCCTTCTTGCGGAAAAAGCCGAGATATACCAGCATCGCGGCGATCATCCAAAAATAAGCCATCATATAGGGTTCCTCAAAAATATTTTCGAAGTAGCAGTGAACGACCACACCGCACAGCCCCGAAAACAGCCCCGCGCCGAGCAGATAAGCGGGACGGTCCTTTTGCACCTTGGCGGTGCGGTACAGGGTACGCGCCCCGGTAAAGAGCAGGCAGACGAGAAGTAAAAGGAAGACAGTCAGGCCAATGACGCCCATTTCCACGAGAATTTTTAAATAGTAGTTGTCCACATAAAAATAGGAGACGGCGGAATAGATTTTGTGCTGCATAGCTACCGCGCCGCCGAACATACCCAAACCAACGCCGAAGAGGGGGCTTTCCGACCAGTAAATAAGAGCCAGAGCCCAACGGCTGGCGCGGCCCCCATTGGTGGTAGAGGCGATAAATTCAGGGGTCAGCAGGTAACCAATCCGGCTGGCGACAAAGGGCAGCGACAGAGAACAAAGCCCCGCCGCCAGAATCAGCAGCAAAAGCCGCCGGTCCACCAGCGCGGAGAAGACCAGCACCGCCACCGCCATTGCCATCCACGCGCCGCGCGACATGGTGAACAGGCAGGCGAAGCACATGCAGAAGGTGACAAACCAAAAGAACAGCTTGGCTTTCACCATCTTGGCCCGGTAGGCGAGGGCAGCCGCCATGGGGGCGAACATGACCATGTAATCGCCCATGATGTTGGGGCTTCCAAAGATGGAAAAGACGCGGGTCCGTACCGATTGCTCAGCCTGGTCTGTCCAGTGCGAGGGGATGGGGACGGCGATAATATACTGATAGATGCCGTGGAGGGCAATCAAAAACGCGGCTCCCACCATGACGTAGTAAAGGTTCATCAAATCCCGGTCGTCTCGCAGCAGACGGATTGCGACAAAGAACCAAAGCATATATTGCACCGTTGCCCGCCAGCCGGCCACGGCGATGGAGAAGAAAGGACTGATGACAAACATCAGTGCGAGCGCGACCCCCACGAAAAGGAAAACCGCAGGGTCGAGCGGGTTGGCCCGAATGAGGCGGGGACGGGGTGCGCGCATCCGGTCCCAGACCAGCCACAAAACGGCAAGCAGCAAGAGCGCCTCGTCCCAGAGGGAGGAGACCACTGGGATGGCGAGCACGTCGCGGAGCACGTAATCCACCAGGCCGTAGAGGGCCAGAACCGTGAGCAGTACGCCGCAGATGCCCCCCTGAAACATACGGCCCAGTAAGCGGCTCTCCCGCCCGCAGCGGAAGACGGACCGCACCGCGCGGCACAGCAGACTGGATTCCACCGCCGGCGTCACCCGCCGCCCGAGCCGCCAAAGGCGTTCATTCCAGCCTTGGAGAAAGGTGGCGGCGCGGGCGCTGCTGGTCTGACGGGCGGGGGCGGACAGGCAGGCTGCGGCAATCCGGTGGGTGGCGGAGCGCCGTACCATGGCCCGCAGGCCGGAGGCAATCCGGTGGGGGACGCTGTTTTGCCAGCAGTTACTTAAAAACAGAAGGAAGCGCCAAAACAGGCTTCCCTGGACCAGTTCACGCATCGCCGCTCACGCTCTCTACCGAGAGGATGATGCCGTTGGCGATTTCCAGCTTGGTGGACTTGACCAGATGCACCTTGCCCACGCGGATTTCCTGGTTGCCCACCAGGTAGACCCCGTCTTCCTTGACCTTGACCCGGCAGCGGATGGTGAAGACCAGATCGCGCAGGTCGGGAGCGTCCAGTACCGGGCCGTCGCCCGTGTTGTCCAGAGAGGAGGAAATGTGAGGGGTGGAGACCACGTCCACGATCTCGCCGTCCAGACGGCCGTCGTTGGTCAGAAGCTGGTCGCCAATACAGGTCTGGGCGAAGTCGCTGACCTCCGGATAGACCTGGGAACAGAGCACCCGGTATTCGTAGACCGGGGCCTCGGGGGCCATGGAAGCGGCGATTTTGGACCCGACCACCTTCCATGCGACGGCGGCGACGGCCGCAACCAGCACCAGGACGACAATCAAATCGACCAGGTTGATCTTTCCGAACAGCCGGCCTTTTTCATCTACAATTTTCAAAGAGATCCCTCCAAGAGAAGAATAGGGTTTGATTCCTGAGGACAAGTATATTATAATGGGTCCCGAGGAATCAAATTCCAATAAGTTCTACTATTATACCGGATTCGCCCGGTTTTCACAAGAGCAATTTTTAGGAGCTTGTCTATGAAGATTATGCACATTATTTCAGGCGGCGACGTGGGCGGGGCGAAAACCCATGTCCTGTCCCTGTTGAGCGGCCTGAGCCGGACGGAGAAGGTCCGGCTGGTCTGCTTCCTGGAGGGGCCTTTTTCCCAGGAAGCGCGGGAGTTGGGGATTGATACGGTGGTGTTGCCCTCCCGGCATCTGTTCAAGGTGGTGTCCGGCTTGGCGAAGGAGATCGACGGCGAGGGCTACCAGATTGTCCATTGCCATGGCTCGCGGGCCAACCTGATTGGCGCGCTGCTCAAAAAAAGAATCTGCGCTCCTGTTGTCACGACGGTCCACTCCGACTACCGCCTGGACTACCTGGGCCGTCCCTTCCACCGCCTGACCTACGGGACGATCAACTCAATTTGCCTCCGGCGGCTGACCTATCACATCGCCGTCTCCAACGCGATGGCGGGGCTGCTGATTTCCCGGGGCTTTGACCCGCAGACCATGTTTTCCATATACAACGGCGTCCCCTTCCTTGAAGCCCCGCCCGCACGGAGCCGGGAAGCGGTGCTGGAAGAGGCGGGGCTCCGGACAGAGCCGGGCAGCGTCGTTTTCGGCATCGCGGCGCGCCTGTCGGCGGTCAAAGACGTCGGGACACTCATTCGGGCCTTCGCGCAGGTAGCCGCCAAAATCCCGGCGTCCCGTCTGCTCATCGCGGGAGACGGCGAACAGCGCGCCGAGCTGGAACGGCTGGCGGGAGAGCTGTGTCCAGAGGGGAGCGTCTGCTTTGCCGGATGGGTGTCCGACATGGACAGCTTCTACCGCGCAATCGACGTGAATACGCTGACCTCTCTGTCCGAGACCTTCCCCTACGCGCTGACCGAGGGGGCGCGGCAGAAAAAGCCCACCGTCGCCTCCCGCGTCGGCGGTGTTCCCGACCTGATTGAGCCGGGGGTGACGGGCCTGCTGTTTGAGGCGCGGGACGTGGACGGCCTCGCGGAACAGATGCTGGCTCTCGCGGAGGACCCGGCGCTGCGGGAACGGTTGGGAAACAGCCTCTACGAACGGGCCAAACGGGACTTCTCCGAAGAAGCGACGGTTGAGCGGCAGAAAGAGATTTACCGCATTTTGATCCGCCGCGCCGCCCGGCCGGAGAAGAAACGGGACGGCGTGCTGATCTGCGGAGCCTACGGCAAGGGCAACGCCGGGGACGACGCGATATTGGAGGCCATCGTCGCGCAGATGCGCCGGACGGACCCGGACATGCCCCTCTATGTGCTGACCCGGACCCCTCGGAAGACCGAGCTTCGCTACCGTATCGGCGCGGTGCATACCTTCAACGTGCCCGGATTTCTGCGAATCATGTGCCGGACCCGCCTCTACCTCAACGGGGGCGGCAGCCTGATTCAAGACGTGACCAGCACCCGTTCTCTGCGCTATTATCTGGCCAGCATCCGCTTGGCGAAGCTGACGGGCAACCGGGTCCTGATGTACGGCTGCGGCATTGGGCCTGTACAGCGCGGGGGCAACGTGAGACGGGCGGGCCGGGTCATCGACCGGTATGTGGACGTGGTAACCCTGCGCGAGGACAGCTCCCGGGCGGAGCTGGAACGGATGGGGGTGACCAGGCCGGAGATTCGGGTGACCGCCGACCCGGCGCTGCTGCTGGAACCGGCGGCAACGGAACGGGTGAACGGCTGGCTGCGGCAGCAGGGGCTGGACCCGGAGCAGGAATACGCCCTCTTTGCCCTGCGCCCGTGGGAAGGGTTTGCGGAAAAGGTTCCCGCCTTTGCCGCCGCTGCTGCGGGTGTACGGGCGTGGGGAATGGAGCCGGTGTATCTGGCCATGGAACCGGCGCGGGACTTGGCGGCCTGCCGTCAGGCGGCGGAACAGACCGGCGGCGGAGCCAAGGTGCTGTCGGTGCCGGAGGACGGTTCGCTGATCGTGGGACTGATGGGACGGATGCGGGTGGCGGTGTCCATGCGCCTCCACGCGCTGATCTTTGCCGCCGCCGCCGGGACGCCGGTGGTGGGCGCGGTCTATGACCCCAAGGTCCAGGCGTTTCTGGAATATTTGGGCAAGGGACGGTATATGCCGCTCGCGGAGGTTGACGCGCCGGCGCTGCTGGAGGCGGTGCGCGGTGCGCTGCTGGAAGACCGTTCTGAAGGCGTCGAAAAACTTCGGGCACTGGCGGCGGAGAACGAAGCGGCGGCCCGGACACTTTTGGAGGAAGCAACATGAAACAGATCGTCTGCCTGTCTACCTCAACTTGGTACCCCATTCCGACCCGCAAGCAGCAGGTCATGAGCCGGCTGAAGGATGCCGAAGTGCTGTATTTCGACCCGCCTGTGACGTGGATCGCCCCGCTCCGCGACCCCAACGCCAAGCCGAAGCTCAAGGCGTACCGCGCGGCGGGGGAACGGGTGCGCGGGCATGTCACGGCTTACGCCCTGCCGCCGGTTTGGCCCTTTTTCAACAAATACAGGGCGGTCAACCGGCGAAATCAGAAAAAGACCGCCGCCTATGTCAAAAAGCGCATGGCGGAGGCAGGATTTGACAGGCCTGTGCTCTGGTGCTATTCGCCGGTCAGCGCCGACGCGGTGGACCGCATTCCCCACAGTGCGCTGGTCTATGACTGCGTGGACCGGCACTCGGCCTACGGCGGACTGATGAATCCCGTGCTGGTGGACGAGATGGAGTTAGAGCTGGCGAGGAAGGCCGACATGGTCTTTGCCACGGCGGAGGGGTTGGCCGAACGGCTGCGGACGGTCAATCCGAGGGCGATGTTTTTGCCCAACGGGGCCAACTACGAGCTGTTTCAACAGGCGGCTGAGCCGGGGGATGTCCCGGAGGATATGCGGGGAATAACGGGCCCGATTTTCGGTTTCGTCGGGGCGTTGCAGGAATGTATCGAGTACGGATTTGTTACCTCGGCGGCAAAAGCGCGGCCCGAGTGGAATTTTGTGTTGATCGGAAGGGAAAACCCCGGCGTGGATTTGAGCGGCCTGCGCGCATTACCCAACGTCCGCTTCTTGGGCCTCAAGCCGCACGATCAGCTTCCGCGCTATATCGCCTGTTTTGATGCCTGCCTCAATCTCTTTGCCAGCGGCGCGCTGAGCAAGGACGTCAGCCCGTTGAAGTTCTACGAATACCTGGCGACGGGTAAGCCCATTGTCTCCACGCCGCAACCCGACCAGATCATGCAATTCGCGCCCTTGCTGCACATTGCACGCACGGCGGGGGAATTCGAGACCGCCTGCGCCGCTGCGCTGGCGGATACTGACCGGGCGCGGAAGGCCGCCAGAATGGAGGAAGGCCGCAAAAGCTCCTGGGACGCGCGGGTGGCGGAGATGGAGCGGGTTTTGGGGGAGATGGGAATTTTGTAGCCGTTTCACACGGGAGGAAAACAAGGTGCTGTTTCAGATTAGTAGAAATCCTGCGTTTCTGGGCTTTGATTTGGTCTACATTGGAGTTGTTTTTGTGTTTTTTATATACCGTTATTCGCAATCAGCGCAATCGCGTCGCTGATGCTGCATTTGCAGATTGTCAAACAAGAGGAACCGTTTTTGCAGGAAGCCTTTGGCGAGGAATATCTTTCGTACAAAAAGCATGTTAACAGATATTTTGGGAGACATTGACAGCTTTTTTCATCAGGCTTTACTTCTGTGGTTTACTATGATAAAATAAAAAGAACAGGCTTCTCATACGAGGAGCCTTTGCGTGGAGCGTGGAGGTATTACCGAATGAACAACCGCAACAAGCGATCTGATCCGGATAACGGCCTGTACCGTGCCATTCTGCTGTTGGAGACGCCAGAACAGTGCTATGACTTTTTTGTGGACCTCTGTACCGTTTCGGAGCTCAAGGCGATGGAGCAGCGCTTCGAGGTCGCAAAACTGCTCGATGAGGGTATGATTTACAACGACATCCTTGAACAGACTGGAGCCAGCAGCGCCACCATCAGCCGCGTCAACCGCAGTTTGAACTACGGCACAGATGCCTATCGCGCCATCTTTGCCAAGCTCAAGAAACAGGCGGAGGGCGGCGCGTGAACGCTTATGGTGCGCTGGCGGCGTCCTACGACGGGCTGACCCGCGATATTCCCTATGAAGCGGTGCTGAATTTTTTGGAGCTGGTGCTCCGGGCGTTAAACCGGTCTCCCAGGACGGTGCTGGACCTCGCCTGCGGGACCGGTTCCCTGTCTGTCCTGCTGGCGAGGCGGGGCTACGCGGTGACCGGGGCGGATTTGTCCGAGGAGATGCTGACCGAGGCCATGGACAAGGCGCTGGCGTTGGAGGCGAACCGCCCATATTTTATCTGTCAGCCTATGCAGGCCCTGTCGCTGCCCCAGCCGGTAGCACTGGCGGTATGCTGTCTGGACAGCCTCAACTATCTGACTAAACCGGACGATTGCCGCGAGACCTTCCGGCGTGTTTTTGCCAACCTGGAACCGGGCGGCGTCTTCTTTTTTGACGTCAACACCCCCGAAAAACTTTGCGCCCTGGACGGACAGGTCTTTCTGGACGAGACGGATGACGCCTATTGTGTCTGGCGGGCGGCGTTCTGCGAAGAGGAGCATATATGCTATTATGGCATGGACCTCTTCCAGAGGGCGGGCAAGCTGTGGCGGCGCAGCTTTGAGGAACACGCCGAGTATGCGTATGACCTGAACGACCTGACGGCCTGGCTGCTGGAGGCTGGCTTTTCCACGGTGCGGACCTACGGGGACCGCAGGATGGAGCCGCCAAAGGAAGGGGAGGAACGGGTCTATTTCGCGGCGTTGAAGGAGTAGAGTATGAACGATCACATTGTCCGCGCCATTACCGGCGACGGGTATCTCAAGGCGGCCGCTGTTCTGTCCACCGACATGGTGGAGCGGGCCAGGGACGTCCACAAGACCTTCCCAACGGCCACTGCCGCGCTGGGGCGGCTGTTGACGGCGGCCTCCATGATGGGAAACATGCAGAAAATCGAGGATGGTTCCCTGACGCTGCAAGTTCGGGGCGACGGTCCACTGGGGACGCTGCTGGCGGTGTCCGACGCCGCAGGCAACGTCCGGGGGTATGTGACCAACCCGCAGATTTCCCTGCTGGAAAAGTACCGGGGCAAGCTGGACGTAGGTGCTGCCGTAGGGCGGGGGATGCTGACGGTGATTCGCGACCTCCGGCTCAAAGAACCCTATATCGGCAGTGTGGAGCTGGTGTCGGGCGAGATTGCCGAGGATATCGCGGCCTATTTTGTGCAGAGCGAGCAGATTCCGACGGCCTGCGCGTTGGGCGTGCTGGTGGACGTGGACCAAAGGGTCAAGGCAGCGGGCGGTTATCTCCTTCAACTATTGCCCGGCGCGCCCGACACGTTGATTGACCGTGTGGAGGCGGGTGTGCGGAAGGCCGGGGCGGTGACCGGTATTTTACAGGAGGACCCGGACCCTGCGGCTCTGCTGCGGCGGGTGTTGGACGGGTTTGAACTGGAGATTTTGGAGACCACGCCGGTAGAATACCGCTGCTACTGTTCCCGCAACCGGGTCCGCGCGACGTTGGTGAGCTTGGGCGCGGCGGAGCTCCGGGATATCGTGGACAAAGGCGAGACCGTCCATGTTGGCTGCCAGTTCTGCGACGCCGACTATGGGTTCGGGCCGGAGGAAGTTGCGGGAATTTTAGCGGAAATTGAAAATAGGGCTTGACATTTTGGAGCGGGTCGGTTATAATCATTATCGTTGAGACCAATTGGCCCGGTGGTGCAGTCGGTTAGCACGCCAGCCTGTCACGCTGGAGGTCGACAGTTCGAGTCTGTTCCGGGTCGCCAGCTCAGAAATTCCCATGACCGCTCTGTTTTCGCCTCGCGGCAAAAACTGCGCTATCATGGGAATTTCTTCGCTTTCAGCCGCGAATCGCTCCGCT
The DNA here is from genome assembly GCA_022795735.1 of Oscillospiraceae bacterium. GTDB lineage: Bacteria > Bacillota > Clostridia > Oscillospirales > Oscillospiraceae > Avoscillospira_A. Next base: position 64,208 of record JAAWHG010000002.1, read on the forward strand.
GGATTCGCGGCTGAGGGGGACGGGGGATACGGTTTTTTATGACACAAAAGAAGCTGCACTATTTTACAATGCGGCTTCTTTTGTGTTTTCTATTTAAGAAAAAACTCTGAGATAAATACCACGACGCAGCATACCACCGCCGTAGGCAGCAGTCCCGCCCCCAACCAGGCGGAAATGATCCCCGCCGCCAAGGCGAGCGCACCGGCTATGGGGCTTCCGGTGGCCTCCAGAATGGCGGGAAAAGTCATCACCGACAATGTGACATAGGGGACGTAGTAGAGAAAAGAGCGCAAAAAACGGTTCTGTATTGGTCTGCGTATGAGGGTAAGGGGCAATACACGGATTAGATAGCTGGTCACAGCCATCACCGCGATATATGCCCAGATATTATGCCGCATCCCGCGCCTCCTCCCTCACCGGAAACAAAATGGCGGCGGCGGCGCAGAGCACAACCGTCAGCACAATGGTCCGCATGCCGGACGAAAGCCCCGGAACCAGCTTAGAGACCGCGAAGCTTGCCACAAACGAGGCCAGCACCAACCCGGCGACCGCCTTGCTTTTCCGGCTGGGCGGGATGACCACCGCCAGAAACATGCCGTAGAGGGCGACGCTCAACGCCGTGACAACCCGGCCGGGCAGGATGTTTCCCGCCACGATGCCCAGCGCCGTCCCCGACGACCAGCCCAGGAGGGGGAGGGACATGGCTCCGTAGAAGTACCGGGGCGGCAGCCAGCCCTCTCGGGCGACGGCGAGCCCGAACAGCTCGTCGGTGACGTCGAAGCCAATCAGCAGCCGGTGGTAGGATTTTGTTTCCGGGGAAATACGTTGACTGAGGGCGCAGCTCATCAGTAAGTACCGGGCGTTGGCAATCAGGGTGATGAGAGCGACCTCGGCGTAAGCGGCGTTTGCGGCAATGGCGGTGAACGCCGCGTATTCGCCGGCGGAGGCGTTGTTCAGGAGACTGGCGGCGAAACCCTGGAGAGGGGACAGTCCCGCCCCTCTTGCCATGATGCCCAGAGAAAAGCTGACCGCCAGATAACCCAAGGCCACCGGGATTCCGTCCCGCACGCCCTGCAAAAAGATTGTCGTTTTCTGTCTGTTCAAAAATGATCTTCCTCCGCAAAGCGTTCTTCCCGCAGAACATGCTTTCGTATGTAGGCAAAGGTGGCGTTTTCACCTTGCTCAGCCAGCATAGTCAAAAGAAACCGCAGCTTTTTTTCGGTGTCCTCGTGCATCAGGCCGGCGTCCAAAGTTTTGTTCAGATAGGTGAGGGGGTCGGCGTTGGTATACCGCTTACCGTTGTAGGTTTTACAGGCTGCGATGCGGTCCATAACCATCTCGGCCAGATAGCGCGGCGGCATGGGGACCGGGCTGTATTGGCGGGTGCCGGGGCGCAGGTCCGACCAATATTCAAAATGGTGGCGGTTGCGGCCCTTGTGGTGCATCCAGGCGGTGGAATACCCATTTAGCTCACGTTCGGCGGCGTTGGGGCTGCGGGTGCCCTGATAGTAACGGATGCCGATTAAAAACTCGGAAGGGGAGAATTTGGAGAGATCGTGGGTCAGTCCCTGCCAGATCAGTCCTACCCGGAAGCAGTGGACCATGACCAGCCAGCGATGCTTTGTGACCGTTTTTAGATGGCCCCACAAGTGCATAGCATTCTCCCCCCTTTCTGCGTGCTTTGTTATTATAATACCGCTCGATCAAAAACGCAAGCAGCGTATACAAAGACGTGGGCTGCAAAGAGTGACAGATGAGCGCATCCAGATGTTGGCATACAAAAACAATCTTCCATGACTGTTTGGCCATCAATGAAGCTATAGACAATCTCAAATCTCTCAAATTTTCACCCGCTTCTGTTGTTCACCGGCCGCGTAGGCGTCGGACACAATGATCCGGAAGATTGATTCACCCGCCTTTCTATGCTATAATATCAGCCAATCAGGCAATAGGACTGGAATGAGATATGGGAAGGTTTGCTTACAATGCTGGATGCGGTAAAAATATTTTGCGCGGGTATGTCGCCCCTGCTTGCCGGGATTTTATTTAACTATCTTCTGATGTATTTGCCGGTGTGGAGCCTCTTGATGCTTCTTGAGATTGTCCTCATAGCTGCTTGGGTCTATTTGGCATTTAAAGTGTCAAAATCGGGAAAGAATCCGTTTATACAGGCGTCTTTGCTGTCCGCATTTGGTCTATTGATGTTAGCGCTGGCCCTATTTCAGGAACTTGTTATGGGACGGTATTGGCTGAATTTGATTGGAATTGGGCCGCAGTTGTTTTTTCTCCCATTCGTGACCTTGGCCTCGTTGATTACGGTGCCGTTTATGGATGTGATTCGTCCCTGGCCCGCATATATTGTGATTTGGGCCGGTCTGTTCCTCACTGGGTGGATGGGCTGCTGGATCAAACAGCGTAAGGCATAAGGAGATTTTGGATGCAGCCGGGTCCCAATCTACAGAGACACGGGGTGCGCGATTGACTTTTTCGACAAATGCGTTATAATAACATCTGATTTTAACAGACGCGGCGCGTCGGACATCACTTGGAAGGGGGCGGAAACCAAATGAAACGGATTCTTTGCGCCCTGCTCTGCCTGACGCTTCTGGCGTCATGTTCCGCCCCGGCGTCTGTTCCCACAGTGCAGGAACCTTTGCCGTCCTTACAAAGCACGGAGGAGCTGACGGCGGCGTTGGCAGCGCGGGACGGCTATCACCTCCGGGCGGTGGTGCTGCACGGAGAAGAGGGTGGGTGCTGGCGCGAAACGCTGGAGTATTTGGAACAGCCCATGATGCTCAACCTGGAGGCCGAGGCCATGGACCTCTCGGCTGACTTCTCAGGCGCGGATGTCCTTTATTTAGATGAGAGCTTGCTTACCGAGCCCAGCTGGGACACAGCGGCGCGGCAAATTATGGATTTTACAAAAGCGGGCGGTGCTGTGTTGGTCCCCAATGCCTTTTCCGGGGCGTTTCCCGCCGGATACTTGGGCGCGTCGGATTTTGAACCGCTGACCTTCCGGGAGGAGATTGTCCTTCCCGCCGGCTTAGGGGACCTATCCGATCTACAGGGACTGATTGCCGACTTCCACGCGCTTTACAAGGGCTTTACAGACTACGAGACACTAAAAGGCCGCGATTACGGCGTGGCTATGGTTCCCGATACGGCAGTCCCGCTGGTCTTGTCTGACGACGGCGGGCTGGCGCTTTACGCGGTCAACCGCTGGGGAGAGGGCGCGGTGCTGTTTACCAACCCGCTGCTGCCCAACGGCTATGTCCAGGGCGACCTGTCCATGGCCCCCCGGGACCTGTCTCAGCCCGCCTTTGCCTCCACCGTCGCTTCCTGTAACCAGCTCTTCCTCAGCGAGTGGGCGGCCTACGTTTCCAAGCTGCGCTACGGCTTCGCGTTGGACCGTGTGTTTGGCTGCTACGGCTCTCCTTCCATGTGCTGGTCTCTCCATTATGAGGAGATCACCGCGTTTGAAAACGATTCCCTGCGGCAGTTTTCCGCCCTGGCTGAAGCGGCGGGACAGATTCCATCCCTTGTTTTAATCCGCAACGCCTACCAATGGTTTGCCCGCGTTGAGACCATGACCTACCTGCTGGGGCAGGCGGAGGGAACGCCCTTCCGGATGGACTATCAGGAGAGCGCCTATTCCTCCGGCGCCCACGTGGACAGTGGCGGACAATGGCTGACGCAAGGCTGGCTGGAGGAGGGGGGCAGCTATTTTGACGACCACCCTGAGTTTCGTCAGCGGCTTTCCCCTTGCGCCGTCGATTATAATGGAGATGGACTTGCCGACTTCTTCTGCGGCGCGTCGGACGGCAGCGTCACCTATTATGAAAATCTGGGTATGACCGGCCTGGACGGGCGGCTCCGGGTGTCCGAGGCCCAGCCCGTTTTCACAACGGATGGTTCTCCCTTGAAGATGGACTATTATACCGCCACCGCCATGATGGATGTGGACGGCGACGGCCAGTTGGACCTGCTGGTGGGCGGTCCCGACGGCAACGTCCACTGGTACCGCGGCGACGGGACGCTCTATTTTGAACCCAAGGGCATCCTGATTGAAACCGGCTTCCAGGGGGTCAACCTGCCCGCAACGGGCGACATCGACGGCGACGGCGTGACCGATCTGGCTGTCGGCTCGGAACAGGGAATCCTGCTGATTTATTTTGGACAAAAAGTGGGCAAGGCGACCGTTTACTCTTCCAGCCAGATGGCGGCGCTGTCCCGCGACTGCGCCGACTGGGAGCTTGGTCATTGGCTGGCCCCATTTCTGACCGACTACGACGGCGATGGAAAAACCGACCTGCTTGTCGGGACCTTCGACGGCTATATCGCCCTTCTGCTTGGCAACGGAAAGGGGCAGTTCTTCTTTGACGGCTATCTCCGCTGCAACGAGAATAATTACAAAGGCAACGACCGAATCAAATTCGGTAACTTTGCCACGCCGCTCCTGCTGGACCTCAACGGTGACGGTGTGCGTGACCTGCTCTGCGGTCATCAGGAGTATGGTATGAACTATCCCATTGATTCACCCTATTTCCCACAGCGGGACAGACTACAGGACCAGATCAATTTTGCGAAAGCGCGTCACTACTATATGGGCCTTCATTTTTATACCAATTCCTACGCCTCGGAGGATCGGGAAGCTTTTGAGCTGTCGGCGCACAAAAAGGCGATGGAGGCATACGGGATACAAACGGAGGGGATTGGCGCGAACCAGCACACCTGGTACACCTCAACCCTGGACCCGGCCCAATCCATGCGCAGTCTATGGAACGCGGGCTTGCTCTGGCAGTCTGGCTACGCGGGAGCTGGTTCCACCTATATTGCGCCCCAGATGTCGCCCGAGGCGGCGGTCTCGCTTCCCTTTTTCCTGACTAGTGAGGGAGAGCGAACCCTGCTCATGCAGAACTGCTCGGTTCTGCCTTACTGCGATGAGACCGTGAGCGACATAAGCGGCAAATACGCCGTCCCGGTTGTCGTCTACTATCACTGCGACCTGATTTACCGTTCTGATGAGGAGGCACGGGACTATATTGAAAAGCTGTCCGTCTTCCAGCGGAAATTTGGATATAATTTTACCCGGGAAGATCAATTGATGAAGGCCAGCGCGGCGGCCTACAACCTGACTGTGGAGGTACAGGCGGCGGATGGCGGCTTCGTTATCACCCCCGGAGCGGCTTCGACGGATTTTCCCCTCTACGACGGGGCGTTCCAGAGAGCCGCCGGGCTGCGGATTGACTTTACCGACGGACTGGAAGAAATGTTCACCCCCGACGCGAGGGTTTGGAAGCGGACGGCGGACGGCTTTGCCGTCGGTCTGGACGCTCCGGTGACCTTCCGCCAAGGCGGGGGAGAGGGGCAGCATGTCCTTCAGCTCAACGTCCCGGCGGAGATTGCCGGCACGGACGCCGGTGCGGAAATTTCCTTTACCAGAGAGGGAATGCTCCAGGCAGTGGTGTCGGGCAACGCGGAGACGGCGGACGAGGGATGGACGGCGGACCATTACGACGGCAAGACCGTATTCACCAAATTCGGCGGCCCGACGGCGCTGCACGTGCGATATATGGGAGGAAATTGACATTGAGGATACATTCCGCAGTCCGTCTTCTGGACGAGGCGGCGGCGCGTTTCGCGGACCGCTGCGCCGTGGAGGACGAGACCGCGTCGCTGACCTATGCCCAGTACCGGGACACCGCCCGTAAGATTGGCGCGGGCCTGCTCGCGGCGGGGGCGGTCCGGCGGCCCGTGGTGGTCTATCTGCCCAAAAGCGCGCGGGCGCTGTGCGTCTTTTTGGGCGCGCAGTACGCCGGCTGCCCTTACGCGCCGGTGGACGCCCACATCCCGATGGCGCGGCTGGACAAAATTATTGACAGCCTGCGCCCCGGCTGTATCGTCACCGACGGGACGTTGGCCCCCAATTTAGAAGGGCTGGATTTGCGGGGGGCGAAGGTTTGCCTCTACGACAGCCTTGCGGCCTCTGCGGTGGACGGGGAACGGCTGGACGCCGCCGCCGGCGCGGTGAACGACGCCGACCCGATTTATATCATGTACACCTCCGGCTCCACCGGGACGCCCAAAGGGGTGACCATCCCGCATCGGGGTATTCTGGATTACGCGGACTGGGTGGTGAAGACCTTCGGCTTTACCGAGGAGACGGTAATGGCCGGACAGGCGCCGTTTTACTTCGACAATTCCACCTTTGATATCTACGGCTCCATCCGCTGCGGCGGCAAGCTGGTGCTGATTCCCGACGCGCTGGTGCTCTATCCGCTCCGGCTGCCCCAATTCCTGGCCGAGAAAGAGATTACGGCTATTTTCTGGGTACCGACGGTGCTCATCAACATTGCCAACTCGGGCGCGTTGGAGGGAGCGGACCTGCCCGCCCTCCGAACGGTGGCATTCTGCGGGGAGGTCATGCCCAACAAGCAGCTGAACGTCTGGCGTAGGGCGCTGCCCGGGCGGACCTTTGCCAACCTCTACGGCCCCACGGAGATTACCGATGTCTGCTGCTACTATATTGTGGACCGGGAGTTCGCGGATTCCGAACCGCTGCCCATTGGCAAAGCCTGCGAAAATATGCGCGTTTTGATTTTGCGCGAGGACGGCACGGAGGCGGCGGCAGGGGAACAGGGGGAGCTGTGCGTACTGGGCTCCGGTGTTGCATTGGGGTATTGGAACGCGCCCGAGCTGACGGCCCGCGCATTTTGCCCCAACCCAGCCAACCGGGCTTGGGGAGAACGGATGTACCGTACCGGTGATCTGGCTTTCTGGGACGGAGACGGTCTGCTGCAATTCTGCGGCAGGCGGGACAACCAAATCAAACTCAAGGGCAACCGTATTGAGCTGGGAGAGCTTGAGACGGCGGCAATGTGCGTCGAAGGGGTGGAAAACGCGGCGGCGGTCTTTGACAAGGAGCGGGAACGGATTGTGCTCTTTGTGGAGACCCAAGGAACCCTCCCGTTACGGCGGTTCAACCTGGAGTTGAAAAAGCACATCCCGCAGTATATGCTGCCCGGGCAGTTGGTTCCCATGGAAAAGCTGCCCCACACGCCCAACGACAAGATTGACCGGCAGGCCCTCAAGGCGAAGCTGGACGGGGAGGGGAGCGAGCATGTATAACGTTGTGGAGCTGTTGGAGCGGGCTGCGTCCCGGTTCCCGGACCGCCCCGCGCTGGAGGACGACAAAGAGGTTATCGGTTATGCCCTCCTCCGGGAGCGCAGCCGGAGCGTTGCGGCGGCTCTGCTGAAGCTGGGGCTTGACCGCCGTTGTCCGGTGGCGGTTTTCCTGCCCAAATCGGTATCCGCCGTTGTGGTGTTCTACGCCGCCATGTACTGCGGCCTCCCCTATGTGCCGCTGGATTACGACGCCCCGGACGGACGGCTGCGGGCTACTTTGCAAAACTTACAGCCCGGCTGCATTGTCACAGACCAGAAAGGGGCGGCAGCCCTGCCGGAGGCCGCGTGTCCTATTTTACTGATTGATTCGCTTGCGGGAGACGGAGGCGAAGCGGTGGACCGGGCGGCGGAGGCTGTGACCGACCAGGACCCAGCTTATATTATGTACACGTCCGGCTCCACCGGGACCCCCAAGGGGGTGATTATCCCCCACCGGGGCGTGTTGGATTACGCCGCATGGATTGCGGAAACGTTTTCCCTGAACGAGCGGTCGGTCACCGGCCTGCAATCGGGGTTTCACTTTGACAATTCGGTGTTCGACCTCTATGCGGCGGCGGCCTGCGGGGCCAAGGTGGTTATCATCCCGGAAATTCTGTTCCGCTACCCCGGCAAGCTGCTGGCTTATCTGGCGGAGAAGGCGGTCACCTGCATTTTCTGGGTGCCCACGGTGATGATTAGTACCGCCAACTGCGGGGCGTTGGACGAGGTCAGGCTTCCCAAGCTTGAGACGGTGGTGTTTGCCGGAGAGGTCATGCCGAACAAGCAGCTCAATGTCTGGCGGAGGGCGCTGCCCGGGCGGGTTTTTGCCAATCTCTACGGGCCCACCGAGGTTACGGTGGACTGCACGTGCTATATAGTGGATCGGGAATTTGCGGACGGCGACCCGCTGCCCATCGGCTACGCGCGGCCCAACATGCGGGTGCTGGTGCTGCGGGAGGACGGCGGGGAAGCCGCCCCCGGCGAGACGGGAGAGCTCTGCGTCCTGGGGAGCCAATTGGCCCTTGGTTATTGGAACAACCCGGAGGAGACCGTCCGCGCCTTTGTGGACAATCCGCACAACGCCGCCTTTCCCGAGCCGATGTACCGCACCGGCGACCTGGTCAGCCGGGACGCGGACGGCCTGCTTTGGTTCCAGGGCCGAAAGGACAGCCAGATCAAGCTTCGGGGAAACCGAATTGAGTTGGGCGATGTGGAAAACGCGGCCCGCAGCGTCCCCGGGGTGAAGAATGTGGCGGCTCTTTTTGACGTGGAAAACGAACGTATTGTGCTTTTCCTTGAGACGGCGCAGGAGGTACAGCTCCGGCGCTTCAATCTGGAATTGGGCAAATATCTGCCCAAGTATATGCTGCCCGGACGGCTGGTCTGTATGGAGGCCTTGCCCCTCAACGCCAACCGCAAGATTGACCGGGTCTTGCTCAGGACAATGCTATGAATACGGAATACGCGGTCCGAGACGCCAGGGAGGAAGAGCTGGACACCCTCCTGACCCTGTACCGCTCCTACTATCGGGAGCTAAAGGGCTGTGGTATAAACTACGAGCTGGACGAGGCCCAGCTTCCCGACGTCCTGCGGGCAAGAATGAAATCCCGCCTGCTTCTGGCCGCCGTGGCCGAGGGAGAGGATGGGAGACTGGTTGGCTTTGCCTTTTGCGCCATTTCCCGTCTGGGGCGGGAGCACCGGTGCCGGGGTAAGAACAGCGTCGGCTTTTTACAGGAGCTGTACGTCGTCCCAGAGGCCCGACGCCACGGTCTGGCAAGCCGTCTGGCGGACTATGCCAGGGACTGGCTTTGGGGCAACGATATCACAACCCTGAGCCTGGAAGTCCTGTGCGGCAACCCGGCGGGGCTGGCCTTTTGGAAACGGCAGGGTCTGGTCCCCGTGGCGACCATCTGCCAACAAAACTTGGACGAAGGAGACCACCCATGGAAAAGAATGTGAAAGATACCCTGCGTGATTATATCATCCAATATGCCTCCATTGAGCCGGACGACCCGGATTTCTCCGATGATGTGGACCTGTTTGACTATGGCTTCGTGGACTCCCTCGGGGCCACCGAAATCGTTCTCTTTCTGGAGGAGACCTTTGGCATTGAGATTACCCAGGCCGACATTACCCTTTACCCAATGAACACCATTGATGAGATTGCCGGGGTAGTGGAGCAGAAGCTGCAAGAAAAATAAACTGCTGGAAGCGGGGAGAAGCCTATGTGGTATTTGCAAGTTGATACCCTCCTGCTGACGTTGGCCCTGGCGGTCCTCTTTGGAATTGGAGGGTGGCTGGCGGCCCGGCGGCGGCCGGGGCTGCGGATTACCCGCTTTCTGCTGGTGGCCGGCTTGGCGCTGCTGGCCCATGTGTCGCCCAAGCTGGCGGTGTTCTACTTCGCTTACGCGCTGGGAAGCTATCTGCTCATCCGCCTGCTACGGGCGGCACGGCATGGACGGCGGGTTCTGTTTGTACTGTTCTGCCTGTTGGACGCGGCTCCCTTTTTCTATGTCCGGGCTGCGGCGTTGGTTCCGGCCCTGCCGGCGTTCGCCGTTATTGTGGGCTTTTCATATAATATGCTAAAGGCCATTGACGGCCTGTTCTTTGTCTACTATACAGGAAGGCATATCCCGCTGCTGACCTACGCCAACTTTCTGCTATTTTTTCCGGTGATTACCGCCGGGCCCATCTTCCGTTACCGCGACTTCCAAAAGCTCTACGAGCACCCCGTCCTCCCCGATGCGGAAGGGGTGGAACGGCAGGTCAAGCGGCTGATTCGGGGCCTGTTCAAAAAGCTGGTTCTGGTGGTGTGGTTCCGGGGGGCGCTGGACTATGTGCTGACGCTGGGACAGCATTTCTATGCCACGCTAGCGCTGGTAATTTTAAGCTATGCCTTGCTCTACCTCGATTTATCGGGCTACAGTGATATCGCAATCGCCGTTGGGTCATTCACTGGAATCGCCGTCCCGGAGAATTTCAAGAAACCGTTATCCGCTGCCTCCTTCACCCAGTTCTGGCGGCGGTGGCACGTCACCCTCAGCGAATGGATTCGAGAGCACATTTTCGTGGTGGTCAACGGCAAGCGGCTAAACCGGTACGCCTCCGCTCTGATCGGCCTGCTGACCATGCTGGTTATGAGCCTGTGGCACAATTTCAGCTTGCTGGCGGTGTGCAACGGCCTTTATATGGGCGGCTTGCTGGCCCTTGAAAACCTCTTCGGCCTGACCACGGTAGACCGAAAGGCCAAAAAGCCGGTGCTTTATCTGCGCCGCGCGGCGGTTGCGTTTCTCTTCGGAATTAACGCCATGTTCTTCCTGTTGGAGCCGCCGCAGCTCCTGACGGCATTGGGAGGGTTGTGGAAGCTATGAAGATGTTAAACGCCCTCCGCCGGTGGCGGTTCCCCTTGCTGCTTGCGGTCTTCTTTGTGGGCCTGGACTGGATGGCCTCGGCCTTGCTGGGGCCGTGGCTGGTGTCCAGCGGGCGGTTTATCCTCAATGATTATGAGATCGTCCGCCGTGCCCATCCCGAGGCGGTTTGGGATCAGGTTTTCTTTGGTAATTCCATCGTCATCTCCGCCTATCTGGAGGAGGAGAGCGAGAGCGGCTATGTGAATCTGGGCGTCGATTACGGCGTGGTGACCGACCTTTGGGATATGCTACGCAAGAAGGAAATCCAGGTGGGCAGCGAGCTGGTGATTGGCCTCAACGACCTGACCCTCTACGACGAGTTCCCCACCAATCCCGCCTATCCCTGGCATCGAGAGCCGTTGGAGCCCTTCTTGTATTTCTACCGGGACCGGCTCAGGCTGTTGGTGGAAGAGACGGCCGCGCAGGCGTTTACGGGGTTTGTTCCGGAATACGGGAAGTACGCCGGTCAGGAACGGGCGTACTATTACGGCTCCCTCTCGCAGACCAAGCTGGACGAAAAGGCAGCGTCGTCGCCCTATCTGGCGCTGCCTATGGAGGACTTTGAGGAAAACTTCGCCGCCCTGGAGGAGATTGCCGCCTGGTGTGGGCGAAACGGCGTCCGGCTGCGGCTGTTGTGGATGCCCTTAAACCCGGATTTTCAGGTTCCGAAATCCACGCTGGCGGTCAAAGCGCGGACCGAAGCGCTGTGCGCGCAGTTGGGGTTGGAGTTCAAGGATTGGAGCGGCGCGCTGGACCGGGCCTGCTTCTACGACTTCGGCCACCTGAATCATGAATACGGCGCACATGTTTTTACAAAGGAGATCGACCAATGGCTGCTATCCTGAAGCGTTGGAAAGCTTTTCTGAAAACCCCGCCGGGGCGGCTGCTGGAAGCCCTGTGCTACGCGGCGCTGCTGGCGTTGATCTTAATTTATTTTACCGGAAACGGACAGTTTATTTACGAGGCGGTATAACATGAGTGAAACAAAGAAACCCCGTCAATTTTATGGGAGGCTTTTCCTCTTCTGGTTTGGGGCGCTGTTGCTGTTGGAGCTGACGCTGCATCTGACGGTCTACCACGGAATGACCCTGCGGATTCTGACAAGCCTCCTGTTTGACATGTCGTTTGCGGCCGCGCTGACCCTGATTACCTCCTTTTTCCGGAAGGAGCGGATCAGCTATGTGCTCCGGTACGTGTTGGCGGCGCTGCTGTTTGTCCTTTACAGCGTGCAGTTGATTTACTACCGGGTTTTCGACACCCTGCTCTCCCTGTCCTACATGGGCATGGGCGGGGACGCGATTGACAACTTCATGCCCACCATCCTTCGCGCCATTGGCGCGAGCTGGCTGCAGCTGCTGCTGTTTGTCCTTCCCCTTCCCATTCTCTTTTTGCTGCACCGCCGGGGGGTTTTGCCCAACGAGAGAATGTCCGGGCGCGGTATGCTGATGGCGGTGGGTACTGTGCTGGTGCTCCACATTTTGGGCATGCTCCCGATCTGGATTGCCGGCAAGACCAGTACGATTTACCGGACCTACAAGGACCCCTACGGAGACGTGACCCTTCAGTGCGAATACTTCGGCCTGCCAACGGCGGAACGTTTGGAGCTGGGCCGGCTGATGAAAGGAACGGCGGGGATCAACGACGAAGCAATGGACTTGGGCGAGACCAAGGAAGAGGTGCCCGAGGACGTCCTGGAGCTGCCGGACCGAAACATCATGCCGGAATTGGATTTGACCGGTCTGGACCTGCTGACTGAAGATAAAAATATCATTCAGCTCAACGGGTATTTTGACAAGCTGTCGGGAACCCTGCGCAATGAATACACCGGCAAATTCGCCGGGTATAACCTGATTCAAATCTGTGCCGAATCCTTCTCGCCCTACATGGTGGACCCGGAGATCACACCTACCCTGTACCGGCTGACCCATGAGGGATTCCTCTTTGAGAATTTTTATTGCAGCTTCCCCAGTATGACCACCAACGGCGAATACAGCCTGTGCATGGGTCTGATGCCCGACATGAGCCGGGTGAGCTTCGCCACCTCCATGTACAACTATGTTCCCTTTACGCTGGGCAACCGTTTCTCCGAACTGGGCTTGAAGCCCAAGGCCTACCACAACAACATCGCCACCTTCTACAACCGCATCAATACCCACCCGAATATGGGATACACCTTTAAGGCGGTGGACTTTGGCCTGGACATGGAGAAGGGCTCGCCGGCCTCCGACCTGGAGATGATGCGCAAAACCGTGGACGACTATATTGATGAGGAGCAGTTTATCGTCCACTATATGACCTATTCGGGCCACTGCGACTACAACTTTGTAGACAACGACATGTGCATTAAAAATGAGAAGCGGGTGGAGGGACTGGACCTGCCCGAGGACTTGAAGGCATATTACGCCTGCCAATTGGAGTTGGAAGACGCCATGACCTATTTGCTGGGCCGGCTCGAAGAGGCCGGTGTGGCCGATAGAACGGTCATTGTCCTCACCGGCGATCACTACCCCTACGGTCTGAGCAACGAGTCTTATGAGCTGCTGGCTGGCGACGCGGCGAAGGACGACCCCTTCTGGCGCTACCGCAACAGCTTTGCCCTGTGGAACGGCGGGATGGAGGAGCCTGTTTCGGTACAGGAATATTGCTGTACCCAGGACATCCTGCCCACGGTGCTCAATCTGTTTGGAATGCCTTACGAATCCCGTTTTCTCACCGGTATGGATGTGCTGTCGGAGGGAATTCATGTGGCCATCCTCCAAGACGGCAGCTTCCTGACCGACGCGCTGACCTATGACGCCCACGACGGCAAGGTGGAATGGAAGAAGCCGAAGGAGGATTATCCCGATGGCTACGACCAGGAGATGATTCGGACGGTAAAGAACCAGTTTTCGGTGTCAGCTTCCATCCTGCGGAGCGACTATTACCGCTTTGTCTTCACCTCGCTCGGTCTTGCCGACCCGGAGCAGGAGCAGGAACGCTATTACAGCTACGCCGATACGGTGGGAACCTGGTACGCCGAGGATGTGGAGATTCTGACCGGCTGTGGCGTGCTGACCGGCAACCATGGCAGCTTCAATGGCGAAGATCCATGTACCCGGGCCAACTTTGTCGTCATGCTGGCGCGGGCCCTGGAGCTGGATGTCGGCGGCGCGTCGGCCCCCCCGTATACCGATATCCAGGAAACCGCCTGGTATTATGACAGCCTGGTTGCGGCATGGAGAGCGGGTATCCTGGAGGAGAGCGGCACATTCCGCGCCAATGCCCCCATCACCATGGAGGAGGCCGAGCGGATGATGACCGCAGCCGCCAAGTACACCTATGTAAATGGCGGCGCAGATTGGGTGGAATCGGTGATCGAGGACGCGAAGAGCCGCGCTGGGGCGGAAGAGATTGACGAAAACAGCCTTTCCAGAGGCTTCACCGCCGCCTTGATTTCCCCCATGACGATAACGGTTGACGAGGAATAAAAAGCGTCAGGCGCGGACGGCCCAATCGGCTGTCCGCGTCTGTATTTTCCCCCGGTGTTTATGGGGAAAGGGAAGGACGGCATCTCGTATTTTGCATGAATTACCCCCTATATTTTTTCAGGGGAATATGATATAATGAATTCTAAATCGAGCGAGGGAGGCGGCGCGTGTGGGGAAATGGAAGCGGATTTTGGCGTTTTTGCTGTCGCTGTGCTGCGCGCCCTCCTTATCCGGCTGCCTGTTTCGCTCCGGCGAGGAGCTCTACGCCCTGCCCCGGCAGCCGCAGGAACTCTATGAGCTTCAAAAAGCCATTGACGCACTGATGACTCCCGGCACGGTCTGTTTGGCCCCCACAGCTGGGGCCAACCGCCAGCCGATTCAGCTGGCCGATCTGGACGGCGACGGGCTGGATGAGGCCATCGTTTTCCTCAAGACCGGCGGCGACATGCCCCTCAAGACCTGTATTTTGGACCAGGCAGAGGACGGGCTGGCGTGTATCGCGACCATTGAGGGGGACGGGACCGGCTTCGCCACTGCTGAATATGCCCAGATCGACGGCAAACCGGGTCTGGAGATCATCCTAGGCCGGCAGGTCAACGACCAAGTGCTCCAGTCCATGAGCGTCTACGCCCTGCGGGAGGGACGCGCGGTAGAGCTGATGAGCGCCAGCTATTCGGCCTATACCACCTGTGATTTGAACAATGACGGCAACACCGATCTCTTTTTGATCCGCCTCAACGCGGAGGAGGGCGGTGGGGTTGCCGAGTACTACCGCTACACCGGAGAACAGATCGAGCGGGAGCCGGAGGCGTCCATGTCCCTGGGAGCCGGAGCGGTCAAGCGGATTCTCACCGGAAAGGTGGCGGGCGGCGTACCGGCGGTCTTTGTCGCCAGCCTCTACGGGGAGGACAGCATTGTCACCGACATTTTCGCTCTGCGCGGCAAATCCTTTTTGAACATCACAACCGCCGGCGCGGCGGGCACCAGCGCGGGGACCGTCCGCAATTACTATGTCTACGGCACCGACATTGACCGGGACGGCGTGATTGAACTGCCGCAGCCCATCCAGCTCCCATCTCGGGGCGGCGCAGAGGACGCATACTGGATCATTGAATGGTACAAGATGGACCTCTATGGCCGCTGTACCCGGGAGACCACCACCTATCACAACTATTCAGGCGGCTGGTATGTGACCCTGCCCGATGAATGGAGCGATACGTTGACCATCTCCCGGAGCGCGGAGGTGTCGGGTGTCCGGGGGTATGTCTTCTCCCATTGGCACGGCGCCGAGCGGGAGCCGGAGGAGATCTTTACAATCTATCCCTTCACCGGCGAGGGCCGGGACGCGCTGGCGACGGGGGACGGCCGCTTTCTACTGAAGGGGAAGGGGGACGTCAGTTATGCCGCGTCCCTGGGGACTGCGGCGGAGGCGGAAAACCTCACGCCGGAAACTTTAAAGGAAATGTTTAACTTTATTTGGGTTGATTGGAATACGGGGGAGGTTTAAACCAAATGAAAAAGGTTTTAATATTGGAGGACGAGGTCAGTATTCGCAGCTTTGTGGTCATCAACCTCAAGCGGGCCGGATACGAGGCGATTGAAGCGGGGACCGGGGCGGAGGCTTTGGAGAAGCTCAAGGAGAATCCGGACGCCGGCGTCGCCATTTTAGACATCATGCTGCCCGACATTGACGGCTTTGAGGTCTGCCGGACCATTCGGGCCACCAATAAGTCCATCGGCATTATTATGCTGACGGCCCGTACCCAGGAGATGGACAAGGTGACCGGCCTGATGACCGGGGCGGACGACTATGTGACCAAGCCCTTTTCCCCGGCCGAGCTGACCGCCCGGATTGACGCTCTATACCGCCGCATCGGCCCCGACGGCGGAGGGGAGAGCGGGGAACAGCAGCAGGGGCCCTTCCTGCTCAACACCCGGAACCGGACGCTGGAAAAGAACGGAAAGCGAATTAAGCTGACCCAGGTGGAGTATGCCATCATGAAGCTGTTCATGCAGAACCCGGGCCGCGCCCTGTCCAGAGAGGATATCCTGACCAGCGTTTGGGGGCGCGACTTTGACGGAGAGCTGAAAATCGTGGACGTGAACATCCGCCGCCTTCGCATAAAGATCGAAGACGACACCGCCAACCCCACCTATATCACAACGATCTGGGGGTTTGGCTACAAGTGGGGCGTATAATCCAAAGAGCGGACAGGCGGTGAGCGCATTGAAGAAGCGGACCGGCATCCAGAAGCGCTGGATGTTCAACAACCTGAGCATTGTCATTTTGCTGGTGTTGGCGGTTGTGGTGGCATTCCCTCTGGCCTTTACCATGTACTACTACTCCAATATGCAGTCCGGCTTGGAGGCCAAGGCCAAGACCACCACCGACTTCTTCGGCAACTATCTGGGTCAGAGCTACAACGAATATTACCAGTCCTGCATCAACGTCGCCCACAACTTTGAGGATAAAAATACCCTGGAGCTTCAGTTTATCAGCCCGAGCGGGCGTCTGGTGGCCTCGTCCTACGGCCAATGGGCCGGGAAGGGGCCCGGAACCAGCGATGTGGATGCCGCCATCGAAACCAAGCGGCTGGCGATTTTTAACGGGACGAACCCCGCCACCGGCGAACGGATTATGGCGGTTTCCAGCCCGATGATCTATACCAACGGCGAGGTCATCGGCGTCCTGCGCTACGTCACCAGCCTCAAGAACGTGGGACGGCAGATTCTGATGCTGACCGCCGTGACGGTGGTGGTGGGCGTGCTGTTTATCCTCCTGATAATGTACAACAGCCGCTATTTCATCCGCTCCATCATTGAGCCGGTATCGGAAATCACCGAAACGGCCAAGCGTATTTCCGCCGGCGGCTATGGCGTGCAGATTAAAAAGAAGTTTGACGACGAGATCGGCGAGCTGACCGACACCATCAACGACATGTCGGTCAAGCTGGGGCAGGCCGAGCGGATGCAGTCGGAGTTTGTCTCCTCGGTCTCCCATGAGCTGCGGACGCCGCTGACCGCCATTTCAGGGTGGGGCGAGACCATTTTGTCAGCTGAGACAATGGACCCGGTGGAGACCCGGCGGGGGATGGTTATCATCCTGCGGGAGACCCGGCGGCTGACCGACATGGTGGAGGAGCTCTTGGAGTTCACCCGAATGCAGGACGGCCGGTTTACCCTCAATGTGGAGCCGGCGGACCTCCAGGCCGAATTTGAGGACACTGTGTTTATGTATGGCAGCCGCCTCAAGCAGGAGGGCATTGAGCTGGTCTACCTGGAAAACGACGACGTTTTGCCCGAAATTCCCTGTGACATCAGCCGGATGCGTCAGGTGTTCCTGAACATTCTGGACAATGCAGCCAAGCATGGCGGCGAGGGGCGCAGGATTACGGCGGAGATTCGCCAGGAGGGTGAATACGCGGCGGTACGCATCCGCGACTTCGGCCCCGGCATTCCGGAGGACGAGCTGCCCCACGTGAAGATGAAATTCTATAAGGGTAGCACCAAGGCACGGGGAAGCGGCATCGGTTTGGCGGTCTGTGAGGAGATCGTCACTATGCACGGCGGACAGCTGGTGCTGTCCAACGCCGAGGGCGGCGGCACATTGGTGACAATCCGTCTGCCGATTGGCGAGGGCGCGTAAGGGCACCCATTCATTCCCGTAACAAAAAGAAGGAAAAACATATGGCTAACCAAAATCCACAGGAAAAATTTAAAACGCTGATCGGCGGTCAGGCTCTGATCGAAGGGATTCTGATGCGTGGACCGGAAAAGCAGGCGATTGTAGTCCGCAGCCCCGAAGGGCTGGTGAAAAAGGTCGAGGACCTGAGACTGACCAAGAAGCGGGCCAAGATTCTGAGCTGGCCCCTGATTCGGGGGGTGGTCAACTTTGGCGCATCTATGTTCAACGGCGTCAAGGCGCTGATGTTCTCGGCGGAGTATTTCCCCGACGAGGAGAGTGACGCCGAGCCATCCCGTTTTGAGAAGTGGGCGGAGAAACACCTTGGCTCTGAATGGGTGGAAAAGGCGGTGACCTACTTCGCCGTCGTGGTGGGCATCGCGTTCTCGGTGGGCCTGTTCATTTTGCTGCCCACCTTCCTGACCGGCCTGATCTCCGGGCTCCGGGAAAATTATTTGGCCCGCAACCTGACCGAGGGCGCGGTCAAAATCGTCCTGTTCCTCGGTTATATGATTCTGGTTTCGCAGATGAAGGACATGAAACGGGTCTTCTCCTATCACGGCGCGGAGCATAAGACGATTCGCTGTTACGAGGCAAAGCTGCCATTGACGGTGGAAAACGTCCGGCCTATGACCCGTTTCCACCCCCGCTGCGGCACCAGCTTTTTGCTGGTGGTGGTGTGCATCAGCATCCTGTGCGGCGCGTTTTTGCGGGTGAGTAATACCTTTGCCCGGATGGGCCTGCATCTGCTGATGCTGCCGGTAATCGTGGCAATCAGCTATGAGATCAACCGTTTTGTCGGGCGGCACGACAATGCCTTTACCCGCGCGCTGACCACGCCGGGACTGTGTATGCAGCGCTTTACCACCAACGAACCGGACGATTCTATGATTGAAGTTGCGATAGAAGCGCTGACCGCCGTCATTCCGGAAGAGGAAGGGGCTGACCAATGGTGAAAACCTTCGCTGATCTTTATCAGGAGGTCCGGAGCGAGCTGTTGGAGACCGAGGGACCGGAGGGGGCCGCCCGCATTGCCAGGGAGCTGGTCTGTGCCGCAACGGGGCAGACAAAGGCCGACCTGCTGGCGGGCCGCGAGGCGGTAGTGGACAGCCGTGCGGTGCACCGGCTGCGGGATTTCGTAGTCCGCGCCCGGGAAGGGGAGCCCCTGGCCTATATCATCGGGGAGTGGGACTTTTGCGGTATGACGCTGAGCGTGACCCGGGACGTGCTGATTCCCCGGGACGATACCATGGCGGTCACCGAGCTGGCGATGAAGAAGGCCATGTTCCTCGAACAAAACCCGAGAGTGCTGGACCTCTGCGCCGGCAGCGGCTGCATCGGCCTTGCGGTGGCACATAAGGTCAAGGACGCGCGGGTGACGCTGGGGGAGGTCTCGCCGGAGGCCATCCGGGTGGCAAAGAAAAACATCGCCGATCAAAAGCTTTCCGGACGGGTGAGCTGTATTCAGCTGGACGTGAGGCAGCCTGCGGCCAAGTTTCTGGGAACCTTTGACCTAATTGTATCCAACCCGCCCTACGTGACCACCGGGGAGTATGAGCGTTTAGACCCGTCGGTGCGCGACTACGAGCCCCGTATGGCGCTGGACGGCGGCGCGGACGGTCTGGATTTCTACCGGGCAATTGTGAAAAACTTCACCTCTGCGCTGAAGCCGGGCGGCTTTCTCTGCTTTGAGTTTGGTCTCGGCCAACAGGAGGCGGTATGCGCGATTCTGGAGCAGGGCGGCTATGAGGTCTGCCAGCTTCGGGACGATAATCAAGGGATTACCAGGGCGGTGATTGCGCAGCATACCGGCAGATAGGCGGTTTTCTGCGCGGACGAAGTGTGTCCGGGCGATTGATACATATGAGAAGGGTTGATAAGTATGGCAAAAGCGAAATCCGCCTATCAGGCCCCCGCGCCTGCGGAGGACAAAAAAAAGGCGTTGGAGACCGCGCTGCATCAAATTGAAAAGAATTTCGGTAAGGGAACGGTCATGCGCTTGGGCGACAGGCCCGAGATGCAGGTGGACGCCATTCCCACCGGCTCCCTGGCCTTGGACGCGGCGCTGGGCATCGGCGGCGTACCGAGGGGACGTATCGTGGAAATCTACGGGCCGGAGTCGTCCGGCAAGACCACGCTGGCCCTGCACATCCTGGCCCAGGCCCAGAAGATGGGCGGCGAGGTGGCGTTTGTGGACGCTGAACACGCGCTGGACCCGGAATACGCGGCCGCTCTCGGCGTGAACATTGACGCCATGCTGGTGTCTCAGCCGGACACCGGCGAACAGGCGCTGGAAATCACCGACGCGCTGGTCCGTTCTGGCGCGGTGGACGCCATTGTGGTGGACTCGGTGGCCGCGCTGACCCCACGGGCCGAGATCGAGGGGGAGATGGGAGACAGCTTTGTGGGTCTCCAGGCGCGGCTGATGTCCCAGGCTTTGCGCAAGCTGGCCGGCACCATTGCCAAGACTAACTGCGTGGTCATCTTTATCAACCAGATTCGCTTGAAAATCGGCGTGATGTACGGCAATCCTGAGACGACGACGGGCGGCAACGCCCTGAAATTTTACGCCTCGGTGCGAATTGATATTCGCCGCATAGAGGCGATTAAGGACGGTTCCACCCTGATCGGCAACCGGACCCGGGCCAAGGTAATCAAAAACAAGTGCGCCCCTCCGTTCCGGGAGGCGGTATTTGACATCATGTATGGCGAGGGTATTTCACGGTATGGTGAAATGATTGACCTGGGGGTTGACTTGGAGCTGGTGCAGAAGAGCGGAAGCTGGTTCTCAATGGGAGAAGAGCGCATCGGCCAGGGCAGGGACAACGCCAGACAGTATCTGATGGACCACCCGGAGGCGGCGGAGCAGTTGGAGAAGGACATTCGCGAAAACCTCTACAAGCTCCAGGGAAGCCACGCCAAGGCGGCGCTGAAGCCGGCAAGCAAGCCGGTGGACGTCTCGGCCGAGGACTTTGACGACGAGTCGGACGGCAATGCGGATTGAGCGGTTACAGGAGCCCGGGCGGAAGGGCGGACGGTGGACGGTCTTCTTCGAGGGAGGCCAACGGCTCCGCTTGCTGCCCTCGGTAATCGGCGACTTCGGGCTGCGGCCCGGGTTGGAGTTACCGGCGGAGGAACTGCCCCGGCTGAAGGAGGCCGCGGCGGCGGCTTCGGCCAAGGAACGGGCTGTGCGCATCATTTCGGCCTCCAATGTAACGCAAAAGGAATTGCGCCGCCGTCTGGTGCAAAAGGGGGAGAGCGAGGAAAACGCCGAAGCGGCGGTGTCCTGGCTCTCCAGCCTGGATTTGCTGGACGATTTGGAGACCGCCAAGCAGTTGGTTCGTTCGGCGGGCCGAAAGGGCTATGGACGGGCGAGGGCAAGACAGATTCTCTACCAGAAGGGGGTTGACAAATCCCTCTGGGACGAAGCGTTGGAGGAGCTTCCTGAGCCGGACGGGGCCATCGACCGTTTTTTGGCGTCGCGGTTTCGGGGGGAGGCACCGGACCGGCCGGAGGTCAAACGGGCCGCCGACGCGCTGATGCGGCGGGGCCACCGTTGGGAAGATATTCGCACGGCGCTGCGGCGCTACACCGATACACTGGAAGAAGAGGAGTGCTGAAAGATGGCCGAATCTGTGGGCTTTGTCTCGCTGGGCTGCGCGAAAAATCTGGTCAATACGGAGCAGATGATTTTCCTCCTGCGGGAGGCGGGGTATTCCATCTCCGAGGTTCCCGATCAGGTGGATTTGGCGGTGATTAACACCTGTGGCTTTATTGAAGCGGCCAAATCGGAGGCCATTGAACAAATCCTGCTGGCGGCCCAGAGCAAGGCCGAGGGCCGGGTGGGAAAGCTGCTGGTGACCGGCTGTCTCTCTCAGCGCTATCGGGACGAGATTATGGAGGAGATTCCCGAGATTGACGGGGTATTGGGCACCGGGAGCTATCAGGATATCGTCGAGGCGGCGAACCGGGTGCTCCGAGGGGAACGGGTCCGCATGTTCGGCGATATTGACGCGCCCTTGGAGGAGCCGGAACGGGTGCTGACCACGCCGCCTTGGTACGCCTATCTGCGCATTGCCGAGGGGTGTGACAACCATTGCGCCTATTGCGTCATTCCCAGCATTCGGGGCCGTTACCGTAGCAGGCCGATGGAGGAGTTGGTGCAGGAGGCCAAGAGCATGGCCGCCGCCGGCGTCAAAGAGCTGATTGTGATTGCCCAGGATACCAGCCGCTACGGGCTGGACCTCTACCATGAGCGGAAGCTTCCCGATTTGCTGCGCCGGCTGTGCCGGATTGACGGGTTCCGCTGGATTCGGGTGCATTACCTCTATCCCGACGAGCTGTCCGATGAGCTGATTGACGTGCTGGCGGGCGAGGAGAAGATCGTCAAGTATCTGGACATCCCGATTCAGCACGTCAACGACGGGATTTTGAAAAAAATGCGCCGCCGGGGCGGGCATGCCTGTTTGGAGGATCTGTTCACCCGTCTGCGCGAGAAAATTCCCAACCTTGTCCTGCGTACCAGTCTGATCGCGGGCCTCCCCGGCGAGGATGAGGCGGCGTTTGAGGAGCTGTGCGCGTTTTTGAAGAAACACAAGCTGGAGCGCGTTGGGGCTTTCGTCTTTTCCCCGGAGGAGGGGACGCCGGCGGCTGAAATGGAGTTCCCCCCCGAGGAGGTGGCCCGGCGGCGCGCCGATTTGCTGGACGAGCTGAGCTCGCGGGTGATCGACGAATACAATGCGCGGAAACGGGATACCCGCGAGACGGTCCTTTGCGAGGGCTTCGACGGGACGCGCTACTTCGGCAGAAGCTACGCAGAATCTCCCGACATCGACGGGCGAATCTGGTTTACAGCTGCGGAAACGGTGCTGCCGGGCGCGTTTGTCACCGTCCGTTTGGACGGGGCGGAGGATGGCGAGCTGTACGGGCATTTGGAGGAGGACGAGGCATGACCACCGCGAGTAAGCTGACCCTTTTGCGGGTTGTGATGATTCCGGCTTTTATGGCGCTGCTGCTGCTGGGATTTTCCTGGTTCGCGCTGGCCGTGTTCATTCTGGCGAGCCTGACCGACTTTGTGGACGGGTATGTCGCCCGGCATTACAATCAGGTGAGTGATTTTGGTAAGTTCCTCGACCCCCTGGCCGACAAGCTGCTGGTCTTCGCGGCAATGCTGATTTTTGTCCAATGGAACCGGATGCCCGCCTGGGCGGTGATGGTCGCGCTGGCCCGCGAGTTCGCGGTGAGCGGTTTGCGGATGGTCGCGGCAAGCAAGGGGGAGGTGCTTGCCGCCGCTTGGAGCGGGAAAATCAAGACCGCCGCTACCATGGCGGGCCTGTGCGCGATGATTGCGTTTCCCTCGTCCCTTCTGGATCAGGTTGTCACCTGGGTCATTATTTTGACGACCCTTTACTCCGGGTGTGAATATTTCGCGAAGAATTGGGGCTGCCTGGGCTTGGGCGGCAAGTGAACACATCGACCGGGCCGTGCCTGCGGCTGCTCAAACGCCCAACGACGGGCAGGAGTCCGTCGTTGGGCGTTTGGACTGTTTTAACCGGTTCATTCCGCGAATCGCTGTTCGCAGTATTGCCTGCCCTGGTCCGACAGGGCGTAATAATTGCAATGCTTGACGGTTTCCTTTTTGACGAACCCCTCTAAAATCAAATTCTGCATGTCCCGGTACATGTTCCCGTGGGGCCGGTCCAGGCGGGCGCATAAGTCGGACAGCGGGATATCCTCCGTCTCGTACAGGACCCGCATGATGTTGGCGAAGTTCCGCTCGTTGACAACCGTGACCGGCTTTTCCCCGCGCTTTTCCGGTTTCGGTTCCGGCGGCTTCGCTTTCTGTCCCGGCGGCAGATGGTGTTCCTCATAATACCGCGCCCCGGCGGGGGATAGACGGTAGGTCCGTCTGATGTTGTCGCGGCCCTCTTCCACGTACCCCGCCTCAATCATCCGCTTGATGTGAAGGAAGGTATTTCCCGGGGAAATGCCAAGCCGCGCCGCGAGGTCGTTTTTTAACAGGGTCTTATTCTCATACAGCAGCCGAAGGATGGTTTCAAAATGGCGGCCCTGTTTGACAGGGGGCCGAGGCCCGGCCTCCTGCTGGGCGCGCAGCGCTTTGGCCAGTTCCTCTAACTTCGCCAGGCTTTTGGTCAGTTGGGACAGAACGCCGGTCAGATAGTCCGGGGGTTGGGTAACTTCTGCGGCGGGAAGCGCCTGTTCACATTCCGTCGGGGGGAGATAATTCGTTTCGTAGTAGGCCGCGCCCTTTTCGAGCAGACGGTAGGTCTTGCAGCGGCCCTCCTTTTGCTGCTGGACAAAGCCGAGGGCGTCCAGCTCGTTCATGTTCAAGCACACGACCCCCTTGCTGATGCCCAGGGCGGCGGCGATATCCTTTTGCCGGACCGTCTTTTCCTGGTACAACAGTTGCAGGAGATTTTGAAAGTTTTTTCGCGCGAATACCGACTCCAGCGTGTCCATTCCGCAGCCCTCCTCGCCGGGGAAATTTGGGCCGCCCCCGGCGGGATGCCGGGGGCGGTTGGGCTGTATGCCCGTTGGCGTGTATTAGCCGAGCAGCTGGAGCACGCCCTGCGGGAGCTGGTTGGCCTGGGCCAGCATGGCCTGTGCGGACTGGACCAGAATGTTGTTCTTGGTATAGGCCATCATTTCCTTGGCAACGTCCACGTCGCGGATGGTGGCCTCGGCGTCCTGGATGTTCTCCTGGGCGACCGACAGGCTGTTGATGGTGTGGTCCAGACGGTTCTGGAGCGCGCCCAGACCGCCGCGCACGTCGGAGACATAGTTGGTCGCGTTCTTGATGACCGCCATGGCCTTGGAGGCGTCTTCCTGGTTGGAGATGTCCACATCGGCCAGCGTCATGCCGTCGGCGGCTTTCATGTAGCCGGTCGCATCGGCGGCGGCGGTATATTTCATCGCGGCGGTGTGCATGTCGTTCACCGAGACCGTCAGCATGTTGAAGTCTTCGGCGGTGTCGCCAATCTGCATCCGCAGGCCGCCGCTGCCCTCGTGCTTGCCAGTCGCGCCGGGGTCACGGAAAATGACTTTTGTACCAGTGTTACCAGCGGTGAAACTGATAGCGCCTGTGGTGTTGTCTACGGCGCTTGTACCCTGAACTACCTGGAGGCCGGTAGCGGCTGCCATCTTATCAGCCATCTTGGTTACATCTCCAGCGGCAACAGTGTCATCGGTTGCAACCTCAATCCAGTGGTCAATCCCAGCGTCGCGCAGTGCTTGCATGACGTCTACGTCCTTTTCCTTGCCACTTTGGATAAAGACAAATTTCTCGCCGTTGATATCAATCACGGCATCCTCTAGACGTTTTGTGCTGGTAGTAGAAGCGTCGGCTGCGTTCAGATCGAAAATCAAGCTCTTGCTGAGGTCATATGCAGACTTTTCATCTTCCGCGACAACACCCGCAGTTTTGGCGGTTTGACTGCTGGCGAGCGACACGTCCCAGTGATTTTCCGCTTGAACATTGGTGCTACCCTTCTTACGAAAATCAATGGACATGGAGTTGACCTTGGCGCCGTCCGTACCGGCTTTACGAGACTCCAGGGTAATGCCTTTGGCTGTGCCGTCCTGGTCTATGTTTGTGACAGTGAAAGCAGCATTCAAATCTCCATCCTTTTTGAACGCTGTCTGCAAAGCCGTGGCCAATTCAGTGTTTACCACCTTATTTGCAGCGTTCAAATCAATAAGATAAACGCCATCTTCGGAGCCGTCATCCAGGTAAAGGCCCTTGCCTGCGGTGCCATCGGAGGCTTCACCAATCTTGAAGTTAATCTCCTTAGTTTGGCTCAAACCGTTGGTATCGGTATAATTCAGGGTAAAGGTCAGCTTGTCGCCAGCGACCATGTCCAACGTACCGGCTGTGTTTTGATCGTCAAAGAAGGTGCCGCTGACAACCTTGCCCTTGGTAGCGGAGATGGTGGTGATGTTGTTCATGACCTCGACGCCAGCCGAGACGTTGACGCCCAGGCTGCCGCCGCCCTTGGTAGTACCTTCGGCGGAGAGGGAACCGTCGAGGAGCTTGATGCCGTTGTAGTTGGTCGCGTCGGCGATGCGGTCGATTTCTTCGCGGAGGGAGTTAACCTCCTTTTGGAGCTGCTTGCGGTCGGTGGTGTCGTCGTAGGTGCCGTTGGCAGACTGCTCAGCGAGGTCGTACATGCGGTTGAGCATGTCATGGACTTCGGTGAGGGCGCCCTCAGCGGTCTGGACCAGGTTGATACCGGCCTTGGCGTTATCCTGGGCTTTTGCCAGACCGGTGATCTGGATGCGCATTTTCTCGGAAATGGCGAGACCGGCGGCGTCGTCACCGGCGCGGTTGATTTTGTAGCCGGTGGACAGCTTTTCCAGGTTTTTGGCGACCTTGCTGACATTGTTGCTGTAGTTGCGATAGGAGTTCATCGCGGGAATGTTGTGTTGAATCCTCATTTTAATAGCTTCCTTTCTATTATGGATTTGTTGTGAAGGATTTGTTGAGCCGTTCTGTCCTACAGTCCGGCGCGGCGGGGTTGCGAACCGGCTTTGGCCGTGGCCTTGGGCCGCCGTCGTTCGCGCCAGGGGTGTGGTTCATCCGGCTTGCGCGGGCCGGGTGAGAGCGGGGGCGTTTCCCTGAAATTGGGAAATCGTTCGGGAAAGTATACTTTTCCGAACGAAAAAATTTTTTTGAAAAAGGTATTAACTTTTCGGAAAATCAGACCGATACATATAGTGAGCGGAAAAAATAAGTTCCCTAAATTGGCGGTTGGAAAAGTATACTATTCCGTACAAGTTTGGTTCGCCGGAGGCAGGATTTGTCTCCGGTTTCTTTTTTGTTCCTCTTGCATCCTTCGTCATAAACTGGTACAATCTATAAAAACAGGAGGTAAACACGCTTATGAACGTGAATCGTTATCTGGACATCGCCCCGGAGGTTGCCGGGGCCCTCGCGGCGGGAAAGCCGGTCGTCGCCCTGGAATCCACCATCATCTCCCACGGAATGCCCTATCCCCAGAACGTGGAAACCGCGCTCAAGGTGGAGGCCATCGTGCGGGAGAGCGGCGCGGTCCCGGCCACCATCGCCGTCATCAAGGGCCGCCTCAAGGCCGGGCTGTCGGCGGAGGAAATCGAGTACCTGGGCAAGGAGGGGACCAAGGTCAATAAGGCCTCCCGGCGCGACCTCGCGGTGCTGATTGCCAAGGGAGCGGACGGCGCGACCACCGTCACCACCACCATGATCATTGCGGCAATGGCGGGCATCCGCGTCTTCGCCACCGGCGGCGTCGGCGGCGTGCACCGGGGGGCGGAGACCACCATGGACGTGTCCGCTGACCTGGAGGAGCTGGCCCATACGCCGGTCATGGTCATCTGCGCCGGGGCCAAGTCCATCCTGGACCTGGGGCTGACCCTGGAATATCTGGAAACCCACGGCGTGCCGGTCATCGGCTACGGGACCAAGGAGCTGCCCGCCTTTTACACCCGCAAGAGCGGTTTCCAGGTGGACTACCGGCTGGACACTCCGGAGGAACTGGCAAAGGCGTTTTCGGTGCAGCTTGAGCTGGGCTTCCCCGGCGGCATGCTGGTGACAAACCCCATCCCCGAGGAATATTCAATGGACCCCGACGTCATTAACAAGGCGATAGACGAGGCGGTGGCGGAGGCCAAGGCAAAGGGCATCCACGGCAAGGAGACCACCCCCTTCCTGCTGGCGAAAATCAAGGACATCACCGGCGGGGACTCGCTGGACTCCAACATTCAATTGGTGTTCAACAACGCGCGGCTGGCCGCCAAAACCGCCGCAGCGCTGTGCGCGCTCTGACCGAATCAATATGGAGCCGCGGACGCAGGCCGGAGAACCGGCCGCGTCCGCGGTTTCTTTTGCGCGCCGCGTCAATTTTTATGCGGTTTCTTATTGACAGAAGGCGCTGTGAGGATTAATATAAATTGAAAAGATTTGCCATGCTGGAGGGAACGAAATGTATCGCTGCCATATGCAATTCTACCTCGTCAACTGTCCGCCCAAGGTGCTGGAAACCATAGCGGACCTGCCCGCGTTGGAGGGGTTTGACCACGCCTTTACGAGCAGCCGCGAGCCGAAGAGGGAGCTGCTGGCCCGGGCCGATGTGGTTTTGGCGGTCCCAACGGGGGGAGAAGAAGCGGTGCGGGCTTTGACGGAGGGCGGCAAGCCGTCGGCGCAGCTGATCCTTTTGGCGGATAAGGAGCAGACGGCGGCGTTGGGCGGCGGTCTGGCGCTGGCCGGCGAGCTGTGGACGCTGCCGTTAACCGACGCGGAGCTGCGCTTCCACTTCCGGCGCTGGCAGGAGAAGCAGAAGACCCGCTGGGACTTGTGGCAGACCAACCAGTATTTGGAGGCCACGATCAACAGCACCCCCAGCCTGGTCTGGTATAAGAACAAGAACGGCATTCACGAAAAGGTGAATGACGCGTTCTGCGCCACGGTAAATAAGACCAAGGAACAGGTACAGGGCAGGGGACACGCCTACATCTGGGACGTGGAACAGGACGACCCCGCCTGCATTGAGTCCGAGCGGATTGTAATGGAGAGCGGAAAGACCTGCATGTCGGAGGAGACTGTCCAGACCGGCGAGGGAAAGCAGCGGCTGCTGACCACCTACAAGTCCCCCCTGTACAACTGCGACGGCAGTGTGATGGGCACGGTGGGCGTGGCCATTGACGTGACCCAGGAGCGGACTTACGAGAAGCAGATCATCGACAAAAACCGGGAGCTGGAGCGTCTTTTTACTACCATGGACTGCGGCGTGATGTGCCACACGCTGGACGGCACCCG
Organism: Oscillospiraceae bacterium; assembly: GCA_022795735.1. Classification (GTDB taxonomy): domain Bacteria; phylum Bacillota; class Clostridia; order Oscillospirales; family Oscillospiraceae; genus Avoscillospira_A. The sequence continues at coordinate 92,741 of JAAWHG010000002.1, forward strand.
GATTCTCAGCGTCAACCGCGCGGCGCTCCGGATACTGGGCTACGATTCCAAAGAAGAGATGCTGGCCGATGGCTTTCAAATGATCGCCTCCTCCGTGGTGGCGGAGGATCAGCCCCGTCTCCTGTCCTGCATCGAGACGCTGGCCAATGTGGGGGACAATGTAAACATTGAGTATCGCGTCCAACATGCCGACGGGGAAATCCTTCATGTGATGGGCAATGTCAAACTGATGGAGGAAAACGGGGAATTGTACTACCAGCGTTTTCTTCTGGATTACACAACGCAGAAACTGCGGGAGGAAGAGCGCCGTGTTGAGGAGGAGCGCCAGCAAATAGAGCTGATTCAGGCGCTGTCTATCGACTATAATCTGGTATGTTTCTTTGACCTGGATACCGGGGTGGGCCAGCCCCTGCGGCTCAACGCGTGCCGGCTGGGAATCTTGAACGAGGTCTTCTCAGGTGAGCTGACCTTGGAGGACTGCATGGCGCAGTACATAGACCGGTGCGTCCATATTGAGGACAAGGAGCAGCTCCGGCAAATCTGCGACCGGGCGTACCTGCGCCATGAGCTGGAGACGCAGGGAAGGTTCTATCACAACTACCGGACGCTGTGCGGCGAAGAGACGCGCTATTTCCAGATGAAGGCCGTGCGGACGGGGGATTGGGAGAGAAGCCGGAGTGTGGTGCTGGGCTTCCGCAACGTGGACGAAGAGACCCGCAAGGAAATGAAGCGGATGGACGTCCTGAAAGATGCTCTGGAACAGGCCAACCGGGCCAGCAGGGCAAAGAGCGTTTTCCTGTCCAACATGTCCCACGACATCCGCACCCCCATGAACGCCATCATCGGCTTTACGGCCTTGGCTACCACCCACATCAATCAGAGGGACCAGGTGGAAGGCTATCTGAAAAAAATCATGACGTCGGGCAACCATCTCCTCAGCCTCATCAACGACGTGTTGGACATGAGCCGGATTGAGAGCGGCAAGATGTCGCTGGAAGAGAAGCCCTGTTCCATGCCGGACATCCTGCATGGCCTGCGCAGCATCGTGCAGGCGGATGTCCATGCCAAGCAGCTGGAGTTGTACATGGACGCAGTGGATGTTCTGAACGAGGAAATATACTGTGACCGCCTGCGGCTCAATCAGGTGCTGCTCAATTTGCTGAGCAACTCGGTGAAATACACCCCAGCGGGGGGCGTGGTGAGCATTCGGGTGACCGAGAAGCCGGGCGCGCCAGCGGGCCAAGCCACCTATGAGTTTTGCATCAAGGATACCGGCATCGGCATGAGCGAGGAATTTGTATCCCGGATTTTCGAGCCATTTGAGCGGGAGCGCAATTCCACCACCAGCGGTATCCAGGGCACCGGACTGGGCATGGCGATCACCAAAAACATTGTGGAGATGATGAACGGTACCATTACCGTCAAGAGCAAGCAGGGGGTGGGTACGGAGTTTGTGGTGACGGTCACCTTCCGGCTGTGTTCGGAAGAAAAGGTGGCCAAGGCCATTCCCGAACTGAAAAATTGCCGGGCCCTGGTGGTGGACGACGACTTCAACACCTGTGACAGCGTGTCCTGCATGCTCCAGCAGATCGGGATGCGGGCCGAGTGGACCCTCTCGGGCAAGGAGGCGGTACTCCGTACCCGTCAGGCTGTGATGCGCAACGACAGTTACAGCGTCTATATCATCGACTGGCTGCTGCCCGACATGAACGGCATCGAAGTGGCCCGCCGCATCCGGAAGGAGACCGACGAACAGGTGCCCATCATCGTACTCACAGCCTACGATTGGTCGGACATTGAGGATGAGGCACGAGAGGCGGGGATTAACGCCTTCTGCAGCAAGCCGCTGTTCCTGTCGGAGCTGCGCAGCTGCCTGATTTCTGTCGTGGGCGCGGAGGAAGGCAACGAGGAGGAAAATCAGCAGGCGCAAGTGGCTAAGACCGGCCGTATTCTCTTGGTAGAGGACAACGAGCTGAATCAGGAGATTGCCATCGCCATTCTCAGCGAGGCCGGTTTCCAGGTGGAGCTGGCGCAAAATGGCCAGGAGGCGGTGGACATGGTGGCCCAGTCCCAGCCGGGGTGGTATCAAATGGTGCTGATGGACGTTCAGATGCCCGTGATGAACGGCTACGAGGCAACCCAGCGCATCCGGCGGCTGGAAAATAAGGAGTTAGCCTCGATTCCCATTCTGGCCATGACGGCCAACGCCTTTGAGGAGGACAAACAGGAGGCGATGCGTTCGGGGATGAACGGCCATATCTCCAAGCCCATTGACATCATTAAACTGCTGGAGACCTTGAATAAAATGTTAAGTTGAGAAACAAAACCACGGATTTCATCTGGTACGTAGATGAAATCCGTGGTTTTGATACAAACAGCTGACGGTTTTGAACGGCTTGTTGGATTTACTGAAATTTACCGTTACCGCGTCCGCCGCGGTGACCGTGACCGTGGCCGTGATGGCCGGTTTCCCATCCGCTGTCCGTTGGGCCTTGACTGGCAGAGCCGGCTGACAGAGCGGCGATTAAATCCCAAATTTCTCTCATTGTCATACCCTGAATGATTTCGGGGGTGATACTTGGGTCCAGTTTGCTCACCTCCAAAAAGGCAATGTATTTTCCGCAGGAAAGGCCGGCCTCGTGAGCGGAGGCGGCTTGTTCGGAAGACGCGAAATGGCAGGAGGTATTTTGATGGTGTACCGTATAGGACTCAACATTTAGGTAGATTTTGGCGGATTGCGATTCATCCGGGCCGCTGACAGTAATGGTCATAATTTCGTTGTTGGACAGCAGGGCGGCGACCGTGCCATGATTTAAAATCTGTTCCAGCGCGTCCTCATAATTTTTGTACTTGATATCAAGGGCGTTTAAAAGAGCCTGTCCATCCTCGTTAAAATCGTGGACAGAAATAACCCGGTCAAACCGGTTAATGTGCAATTCTATCGAGGGATTAATGTCAATGCTGATTTCCGCTGTTGGGGTAAAGTATAGCCAGCGTCCTCCAAGCAGCGCGAGAAGCAGGCAGGCGCACGCGGCAGCGTAACGGTAGTAGAGACATCTTTTTGCTTTGGAACGGGAATACCCGTGTGTTTTCTTTGCGAGAAACAATTTGGTGCTATTTTTAATATCTTCTCCGGCATGCATCTGATTCAGAATTTCTTTCAGCTTAAAATTCATATCCATCACCTCCCAGCCTTTCCCTGAGCATCTGCTTGGAACGAGTCAGGAGCGTATAAATCGTATTGACATTTTTATGTAAAATGCGGCTGATCTGGGGAGCGGTATAATCCTCAAAATAATGCAGGTAAACGACATTCCTGTATTTTGGGGGCAGCGACAGTACTGCGTCCAATACGTCCCGGTGATCGGGAGAAAGCTGAGCGGGCTGTTCCATAACCTCCTCCAAGGAAACGGTATGGCTGCGAAAAAAGCTTTTGAGCAAGTCTTTACAGGCGTTGATGGTAACCCGGATAAACCATGCTTTTTCATGTTCTTCATCTTGAAAGGAAACGGAGCTAAGGACATACTTCAAAAACACAGTTTGAAATATGTCCTCGGTGTCGGCGTCATTTTTTAAATGTAGCAGGCAGAGCCGCCGAACGGTATCGGAATACCGTTCGATGGCTCTGATTGCTTCTTGTTCGCTCCGCATAATAAGTTCCTTTATGCTCTGTGGCATCCACCCCGGAAACCGCAGCCATGCCCGTGTCCTCTGCCGTGTGTGGACGCGCAATAATCGCAGATGCCGTCGCCGTCAGCGTCGGTGTAGACACAGTAGCTGCCGGCATAATCGCAAACGCCGTCCCCATTTGCATCGACGTAGTTGCGTCCGGCTCTGTGGCATGCGGCAAAGGCGCTTGCCGAGGCGACAGACAATGCGATCACGATTGCTAAGACTCCAGAGATTACTTTTTTCATGATGATTCCTCCGTTATTGTTTGATAGCCGTTACCGGCTTCATCTATAACACGATTGAGAAAGGAGAAACCATTCAAAAAATTTATATTTTTTTTTGAGTCACGCTTATAGGCCGCTCAACCAAAACAAAAGCCGCCTCCACTTGGACATACTTTCCCAAGCACGCTCCCGCTGGCTGTCTGCAAGGGAGAGCATTTGTGCCCGTTCCGCTTCGGTAAGGGCATGCTGGCTGAACTTGGCCCGTTGTGCCAGGGAAATTGCCTCCGGCTCAATGTTACCGCCCCAACGAACCAGCCGCTCCATATAACCATAGGCCGCAATCACCGCCCTGTTGCACCCCGGCGCGTTGAGCCGTCGGTCAAGCAGCTCACGGCGCAGGGCGGACTGGGCGGAAAGGACGGCCAGCGCCAAAAGCAGCGGCGGAATCCAGAGCCAGAGGACCGAGCGGGGCTTGGTTTGTATGACCTCCGGCTGTGGCGTATTGGGTGTGGAAGGGGGGGTGGGCTCCGGTTTGTCAAGGTCGGGCTTGGGGGGCTCCTCGGTGTCCTTTTTGGAGTCCTCGGGGGGATCGGTTTCGGGCTCGTCGGGTAGTTTCTCACCCAATGTACTGTGGGCTTCAATGCCGGTGCCGCCCGGCGGGGTCATATCTACCGGATACCAGCCGTAACCGTCCAAATAAATCTCAACCCAGGCGTGGGCGTCACTGTCCAGGACCGAAGCCGTGCCGAATTTCGGTACGACGGTGGTATAACCCTCGACATACCGGGCCGGAACGCCGCTTGCCCGCATCAACAGGACGCCCGCGCTGGCAAAGTGCACGCAGTACCCCCGGTGGCTCTCATTGAGAAAGTAGTCCACGAAATCCGCGCCGTCCGGGGTGTAGGGGGTATCCAGGTCGTATTTGGAGGTCAGCTCGAGCAGCAGGGCGTACCAGTCGGCCAACAACAACGGATGGTCGTAGCGGCCAGGCGGATACAGACGGATGACATTGCCCCACGATTCCATGGCCCTAGCCTGCGCTTCCGGATTTTCCTCGAGAATTTGATTAAGCCGCTGCTCCCAGCGGTCGACAGTTTGCTGGAAGTCAGACGGGAGGGAAGTATAATTGTCGTAAACAAATTTACGATAGACCTCCTCGGCGCCGGCTGCCGTTCTGGGGAGAAGCATGGCGGATTCGGGGGCGGCGTCGGGGCGGTAGAACAGGTTTTTCTGCTGTATGCCGAAGCGTCGAGAGAGCCAGGAGTCGTTTTGGAAGGTTACGCCCTCAATCTCGTCGGGCGCGGTGGCAAGCTGATAGGGGGCGTACATGCAGCCGGACAGGGAATTGCTGTAATCAATACGCAGCTCGCTGTAATCCGGTTCTGATGCGGTCAGGGACGGCAGGTTGAACGGCGACACCCCATGAATCAGATTGTTGTCCCCGTCAAGGCCGATTTCGGCGTAGTCGTCGTCCTCCAGCGGTTCCCAGGCAGAGCCGGTATAGCTGGCCGACGACACGCCGCGCAGGTAGACCCGGCCCGGCGTGTCGCCGCTGACGGTAAACACCGTCTGGCCGGTAAACTGGCGGGGACCGGCGCAGTCCAGACGGACGGTAGTTTCAACCGCGCCGCCGGGGAGCAGACTGCCCAAGCTGTTGTTGTCCATGAGGGAGGCGGCGATCTCCTCCGTGCGCGCCCGGAATGTACCGGCCCACTGCGGGGCGGTGTACGTTTTGGGTATCAGCAGGGTGAGCGCGCCGAGCAGCAGCGCGGCAAAGGGCATGCAGAGCAGAGTAAAGCGGGCGCTGCCCCGGGGGTCGTGCCGCGCGGAGAGGGAAGCCAGAAGCAGCAGGCAGTAGCAAAAAGTCAAGGCCATCAGGGACAGCCAGTCGGGGAGCGCGCCGGCCAGCAGCGCCGGCAGGAAAAGGAGAAGGCTCAACAGAAGGGTCAGGGCGGGAGAACGGGCGCGGATTACGCTCCAGCCCAGAAAGCCCCCCAGGGGGATAACGGCCATAGACAGGGTCCACGTCACCAGCTCCCGCCGCGCAGCGGCGGACATGTCCGGGATCACGGGCATTCCCACCTCGAAGACCTCCGCGAGGGTGCCGAGGACATACCCTGCGATTTGCAGCGCGCCGTTCAGCATAACGTCCCGTTTTAACCAGAGGGCGGTTCCCCAGAGGACCGCGATCAAAATTGCGCCAGGTAGCATGGCCCGGGGCCATGAGAAAAGAAATAAGTAAAGGGCGCAGAGCAACAGGCAGACGCTCCCCAGCCAGAGGGCGTCCGCCTCGATGCCGTAAGCCGAAACCGCGGTGAAGACCGTCCCCCACAGGGTCAGCAGCAGAAGGATGCCGTCAACGGCGACGCGCACCGCGTCCCGGCCCGGTACAGCCAGGCTCCAATCGCTGATTTTGACCCGCTTCATGGTTCCTCCTCTGCGGCAATGTGATAACAAAGACAGCCCGCCGTCTCGACCCTCGGCGTGGGAACGCCCTGCAATGGCGCGGGGCAGGCCAGTATAGCGGCCATACAGCGCTCCAACGCCCGGCGTCCTTCAATTTGATAGCTGCGGAGCCGCCCATTCCCCTGTTCCAGCCAGCGGACGGTATGGGGCCGTCTTTCCTCGACCAGCGCTGCGGAAAGGGCGTTGAGCCGGTCCAACACGCGGTCCAACGCCTCGGGCGGGCCGAAATGGTCAAAGGTCAGGAGAGGCTCCGCCTTTTGAATTTCCAAAACCTCCCGCAGGACGGTTTGATCGCGCTTACAGGTCAGCTTCCAGTGAATCATTTTGACTGGGTCGCCAGGGCGGTACGGACGGATTTCATAGTCCTCGCCCGGACCGCCGCCGGGGCGTGGGTTGAGGACGGGCGGCCCGCCTTGCACGTCGGGCAGGGTTTCCGGTTCAATGGGGACGGGAAGCACCGGCAGCAGGGCGGGAGCAGGAAGCCGTTTGTACAACGTAAACAATCCCAGGCAGTCGCACACCCGCAGGCGGGTCACACGCGCTTCCAGGAGGCCGCAGTGCCCGGTGTCGGCGGGGAGGGTTAAAAAGCTCCCTGTCGGGGTGCCCAGAAGCCGAAGGCGTTGGGAACTCTCAGCGCCGGTCATGCGGTTTTTGAAGTGCAGCCGCACGTCGGCCCGCGCAATGCTAAGGTGAAAGCGGCTTCCGGTCTCCAGCCGCCAGAAGGCGGTCCCGTCCCGGACCGTGCCGGAACCTTGAGGCTGCAGCCGGATACGCAGCCCAAGCATACCGGGCAGACTGAGCAAAAAGGCCAGCACCGGCAGGGACAACACCAGAATCAGCAGAAAACCGGTCAGATAGGTTTCAAAATAGGCCGCCATCAGAACTGCTGCCAGCAGGGACAACAGATAGCCAATCCGTCGCAGCAGCATGGCTAACGGATGCGGGGGGCCGGGACCTGTTCCAGCACCTCTGCGGCGACGGCATCATCTTCACCTGCGCCGCCGGCTGAGAGAATGAGGCGGTGGGCAATGGTATCCACAAAAACGGCCTTGACGTCTTCGGGGATTACGTAGTCCCGGCCCTGCAAGAAGGCGCAGGCGCGGCTGATGGAGGCCAGCGCCAAAGTGGCGCGGGGACTGGCGCCCTGAAGGATGCGGGGATGGGTTCGGGTGGCGGTCGCGAGGCGTACCAGATAGTCCAGCACTTCGTCGGCAATGTGAATCGCGGACACCGTTTCCCGGAGCGACATCAATTCCATCGGGTCCATGACCTGTTGAACATCCTGAAGGGAGGAGCGGCGGCGCAGCAGGGCAAGCTCGTCCTGTGGGGCGGGGTAACCGATGCGCAGCCGGAGCAGAAAGCGGTCGAGCTGGGAGTCAGGCAGGAGCTGGGTACCGGAAGCGCCCACCGGGTTCTGCGTCGCAATGACCAGAAAGGGCTTGGGGATTGGATGGCTTTGACCGTCCACGGTGACCTGGCCCTCTTCCATGGCCTCCAGCAGGGCGGACTGGGTGCGGCTGGTGGCGCGGTTGAGCTCGTCGGCCAGGAAGAGATTGCAGAGCAGCGCCCCGGGCTGGTAAACCATCCGGTTGGTCTCCCGGTCGAAGACCGAGAAGCCGGTCAAATCGGAGGGCATCACGTCGGGGGTGAACTGCATCCGTCCATAGTGGAGCCCCAGGGATTTGGAGAAAGCTAGCGCCATGGTGGTCTTTCCCACGCCGGGGATGTCCTCCAACAGCACATGACCACCGGCCAAAACGGCCAGCAGCACCCGAATTAACACCTGGTCCTTGCCGACGATGGCCTTTTTGACCTCGGCGACCACTTGGGCCGCCAGCCTTGTGTCGTTCATGTGCCGAACAGCTCCCGGGCGCGCCGCATATTTTCCACGGCGGGTACTTCAAAGGGACAGCGCTCCTCGCAGGCCCCGCACTCGACGCAATCTCCGGCGTGGTGGGGGAGGACCTTGTAATGCTCCCGCACGGTTTCGGGGACCGTTCCCTGGGCGCGGGCGAGGTTCAGAAACTTGGTGACCGACGCCACGTCGATGCCCTGGTGGCAGGGGGCGCAGTGACCACAGTACATACAGTGGCCCTTCCAACTGATACGCGGAAAGGCGGCGAAGGCAGCGGCATAGTCTTTTTCGTGATCGGAGGCGGTCTCGTAGGCCGCAGCCCGGACAAGCTCCTCCACCGAATGGGCTCCTGCCATGACGCAGGCCACGGCGGGCCGGGTCAGGGCGTAATGCAGGCACTGGAACTCGGTCAGCGCCTTTCCGGCAAGGGACAGCTTGTCGCTCAGCAGATCGCCGCCGCCAAAAGCTTTCATGACGGTGATGCCAACGCCGAGCCGTTGGCAGGTTTCATAGAGATTGGCCCGGGCGGGGTCCATGTTGACCAGCGGGTTTTCGTAATTCTTCTCATCCCAGAGGGCATCCACGTCCTCGGTGGCGGGAAGCAGATCATAGCAGGGGTTGACGCTGAACATGAGAACTTGAATCAAGCCGCTCTCTACGGCGGCAAGGGAGACCTCCGGGTTATGACTGCTCATACCAATACAGCCGATGACGCCGCGTTTCTTCAAATCCAGCGCGTAGGCCATGACCGGCCCGTCTTTGACGGTGTGCCAGTCGTCCATGGAGTCCACGTAGTGAATCATGCCGATTTCAACATGATCGGTTCCCAGCCGTTCCAACTGATCCTCAAAGGATGCTTTCACCTTGTCGATTTCCCGGGAACGTTCATACTGTCCGTCCTGCCAGATGGTGCACAGGTGGGCTTGAAGGACGAACGTTTCCTGGCGGCCCTTGAGCGCCTCGCCCAAGTTGGTGCGAAAGCCCGGATTGGGGGCGTAGAGGTCGATGCAGTTGACGCCAAGCTCCTCCATTTTGTCCACATAGGCGCGGACCTCCGCCGGCGTCTTGTCCAGGAAACCCTCGCAGCCAATACCGATTTCGCCTACCTTGAGACCGGTGTTTCCCAATGTGCGGTAGTTCATATGTCTCTCCTATTTCTTTGATAACAGTCTGTTTTCCATATATTGATGGGCGTTTCGTTCCAGGGTGTCGTCCAACGGAGCCAACGCCGCCTCGCCGTATTTGGCGGCCAGCGCCGTAGTCAGAATGTGGTCGCAGAGGGCAGGGTTTTTGGGCAGGAGGCAGCCGTGGGAATAGGTGGCGAATACGTTCCGGTAACGCGCCCCCTCGCCGCCGTCTTCGCCGTTGTTGCCGCTTCCCGACAAGACGCGCCCAATCGGGCGGACACCCTCGCCAAGAAAGGTTTTTCCCGAGTGGTTTTCAAAGCCGACGACGTTGATGCCGGGCAATTCCTCACAGGTGAAAGCGTAATTGCCGATCATCCGTTCCTTCTGGCCCACTGTGTAGAGGTTTAGCGCGCCGATGAAGTCGCATTGATGGCCGTCCCAAGTCTTGTAGTACGCTCCTAGCATTTGATAGCCGCCGCAGATGGCGAGAAAGGTCTTTCCATCGTCTACGGCAGCTTTAATTTCGTTGCTTTTGCCAGTTTTGAGGTCTTCCAAAAGGACCTCCTGTTCAAAATCCTGTCCTCCGCCGATGAAAAAGAGGTCATAGCTGGATACGTTCAGGGGCTGGCCAATGGAGACCCCTTCGCTGGTGACCGAAATACCGCGCCAGCGGAGACGTTTTTCCATACAGAGGATATTCCCCCTGTCGCCGTAGAGGTTCAATATGTCGGGGTACAGATGACAGATTTTTAATTCCATAGCCCTTTTACTCCCAAAATTCCTTGAAGCCGTACAGCTTGCTGATTCGGTCCCGCAGGCCCAGCATGGCGGTGTAGGTGGGCATGATATAGACCGGCTTGTCCTGCGAGACGCAGGCTTTCAGCAGCGCGTCATAGTCCTTGATGACGGAAAGCTTGTCCGCCGGCACGCCGGCATACTTAAAGCGCAGCGCCATATCGTCGGCCCGAACGCCGGAGAGGAGCAGCTTGTCCAGCCGGCCGTCCATCCCGGCTACTTTCTCGAAGTCCACGTCCCAAATCCAACTGACGTCCTTGCCATCCTGGGCGCGGTCATTGAGGAGAACGACAAAGACCGACGGCTCGGTGGTGTTGGTCAGAAAATTGAGCACCTGATTGCAGCCCGCCGGGTTTTTGATGAGAATCATCCGCAGGCTGGTTCCGTCGATTTCAAACTTTTCCATCCGTCCGAAGCCGCAGGCGAAGGTGGAGAGGGAAGCGGCGGTGACCTTGCCGTCCAAGCCCAGCGCGAAGCCGCAGGCCATGGCGGCGCAGGCGTTGTAGATGTTGTAACCGCCGGGCAGGTTGATGTTGGCGTCGTACTCGGCCTCTCCGGCGCGGAGCAGAATGTGGGAGCCCTCGGCGTCGGTGGAATAGACCGTCTTGACCGAGACGTCTGGATTGGGGCGGCTGTAACCGCAGTTGGGACAGTGATAACCGCCCATGTGGCCGTAGGTCACATAGTCATACTGGTATTCATGCTTGCAGCGGATGCAGTAGGGCGCGTCGGACAGCTCATCCACCCGCCGCTCGTAGATGGGGGTGTCCACACCGTAAAAGACGACCCGGTTGTCCATCGACTCGGTCAGGGAACGGGTCAGCGAGTCGTCGGCGTTGAGGCAGACGACGGCGCCCGGGCAGTGAGAGAGGCCGATCTGAATATTTTCCAGGGTATGGGTGACCTCGCCGTAGCGGTCAAGCTGGTCGCGGAAGACATTGGTTACCACGACGGCCTTGGCCTTGACAAAGGTGCTGATGGCCTTGAACGCCGCCTCGTCGGCCTCAATCAGGGCATAGGGATATTTGCATTTGCCGGTGTTTGTGGAGTGTGCGGCAAACTCGGCGGTAACGCCGCTGAGGAGGTTTGCGCCGGAACGGTTGGCAAAGAAAGAGATTCCAGAGTCGGCAAGAGACTGTTCAATCATACGGGAGGTTGTCGTCTTGCCGTTGGTGCCCGTGACGAGGATGACCGTCACGTCCTTTGCCAACGCGCCGAGCAGATTGGGGCACAGCTTGAGGGCAATGCGGCCCGGAAAGTCTGTGCCGCCCCGGCCCAGCAGCCGGATGACGGACCGGCTGAGCTTGCAGGCGATTACCGATAACATAACTCTCAGTTTCATGCTGTCATTATAGCATGAAAAGGGAAGTTTTACAACGGCAAATAATTCGCGCCTCCCATGCGAAATCAACAAATTCGCATGGGAGGCGCGAAGGAGCGTATATGTTTTTGCCCGGCAAGAGGTAACTTCGATTAAACAAAGGTATATCCTGCTTTCATCAAAGCATCCACTGCCCGATAGAAGTTTTCTGCTTTCACAAGGATATAGTCGGTGTTGTAGGTCGAAACAGCAAATATCCCAATGTCGTTTTCAGCCAATACTTTTGATAACCTTGACAGAATGCCAATCAGAGAAAAATCAAGCGTCCCCTGAACGCGAAACCCCTTCCAGCCATCGTCTCGTTCGATTGTATGCGGTGGCGCGTTGTTAGTGGGACAGACAAGCGAAATTTCATCGCCGGTTTTGCCGATAAAGTAAAATTCTGTGTGGAAGTCTATATCAGTAATAGACGCGACTTTGCAGACGGTTAAATCATAATCCAGCTTTTTCAGTTCCATATTTTCCGCCTCGGTTCAGTCATATCATTTTTTGCTGCCAATCCAATAGCATCCGGCGCCTATGACAGCGGCAAGAAACTCAATGGCCTTTACATAAACGTTAAACTCTCGCCAACCAATCACAAAATCAGAACTCCAATGAATGATGGCAAACACCACAACGGACAAAATTGTTCGTTGCATGACTTCTTTTGTCATTTTTTTGTGTTTGACAAGCAGCATTCCGATAGAAACGGACGCGAACAAAATGACGGCGAAAATTACAATAGAGAGTATGAAATCTGTCAGTACATTCCCCATAAGATTCACCTCGCAATGTTATAATAAGCCTTTATAGAGCGGCTATTTCCCGGTCAATGGCTTCCTTAAACTGACCAATATGGAGGCCGTCAATGGTCCGGTGATTGATGTCAACCGACAGGTGGACCCAGAGCCCGCCCTTGTCCTCGTAGTAACGTCCCCAGGCCAAGCGAGGGATGGTATCGTCCCGATTGGCGGGGCGTTCGTTGGTCAGAGACGTGAAGTCAAACCAGGGGGTGCAGGAGAAATAAATCAAAGCGTCGGTTTCGGACTCCTGGTGAAGGAAAGTGGTCTGCGCTTCGCAACGTTCCTTGGCGTGAGCGCAGAAAGCGGCGGGGTCCTCCTCCCAAGGCATAGTGATGATCTGAAACGCCTCTGAGCCGGGGCGCAGGGTGGTGAAACTGGGATCGGTCCGGTCCAGCCGCACTATCTCCTCCCCGCGAATGCGGAGCCGAAATGCCGGGACGGAATTGAGAGCCTTGGTGCAGAGCCAGACCATCAGGTGATAGAAGGAAAGGCCGCGCTCCCGGGAGGCCGCCTTGACGCGGGTGACCTCCAACGGGATTGTAACTGCGTAAAAGGGCCAGTCCACTTGGGAAAAGAGTGAAAAAGCTTCCCGGCGGGACCAGGTGTTCAGGTCGATATGTTCCATAAGATAAGCTCCTTGTGGTTAAGATTCAGCCGTTGCCGCCAGCGCTATTGTAGAACTACGTTTTCTGTACCCAGAATGTCTCGCAGTTCTTGAAACAGATCTTGGTCGGGGAGGCAGGTGGTTCCCCGTTTCACACGGGTATCGGCAAAGAACAAAATCACCGGCATCCGACCGGGGAACATATTCAGAACCGCGCGAGTCTTTCGCAGGCAGGGCGCGCTTTCGCTAGGGAAGCGAAGATAGAGCTTTTGGCCGGTGGAAAGCTGGTTCCGCTGGATGCTTGGATCAAAGTCCGCGATGGGACAGGCCCGGTCAAGCAGCATCTGGGGGGACTTCTCGTCGCGGATGGAGAGCTTACCATCCACCACCACAGCCGCGTTTTCCGCGAGACAGGACCCATACTGGTTCAGACTGTTGGAGAAGACCAGCAGCTCTATGGAACCGCTGTCGTCCTCCAAGGTGACATAGGCCATCATGGTGTTGTTGCGCGTGTTTTTCATCCGCACAGTTTGGACGACGCCGGCCACCTGAAGGAATTGCTCGTCCCGGAAGCGGCCGTCACCCTCGGCTATGCTGGAAAGGACGTCTCCCAAAGCGGTGACCTTGGTGTTGCGGAGCTTGTCCCGGTATTCGTCCATGGGATGGCCGGAGAGGTAGAGACCGGTGGTTGCCTTTTCAAAGGCCATCCGCTCCCACCGGCTAAGCTCGGGAAGCTTGGGGACCGCGATGGCGGGGGCCTCCGTTTCGCCGCCCGAGTCGAAAAAGCCAATCTGGCCCTCAACGTTTTTGCGTCTGGCCTCAGCGGCGGCGTCCAATACCCGTTCATAGATGCTCAGAAGCTGAGAGCGGTACAGGCCGAAGCCGTCCAGCGCGCCGCATTTGATGAGGTTTTCCAGCGCCCGCTTGTTGAGGTCGGTTCCGCAGAGACGGTCACAGAGATTTTCCAGGCTCTGAAACGGTCCGTTTTCCACTCGCTCCCGTTCTACGGTTCGGACAAATCCGCGGCCGATGTTTTTGACCGCCGCCAGACCAAAGCGGATGCCGTCCGGCGCGACGGTAAAATCGGCCTCCGACTGATTGATATCGGGGGGCAGAAGGGAGATGCCGCAATCCCGGCATTCGCGAATGTAGACCGCCACCTTGTCGGTGTTATCAAGAACGCTGGTCAGGAGGGCCGCCATATATTCCCGAGGGTAGTGGCATTTAAAATAGGCGGTCTGATAAGCCACCACCGCATAAGCGACGGCGTGTGCCTTGTTAAAGGCGTAGTTGGCGAAGTCGTAAATTTCGTTGTAAACGCTCTGCGCGACGGTCTCGTCAATCCCCCTGGCGAGGCAGCCCGAAATGCCGCGCTCCGGGTCTCCGTGGAGGAAGGCTTCCCGTTCCTTTTCGATGTCCTTGACCTTTTTCTTGCTCATGGCGCGGCGTACCATGTCGGCTTGTCCCAGCGAGTAGCCGGCCAGCTCCTGGAAGACCTTGATGACCTGCTCCTGGTAGACGATGCAGCCGTAGGTGTTGGACAGGATGGGCTCCAGGAGGGGATGCTTGTAAGTTACCTTTTTGGGGTCCTGCGCGCAGGCAAGGAACTTGGGGATGGAGTCCATGGGGCCGGGGCGGTAGAGCGCGATAACGGCGGTGATATCCTCAATGCTCTTGGGCTTGAGGCCGGCGCAAACGCCGGTCATGCCCCCCGATTCCAACTGAAACACGCCCGAGGTCTTGCCGTCGGAGAGCATGCGATAGGTTTCCGGGTCGTCCTCGGGAATATCTTCGAGACGGAAATCGGGCTGGTCTTTTTGGAGCATCCGCACCGCGTCGTCCAGGACGGTCAGGTTGCGGAGGGCCAGAAAATCCATTTTGAGCAGGCCCAGCTCTTCCAAGGTGGTCATCGTGTACTGGGTGACGATGGTGTCATCATTCCGGGCGAGAGGGACGTAATCGCAGACCGGAAGCTTGGTGATGACTACGCCGGCGGCGTGGGTGGAGGCGTTGCGGGGCATTCCCTCGAGGCCCATAGCGGTATCGATCAGCTCCTGGACCCGCGTATCGCTGTCGTACATGGATTTGAGCCGCGGCTCTTTGCGCATAGCCTCGGCGAGGGTGATGTGCAGGTTGCCGGGGCCGCCGGGGACCAGCTTGGCCACAACGTCGGCTTCGGCATAGGTGAAGTTGAGGGCGCGGGCGACGTCGCGAATCGCGCCCCGCGCGGCCATGGTGCCAAAGGTGACGATCTGAGCCACCCGGTCCTCGCCATATTTCCGCTTAACGTATTCAATGACCTCGTCCCGCCGGGTGTCGCCGAAGTCCATGTCGATATCGGGCATGCTGACCCGCTCGGGATTTAAGAACCGCTCAAAGTACAGCCCGTATTTAGGCGGGTCGATGTCGGTAATTTTGAGGCAGTAAGAAACCATCGCACCCGCCGCGCTGCCTCGCCCGGGGCCAACGGGAATGCCGGATTTCCGGGCGAAATCCACAAAGTCGGCGACGATCAGAAAATAATCGACATAGCCCATTTTCTCGATCATCTGCATCTCGTAGTCGAGCTGTTCCCGGTAGCCGTCAGGCGGGGTGGGATAACGTTCCTGGAAACCTTCCAGACAGAGCTGACGAAACCAGGAGACATTGGTGTGTCCCTCTGGGATCGGGAATTGGGGGAGATGGTACTTACCAAAGGTGAAGTCCATGTTGCACCGTTCGGCGATTTCCGCCGTGCGGTCAAAAGCCTCGGGGCAGTCGGGGAGAAGGGCGCGCATCTCCTCTTCGCTCTTGATGTAGAACTGGTCGGTCTCAAAGCGCATCCGGTCCGGATCGTCCACCGTCTTTTGCATCTGAATGCACATCAGAACGTCTTGGAGACGGCTGTCTTCCCGCGTCAGGTAATGCGCGTCGTTGGTGGCGACCAGGGGCAGGCCG
This sequence comes from Oscillospiraceae bacterium, assembly GCA_022795735.1. Lineage (GTDB taxonomy): Bacteria > Bacillota > Clostridia > Oscillospirales > Oscillospiraceae > Avoscillospira_A. Next base: position 108,587 of record JAAWHG010000002.1, read on the forward strand.
GTTTCCTTGGCGATACGGCGAATGCCGGCGTTGACCTTTTGCTGAATGTCCAGACCATGATCTTGAAGTTCCAGATAGAAACGGTCCGGAAAGATTCCGGCGTATTCCAACGCCTTGGCCTTGGCGGCCGCAAAGCCGTCTTGCAGCAGGAGCTGGGGCACCTGCCCGGCGACGCAGGCCGAGAGGGCAATTAAACCCTCGCTGTGGGCCTGTAAGAGCGCAAAGTCCACCCGAGGCTTGCCATAAAAGCCGTTTAGAAAGGACTGGGAGACCATATAGCTGAGATTCTCATATCCGGTCTGGTCCATGCAAAGCAGCACCAGATGAAAGGAGTCGTTGTCCAGACCGTGGATGCGGTCATGACGGGAGCGGGGGGCGACGTAGACCTCGCAGCCGATGATGGGTTTGATTCCGGCGGCCTTGGCGGCCTTGTAAAAGTCCACCGCGCCGTACATAACGCCGTGATCGGTGATGGCGACGGCATTCTGGCCCAGAGACTGGACCCGTTCGATCAGGCGGGGGATACGGCACGCGCCGTCCAGAAGGCTGTATTCGCTGTGGACATGGAGATGCACAAAAGACATAGCGGAAGCCCCCCTATTTTTTTGTCTTTATGATTCAGACGCCAGCTCCATCAGCTTGCGCATCCGATGGTTCATGGCCGACTTGCTTACCGGAGGGTCGGACAGTTCAGCCAACTCCGCAAGGGTGGCCTCAGGGTTGCTTGCCCGGAGGGCGGCGGCGCTGCGGAGCTTGTCCGACAGGGTGTCCAGCGCGCCGCGCGCTTCCAGCTTTTTGATGGCGGCAATCTGGTCCTGGGCGGCGTCCACCACCTTTGTCAGGTTGGCGGTGTCGCAGTTGACCCGGCGGTTGACGCCGTTGCGGAGCTCCTTCTCCACCTTGGCCTCCATCAGCGCCATGGCGCAGACTGGTGCGCCCATGGTGGTCAGCAAATCTTCGATTATGTTGGAGTGCTTGAAGTAGAGGACATAGGAACCGTTCCGCGCCGCCGTCTTGGGGCGGAAGCCCAGCTCCAGAAGGAGGACCTCGGTCTCGCGTCCCGCTTTTTGATGGGAGGTGGTCAATTCCAAATGGTAACGCTTGGCCGGGTCGGTGACGCTTCCCCCCGCGAGAAAAGCGCCCCGCAGAAACGATACTTGACAGCAGGGTTCCTCCAGAATGCCGAAATTGACGTGAAGGGTCAACTGGGACGCCAAGGAAAAGCCAAACGCGTGATAGACATGGGAGAGCTTTTCCAGGTCTTCAATCAGGAAGGTACGTTTGCCGCCCGGGTTTGGTGTGGACTCGCTGTCGAAACCGAAGCCAAAGGCGCGCTTGAACAGCTTGGGCAGTCTCGCGGCCAGGTCCTCGCATTCGGTTATGATTTTTATCAGAGAGGGCGAAAAGGTGTTGGCGTAGAGCAGCACGCCGAAAGCCTCGGCCACGGCGCAGCAATGCTTGCCGAGCGGCGGGCGGCAGAGCTCCCGCTTGACGTTGGATGAAAAGGACATAAGGGATGCCTCCGGTAACAGCTTCTGTGCGGGACGCCGCCGGCTGAAACACTTTGCCAGCAGCGTCCTCAGGGGGCCCAGGTCTCATAAGTATCCAGCAGGGCCAGGGCGAGGGCGTCGGGGTTGTGCCGCGCGACAGAACCTGCGGACAACAGGGGATAGGTCCGCACCTGGATTCCCATTGCCTCGATCTCCTCCCGCCGGAGCTCCACCGGACCTGCGTCCTCGGCCAGATAGGCGTCGAGCAGGGCGGGGGGAACCGGGGAATTGTTGGCGACGCAGACGTCCACAACATGGCTGCCCCCGTGGGACAGAACGGCGCGGACGTGATCGGGGCCGGTATAACCCTCCGTCTCGCCCTCCTGGGTCATAATGTTGAGCACAAGCACCCGGCAGGCGGTGGACACGGCTACCGCCTCCGCGATGCCATCGACCAAAAAGTTGGGGATGATGCTTGTGTAGAGGCTGCCCGGGCCCAGGACAATGAGGTCGGCGTTTTTGATGGCCTCGACGCTCTCCTCTAAGGCTTTGGCGTGCTCGGGGACCAGACGAACCTGCTTGATGCGGCAGTCCAGCTCTTTCTTCTGGTAGGCAATCCGGCTCTCTCCGAGGACCCGCTCGCCGTTCTCAAACTCGGCCTCCAGCCGAATATTCTGATTGGTCACCGGCAGGACCCGGCCCGTAATTGCGAGTACGTCGGCCACGCGATGCACCGCCTCGTCGAAGCTGGTGGACACCCCGTACATGGCGGCGAGGAAGAGATTGCCGAAGCTCTGCCCCGCCAGCGCCCCTTCGGGGAAGCGGTAATCGAACAGCCGCTCCATCAAGGGCTCGGTGTTGGCGAGGGCCAAAATACAGTTTCGAATGTCGCCGGGGGGCGGCATATCCAGATCGCGGCGCAGCATGCCGGAGCCGCCGCCGTCGTCGGCCACGGTGACGATGGCGGTCAGGGAACGGGTGTAGCGTTTGAGGCCCCGGAGCATGGCGGATAGGCCGTGCCCGCCTCCGAGGCAGACAATGCGCGGCTCTCGGCCCTTGGGACGGTAGACGCGCACGGAATCGTCATGGCAATGATCCATATCATTCCCTCGAGATGTCCCGGTGGGCGATGGAGGTGGAGAACCCCAGCTTGGAGACAAATTTAGCGACCTCGACGGCGATGGCGACCGAGCGGTGATGTCCGCCGGTACAGCCGACGGCGATAACCAGATTGGTCTTGCCCTCCTCGACGTAGTAGGGGAGCGAGAGGGAGAGCAAATCCTCCAATTTTTCCAGGAAGTCCTTGCTCTGCTGGTAGGAGAAGACGAAATCCCGGACCGGCTTTTCCAACCCGGTGTGATGCTTGAGCTCGGGGATATAAAAGGGGTTGGGCAAAAGGCGGACGTCGAACACCAGGTCGGCGTCCATAGGCAGGCCGTACTTGAAGCCAAAGGAGAGAACGTTGACGCTCATGGCGTGGTCCTGCCCCTCTCCGGCGAAGAGACCGGCGAGCTCGCCCCGGAGCTTGGCGGAGGAGAGGTTGGTGGTGTCGAGAATATAATTGGCCCGGTTTCGCACCGGCTCCAACAGCTTGCGCTCCCGCTCCACCGCCGCCAAGAGGTCGGAGCCGTCCTTGGTCAGCGGATGCTTGCGGCGGGTCTCTTTGAAACGCTTAATCAGGGCCTCGTCGGAGGCCTCGATGAAGACAATGGAGTATTTGCAGCCAATCCGGTCCAACTGCTCCAGAGCGGGGGCCAGACCTTCGAAGGTGAGGCCGCTGCGCACGTCGGTGACCAGAGCCACTCGCTCATATTTGGATTTGGTTGCCATACAGTGCTGGGCAAACTGGGGGATCATGTCCTCCGGGAGGTTATCCAGGCAGTAGAAGTCCAAATCCTCCAACGTGGAGAGGGTCTTGCTCTTGCCCGCGCCGGAGAGGCCGGAAATAATCAGGAATTGCATTGCTCTCCTCCTAAAATTCGCACTTCCGTCTCCAGACGGACGCCGGAATGGGCGTAGACCTTTTCCTGCACCGCAGCAATAAGGGCGAGGACGTCGGCGCATGTGGCGTTCTGATCGTTCACCACAAAGCCCGCGTGCTTGGCCGACACCGACGCGCCCCCCACCCGCAGCCCTTTCAGGCCGGCCTGTTCGATGAGGGCGGCGGCGTAGCCCTGGGCGGGACGTTTGAAGGTGCTCCCCGAGGAGGGGAGGTTCAACGGCTGAGAATTGCGGCGTTTTTGTTGAAGCTCCCGCATGGTGGCCTGTATCACGCCCGGGTCGCCGGGCGCGAGACGGAAACGGGCCTTGACGATGACTTTGCCCATAGACTGGAAAGCGCTGGAGCGGTAGCCGAAGCGCTGTTCCGCACCGGAAAGGGTGGAAAGGGTTCCGTCAAAGCCCATAACGTCGGTTTCAAGGGCGACCTGCGACATTTCACCGCCGTAGGCCCCGGCGTTCATAAATAAACCGCCGCCGGTGCTGCCTGGAATGCCGTGGGCGAACTCCAGGCCGGTGAGGGCGTGCTCTTGGGCGAAGACCGCCAGCTTGTGGAGAGGAACGCCCGCCCCTGCCTCGATGATATTGCCGGGCAGAAGCCGTAAGAGGGAGAGGCCGCCGAGCAGAGAGATGGCGAGGGTATCCAGTCCGCCGTCAGGGGGGAGCAGGTTGGTGCCCGCGCCGATGATGATAGGCTTGATGTCCCTCCCGTGGCAGAACCACAGCAGGGTGGCGAGCTCTCCCTCCGACTTTGGAAAGGCCATCGCTGCGGCGGGGCCGCCGACGCGCATGGAGACATGCTTGGACAAGGGTTCGGAAAAACGCAGTTCTATATTGGGACAGACCGTTTGCAGCTCCTCCAGCCATTTCATGCGCACAACCCCTTTTTTGTCAGAATACTATAGCATATGCAGTTTCAGTCAAGAATAGGCCCTGTTTGGAACATGCGCCCCGCCGGGCGGCATAATAAAAAACAGGACCCACTGAATTGAGCGCCCGCGCAGGGCGCCCATTCATTAAAAACTCTCGCCGTAGGAGGTGTCGAAGTGCTTGTTGATTTGTTCGGTAAATTCGGCGGCGGCGTTGTAACCCATCTTTTTTTGACGGTTGTTCATAGCCGCCACCTCAAGAATGACCGCCAGATTGCGGCCCGGGGTGATGGGGATGGTGATGGAGGGAATTTTAACCCCCATAATTTCGGTGTACTGGTTTTCCAGCCCCAGGCGGTCATAGACCTCGCCGTTCTGCCAGGGGACGATATTGATAATGAGGTCGATGTCGGCGCTCTCCTTGACGGCGGCCATGCCGAAGAGCTTGGCGACATTGATGACGCCTATGCCGCGCAGCTCGATATAGTGACGGATTAACTCAGGGGCGGTGCCGAAGCACTTTTTGGAGGAGACGCGCTTAATCTCCACCGCATCGTCGGCGATCAGCCGGTGTCCGCGCTTGAGAAGCTCCACTGCCGCCTCGCTCTTGCCGATACCGCTCTCGCCCAGCAGCAGGAGGCCCTCGCCGTAGACCTCCACCAGCACGCCGTGGCGGGTGATGCGTGGGGCCAGGTAAACCTTGAGAGCTGAGATAAGGCTGGAGATAATATAAGAGGTGGTCTCGCTGCCCTGAAGAATGGAGATGTCATGCTTCTCGGCCATTTCCAAGCACTCGGGCAGGGGGTCGAGGTCACGGGAGATGATGAGGGCGGGAATTTTGTAGGCGAAAAGGCGGTCAAATACAGAGGACCGCTCCTCGCTGGTCAGGGTGTTGAGATAAGTGGTCTCGACGGTGCCGATGACCTGGAGGCGCATGGGCTCAAAGTGGTCAAAGTAGCCCACGAGCTGTAGGCCAGGGCGGCTGATGTCGTCAACCGTAATATTGATGCCCTTGTAGTCGGTGGATGTGTAGAGAGGCCGCAGGTTGAACTCCTTAGCCAGCCGGGTCAGGGGGACACTGTAGGAATGTATCATGTCTTCACCTCGTCAAGGTTAAGGGCGCCGAAAGCCAGCGGCGGTTCCCTTTTGCTTCTATTATAGCTTGTATTTTCCATTTGCGCAACCGGGAGACGAAAAAAACTTTTGAAAACCCCTTGCTTTTTTCTCCGAAATCTGCTAATATAGCATCTGCATGTTTTGCAAGTAATTTCAGAGTGGCAAGGAGGTGCAGCCAGTGGCAAAGTGCAGTGTCTGCGGCAAGGGCGTCACGTTTGGGATTAAGGTTTCCCACTCGCACAGACGATCCAACCGCGCGTGGAAGCCCAACGTCAAGCGTGTCAAGGCGATTGTCGACGGTTCTCCGTGCCACGTTTACGTCTGTACAAGATGTTTGCGGTCCAATAAGGTGCAGAGAGCGGTCTAAGGACGGCGCACATAGTTTCAGGGAACCGGCATAGCTTTGCTGTGTCGGTTCCCTGTTTTTGTTTGGGATTGGTGATTTTCGAGACGAACGATCAAAAAATGCGATGCTATTGGTGTCTATTCAAGATTTATTCATTCAGGAAAAGCTCGCAGCTCTGGATTGGACATTGGACCAAGGAACGGTCACTTCCTGCCGGGGCGCATTTGCCGCGCGTCCGGGTATTCCTCCAAGCACATCATGTACAGCAATTCCAAATCATCGCGGTGGTCGTCGTCGCGCTCCTTGTAATCCAGCTTTTTCAGCAGCGACCATTGAAAAGCGTTGGGATTTGCGGTAAAGGCTTGCTGCAGCTCACGATTCGGCCAGGACCCAAGCTTCAACTGAAACAAGCTGCTGTTGTAATCTGTCTTTGCGTCCTTTGAGATAGCAATCCACATGGTTTCGCCATTTTGCCAGCAGACAATTCCCATGTCAGGCTTTCTCTGGTCGTACTGTATGCGAAGCTCCTTTTTGGTTTCTTTTTCCATTGATTAAACTCCTTTATTTCTTTTTCAAATCTATGTACTATCCGCCTGAGCGGTTTGTATTTGACAATGCAATAGAAAGCCGTTACACTATCTTTATACGAAAGATAGGGGGAACGACCGATGACACAGGCGCTTGTAATGCTCAGCTTCGGCACCAGTGTGCCAGAAGCGCGTGTCAGTATTGAGGCGGTAGAAAAGGCGTTGGGGGAGGCCGCCGCCGAATATACGGCAGTGCGGGCCTACACGAGCCCGACCATCCGGCGTATTCTTGCGGGACGTGGAGAGAAAGTCCTCAGCCTGACAGAAGCGTTGGAACAACTGTACAGCGAGGGTGTGAAACGTGTGCTGGTGCAGCCGACCCATCTTCTATATGGATACGAGTACGATAAACTGAAGGCGGAGGCGGAGAAATATTTTGACCGTTTTGAAAAGCTGATTGTGGGAGAACCGCTGCTAGCAAACCATAGCGATATTCTGCGTTTTGCGGAGAAAATTGTGGAGACGTGTCCCCGGCAACAAGGGGAGGCCATCATGTACATGGGGCATGGAACAGGGCACGCTGCCAATGCGGTGTATTCCGCCTTGCAGACAGCTCTCAATCAGGCGGGCAGAAGCGACATTTATGTTGGGACGGTGGAGGGCTGGCCCGGATTGGCGGAAATACTTCAAATGTTAAAAGCCCCCTGTAAGGTCAGACTGTTGCCGCTGATGCTGGTAGCAGGGGATCACGCTAGAAAGGACATGGCGGTTGTCTGGAAAAAAGAGCTGGAACAGGCCGGACATATGGTTCAGTGTGCGTTTACTGGGTTGGGGGAGCTTTCGTGGGTACAGGGGATGTATCAGGATAAACTGATGAAGATACTTTGAACGGTATATGATCTGTAAGACCGGCCGCGCATCACCATGCTATTTCTGATTCCCGGCGTTGCACAGTTCATCAATCGCACTGAAGCGATCTGGCTGAAAGTAAAAAGAATTGCCCTTGTTGCTCTCATAGATAAAATCTTTCAGCGGTTTACTGGTGTGCTTGGAAAAGTCTCCAAAATATGGCGAGCCGAATGCCATAGTTCGTAAACTTTTGTAAGATTTCCCCGGCCAGGCAGGTGCTCAGTACAAAAAATAGTCAGTGATGGCTTCTTTGTTAATCGCGATGTTTGTGCTGCCCGTTTCATATTTAACCGACATCGCCAAATCCAGGGCGGACTGCGGATCGGTGATTACGGGCTCGCCGGCGGTTACTACAGCAACTGATAGATTATTCTTGTGAACGGTTTCAATATTCATACAGTTTTTCTCCTATATCTATATCAATAAAAAGAGGGTCTGTGCCGGAGCACAGACCCTTTTTTTGGGGCTTAGCCCTCCTTGATGGCGTCGTTGGGACACTCATCAGCGCAAGTGCCGCAATCAACGCACTTGTCGGGATCGATGACGTACTTGCCATCACCCTCGGAAATGGCCTCGTTGGGGCACTCATCAGCGCAGGAACCGCAGGAGACACACTCGTCAGTAATCACATATGCCATAAGTAGTATTCACCTCCATCATGATCTATCCGTTGCCGGATGTTACGCTACCATTCTATCATAGATTATGAAAAAAGCAATAGAGAAATCTTAACATACGGAAAAGTCCCGTCTTACCACCGGCCCGTTGCCGGGAATCAGTCTACATGAATGGCATCGTTGGGACAGATGTCGGCACAGGTGCCGCACTCAACACACTCCTCCGCGTTGATGACATATTTGCCATTCGCCTCAGAAATCAGCTCCAGGGGGCACTCATCCTTGCAACTGCCGCATTGGACGCAAGTATCGGTAATTACATATGCCATAATTAAGTAGAATACACCTCCATACAGTATCGGGCGTTGAATTTGCTACAACCCCATTTTACCATAAAATTTCAAAAATGCAATTGTAAAATCGAGGGGCGGCCGCCGTTTTCCAGCCGGTACAGGCTGGTATAAAAGCGGCTGGAATGGGAAAGATTTTCAGGCAAGGAAAAGAAAGGGGGCGGGCCTATGCGCGTAGACCGTATGAACGGTGAGATGAGCCGGATGCTGCTGCGTGCCAAGTCGGTAGCCGGCGGCTGGGGCCACAGCCACGTGGGCAGCGAACACCTGCTGCTCTCGGCCAGCCTGGAGGGCGCCTCGTCCATGGCGCTGCGCTGCCAAGGCGTGAGGCCGTCGCTGCTTTGCGCGGCCCTCCGGGAGCTGAGAGGCCAGGGCAGGCGGGGAACCGCCCCGCCCCAAGGGCTGACGCCCCGGGCGAAAAAACTGCTGGCCGGTGCGGCGCGGGAGGCGAAGGCCACCGGCAGCGGCGGGATTTGGCCGGAACACTTCCTCCTGGCCCTTGCCAGGGACGACGCGGCGGCGGGACATAAGCTGCTGCTCCGCTGCGGCGTCAGCATAGACGACCTCTTTACCGGCGTCTATCTGGGCGTACTGGACCGGAGAAAACAAGATTTGGAAAGAGAGCAGGTGACCAAAACGAGACTGGTGGATCAGTTCTGTGAGAACTTGGTGGAAAAAGCTCCGACCATGGAGCCGGTGATCGGCAGAGAGCGGGAAATCGACACCGTCATGCAGATTCTTTGCCGTAAGCATAAAAACAACCCCGCTCTGGTGGGGGAGCCGGGCGTTGGAAAGACCGCCATTGTGGAAGGTCTGGCCCAACGAATTGCGATGGGTCAGATTCCGGAAGGGCTGCGGGGAAAACGGGTTTTATCGTTGGACATGGCCAGCGTCATCGCCGGGACCAAGTATCGCGGCGAATTTGAGGAGCGCATTCGTGACTTGATAGCGGAAATCAAACGGGCGGGGAATGTAATTCTGTTCATTGACGAGCTGCACACCATCGTCGGCGCGGGGGCGGCGGAGGGGGCCATTGACGCCTCCAACCTGATGAAACCGGCCTTGGGCAGAGGAGAGATTCAGGTGATCGGCGCGACGACGCTGGAAGAGTACCGAAAATATATTGAAAAGGACGCCGCTCTGGAGCGGCGCTTCCGCCAGGTGACAGTTCCGGAGCCCAGCCGGGATGAGACCCGCCGGATTCTCCGTGGATTGCGCCCCGGCTTGGAGCGGCACCACCGCCTGCAAATCACCGATGAGGCGGTAGATGCGGCGGTGGAGCTGTCTTGCCGCTACTTGCCCGAAAAGTTCTTGCCCGACAAGGCGGTAGACCTTCTGGACGAGGGGGCGGCCCGCTGCCGGATGGCTGGACGGCGGCGCGACCCGCTGGAGCAGCAGGAGCGCATCCTCAGCCGGGACCTGGACGCTGCGATCCGGGAGAAGCGTTTTGAACAGGCCGCGGAGCTGCGGGATAAGCTGCAAAATCTGGTCCAGCGGCAGCTTGCCCCCTTCTCGTGGAGCCGGAAGCTCACAGGACAGGACATCGCCGAAACCGTGTCCGAACGCACCGGGGTACCCTTGGGACAGCTGACCGGCAGCGAAAAACAAAGACTGCTTGGACTGGAAGAGGAGCTGCGCCGTAGCGTCGTGGGACAGGAGCATGTCCTCTCCCTGGTGGCGCGAGCGGTACGCCGGGGCCGTTCCGGGCTGTCCGACGGACGGAGGCCGCTGGCGTCCATGCTCTTTACCGGCCCAACGGGTGTTGGCAAGACCGAGCTGTGCAAAGCGCTTGCAAAGGCGGTGTACGGGACGGCGGACGCCATGGTGCGTTTGGACATGTCGGAGTATATGGAGAAGCATACGGTCTCCCGCCTGTTGGGAGCGCCCCCCGGCTATATCGGACACGGAGAGGGCGGGGAACTGACCGAAAAGGTCCGCCGCCGTCCCTATTCGCTGGTTTTGTTCGACGAATTGGAAAAGGCCCACCGGGATGTCTGCGGCATTCTGCTTCAGATCATGGAGGACGGCGTTCTGACCGATTCCATGGGGCGGCGGGTGGATTTCCGCAACACCATGATTGTAATGACCTCCAATTTAGGCGGTGAGGAACAGCGTAAAGGGGGCTTGGGTTTCGCGCCGGCGGCAGGGGAGAGCCGGGTGATGGCACAGCTCAAGGAACGCTTTCCGGCGGAGTTCCTGGGTCGTATTGACTGTACGGCGGTATTCCGTCCCCTGGGGGAACCGGAGCTGACCGGCGTGGCGCGGAAGCTGTTGGAGGAGACCGCCCTGCGTGCTGTCGCCACGGGGGTGGACCTCCGGGTGAGTCCCGAGGCGGCGGGCAGCCTGGCGCGGGCCTGCCTTCGCAAGGAGAGCGGCGCCAGGGAACTGCGCCATACGATTCAGCGGGAGGTAGAGGACCCTCTGGCGGAACTGCTGCTGACCGGCCCCTGCCGGAGCGCGTCGGTGGTTGCCAGCGGCGAGGGGGTTGCTCTGAAGACACAAAAATAGATGCGGGATTTCCCCACCCCACAACACAGGTTGGGGCGGGGAAATTCCGCTAAGCGGCGTTGGCACACAGCGTATTAGAACATATGTTTAAAATTAGAATAATAAAAGAAATCACACAAATAAAGCAAAAAACAGGGGGAAATTAATCTCAAAAAAGTGATTGCAATCTGAAGAGAATAGGGTTATAGTATTAGTGTGGAGCGAAGTGGAGTGAAAGTACAGGAAAGTGGAGCGGAGGTGAAGCGGTATGTATGGAAAGTACAGGCATACCGCCGATCCGAAGGGCCGCCTAATTGTGCCAAGTAAGCTCCGCGACGAACTGGGGGACGCCTTTTACGTCACGTTGGGCCTGGACCACTGCCTGACGGTTTATACTGAGGAGGGCTGGCAGGGCATTCTGGACCGTTATAACGCCATGCCCATCTCCCAGTCCCGCAAAATCCGCTTCCTGTTTGCCAACGCGGCAAAATGCGAGCCGGACAAGCAAGGGCGTTTTCTGCTCCCCACCGAGCTGCGGGAATATGCCGGACTACAGCAGGAAGTCACCTTTATCGGACAGGGCGGACATGCCGAGATTTGGGACAGCGGGACATACGACGCCCTTGAGAAAGAAACACTGACGCCGGAGAACCTGGCGGCCGCCATGGAGGAGCTGGGTTTTTGATGGATTTTCACCATATTACGGTTTTACTGGACGAGACGATAGAGCAGATGCAAATCGATCCTTCCAAGGTGTATCTCGACGGCACTTTGGGCGGCGGAGGACACGCTTCGGCGATTGCGGCAAAGCTGACCACAGGCCGTTTGATTGGCTTGGACCGCGATGAAAAGGCCTTGACGGCGGCGCGGGAACGGCTTGCGCCCTGGATGGACCGGGTAACCCTTCTTCACCGGAATTTCCGGGAGCTGGACAACGCGCTGGACGGGCTGGGGCTCGAAGCCGTTGACGGCATGGTCTTTGACCTGGGGGTATCGTCGCCGCAGCTTGACGACGGAGCCCGGGGCTTCTCATATCGGACGGACGCGCCGCTGGACATGCGCATGGACGCCACCCAACGGCTGACGGCATGGGAGCTGGTCAACCGTTGGCCCCGAGAGCAGCTCAAGCGCATTTTCTACGACTACGGGGAAGAGCGCTATGCCCCGCAGATCGCCGCCGCCATTGAAAAGCGGCGGGAGAGCGCCCCCATTGAGACCACGTTAGAACTCGTGGACGTCATCAAAAGCGCGATGCCGCCCCAGGCCCTGCGGGAAAAACAGCACCCCGCCAAGCGAAGCTTTCAGGCCATCCGCATCGCGGTCAACGACGAATTGGGCGCGCTGGACACGCTGATGGGGATGGCGGTGGACAGGCTCGACCCCGGCGGACGGCTGGCGGTCATCACCTTCCACTCCTTAGAGGACCGCATCGTCAAGAGCGCGCTTCAGGAGGCGGCCCGGGGCTGCGTCTGCCCGCCGGAGTTTCCGGTCTGCGTCTGCGGACGGAAACCCAAGGTACGTTTGATTACGAGAAAGCCGATTCTCCCCGGAACGCGGGAATTGGAAGCAAACCCCCGCGCCAGAAGCGCCAAGCTCCGGGTCGCGGAAAGGCTATAGCAATATTAAAAGGAGGGCAGCGGTATGGCACAAAGGAGAAGAAGAAACGGCTATATGAGCGACGGGACGGCGGCCTATGATCTTCGTCTCCAGCGGGAAATGGCCGAACGGGAGACCGTTCGGGTGGAACAGACGCCGCTCCCGGAAGAACGGCCCCAACCGCCGAAAAAGGTTCGTGTCAAGGCAAAGACACTGGTTTCTCCTTTTGCGGTTTTGGGCATGCTGACGGCCGGCTTTTTTGTCATTCTGGTGATTTTCAGTTATGTGCAGCTCTATGAGGCCACGTCGGAGGTGGGACGGCTGAACAGCGAGCTGGAGGCGGTGGAGCTGAACAATCAGATTCTGCGCTCCCAGTACGAGGGCAAGATCGACTTGGCCGCCATTGAGGAGCGGGCCATTCACGAGCTGGGAATGGTGCAGCCGACCGCCAGCCAAAACGTCTACCTGAATCTCTCGGGCAGCGACCGGGCGGAGATTGTGGAGGTGGAGAAAACCGGCTTCTTTGCGACGCTGGCGGAGGCCTGTTCCACGGGTGTCCGAGATCTGGCGGCCTATCTGGGCCGAAAGCCGGCGGGATAATAATCCGGCGGACAGATACATATAGTTCTTTGGAGAATAAATGAACGCGGACGGAAAGCTGCGACTTCCCGCCCGCGTTCACGATGTAAGGGGGCGAGGCAATGAAACGGAACGTAAAAAAGCAACAGGGTGCGGAGTCCGGCCAATGGGCGAACCGTACCGTGCTGCGCCGGACGCTGGTTATGATGGGAATCGGCATAGCGGCCTTCCTGCCCCTGGTGGCCCAACTGTTCAGCCTGATGATTCTCCGGCACGACGAGCTGGAGGCCAGAGCCATCAACAATCAGACCCGCTCGACGGCGATCACGGCGGACCGGGGGGTAATCTATGACCGGAACATGAATATTCTGGCCACCTCCAAAACGGTGGAAAATGTCTTCGTGGACCCTGTGGAGATTAAGCAGAAGAAGCAGGACGTCGCGGTGCTGGCGGAGGGACTCGGCAAGGCTCTCGGCGTGGAGGAAAGCCTTGTCTACGAGCAGGCGGCGGATACCACCAAGCGTTACAAGATCATCAAGCGCCGGGTCGAGGAGGAGGAGGCCCAAAAGGTCCGCGACTTTATCAATGAAAAAGACGTGGACGGGGTCTATCTGGAACCGGATTCCAAGCGGTACTATCCCTACGGCTCCCTCTGCGCCCAGGTGTTGGGCTTCACCCAGTCGGACAACGTCGGGGCCGAGGGCCTTGAGAAATACTACGACGAAAGTCTATCGGGAATTTCGGGCAAAATAATCACCACCAAGGGCAACTACGGCTCCGAAATGCTTTATACCAATGAAAAATACTACGACGCGACAAACGGCAACAGCTTGGTCTTGACCTTGGACACGACGGTGCAGTATTACTTGGAAAAGAACCTGGAGACCGCCATTGAAAAGTATGACGTCTTGAATGGCGCGTTTGGTCTGGTGATGGACGTGAACACCGGCGAAATTCTGGGCATGGCGACGCTGGGGAGCTACGACCCGAACAATTACGTCGAGGTCTATGATTCGGAGCTCTCGCAGGAACTGGAGCAGCAATATCTACAAGCCCAGCTTCTCCCAGAGGGCAGCCCGGCCTATAAAGAGGCCATTGACGAGTACAACCAGGCGATGAGCGCGGCGCGGCTCAAACAGTGGCGCAACCGCGCCGTATCGGACGGCTATGAGCCGGGATCCACCTTTAAGGTTGTAACCCTGGCCTCTGCGTTGGAAGAGCAGGCCGTTACCTTGGAAAATCAATTCTATTGCGGAGGCGCCGCCAACTTTGCCGAGCGCGACAGGCCGCTCAAATGCTGGAAGGCCGCGGGCCATGGCGCGGAAGACACAAGACAGGCCTTGGGCAATTCCTGCAATATCGCTTTCGCAAATATAGGGCTTGCTTTAGGCGGAGACACCTTATACAGGTATGTACGAGATTTTGGATTACTAGAAAAAACCGGGATTGATTTACCAGGTGAGGCCGTTGGCTATTTCTACAGCAAGGAAGCCATTGACCCCCATGCCGTGGGTGGCGGGAGTAACACCATTACCGCATCCTTTGGACAAAGCTTTAAAATTACGCCGGTTCAACTGGTACGGGCTATTTCCGCAGTGGTTAACGGCGGTTATCTGGTTGAGCCCCATATTGTTGGACAAATTCTTGACGAGAGCGGCGCAGTGGTGCAGAAAAATGAGCGAACGGTCCTCCGTCAGGTTATCAGCGAGGACACGTCGGCTACCATGCGAGAGCTGATGGAGTATGTTGTAACCGATGGCACTGCGGGAAACGCCAAGGTTGCGGGGTATCGTATCGGCGGCAAGACGGGCACATCTGAAAAGCTGGATGTCTACGACGAAAACGGCAAGGCTACCGAGGATAAAATTGTATCCTTCGTTGGAGTAGCCCCAATTGATGATCCGCAGTATGTTGTTCTGGCGGCCTTGGACACCCCGTCCCGGGAAACAGGAATTTACATCTCCGGAGGCGTTATGGCGGCCCCAACCGTGGGCAATATCCTTTCCGATATCCTGCCCTATTTGGGTGTGGAGCCCGACTATACCGACGCCGACATTGGCCGGATCAACGTAACGGTACCCAACGTGCTCACCCTCACCGAAGCCGAGGCGGCAAAGGCCCTCAAGGAAAAGAGCCTGACCTACCGCGTCGTGGGTGAAGGGGAGACGGTCACCGATATGATACCCACGCCCAATTCGGAGGTTCCGGGCACTTCAGAGATTGTCCTTTACATGGGAGAGGCCAAGCCAACCGATCATGTTACGGTCCCCGATTTTTACGGCATGAACATGGCGCAGGCCAACGAGGCGGCGGTCAACAACGGACTCTACCTTCTGGCGCGGGGAACCGATTACAACGGCGCGACGGTCAACGTCACCTGGCAGAACATCGATCCGGGGACCGAGGTGGTACGCGGAACCACCGTCACGGTGGAATTTACAGACCACAGCGCGCAGGACTGATGTACATACGGATGGCATGGCAAGTAAATTGACGGCATATCCGGAATGATGATGAGAGAAGGGATTTCATGAAGCTTTCCCAACTGCTTTCCGGTGTTCACGTGACCGAATTGAAAGCGGACCCCAATTTAGAAATCAGCGGCGTAAGCTACGACTCGCGGACGACCAAGCCGGGCGATCTGTTCGTCGCGGTGACGGGTTTTGCCGCCGACGGGCACAAATTCATCCCAATGGCCCTGGAAAAGGGCGCGGCAGCCGTCCTCTGCGAGCATGGACCGGTGGGAGCCCCCTATATTTTGACCGGTTCCAGCCGCGCCGCCCTGGCGGCTGTGGGAGCCAACTGGTTCGGACATCCCGCCGAATCCATGAAAATAACCGGCATAACCGGAACCAACGGCAAAACCACCTCAACGTACCTCTTAAAGACCGTCCTGGAACGCTGTTTGGGAGCCAGGGTGGGGCTGATCGGCACCATCTGCAACATGATTGGCAGCGAAGAGCTGGAGACCGAGCGTACCACGCCTGAGAGCTTTGAGGTGCAGGCGCTGCTTGCCCAAATGCGGGACGCCGGATGCACCCATGTGGTGATGGAAGTTTCCTCCCATGCGCTGCTGCTCAACCGGGTGGACTGCATACCATTTGCGGTAGGCGTTTTCACAAACCTGACCGAGGACCACTTGGACTTTCACAAGACAATGGAGGCGTATGCCGAGGCAAAAGCGCTGCTGTTTACCAGATGCAAGGAGAGTGTCTTAAACCTGGACGACGAATGGGTAGACCGGATGCGCGAAAAGGTCAACGGCCCGCTCCTGACCTACGCCGTCAAAAACGCGGCCGATTTAACGGCCCGGGACATTCAATTGGAATCAGACCATGTGACCTTTACCGCCGCCTGCGGCGGGGAATCACTGCCGGTTCGCCTGGACATTCCCGGCGGCTTCACGGTGTACAACGCCCTGTCCGTCATTGGCGCGGCCCTGCGGCTGGGGGCAAAGCTCCCCGACATTGCCGCCGCTCTGCGGGAGGCCAAGGGGGTCAAGGGCAGGGTAGAGGTAGTCCCCACGCCGGGAAAGGATTATACAATCCTGATTGACTACGCGCACACCCCGGACAGCTTGGAGAACGTACTCAAATCGGTTCGGGGCTTCTGCAAGGGGCGGGTCATCGCGGTTTTCGGCTGCGGCGGCGACCGCGACCCCATCAAGCGGCCCATCATGGGGAGGATTGGCGTGGAGCTTTCCGACCTGGCGGTGATTACCTCCGATAACCCCCGCACCGAAGACCCCAATGAGATCATACGGCAAATTACAGCTGGCTTCGAAGGCAGTGGAAAACCCCACCAAGTTATTGAAAACCGCCGTCAAGCCATACGCTGGGCAATGGATCACGCGGAGAAGGACGACATCATCGTGCTCTGCGGCAAGGGCCATGAGACCTATCAGATTTTGGGCACGGAAAAGACCCACCTGGACGAAAGAGAGGAAGTAGCCGCTCACCTGGAGGCAAGATAGAGAGGGGAAGCGAACAAGCATGAAATTGCTGAGTCTAAAGCAGATTGCCGCCTGGACCGGCGGAAAACTGGACCCGAAATATAACGACGTCCTGGTCCGCGGCGTCAACACCGACTCCCGGGAGGTCAAGCCGGGCCAGCTTTTCATTCCTCTGGCGGGCACGCGGGTAGACGGCCACAACTTCATTGGCCGCGCCATGGACGCCGGCGCGGCAGGCGTACTGACCGCGAAGACCCCAAAGCGGGACATCCCCGCAGTCCAGGTCCGCGACACATTGGAGGCGTTTGGCATGCTGGCCGCGGCCTACCGGGCCTCGCTGTCCGTAAAGGTAATCGCCATCACCGGCAGTGTTGGCAAAACGACCACCAAGGAGATGCTGGCCGCCATCCTCCGACAGCGTTTCAGCACCACCTGGACCGAGGGCAATCACAATAATAACCTGGGTCTCCCCATGTCCATTATGGACATTGAGCCCAAGACGGAACTGTCGGTGCTGGAACTTGGGATGAACCATTTTGGAGAGATATCCTATTTGACCAAGATTGCCCGCCCCAATATGGCGATCTTCACCAACATCGGCACCATGCACATTGAGTACCTGGGCTCCCGCGCGGGGATTTTGAAAGCCAAGATGGAGGTCTTGGAGGGAATGGGAGAGGACGGAATCGTCGTCATGAACGGCGACGAACCGCTCCTCTGGGAGCTCCGGGACCGCATGGACAAGAAGCACTATTATTTTGGCGTTTCCAATGCGGAATGCGACGTGCGGGCCACCAACATCATCACAGAGGATGACGGGGTGCGGTTCACCCTGACCGGGATTGGAAGGACGATGGAGATTGCCGTCCCAAGCAGCGGACGGCACACGGTCTACAACGCGCTGGCCGCCGCCGCCGCCGCCCTTCTCTCCGGCGCGGAGCCGGAGGACTTAGTCGAAGGGTTGGCTGGATTTGAAAACGCGGGAATGCGGCAGCGGATAATTGAGCAAAGCGGCTATACAATTATCGATGACTGTTACAATGCCGGTCCTGAATCCATGGCGGCTTCGCTGGAGGTCTTGGCCTCCCATAGCTGCAAAGGCCGCCGGATTGCGGTGCTGGGCGACATGATGGAGCTGGGCTGTGTATCCAGCGCCGAACACTACCGGATAGGGCGTTTGGCCGCCAAGAAAAAGATCGACCTCATCCTGGCCTACGGGGCAAACGCCTCTCGTGTCATTGCCGGCGCGATTACCGGTGGGATTCCCTACCAGAACGCCGCTGGCTACGACGACCAGGACCAGCTCATCCATGAGCTGCGAACCCGTGTTCAGCCCGGCGACGTCCTCCTTTTCAAGGGCAGCCGGGGCATGAAGATGGAACGGGTGCTGAAACAGTTCCTGGCCGACTATGATGATTAACTTCGGAGGAAACCGCATGAAATTTCAAATGATATGCCTGCCGTTGCTGTGCGCGCTGGGCTCCTTTATCCTCACGCTGCTTCTCGGGCGAATGATTATCCCGGCGCTGCGGGCGCTGAAAGCGGGACAGTCCATCCGTGAGATCGGTCCCTCCTGGCACAAAAGCAAGGACGGAACCCCTACAATGGGCGGAATCATGTTCATCCTGTCTGCGGCCGCTGCGATGATTCTCTGCGGCTGGGGCGGCATGATGAGCGGAAGCTATGAACATCTGTTCGTGCTGGCTTTCTCCTTGATTTTTGGTGGCATTGGCTTTATCGACGACTATGTCAAGGTTAAAAAGCACCGAAACCTCGGTCTGACCGCCCTACAAAAGCTGGCCTTACAGTTGGCCGCCGCCGCTCTTTACCTCCTCCTCCTCCGCTGGAGCGGAAGCTTGAGCGGCACACTGTACATTCCCTTCTGGAATATCACGGTATCGGTTCCCTGGTGGATTTACCTGGTCTTTGCCATGTTTGTCATTGTCGGCTGCGTCAACGCGGTCAACCTGACCGACGGTGTTGACGGTCTTGCCTCTGGCGTGACCATACCGGTCATGGCCTTCTTCGCCGTGACGGCGGCCGTTTGGAGCTCGTCCTCTGAGAGCGGGCTGATGACGTTGGGACTCTTCCCTGCGGCTTTGTTCGGTGGACTGGCCGGCTTCCTGGTATATAATTTCCACCCGGCCAAGGTTTTCATGGGGGACACCGGCTCGCTGTTTTTGGGAGCCGCCGTCTGTGGAACCGCTTTTGCGATGGATATGCCGCTTATTTTGATTTTAATCGGAATCGTTTATATTATGGAGACCGTTTCGGTCATGATGCAGGTGGCCTATTTCAAGCTGACCCACGGCAAGCGGATTTTCAAAATGACGCCCATACACCACCACTTTGAAATGCTCGGTTGGAGCGAGATCAAGATTTTCACCGTTGCGGTTTGTGTGACGCTGTTCTGCTGTGCCGTTGCCTTTCTTGGCGTTGTAAACCGGTATTAATTGATTGATTTTTTGATAGTTTGCGGGAACGGAGGGATACTATGGAAGGGACGGAACGCCTGCAAACACCTGAACTGACGGTAATCGACGAGCGGGGCTTGATGGATGTCCCCTTTCTGCTGCTGACACTGCTGCTTGTGGCCATCGGTGTCATCATGATGTTCTCGGCCAGCTACGCCCGCGCATTCTACAAGGAGGGCAGCTCCACCTACTATTTTGCCCGCCAGGGCGGCTTCGCATTGGCGGGGATTGTGGTAATGTGGATTGTCAGCCGGATCAATTATCAGTGGTGGCGGGTCGGTTCGGTGCCCATTATGGCCGCCGCCGTCGTATTGCTGATTCTGGTCCCCGTAATCGGCAAGGAAGAGAACGGCGCGACCCGCTGGATTCGGCTGTTCGGCATCGGCTTCCAGCCCTCGGAGTTGGCGAAGCTGGCGGTGGTCCTCTGCTTTGCCGCGATGATCTCTTTCTACCGGGACCGGATGCAGACCTTCCGCTATGGCGTCCTGCCCTTCGCGGGGATTCTTGTGGTGATCGCCGGACTGCTCTATCTGGAGCCGCACCTCTCGGCAACCCTCATCATCCTTGCCACCGGCGCGGTCATGATGTTCCTGGGAGGGACCAAACTCCGCTGGTTTGGCCTGGGGGCGGCGCTGGTAGCCTTGGTAATGGTTGTCTACCTGACCACGCAGGGCTATGCCAGCGACCGTATCACGGCCTGGCGGGACCCCTTCAGCGACCAGTCCGACAAGGGCTATCAAATCCTGCAATCCCTCTATGCCATCGGTTCGGGCGGCATGATGGGCCTGGGCCTGGGCCGGAGCCGCCAAAAGTATCTCTATCTGCCGGAGGAACACAACGACTACCTCTTTCCGATTGTCTGTGAGGAGTTGGGCTTTGTGGGGGCGGTGTTGGTGCTGCTGCTCTTTGCCCTACTGATTTTCCGGGGCTATTGGATTGCGATTCACGCCCGCGACCGCTTCGGTTCCCTGGTGGCGGCGGGAATCACCACCCTGCTGCTGCTTCAGGTCTTCCTGAATGTCGGGGTTGTAACCAATCTGCTTCCTGCCACCGGGATTTCGCTGCCTTTCTTCTCCTACGGTGGCACCGCTCTTTTGGTGCAGCTGACGGAGATGGGTATCATCCTCAACATTTCCCGCAGCAACCGCAACAATCTGATCTAGGGGGCGGACTATGAATGTGATCTTCACCTGCGGCGGCACCGGCGG
Organism: Oscillospiraceae bacterium; assembly: GCA_022795735.1. Classification (GTDB taxonomy): domain Bacteria; phylum Bacillota; class Clostridia; order Oscillospirales; family Oscillospiraceae; genus Avoscillospira_A. The sequence continues at coordinate 129,105 of JAAWHG010000002.1, forward strand.
ACACATCAATCCCGCCCTGGCGGTTGCTAAACTCCTGCGAGAACGGCGGCCGGACGATAACATCCTGTTTGTTGGGGCCGATGACGGCATGGAGCGCGATCTGGTTCCCAGGGAGGGCTTCCGGTTGGAGACCCTCGCGGTCTCAAATTTTCAGCGAAAGCCGACGCCCAAAGCGCTTGCCCACAATCTTCACGCAGTCCGGACTCTTCGAAGGGCGTTTCGAAAGGCCGATGCGCTGATAAAAAGCTTTGCGCCCGACGTGATACTGGGAACCGGCGGCTATGCCAGCTATCCCATGCTCCGCCAGGGAGCCAAACGGGGTGTTCCCACAGCGGTTCATGAGTCCAACGCAATCCCCGGCCTGACCACCAGGATGGCGGTAAAGACGGCCAGCCGGATTCTGGTCAATTTTGAAGAGAGCCGGGAACAGTACCAAAACCAGGACCGGGTCGTAGCCGTCGGGATGCCGGTACGGCAGGAATTTCTCTATACAACCAGGGCCGAGGCGCGGAAAAAGCTGGGCCTCGACGAACGGCCCCTGGTGGTCTCCTATTGGGGCAGCTTGGGGGCGCGAGAGATGAATAAGAAGATCGCGGACTTTTTTCTCCGGGAGACGAAAGACGGCGATCCCTGGCAGCACACCCATGCCACCGGCAGCTTCGGCTGGCGGTGGATGCCAGAATTTGTGACGGAGGCTGGCGTGACGCTGGCGGAGCACCCATCCATCTCGATGCGGGAGTACCTCTACGACATGCCCCTCTGGATGAACGCTGCGGACGTGCTGATCTGTCGCGCCGGCGCTTCCACCCTCAGCGAGATTGCCATGTCCGGTACCCCCTGTATCCTGGTTCCGTCGCCCAACGTGGCGGCCAACCACCAGGAGAAGAATGCCCGCGTCCTGGAAAGGCGGGGCGCGGCCCTGGTCCTGCGCGAGAGCGAGTGCGACGGCGGGCGGCTCTATGAGGCGGCAAAGGCGCTGTTACAGGACAGACCCCGGCAAGAGGCCATGCGAACAGCTCTTCGGGAGCTGGCGGTGGTGGATTCCGCCGAGCGTATATTCAATGAAATCTTGGAATTGACACGGAGAAAGGTGGAAAATAAGTAGTCACCTGACAATATAGACACCAGTTTCCCTCCCTTCGCATAGCATGAGGTATCTGTAACGACTGCGGGAATGTGGAGGGAGTCATGGAATACTATGCCATCAAAGGGGGCCGCCGCCTGACCGGCGAAGTGCGCGTTCATGGCGCGAAGAACAGTGTGCTGCCCATTCTGGCGGCCTGCGTCTGCTGCAAGGGAGTCTGTGAAATCCGGAACTGTCCGCGCATCGCAGACGTGGACACGGCGGCTGCCATTCTGGAACGGCTTGGCTGCCGCGTGTCCCGGCAAGACGATATTCTGACGGTGGACGCCGCCGGACTGAACGGCTGTGCGTTGCCGCCGGAGCTGAGCGCCGCCATGCGCTCGTCGATTCTCTTTCTGGGCGCGCTGCTGACCCGCTGCGGCGAGGCGAGCCTTGCGCCCCCTGGCGGCTGCGCCTTGGGCGCGAGACCCATTGATTTACACCTGTACGCCGCCGGACGGCTGGGGGGAAATTGGGAACAGCGGGACCAATGTATCCGCTGCCGTTGGGAACGGCCCTGTGGCGCGGAAATCCGGCTTCGCTGCCCCAGCGTCGGCGCAACGGAGAACGCGCTGCTCTGCGCGGTGGGCGCGCCGGGTGAGACGGTCATCTGGAACGCGGCGCGGGAACCGGAGATTGCCGACCTGGTTGGATTCCTTCGCGCCATGGGGGCGGAAATCAAGGGAGAGGGAAGCGGGGAACTCCATGTCTGTGGGGGCCGTCCGCTCCACGGCGCGGTGTACACCGTGATGCCCGACCGAATGGAGGCGGCCAGCTACCTCTGCGCGGCGGCGGGCTGTGGCGGAGACCTCTTTTTAAAGGGGGCCGAGCGGCGCACGCTGGATGAAGTTGTGGAACTGCTCGCACGGTGCGGCTGTCAAATTTCGGAGGAAAGAGGCGGCCTGCGCCTCCAAGCGCCGGAACGTCTTCGTGCGGCGGGAAGGGTGGCCACAGCGCCCTATCCCGGTTTCCCGACCGACGCCCAAGCGCCGGCTATGGCCGCGCTGCTACGGGCGGCGGGAACAACGGCTTTCACGGAGAACGTTTTTGAAAACCGACTCCGGCATGCAGATCAGTTTCGCCGGCTGGGCGCGAAGATCGACGTGGACGGAAGCTGTGCCGAGGTCCATGGCGTCCCGACCCTCCATGGCGCGGCGCTTGAGGCGACCGATCTCCGCTGCGGCGCGGCGTTGACGGCGGCAGCGCTTCAGGCGGAGGGAGAGAGCCGGCTCTACGGCGTCTCCCATATCCGGCGCGGCTATGAGGATTTTGAGGGCAGCCTCCGCAATGTAGGGGCGGAAATTGAACTGCGCAGCGCTACATAACGATACAAAAGAGAGGTACAGAGAATGGCGGACAGCAGGAAAAGAAGGCGACGACGCCCAGACCGGCGGGCTGCGTCTCGAGAGAGGGGCCAGCCCCGGCGGGGGGGGGCATCCCGGGAGGCGGAGCGCAGGCGGCGGGACAAGAAAAAGAGTGTCACTGGCCCCCGCCGCCGCAGCCCTCTGGGGAGGGAGCTGCTCCGGCTGTTCGTCATGATTCTGGTTGTGGCCGTCATTCTGGTCTGCGCTGTTCTTTTCTTCAAAGTGACGGATATTCAGGTCTCTGGCAGCCAAATCTATACTGCGGGGCAGGTGATCGGAGCTTCTGGCATCGCCGAGGGGGACAGCCTCCTGACCATCCGCCGCACTTCCGCAGCGGCTCGGATTAAAGTGATGCTGCCCTATATTGAGAATGTCAAGGTCAGCCGTTACCTTCCCGGTTCGGTGGTCATTGAAGTCACCGAGAGCGGCGCGGCTTTTTCGGTGGAAGCCAGCGATGGGACAAGCTGGCTAATCAACGCCTCAGGCAAACTTCTGGAGGAGGCGGGCGTCGGGGTGGCGGACTATCCCAAGCTCACCGGCGTGCGGGCGAAATCGCCAAAGGCGGGCCAGCAGATTGTCACTGACGAACAGGAAAATCTGGCCGTGGCGCAGCAGCTTCTGGAACTCCTGTCAGAGTCCGGCCTGGTATCCCAGATTACCGAGGTCGATGTGGAGAAGAGTTATGACGTGGTGATCTGGTACGGCCATCAGTATGAGATTCACCTGGGCGGCTCGGACAGGCTGGAATACAAGCTCCGCTATCTTCTCTCCATCATGGACCAGCTGGACAGCGTCAGGGGCGGCGTCATTGACCTGACATTGGAGGAGAAGGACGTTGCGATTTTTAGAGAGTTTGAAGAGAGCACCGGGGCGAAGGAGGAGGAGACAGCGCGGCTGGAGCCCGAGATGCCGCAGGAGACAGAGTAAAATTTTGGCGACTTTTTTTCATGAGTTTTCCAAAACAAGATATTGACCTGCGTACAATTTTGCGTTAGAATAGGATGCGTAAAGGAATACTCACGCCAATGGCGGTTACAAGATAGGATACAGGAGGAGCACATATGACCGAGGAATATACCGATCGGGTCGTAAAGATCAAGGTGATAGGGGTCGGCGGTGCCGGCAACAATGTAGTCAACAGAATGATCGCCAGCGGAATGCAGGGCGTGGAGTTCATCGCGGTCAATACGGACAAGCAGGACTTGAACAAATCGAAATGCGAAAACAAGATTCAGATCGGCGAAAAGCTGACCGGCGGCATGGGGGCGGGCTCCAAGCCGGACATCGGCAAAAAATCGGCTGAGGAGAGCCGGGCGCAGATCGCCAAGATTCTGGAGGGGACCGACATGGTCTTCATCACAGCCGGTATGGGTGGCGGCACCGGCACCGGCGCGGCCCCCATCATTGCGGACCTGGCCCATGAGTCGGGGATTCTGACGGTGGGCGTGGTAACTAAGCCCTTCCGCTTTGAGGGCGCCAACCGCATGAAGCAGGCCGAGGCCGGCATTGCCGAGCTGTCGGAGAAGGTGGATGCCCTCATCATCATCCCCAACGACCGGCTGAAATACGTCACCGAGCAGAAGATCACCTTCGCCAACGCCTTTGGCATCGCCGACGACGTGCTGAAACAGGCGGTCAACTCCATTTCTGGCCTGGTGGGCTATTCAGAAAATGTCATTATCAACCTCGACTTTGCGGACGTATCGGCCATCATGAAGGACGCCGGACGCGCGCATATGGGCGTTGGAATCGCCGCAGGGCGGGATAAGGCGGAGGCGGCGGCCATGGCAGCCGTGGCGAGTCCGCTGCTGGAGACCTCCATCAACGGCGCGATGGGCGTTCTGATTAACGTGACCGGCTCGAGCGAGCTGGGCTTGGACGACGTGGAGACGGCGGCCAACATTGTAATGGAGGCGGCCAACCCGGAGGCCAACATCATCTTTGGCGCTGCCTACGACGACGACTTTGACGACGAGATGCGGGTGACGGTCATCGCCACCGGCTTTGAGGAGGGCAACGCCGCCAAGTCGCCGGTCAAGACCGCCGGTATGTTCTCGGTGGCTGGCGAGAAGGCGAAAACGGTTCAGGTTCCGGAGGATATCAATAACATCGACGAGATTTTCAAGATCTTCGATAAATAAGGCTTTTTACAAAAGGGTGCGGCGATTTGGACACGCCGCGCCCTTTTTTATCCTACCCTGCGAAAAAATACGTATCGCTCTCACACTTCGAGCGAATTTGCATAGACTGGTGATGAAAGCGAAATGCTTTTGAATCTTTCATCAGGAGGTAATACCAGTGGCTGACAAGTGTCAAGTTGAGTCCGCCTGCACGACAATGGGCTGGCAGGACAGCGTGTGTATCCACACGAAAAAAATCTGCGATTCCTGCATTGATAAGGATTGCATTGAGGATCTTCGGGTCTATTTGCCCCAAGAGTCCCAGATGATCCTGGATCAGGCCACCAATGCCAAAGCCCGGAGCGCCGAGCTGTTGTATGTCTCCATCGACGTGGAGCCCACCCAGTTCAACACGGGTCATTTCACCGTAGACATCACCTACTACTATAGAATCCTGATTGACGCAACGGTCAACGGGAACCGTCCCTACACCCTGTGCGGCCTTGCGGTTTTCTCCAAGCGTGTGATTCTGTGCGGCGGCGAGAGCACTGCCAAGATTTTCACCAGCAATACCGTCATCGGCGGTGCCGACACCCACCAGATGATGCGCTGCAGCAACCCCGAGGCGGTTGTAGAAGTGGTGGAGCCGATGGTCCTGGCCAGCAAGGTCGTAGACGTATGCAATTGCAACTGCAATTGTGACAACACCGTGCTCAACCTGCCCAACGCCATCCGCAACTGCTTTGAGGGCGAGCTTGTTCTCAACGGTGAGTGCCGCAGGCTGTATGTCACCATCGGCCAGTTCTCCATCATCCGCATGGAGCGCGATACACAGCTTCGTATTCCCAATCTGGGCTACTGCATCCCGAACAAGAACTGCTCCGGCGTGGGCGGCACGACCGACCAGACCCCCTGCGAGGTCTTTGATGGGATTCAGTTCCCGGTCGCCTCGTTCTTCCCGCCCTGTGGCGAAGGCGAATGCGGTTTCATCGGCGGCGTAAACAATGGCTGCAACTGCGGTTCGGTCGGCGGCGTCACCACGGTAGGATGCGGCAGCTGCAAGGCCGGCTGCGGCTGCGGCACCGGCACGGTCGGTGGAACCAGCACCGGCACAACGGCTGGCTGCGGGAGCTGCGGCACAAGCAATTGCAAGACGTGTAGATAAGATTATCTCAATCCGGGCGCACTGCGAAAGCAGTGCGCCCCGTTTATATGTATTTAGTAAGAAAAGGACAGATGCCAAAAATAAGAAAAGCGGGAACCATCCGGCACGTTTTACGTCTTATCATGTAGATTGCGTAAAAGGGGAGGAGAGGCTGATGCGGCTTCGCCTGGCATTTTTCGCTGCGGCGCACTTTCTGGTTGATCTGTCCTGCGCGTTACTGCTGTTGGGGCGGATTTGTCCAGTCTATGACCCAGCGCGGGTAATTTTACTGTACAACCTTTTTGCCTTCGCGGTGCAGCTACCGCTTGGCCTGTTGGCCGATCGCTTCGGGGGGTGCCGGTACTTTGCCGCGGGGGGCTGCCTGCTGGCTGCTGTGAGCTGGTTGATTTCACCCGGTCTGACCGCCGCGATAGCCGCCGGTCTGGGTAATGCGGCCTTTCACGTAGGCGGCGGGCTCGACACGTTGAATGCGGGGGCAGACCGGGCCGGACCGTTGGGGATATTTGTCTCGCCAGGGGCCCTGGGGATTTACTTTGGGGGGCGGTGGGGCGGTTCCGCGGCGGCGCTGCCCATCTGTATGCTGCTCCTGTCGGCGGCAATCGCGCTGCTCCTGGTGCAGAAAGGACCGTGCAACGTGCCGCCAGATCTCCCAGGCGGCGGGCTGAGACTTTGGGGGGCGGTGTCCTGCCTGTTTACGGTGGTGGTACTGCGTTCCTACATGGGGCTGTCGGCGGCGCTTCCGTGGAAAGCAGGGATGGGCCTGACTGCGGTGTGTGCCGTTGCCTTGGGGAAGGCTGCCGGAGGGTATCTGGCCGACCGATTTGGCATGCTACCCACGGCGCTGACGAGCCTGGGACTGTCTGCCCTCTGCTATCTGTTTTCAGACAACGTGACGGCGGGCCTTGCAGCTCTGTTTCTATTCAACATGACTATGCCATTGACCCTATGGGCGGTAGCGCGGCTTATGCCGGGACTCAAGGGCTTTTCCTTTGGACTTTTGACATTCGCCCTATTTTTGGGCTTCCTGCCCTTCTATTATGGTTTCGGGAGACTTGGACCGACATACCTGACCATTGGAGCGGCACTGTCGGTTCCGCTGCTGCTGTTGGGCCTGCGGGAGACGGAGAAAAGGGAGCGCATATGAGCTTTGTCGTCTCCCTGGCGTTAACGTTGTTGTTGGAAGGGACCTTGGCCTTGCTTTGGGGTTTCCGTCGGCGGGATCTCCTGCTGTTCACTTTGGCGAATGTGCTGACCAATCCTCTTGCGTTGCTGCTGCATCTGCTGTTTCGCGGCTGGGTAGTGGTTGCAGCAGTGGAGTTGGCTGCAATTGTTACCGAAGGACTGCTGTTTGCAAGACTCAGTGAAGGGATTAGAGGGCCATGGCTTTTTTCTGTGTTTGCCAATGCCTTTTCCTTTTCACTTGGACTTGTGATAGATAAAATCATATAGATACGGGGGAGATATCATGAAGAAACTGATCCTTTTTCTGACTGCGGCGCTGCTGTTGGCGACAACGGCCTTTGCGGACATCTTGATTACGCTGGACGATAGCTTCTGGCGGGCGCATCAGGATGACTGCGCATACCGTTACCGCAGTTATACAGTCAACAGTCCGGCGGGCTACGCGGCGCTATGGGAAAGTCCAACCTCGTCTAAACAGACGGAGACCCTGCCCAACGGTACAAGACTGGGCGGCCTGTGGCATTACACAGATAAAACGGGGGAAACCTGGTTAGCTGCCCAAAGCGGGGAACAAAGCGAGAATGGTGATGAGATCATTCGCGGCTGGTGCCGGACGTCAGACTGTCTTGTGGTGCCGGACGAGGTCAGCTTTGAGGAGGCGCACGGCGCGGAGTTTGAGGGCTGGGACCCGGCCTATGACGGCATTTTCGACAGAGTAGAGGAGGTTGTACTTTGGAAGTATCCCGGTTCTGGTGAGGTTGAGGGAACACTGAAAGAGGTTCCGGATTGGATGCGAGATTTTCCGGAGACGGAACTTGACATCTGTTGGCGCGATCCGCAGGGACGGATGTGGGCGTATCTCAATTATATTTTCGGGTATCGCAATGTCTGGATTTGCCTGGATGACCTGGGTAATACGGATTTTGAGAAGGACGAATCCATTTTGCCGCCGCAGGGGCCGGCTTATCCGGCAGCGGACAAGCTCCCGCCCCCCTCCTCGGGAACGGGAGGTTTAACAATTGCCGCAGTTGCCGCTGTGGTGGCAGTTACTATTCTCCTGCTGTGGATGCTTTTCCGAAAGGGCGCCCCAAAAACGAATACGGAAAAATAACCGCCACCTAAAATGCAACAATGAAACACCGGCCAGCCGAACACGTTTCGGTTGGCCGGTCAGTCTGCCAAAGAAGTGTAAATTCACGAGGCAGACGGAAGGGCGGTATGGATGCAGCGAGGAAGGAAGAAGGAGGGAAGGGAACAATTATGATCTTTCGCACGATCCCCTCTATATCCGTTATTACAACTTCTTTTCAGCTGTCTTTGATAGACTGGACGGCCCTGACACCAAATGTGTCAGGGCCGCTTATGCCGCGCCATATAGGAAGTCTGCCCCTAATTCTGACGCTAATCGGTCTCGGCCTGCATGTTCTTGAGGTCGTAAGGGGTGGTCTGATATACAAAATAGTTGAGCCAGTTGGAGTACAGTAAATTCGCGTGAGAGCGCCAGCTAACCACCGGAGGTTGGGTGTCGTCATCGCCCGGGAAATAATTGACAGGCGGATGAATAGGCAGTCCCGCGTCCTTGTCACGGCGGTACTCCTTGTCCAGGGTTCCTGCGTCGTACTCCGAATGCCCCATCACAAAGATGCGCCGCCCCCTGCGCGAGGACACGACGTAAACCCCCGCCTCCTTTGAGGAAGCCAAAATCCGAAGGCTGGGGATACGGTCCACATCCTCCCGCCGGATGGTGGTGTGACGGGAATGCGGGGCCATAAACACGTCGTCGAAGCCCCGAAACAGGATGGAGCGCCGGTAATCCACCGTATGCCGGAACACGCCAAACAGCTTTTCCTCCAGCGGATACTTCCGAATGCCGTAGTGGTAGTACAGCGCGGCTTGCGCGCCCCAGCAGATGTGGAAGGTGGAATGAACGTTGGTATTGGTCCACTCCAAGATGTCGCAGAGCTCCGGCCAGTAGTCAACATCCTCAAATTCAAGCTGTTCAACCGGCGCGCCGGTGATAATCATCCCGTCAAATTTCCGCTCCTGAATCTGATCGAAGGTCTTGTAAAAGGACAGCAGATGGTCTTGCGCGGTATTCTTGCTCTCATGGGTGGACATGCACATCAACTCCAGATTGACCTGGAGGGGGGTGTTGCCAAGCAGACGGGCCAATTGGGTCTCGGTATCAATCTTGGTGGGCATCAGGTTGAGCAGCAAGAGGTTGAGAGGACGGATATCCTGGGTCATGGCTCGGGTTTCGGTCATGACGAAGATATTTTCATCCTGAAGCGTTCGGGTGGCGGGCAGGTCGTTTGGAATCCGAATGGGCATGAATCTTCCCCTCCGTCAAATGGTATCCAACGCCTGTGCCAGATCGGCGATCAAATCGGCGCTGTTTTCCAGCCCGCAGGAGAGGCGTACCAGCCCGGCGGGAATCCCGGCGGCCTTTAACTGTTCGTCGGTCATCTGCCGGTGGGTAGAGGTGGCCGGATTGAGACAACAGGTGCGGGCGTCTGCCACATGGGTCTCGATGGCGGCCAGCTTGAGAGCCTTCATAAACTTCCCGGCCGCGTCGCGCCCGCCCTTGAGCTCGAAGGACACCACGCCGCAGGAGCCGTTGGGCAGGTACTTCTGGGCCAGCGCGTGATACTTGTCGCCGGGGAGACCGCAGTAGTTGACGCTGGCAACCTTGGGATGGGCGTGCAGATACTCGGCGACAGCCTGTCCGTTCTCACAGTGACGGGCCATCCGGACATGCAGGCTCTCCAATCCCAGATTGAGATAGAACGCGTTTTGCGGCGCCTGAATGGAGCCCAAATCGCGCATAAGTTGGGCGGTGCACTTGGTAATAAAGGCCCCCTCTTTGCCAAACCGCTCGGCATAGGTAACGCCGTGGTAGCTATCGTCCGGGGTGCACAAACCGGGGAATTTGTCCGCGTGAGCCATCCAGTCGAACTTGCCCGAATCGACAATCGCACCGCCCACCGCCGCACCGTGTCCGTCCATGTATTTGGTGGTGGAATGGGTGACGATGTCGGCCCCCCACTCGAAGGGGCGGCAGCCAACCGGGGTGGCAAAGGTGTTGTCAACGATCAGAGGCACGCCATGGGCGTGAGCCGCCGCCGCGAACCGCTCGATGTCCAGAACGGTCAGGGCGGGGTTGGCGATGGTCTCGCCGAAGACCGCCTTGGTGTTGGGACGGAAGGCGGCGTTCATCTCTTCGTCGGAGCAGTCGGGGGAGACGAAGGTGAAGTCGATTCCCATCTTCTTCATGGTGACCGAAAACAGGTTGAAGGTCCCGCCGTAGATGGAGCTGGACGCCACGACATGGTCCCCGCATGTGGCAATGTTGAAGACGGCGTAGAAGTTGGCCGCCTGGCCGGAGGAGGTGAGCATGGCGGCGGTTCCGCCCTCCAGCTCGGCAATTTTGGCCGCGACGTAGTCGTTGGTGGGGTTTTGGAGGCGAGTATAAAAATAACCGCTGGCCTCAAGGTCGAAGAGCTTGCCCATGTCCTCGCTGGTATCGTATTTGAAGGTGGTGCTCTGAATAATGGGCACCTCCCGCGGTTCGCCGTTGCCAGGGCGGTAGCCCCCCTGTACGCAGCGGGTGTCGAGCTGATAGTTGTCCATGCGGATTCCTCCTGATGTCATAGTCTGAGGGTTTTTAAATACCCCTTTTGTTCCGGTGAAATACGGTTGCTTTCCACGGCCTTTTGAATGGTCTTGTTGTGGGTCCACGCCTCCAGACGGCGTTCTGCCAAGTAGGGTAACGCCGCGTCATACTGCTTGGCAAGCGCGGTGGCGAAAAACCAGGCGATCATCATATTGACATAGTATTCCTCCGACCGGAGCGAGGCGGCCAGCTCCAAATACGCCGGCTGAAACGCGCCGTCAAGATAGTAGCGCATCAGCATTTCCAAACCAAACCGAATGGTATAGGTCTGGTTGGAGGCAGTCCACCGCATGATGTGTGGCAGGAGCTCCGGCAGGTGTTTGGCAAAGACTTTTGGCGAGCAGAGGTCGCAGGTGGCCCAGTTGTCCACATAGGGAAGGAAAGCGTCCAGCAAGGCGACGGTGCGGTCAAAGTCCTTGCACTGTTCAATGAGAAAAGCGTGGAGGTTATTTTCGTCGTAGTACTGGTGGGGAAGACCGTCCAGAAAGGACTGGACGTCTTCCCCCTTAGCCAGCTCCCGCGCCAGCTTCCGAAGGGCGGGGGTCCGGATGCCAATGACCGTTTCCGGGTCCACCGTGGGAATCAATTTGGCTTGAAAGTCCCGGTATGAGAGGTCTTGAAGCGCAAAGAGCCGTTGTTGAAAGTTTGTCATATCAATGTTATTCCAACTGCGCCGTCACGAACCGGCAAGAGCCTGTAAGAGACGGTAGGCGGTGATAAAAGCTTGTTCTCTGGTGTAGGTTCCAAACGGATCGAATTGCTTGCCGCCGACACCACCCATGACGGGTTGATTGGTGTCCGGGGTGCGGACACTGGAGACATAAGCGATGGCCTCGGCGGCCCAGGGGGCGAACTGGCCGCTGTCTCGGAACTCCTTGGCGTTGCCGTTGACGGGCGCGCCGAGGATGTTAGCGGCCCGGGTCAGCATGGCGGCGGCCTCCTGCCGGGTAATACTGCCGTCGGGATCAAAGGTGGTTTTAGTCCGCCCATTGACGATGCCCAGGGCATAGGCGGCCAGCACATAGGGGTCGCGGGTGTCCTGGAACGGTGAATCCATTTCGCGGCCCAGGCCTTCAAGCAGACGGTCCGCGCTGGAACCGGTGACCTGTTCCACCAGTACGACGGCCAGATGGGCGAACTCAGCGCGGGTAATTTTGCTCTGATACCCGGACTGAAGCGCCGGGGGAACCAAACCGCTGCGGATTGCGCCGTCAACCTCTTCCCGCGCCCAGTCCGAAGCTGTAGCCGCTGGCGCTGTGGTGCTGTCCGGCGTAGCGGGTGCGGCGGGAACAGCGGGTGTGGTGGGCACTTCGGGAATCACTGGTTCCGCAGGCGTCCCGGCTGTGTCCGGCGCCACGGGCGCCGGCTCCGGCACAGGTGCGGACCCGGCGGCATAACTGACACGGTTCAACGTAGGATAGTTCCAGTCCCGGTCATATGTATGGTCGGTGAAATCCTGCGCCCCAACCAGGAAATACCGCCGGGTCTCACCGCCGCTGGTGAGCTTGTTTTGGGCAACGCCATTGTAGGAAACAACCGGGTCGTCATAGGTGACGTCCACAGCGTACCACGCGCCGTCCTCCATCTGGACGCAATTCCACATATGGTCGCCGCCGCAGGCCAGGACGCAGGGAATGTCCAACTCGTCGCAGACCAGCTTAAAAGCGCGGGCATAACCCTCGCAAACAGGGCTCAAGCTGGTATCCAGCGCGCTGATTGCCTCCCAAGGGGTGCTGTCCCCAATGGGACTTCTCAGCCCGGCGGCGTAACTGTTGTAGAGGTTATTGTGGGTCAGCCAGTCGTGGACTGAAGCCAACTGGTCATACCGACTCGACCCGGCGGCGCGTGCCTGGGCGGCTAAAGCCGCGATCTGACTGTTCATCGCGCTCTCATCGCCTGCAATGGAACGGGTGCCATAAGCGGAGGACCAGCTATCTCCAAAATCGAAGCTCAGGGTAAAGGTATAGTCATTGCCCATCCCGCTTGCCTCGGTCCGCCAGCCGTCCAGCCAGAAAATTTCAGGGTGGTCACGGTTGAGGGCTTTTACGGCGTTGGCGGACGACTGCATATAGTGGGACGCGGAGGCGTGATCCATCCCGCTCTTGGAGATCGAGACCGGCGTACCGCTGCGGAGGGAGTCGCGGTTTTGCAGGAGGTGACTGTATATCTCCTTCGCGCCGGCGTCGAGCTGGGAATAAAAATAGTCCTGATTGGCGGCGGCGCCGGCCCGGAGGGGCAGCAGCGCCAATGTCAGAAAGAGGGTGGACAACAGGGCGGTCCAAAATCGCTTCATTCGGTATAACTCCTTCAATTACATCGCGGCCCGGCGGAAAGCCTCGGAGTCAAGAATCATCCGGAGCGTCCGAAGGGCGGCCTGTTCGAGCATGGGACGGCTGGGGAAGCGGGCGAAGAGTTCACCGGAGGCGAAGGCCATGCCGTCATAGCCCCATTCATCGTAGAGAACGTCGGACAGAATACGGTTGTCCAGACTCAGCGCCTCGCCGCAGATGGCAATGGAGGGGGCCAGCAGCGCCTTGGGCTTGCCCAGGGCCACGGCAATTTCAAAGCCTTGGAGATCATACTCCCGGAGGGTGCGTTCGGTCAGCGTGACTTCGACGGTGCTCTCCACGTGCCGGAGGGCAGCCATGGCGTGCTGCTGGCAGCCTTGAATCAACCAGGCGGCGCAAAGGCCGGCAACCACCGGGTCCTCGGAGAAGCTGCCATGATAGCAGCTGCTGTCGGGGCTGCGGTGTACAGTGGCCGAGGGGGCGAGCCAGAGATCAATGCCAAATTCCCGCATCTCACGTCCAACCGCCGCGCCGACCCGTTGAATCAGCGCGCTATCAAAGGAACAGGCCAGCAGACTGGGGGCGGGGAAGGAGGTGGCATATTGACGGCGAATCAGACTGCCCGTCTCCTCGTCGCGCACATCCCGCTCAACCCGAACGCCGTCACAGCCCTTGCAGATGGTGATGGATGGAACGCCATATCGGTCCCATAGGTCGGCCGAAGCGCCCCACGCGCCGGGGACCTTGGGCTGACTGGAGCCGAAGCTGCACACCAAAGCCCGAAGATCGTGTTCGTCCATCGCGGCCACCAGTTGGCGGAGGTCGTATTTACCCTCATAAATGTCGGAGAGCCGGATGCCCTGTTTGCCGCCCCGGCAGCCGGGGAATTTCTTGGAATACCGGGTGATCCACGAAGTCACCTGCCTGGGGGAGAGGCGCATGGCGTGCTTCCGGACCGACGCCCGCTCCTCAGCCTCACCGGGATAGGAAAATGGCTTTGCGCCCTTGCGGGAGCGAACGGTTTCGCTGGGCCGCTCAATGCAGGGCCTGAGCTCCCTGGTAACCAGCGGCTTAGGCACCAGAATCGAGCCGGCAATGGTGGTATTGCGGCTGTGGAAGCCGAGCCGGATATCATAATAACCCGGGTCGAGACGCCAAGTGGCGGTGCTGGTATCGTAACGGCTCAGCTCGGATACCGGAAAGGCCAGCCGAAGGCATTCTGATTCCCCCGGTTGTAACACGCCGGTTTTGGCAAAGCAGTCCAGGGTGTAAACCGGCCTTGAGACGGCGTCTTCGGGCGCGGAGAAATAGACCTGAAGGACCTCCCGGACCGGCCAAACCGAGCTGGCGTTTTCAATGGTGACATCGACCGTGACGGTGGCGTCGTCCAGGCCCACCGAGTAGGTGGTCATGACCGACTTGCCGTAGCTCAGGCCGTAGCCGAAGGGGTATAGAACGTCTTTGTTAAAGGTGTCAAAAAAGCGGTAACCGGAAAATAGATCGGTCTGCATTGCGGCCTGCTCGAACTGCTCAAGACTCACCGGCCAGGCGTCGGCCAGCTTGCCGCAGAAGATGGCTTTGCCGGTGAGAAGATCGGCCAGCGCCGCCCCTCCCTGCTGGCCTGGCAGACCCATGAAGACGACGGCGGTAACCATCGGGGTGTATTCGGCGATATCCATGTACCCGGGGCTGTTGAGGACCAGGACGGTCCGGGGGAAAGCGGCCCCCACCGCGCGGATAAGCGACTGTTCCGGCGGGGTGAGCGTGCAGTTGTAATGGTCGTGGGTCCGGGTGATGACGATGGCGGCGGCCACGCAGCGTTCGGCGGCCCCGGGAATGTCCAACGAAGCCAGCTCCGGCTCGCCGTTGCCCTGTTCCAGGGCAAAATTGCGGTACTTTCGTGCCAGAAGCCCGTCGGGCTCCGCCTGGGTAGAGGCGCACAGGCCGTCCAGGATGTTTACCGGCTTCCAGGGCTCGACACCGCAGGAGAGGGCGGTCCGCACCTGCCCCGCGCCGAAGACGGCGACAGGCAGCTTTTTGCCCTCTGCCGCCAGAAAGGGAAGGGTGTGGTTGAGATTTTTCAGCAGCACCATGCTGCCGGCGGCGGCTTCCAACGCCACCTGACTGTTTTCGGTCATACGTGCAGTCTGTTCCATAATAAAAACCCCCATTCTTGAATAGATGATTGAGATACCATATAAAAGCGTGACAATATATGCTATTTGGCGTCGTACCAGCTTTTGCCCTCTTTGGCCTCGGCAAGAAGGGGGACCGACAGCGCCACGACCTGCTCCATTTCCTGCTCCAGCAGCGCCAAAACCTGTTCGGCCTCCTGCGCAGGACACTCGACAATCAGCTCGTCATGAACCTGGAGCACCAGCCGCGCCGCCAGCCCTTCCCGCTCCAGCGCGGCGGCCACTTTGACCATTGCCATTTTAATGATATCGGCGGCGGTGCCTTGAATCGGGGTGTTCATTGCGCACCGCTCCCCGAACGAACGAAGGTTAAAGTTTTTGCTGGTAAGCTCGGGCAAATAGCGGCGGCGGCCCAATAGGGTGGTCACATAACCGTCCTGTCTGGCCTGTTCGACAATATTGTGCATATAGTCCCGAATGCCGGAATATTTCTCCAAATAGCTTTCAATATAGGCTTTGGCCTCCTTCCGGCTGACCCCAATGTCCTCGGCCAGGGAAAATTCGGAAATTCCATAGACGATGCCGAAATTGACTGCCTTGGCACTGCGGCGCATCTCGGCTGTCACCTCGTCCGGGTCCAGGCCGAAGACCTGGGAGGCTGTGACCCGGTGGATGTCCTCGCCGCTCTGAAAGGCTTCCTGCATCCGCTTGTCGCCCGCGATATGGGCTAAAACCCGCAGCTCAATCTGGGAGTAGTCGGCGTCTGCCAGCACCCAGCCGGGGCGGGGGACGAACATCTTCCGAAACTCGCCGCCCAACTCGGTGCGGACCGGAATATTTTGTAAATTAGGCTCCGTAGAGGACAGACGGCCCGTAGCGGTGACCATATTTTGGAAGGTGGTGTGGATACGCCCGTCCGGCGCGATGACCTTTAACAGTCCCTCGGCGTAAGTGGAATTTAATTTCGTCAGCATCCGGTAATCCAAGACGGCCTGAACAATGGGATGCTTGCTTTTTAGCTTTTCCAGCACGTCGGCGCTGGTGGAGTAGCCGGTTTTGGTTTTCTTACCGGCGGGGAGGCCCAGCTTTTCAAAGAGGATTGCGCCCAGCTGCTGGGGAGAATTGATGTTGAAGGTTTCACCGGCAAGCTCATAAATTTGCTCTTGCAGCGTGTCAATTTGTCCGCTGAGCAGCTTGCTGAAGGCGGACAGCGCATCCCGGTCCACCGCGACCCCCAACCGTTCCATACCGGCCAAAACGCGGCAGAGGGGCAGCTCCACGGTGTCATAGAGGGTTCGCATTCCCTGCTCGTCGAGCAGCCGTTCCAAAAGGGGACGCAGCGCGAGGATCGCGGCGGCATGGACGGCGGGCGAATCTTCGGAAAGGGTTTGCCCGAGATAGCGGGCCGAGAGGGCGGCTGCGCCATAATCATTCCGGGAGGGGTCCAGCAGATAGTCCGCAAGACTGACATCGAACCAGCCTTCCCCGGTGGGGAGCGCCAACCGGTCCAAAGCGTGGTAGAGGGCTTTGCAGTCGGCGCAGCAGCGGGGCGTGTCAGAGATGAGGAGCGCGTGTAGCTGCGCCCGCCTGGCGTCCAGGGGAAATGGCAAAACACCGGCGGCTGTGGCGACCGCTGCCTGCCCGGTTTTCAAATCCAACGCCAGGGCAAAGGGCTCGCCCGGTTCGGGGAAGGCGGAGAGAACGTTCACGGCCAGAGTATCTCCCGGGGTGTCAGGGGCGTCTGGCTCATTGAGGCGGTAGCGGTCCATCAAACGGGTGAATTCCAAATTCAGAAAGAGTTCCCGCAGCGCCGCCTTGTCCGGCTTTTGCACCAAATTGTCGTCCGGGCTGAACGCAATGGGCGCGTCGGTGCGAATGGTGGCGAGCGTGTAGGACATCCGGGCCTGCCCCTCGCCCTCGGCCAGCTTTTTGACGACGTTGGGCTTGGCGGGGGTTTCGGGAGCCATACAGATGTCAGGCATATGGCTGTACAGATGGTCGATGGAGCCGTATAGCTGGATGAGTGCCATGGCGGTCTTTTCGCCCACCCCCTTGACGCCGGGGATGTTGTCCGAGCTGTCTCCCATCAGGGCCTTGAGGTCGATCAGATGGATGGGGTCAAAGCCGTAGTCCTCATGAAATTTTCCAGGGTCGTAACGGGTGGTCAAGGTCTGGCCGCCCTTGGTGGTGACCAGCTTGACGGTAACCCGTTCGTCCACAAGCTGAAGGCTGTCCCGGTCACCGGTGACAACAACGCAGTCCCAGCCGGCCTCTTCGCAGAGACGGCCCACAGTTCCCAAAATGTCGTCGGCCTCCCAGCCTTCCAACTGGTAGATTGGGATACGGAGGGCGGCGAGAACCTCTTTCAGCACAGGCATTTGCTCGGCCAGCTCATCGGGCATTCCGTGGCGGGTGGCCTTATAGCCGTCGTACATCAAATGGCGGAAGGTCGGGGCCTTGAGGTCGAAGGCAACGCACAGCGCGTCGGGCGATTCTTCGTTTTCCATCCGGTGGAGAATATTGAGAAAGCCAAAAATGGCGTTGGTATTGAAGCCGCTGCGGGTGGTCAACGGACGGATGCCGTAGTAAGCGCGGTTGACCACGCTGTTGCCGTCCAGGATCATCAGTTTCATTGGGAGAAACCCCCTTTTAGTATCACGACTATTATAACACAGACCGGTCCTGTTTTCTATGCCCAGGGCTTGCTTTTTTTGCGCCAGACAGGTAAAATACAAAGGATATCAAGGAAGGGGGCGCGCCGTGGAACTGGAAATTGTGCCGATGACGGCGGAACATGCGGCCGCAGTGGCGGAACTGGAAAAGGTGTGCTTTCAAGACCCGTGGAGCGAGCGAATGATTCTGGACGAGCTGGGAAACCCGTTAAGCCTATGGCTGGCGGCTCTGGACGGCGGGACGGTAGCCGGGTATATCGGGAGCCAGTCGGTGCTGGACGAGGCCGACGTGATGAACCTTGCTGTTGCCCCTGCGTACCGTCAAAAAGGGGTTGGGCGGTCCCTGATGCGCCGGTTGGAGACTGTCCTTCATGAAAAAGGAATCGCGGCGCTTCTGCTGGAGGTTCGCCCCTCCAACGAAGCGGCGTTCTCCCTGTATCAAAGCGAGGGCTTTGTCCAGGTGGGGCGGCGAAAAAACTACTATTTTCATCCAAAGGAGGACGCGCTGATCCTCCGAAAGGAGTTGGAGCATGAATATCCTGGCCTTTGAATCCTCCTGTGACGAGACCGCGGCAGCCGTAGTGCGGGACGGGAGGGAAATTCTGTCCGATTGTATCGCGTCCCAGGTGGATATCCACCGAATCTACGGCGGCGTGGTGCCGGAGATTGCCTCCCGCAAGCATATCGAGGCCATTTACGCCCTTTCAGACGAGGCGCTGCGCCGCGCCGGCCTGACCCGGGAGGACTTGGACGCCATCGCCGTAACCTATGCCCCCGGGCTGATCGGTGCGGTGCTGGTGGGTGTCAACTTTGCCAAGGCGGCGGCGCTGGCGCTGGGGCTGCCGCTCATCCCGGTTCACCATATCCGAGGGCATATCGCGGCCAACTACCTGGCGTATCCGGAACTGGAGCCGCCCTTCCTCTGCCTGGTGGTGTCGGGCGGGCACAGCCTGATCGTGGACGTGCAGAATTATACCGGCTTCAAAATCATGGGCACGACCCGCGACGACGCGGCGGGGGAGTGCTTTGACAAGGTGGCCCGGGTGCTGGGAATGCCGTACCCCGGCGGCGCAGCCTTGGACAAGGCTGCCAAAGAAGGCTCTGCGGGGAAGTACAAGCTTCCTGTGGGCCATGTGAACGGGAGCGAATTGGACATGTCTTTTTCCGGATTGAAGACGGCGGCGCTGAACCTGATTCATAACGCGGAGCAGAAGGGAGAGGCGTTGGACATCCCAGGCCTATGCGCGGACTTTTCGGCGGCGGTGAGCAGGACGCTGGTACCGAGGACGATGGAGGCGCTCCGCCTCGCGGGGCGGGACAAGCTGGCCATTGCGGGCGGCGTGGCGGCAAACAGCAGAATCCGGTGTGATTTTGAGACGGCCTGTCAAGAGAGCGGCATAGCGCTTTACGCCCCGCCGCTTTCTCTGTGCGGCGATAACGGAGCGATGATCGGGGCCCAGGCGTATTACGAGTATCTTGCCGGACACACGGCGGGGCAGGACCTTAACGCATACGCGACTATGCCGCTCGATGCCGCAGAAGGTTACATGATAAGATGAGCAAAGCCTCCCGGAACCGTTTGGCGGCCCGGGAGACTTTGCTCATCCTGTGTTGCATTTGGACTATTCGGTTTTGGCGGCGTCGCTGTCTTTATAAAATAGTCAGGCTATCAATTTTCCGTAGCGCTTCCGCCTTGTTCTGGGAGCTTTCCATAATCATGCGGACCATTTCTATGATGGTTTTAAATTCATCCTTTGTCATAGTGTTTACCTTCTGTTACTCGAATCCCAAAAAATGCTTCACCTTCGAGAAGAATCCGCCCTGTTCCGTGGCATTTTCCGCCGTTTCCTCCGGGTCTGGGACGTGATAGGAATGCTCCATAAAATAGGCCTGTGAATCGGTACGAACCGGGCCGCCGGTTTTGCGGTAATACGAGCCGTCCGACTGCATACTGCTGGCTTTGACATTGTCGGCAAGCTCAGTGTTCAAAATGGACAGCAGCATCTGCCGCAGTTTGGGAGCCCGAACGGGGCAGGCGATTTCCACCCGCCGGTTGAGGTTTCGTGTCATCAAATCGGAGGAGCCGATATACAGCTCGGCGTCGTCCCCGCGCCCGAAGCAGAAAATCCGCGCGTGTTCCAGATAACGGCCCACGATGCTGGTGACATGGACATTTTCCGTCCTGCCCGGAATGCCGGGGCGCAGACAGCAGATACCCCGCAGAATCATCTGAATCTGTACCCCCGCGCAGGAGGCGTCGGCCAGCTTGTCAATCACCTCGCGCTCGGTCATGGAATTGGCCTTAATGCAGATATAGCCGTCCGGCCCCTTGGCGATCTGCCGGTCGATTTGGACGAGCAGCTCCCGTTTGATGCCCTCCGGGGCGACCAAAAGCTGTTCATATTCCCCCTCCAAATTACCAACCAGCATGTTCTGGAAGAAAAGGGTCGCGTCGGCGCCGATGGTCTCGTCCGCCGTCATAAAGCTGAGATCGGTGTACATGGTGTTGGTCTTCTCGTTATAGTTGCCGGTTCCAACCTGCGTGATATAGCTCAGTTTGTCGCCGCTCCGAAGGGTAATGAGGCAGATTTTGCTGTGGCACTTAAAGTCCTCCACGCCGTAGATAACGTGGCATCCGGCGTCTTCGAGCAGCCGGGACCAGGAGATATTGTTGGCCTCGTCGAACCGGGCCCGCAGCTCCATCAAAACGGTAACCTCCTTGCCGTTTTCGGCGGCGCGGCAAAGAATATGGGCAATTTTAGAGGAGGAGGCCAGACGGTAAATGGTGATCTTGATCGACACCACGTCCTCCCGGTTGGCCGCCTCGCTGAGGAGGGAGAGGAAGGGGTCCACCGTGTCGAAGGGGAAGAACAGCAGCCGGTCCCACTTGCGAATCTGTTCCACCATACTCCCGCTCTCGTCCAAAGTGGCGGGCCAGCGGGACTCGTAGGGCGCAAAGCGCAGCGGTTTGGCAAGGGCCGCGGGCAGGGCGTGTTCGATGTCGAAGACGTATTTCATCGCCAACGGAGCCTTGCCCCGGTAAATCTGATGGTCGCCGATCTGAATGCGGTGCTTGAGCAGCTTGAGCAGATCGTCGCTCACCCCGCTGTGCAGCTCCAGACGGACAATGGACAGATGGGAACGTTTTTTCAGCAGCTTGCTCATGCGGTTGCGGAAGTCGCTGTCGGCGTCCTCGAACTTCTCCTCGTCGTAGCTGATGTCGGCGTTGCGGGTAACGCAAATCGTTCCGGCGTTGATAACCTTGTAGCTCCCGAAGAGGGACGCGGCAAACTGGGCGAGTAAATTTTCCATCCGAAGGAAGCGCAGGCTGTTTTGCTCAGGGTCGGGCAGCACAATGAACCGGGGCAGAGCGTCGGGGGCGGGGAGCAGTCCGAGCGTGGTATTGCCCTTCTTGTCCTGAAGCAGGGCGGCGATGTGCAGGGCCTTGCTGTTGAGATGGGGGAAGGGGTGGTGACTGTCCACGATGGTGGGGGAGAGGATGGGCTTGACCTGGGTTTTAAAGTACTGAACCGCGTATTTTTTCTCCTCAGGACGCAACGCCTCGTAGTCCAGATCGTGGACGCCGGCATTTTCCAACTTCCGGGAGACCTGGGCATAGAGCTTATCCTTGCGCTCGACCAGAGCGGGGATTTGTTCGTAGATATGTTCCAGCTGTTCCACGGGGGTCCAGCCGCTTTTGTTGTCAATCTCGTTGGGGGAGATCAGGGAGAGGTCGAACAGGCTTCCCACCCGGACCATGAAAAATTCATCCAGATTGCTGGTAAAGATGGAGATGAATTTCAGCCGTTCCATCAGGGGGACGCTCTCGTCGGCGGCTTCCTCCAGAACGCGCCGGTTAAATTGAAGCCAGCTCAGCTCCCGGTTTTGGGTGAAGCCGTAGTCCAGCCCCTTCTTGCTTGCGGACATATCTCAATTCCTCCCCGTTTCATGTTCCATGGCATGTATGGCGCTGACAAAGGACGCCCGGTCGGCCGCCTTGAAAAAGGCGCTTCCGGTCACAAACACGTTGGCGCCGGCCCCGGCGCAGGCGAGAGCGGTTTTCAGATCGACGCCGCCGTCCACTTCCAATTCGCAGCCGGGGTTCTGTCTGTCGATCATATGGCGGAGGGCGGAAACCTTGGGCATCATGTCGGCCATAAAGGACTGTCCGCCGAAGCCCGGTTCCACCGTCATGACGAGAATCAGGGAGCAGAGGGCCAGATATGGCGCGGCAGCCTCAGCCGGCGTGCCCGGCTTGAGACAGATGGCGGGACGTTTTCTCTTGTTCCGAATGCACGTCAAGGCCTCGCGGATATTTTCCTCGGAGTCGGCCTCCACATGGACGGTCACAATGTCCGCCCCGGCGTCGCAGAAGTGTCCGACATAGCGGACGGGACGGTCGATCATCAGATGAACGTCCAGCGGCAGGCTGGTCACCCGGCGGACGTCCCGCAGGACGGGCAGGCCAAAGGAAAGGTTGGGGACGAAATTACCGTCCATCACGTCGAAGTGGACGTAATCTGCGCCGCTACCGGCGATGGAGGCGACATCGCGGCCCAGGTTGGCAAAGTCCGCGGAGAGAATGGACGGGGCAACCTTAAACATGGGTTGACCTCCTTTAAAATGTGGAAAGCAGGCGCGCCGTAAAAAACAGCGCGCCTGCTTGTCTCAGAATTACATGGCGGCCAGTTTTTTCGCCGCTTCCGCCAGGGCGTCGGCGGAGGCCTCCTCCACCTTGCCGGCGTCCATTTTGCCAGAGACGGTTGGGTTGATGGGCAGACGCGCCAGAATGGGCAGTCCGTGCTGATCTGCCAAGTCGTCCAACTTGCTCTCGCCGAAGATGGACACCCGTTTTCCGCAGTCGGGGCATTCATAATAGCTGTAGTTCTCTACCAGGCCCAGAACCGGAACGTGCATCATGTTGGCCATATTGACCGCCTTGGCGACGATCATGGACACCAGCTCCTGCGGAGTGGCGACGATAATCACGCCGTCGATGGGCAGAGACTGAAACACGGTCAACGGTACGTCGCCCGTTCCGGGAGGCATATCGACGAACAGATAGTCCAGATCGCCCCAGACCACGTCGGTCCAGAACTGCTTGACCGCGCCGGCCAGAATGGGGCCGCGCCAGAGCACCGGGGCGCTTTCGTCGTCGAGCAGCAGATTGATGGACATGATGGAGATACCGCCCTCGCTGACGGCGGGTACGATACCGTCCTCGCTGGCTTCCCGGCACTCGCTCACGCCGAAGGCGCGGGGGATGGAGGGGCCGGTGATGTCGGCGTCCAGAATGCCGACCTTTTTGCCCATCTTGGCCATGGAGGAGGCCAGAAGGGAGGTCACGGTGGACTTGCCGACGCCGCCCTTGCCGGAGACGACGGCGATGACCTTTTTGATATTGGAATCGGAATTTGCGGGTATGGCCAGACTCTCCTGGGTGCGGTCTTCGCAGTCGCTGTTGCAGGACGAGCAGTTGCCGCTGCAGGAATCACTCATGTTACCTTACTCCTTTACCATATTTTTTCTATTCACTAATTCTATTGTAGTATGCCACGAACAAAAAGTCAAGATGCAGGGACAATACAATTCCCGGTTTACATGTGGGGTTGATCTGTGTTACAATAAAGAAAAAAACAGGGGGCGGCTTGACGCGATGGAATGGAAAGATAAAGATTGGAATAAGTTGGTGTCCTGGGGCGTGACCATCCTGGGGTTCATGGTATTCTGGCCGCTCGGCCTGGTCGCTCTGCTCCGCACGCTGTCCAACGGCTCTCTGTTCCATAAGCATCAACGGACGGTTGGGATCGAGCGGGGGCAGGTGATGGACGTGCCCTATGTGGAGGTGGAGGACGAGCCCACGGCCAACCGGGCGGCGGAGCCGGTCCGCAGCCCGCAGCGGGAGCGAAAGCGCGCGCCGTCGGCGAGCCGGGCCGCCGGCGAAAAAAAGCCGAACGCGGGAAACAAGGGACTGGTCCCGGTCAAGAAGAATTGGGGACGCGGCCTGCGCGTCTGGGGGACCATCCTGGCTGTGTTTGGCGGCTTGGTCCTGTTGACCAGTTTGGATACATGGCCGGATAATCCGTTCACAGACATGGCGATGGAGAACGGTTTGTTGGCGGCGGGTCTGGCCATGCTCGGTGTAGGCATCAGCCGAAAAAAGCGGGCGTCCCGCTACCGCCGCTATCTGTCGCTGATTGGCGGCAGGGACAATCTGTCCATTGACGCCCTGGCCGAAGCGATGCCGGTGTCCTACAAAAAGGCGTGCGCCGATTTGCAGGACATGATAGAGGCGGGCCATCTTCCGGCCGCGGGACGGCTGGATCAAAAAAACCGCCGGCTGCTGCTCTCTTCCGTGCTGGAGGAAGCGCCGGTTCCGCCCGCCGGCAGAGCGGAGCCCGCTGTTCGAACCGAGGATACCGAGGACGCGGTGCTCCGGGAGATCAAAGAGCTCAACGACCGCATTGACGACGAGGCTATGAGCCGGAAGATTGACCGTATCGGGGAGATTACGGCCAGAATCCTGGACTATCAGCGAAACACCCCTGATTCGGCGGGGGAGCTGCGGAGCTTTCTGGACTACTATCTGCCCACCACCCTCAAGCTGCTTCGCGCCTACGCCCAGATGGAGGAGCAAGGGGTTGAGGGGAAGAACATTAGCGAGGTCAAAGCCAGCGTCGAATCCACAATGGACAAGGTGGTGGACGGATTCGAGAAGCAGTTGGACAAGCTGTTCCGGGCCGACGCGCTGGACATCACGAGCGATATCCAGGTCTTGGAGCAGATGCTGCAAAAAGACGGGTTGGCTTCAGACGAGTTGATTCATTAGCTTGTCCGGTGCGGGAAAAGTGCCATAAAGAAAAAGGAGGCAGACGGTAAAAAAGCCGTCCGTCTCCTTTTTTTGTTAAAATGCTTCCTATGCGCCAAAGGCTACCCCTGTATCTGGCCGGGGTACAGCACAAAGCGGAAAACTCCCGTGGTAGACATCTCCATGCGGACAATTTGTCCGCGCATTGTCAGTGGAAAGAAGCCCTCAATGGACAGTGTGACTTGGATTCGCTCCTCAACGCAGTGGGGGAACTCTGATTGGAAGGTAAAACCGTTGTTGTCGGCGTGTACCAGCTTGCAGTATTCGGGGCGCGAGAAATCTTTGTCATCCTCGTCATACAGGATGACCGGAAGGTCGATAAAGAGAGGACGGTTGGAAGCCAGACCAGCGCGGGGCAGCAGCTCAACCGCTGTAAGGCGACAGACCTTCCCATTGGCCAACTCCACCGTCCCACGCAGCAGGAACAGGGAACTGCTGCCGCCCTCTGGCGACAGGTCCAAGGCGGTTCCCACGGCACAGGGCGGAAAGGGAGGGCGGCCCGAAGAATTGGAGATGGTCAGGCCGGTTCGGGTGAAATGGGCGACGGGGCCGGAAAGAAGGGGACCGTCCGCTGTTGAGGCGTGAAGGATTGTGCCTGCCTTCAGCCGTGGGAAGTCGGGCGGGACAATCTCATTTTTTGCCTCCAGGGTGTTCTTAAACATCCCTGTGAAAAAAAACGACAGGATTGACATGGTCTGCTCCCTTCTCGCCGAGTCTTGTATCATAATTTTAATTATAGCATACTTTCCGAAAATAAAAAAGAAATAATTTCGCTCTATAACTTGATTTTCCTGTCCGCAGGGGCGGTATATCCCCTGCGGACAGGAAAGTGCTTTGCGTATTTTTAGAAGACGCCTTGCTCCATCATGGCCTCGGCGACCTTTTTGAAACCGGCGATGTTGGCGCCGGCAACCAGATTGTAGCCCAGCCCGTACTCGGCCGCCGCCTCGGCGGACATGTCGTGAATGGTCTTCATCATCCGGTGCAGTTGCTCGTCCACCTCTTCGGAGGTCCAGCGCAGACGTTCGCTGTTCTGGCTCATTTCCAGACCGGACACGCCCACGCCGCCGGCGTTAACCGCCTTGGACGGAGCCACGATCATACCGGGCTGTTTCATCAAGAAGGCCAGGGCGTCATTGGTGGTGGGCATGTTGGCCACCTCAATATAATACTTGACGCCGTTGGCGGCAATCTTCTCGGCGCTTTCCATCTTCACGTCGTTCTGCATGGCGGACGGCATGATGATATCCGCCTTGACGCCCCAGGGCTTTTCCCCGGCGTGGAACTCGACGCCGAACTTGTCCGCGTAGTCCTGAACCCGGTTGCGTCCCGAGGCGCGCATCTCCACCAGGTAATCAATCTTCTCCGGGGTGACCACGCCGTCCGGGTCGTAAATATAGCCGTCGGGGCCGGAGAGGGTCACGACCTTCGCGCCCAACTGAGCGGCCTTTTTGGCGATGCCCCAGGTGACATTGCCAAAACCGGCGCAGGCGATGGTCTTGCCCGAGATGGTTTCCTTCTCATGGGCGAGGACTTCGTTGAGATAGTACACCGCGCCGAAGCCGGTGGCCTCCGGACGGATGAGGGAGCCGCCGTAGGTCTGCCCCTTGCCGGTGAGGACGCCGGGTTCATAGGTGCCCTTGAGACGGCGGTACTGGCCGAAGAGGTAGCCGATTTCGCGGCCGCCGACGCCCATGTCGCCAGCCGGGACGTCGATATCGGGCCCGATATAGCGGTAAAGGGCGGTCATGTAGCTCTGGCAGAAGCGCAGAATCTCGGCGTCTGACTTACCGGCGGGATCGAAATCGGAGCCACCCTTGCCGCCGCCCATGGGCAGACCGGTGAGGGCGTTCTTGAAGGTCTGCTCAAAGCCGAGGAACTTGATGATGCTGGGGCAGACGTTGGCCTGGAAGCGGAGACCGCCCTTGTAGGGGCCGATGGCGCCGTTGAACTGGCAGCGGTAGCCGATATTGGTGTGCCAGCCGCCGTTGTCGTCCTGCCAGCAGACGCGGAAGGTGAACATCCGCTCCGGCTCAACCATGCGGTTTAAAAGGTCGGCCTTCTCATACTCGGGATGGGCGTCGATGACCGGCTCGATGGAGGAAAAGACCTCTTCGACGGTCTGGACGAACTCCGGTTCGTCGCTGTGTTTCTTTTTTACATTTTCGAGTACGCTGTTGATATAGGCGTTCATAGGGAATCTCCTCCTAAAAAATAATGTTTATTTTATGATGCGGCGAACTGCTGGATAATTTCCACAATTTCCTGTCCAATCCGCTGCTGGGCTTCCACCGTGGCTGCGCCGATGTGGGGGGTGCAGGAGACGCGGGGATGGGTGTAGAGGGCGTCGTTCTTCGGGGGCTCCTCGGCGTAGACGTCCAGTCCGGCGGCACGGATTTTGCCGGACGCAAGCCCGGCCAGCAGAGCGGCTTCGTCCACGTTGGCGCCGCGCGAGGTGTTGATGATAATGACGCCGTCCTTCATTTTGGCGATGGTATCTGGGTTAATCAGCGCGCCGCCGTCTACCGCCGGGGCGTGGACCGAAATTACATCGGAACGGGCCAGCAAATCGTCCAGCTCCATATAGGGGATGCCCAACTGGTCCTCAATCCCGGGGATGTGGAAGATGTCGTAGGCCGCCACGTCCATGCCTATGGCGCGGGCGAGGGCGCCGACCCGCTGGCCAATCCGGCCGAAGCCGACGACGCCCAGCTTTTTGCCCCCCAGCTCGGTGCCCTTGCCGTAGGCCTTCTTTTCCCACTTGCCCTCGCGCATGGTGAAACCGGAGGCGGAGATATAGCGGGCGCAGGAGAACATATGGGCCAAGGCCAGTTCGGCCACCGAGTTTGAGGAGGCGCGCGGGGTATTTTTTACCGTCAGACCGCATTGCTCGGCGTAGGCTACGTCGATGTTGTCCACGCCCACACCGCCGCGGATGATGAGCCTCAGTTTGCTGCCCTTGGCGGCGTCGATTTGCTCTTTGCGGATTTTGGTGGCGCTGCGGACCACCACGGCATCGAAATCCCGGAGGGCTCCGCCCAGCTTGTCCGGCTCGTAGAACTGCTCGACCACCTCATGGCCGCCTTCCCGAAGCTGGGCCAGGGCGGCTGTGTCCATGCCATCGGTCACTAGTATTCTCATTTACGGATACCTCCTCACTTGTGCTCCGTTTCAAATTTTTCCAGGAACTTCACCAGCGACGCAACGCCCGTCTTGGGCATGGCGTTGTAGATGGAGGCCCGCAGGCCGCCGACGCTCTTATGGCCCTTGAGGTTGTCGAATCCGGCGGCCTTGGCGGCGGCCACAACCTCGGCGTCGAGTTCCTTGCTGCCGGTGACGAAGGGGACGTTCATCAGGCTGCGGTATTCCTTTTCAACGGTGCCGTGGAAGAGGGTGGAACGGTCTAGGAAGTCATAAAGAACTTGGGCTTTGTCCTGGTTGCGCCTGTGCATCTCATCCAGGCCACCGGTGGACTTCAGGTATTGAAAAACTTTGCCGCAGACGTAGATGGCCCAGCAGTTGGGGGTGTTGTACATGGAACCGGCGTCGGCGTGGGCCTTATATTGGAGGTAAATGGGGAGAGAACCCAAATCGTCCCGAATGAGGTCCTCCCGAATGATGGCGACCACCATACCGGCGGGGCCGACGTTCTTTTGCACGCCCGCGTAGATCAGGCCGTAGTCGGACACGTTGCAGGGCTTGGAGAGGAACATAGAGGATTGGTCTGACACCAGGGGACAGCCCTTGGTATTGGGCAGCTTCGGCCAGGTGACGCCGTGAATGGTCTCGTTTTCGCAAATATAGAGATAGTCGGCGCCGTCTGGTATGTCCAGGTCGGCGCAATCGGGGATATAGGTATAGTTTTTATCCTGAGAGGAGGCGGCGACGACGACCTCGCCCACCTTCTTAGCCTCGGCGATGGCCTTTTTGGACCAGCCGCCCGTTTCAATATAGACGGCCTTGCCGTTTTTCATCAGGTTCAGCGGAATCATGGAAAACTGTAAGGTCGCGCCGCCCTGGATGAACAGGACCTTGTAATTGCTGGGAATGCCCATCAGGTCGCGCAGGTCCTGTTCGGCCTGGTCCACGATGGACTGGAAGACGGCGCTGCGGTGGCTCATTTCCATGACGCACATGCCGGAACCGCGATAGTTCAGCAGCTCGTCGCGAATCTCCTCCAAAACGGGCTCGGGCATCATGGCCGGGCCGGCTGAGAAGTTAAAAATACGGTCGTACATTGGGAAGCCTCCTTTGCGAATGGGCAGGGGTTTCTGCCTCGTGCTTAGTATACGGCATATGATGGAAAGTTGCAAGGGATTTTCCAAAAAGAGAGGAAAATATTTTCGGGATTTTGTGCAAATAAAACATACGGGGCAGGGCTGTCAATCACAGCCCTGCCCGCGGTATTTCTTTTGGGTTGCCAGTCCGCCCCGGAGATGGCGTTCCGCCTTGTTGCGGTCCAGGAGGGCCTTGACCTGTAAGTAGAGGGGACGGTTGCAGAGGGGCAGACGCTCCGAGAGGTCCTTGTGCACGGTGGACTTTGAAACGCCAAAGGCCGACGCGGTGGCGCGGACGGTGGCGTGGTTTTCGAGCATGTACACAGCCAGACGGCAGGCCCGTTCCTCGATGTTCTCCTTCATGTACGCACCTCCTATGCTGTGTGTGGCCGAAACCAGTATATGAGGCGCGAGGGGCGGATATGAAAGGAAGGAGCGCAGTCAGAATCGGAGGCGTCACACGAGGGGCAGGCAGGCGTAAAATACCGCGCCTACCGCCTGGGCAAACTGGGCTACCGTATAGTCCGGATGGCGGGCGAGCTGTTTCATGAGGGTGGTGTTGGCGAGGCTGCCGTCGGCGGTGTACAGCCGGAGGCCGGGAACCATTCGCTGCGCGCCCTCGCGGATCAGACGGAAGCAGGCGGCGTCTTTGACCAGGCGGCCAAAGAGGGTTCGGTCCTTGGCTTCGGGGGAGAGGATATATTCGGTCTCCGCCCAACACGCCCCCAGCGCCTCGCCGACCTGGCGGAAAATCCCGGCGCAGGTTTCGTCCTGCGAAGCCTGTTCCATCAAAAATTCCAGACAGGGTTTGCGCAGGTCGTTTGGCTCTACGGGAACCGACAGCTGGTCCCCCTGCCAGACAAAGAATCCCCGGTCGAGGGCGGCCTGCCAGAGGGCGGGGGACTTGTGCGGCAATTCCTTGGCGGCCAGACGGAAGACGCCGGATTGGCCGGCATATTTTTGCAGCGTGCCGGGCAGGTGGGTGCCGAAGTTGTTGACGCTCCGGACGTCGCCGGCCTCGTAGCGGCGCTGGGGGAAGCTTCCGAGGTCTACGATAAAATTATAGACCTCCAGGGGTATTTCCGGGATGGAGCCGTCGGGCAGGACCCAGCCGGTTCCCAGGTCGGTGCCCAGGGTGTGGGCGAAGAAGCCGGCGGTCATGGATCGTCCAATGGCCGCCTGTTCGACCGCCGTGGTAAAGGCTGCCATTGGACCGTCGTTGACGATGAGCACCGGGCCGCCGGGGCGGACATAGGCTTCAAGCCGGCTGGAAAGACCGGTGAGCTTGGACAACTGCACTTCATAGTCGATGGCTTTGTTGTCCCGCATGCCGACGGTTTTAGGGGACTCGCCGCCGACGATTCGGTTGCGGATTACTACGTCGGGGAAGGAGAGGCCGATGGCATCAAAGTTTCGAAGGGCCGTCCCGGCGGCACGTTCCATGGCTTCGGCTCCGTGGAGCATGTCTTGCAGTGCGGCGTGCCGGTCCAGTGCGGCCCGGTCCATCTGGTCCTCGCGGCCGGCGGCAGCCAGACTGGCGGCGGCGCGCATGACGCGGGTCAGCAGCAGCAGGGGATCGATCATCTCTTCCGCCGTGGTAAAGGCGGGGGGAAACCAGTCGTATTCTTTGAATACCTTCAGTTCCCCGCAGACCGATGCCACCAGCTTGATGTCGGTGCCGCCGACGTCCATGCCCATGACCAGCTTGTCCGCCGCCGCGGCGGGCAGTTTGGCGAAGACGCCGCCTGCGGTCCGGGCCGGCTGGGGCGGGGGAGAAGCCGGTTCCTCTGACGCGTCGTGGAGGCAGAAGCGGAAGGGTTCGCCACCGCCGCGCAGGGCGCGGAGAATGCGCTCGTTGACGTTAAGGCATTTGCCGTAGCCGGTGCGTTGGGACTTGGGCAGGGCGGTCTGGAAGACTTCATTCACGGATTCGGCCAGGCGGCGCAGCGGCGGGTGGGCCATGTCCAGATAGAGGTCGATGCGGACCGCGCCGAGGGCGGAGAGAATGTTGTAGAGGGAGGCATGGAGATAGGCGGCGACAAAGGCGGATTCTTCCCCCTCCGCAAAGGGAGGCAGGGGGAGGGGAAAATGGCGCGCCGTTCCGTCATAGAGGGTGACGCGGCAGGTGAAAGGGAGCTGTCCGGCACGGATGAAGGCGTCGCGGACTTGGCAGAGATAGACGGGTTTGTCTTGGTTTGCCCGGTTCAGAAAGCCTTGCAGCATGAAATCAATCCTTTGCGGGGGGATACTCGTTGCAGAGGAGACGGTAGGGAGGTTCGTCCTCTTCGATGGCGGGGAAACGGCCTACCGGGGGGTTGAAACGGTTGTCGGTGTTGTCGTCGTTGCATTGGCTGACCTCGCCAATCAGAATGGCGCCGGTGCCCGGCTGCACCGAGAAGTCGTGGTAGAGACGGGGCGGAATGGAGATGCTCATGCCCGGCTCCAGCCGGACCTGGGTTCCTGCGGGGACGGTTTGTGCAACACCGTCAAGGTGCACGGTGACCTCGGATTGGCGGTCTATCGACTCGTCGGGGAGGGAGTTGTAGACGCGGATTAGGAGGGTGCCGCCGGCGCGGTTGATGATATCCTCCATCTTTTTCCAATGAAAATGGTTGGGAGAATACTGTGACTCCCGGATATAGATGATCTTTTCGGCATAGGTCTTGGGATATTTTCCGGAAAGGGAGAGGTTGCCGTTGCGGAGGGTAATGAGGGAGAAGCCAGTTTTCGCAAAGTCGCCCAGGCCGTAGTCGGTTACGTCCCAGCCGAGCATGTTGTCCCGGATTTCGTCGCAGGCGCGGCCTTTTGTGCACCATTGCTCGGGCGTCCAGTGCAGGAAGGGAGGAAGCGAAATTCGATATTCCGCCAGCATGGTTTCAAATTCCCGGATAATTGCGTTGATTTCTGAACGTTTCATCGTATGATTACTCCTTATCCATGGTTTGTCCTCCTATCATAGCACATCCGGACCCGGATAGAAACAGGAAAAGACGGAATTTCCAATTTTGCCGGTTTTTCGTCCATTTTCATCAGGTGCGTATCTTTCATTGGGCGTTTTTGGTAAAATGGGGCGGCGAAGACGAGGCTGCCGCCACCCTCTTCAACGTGGGCGAGACGAGAAAACCCACGCCGGGAGCTGCCGTGCTGACCACCGGGTACCGGTACTTCTCGGACAGCAAGAGTGGGTGCTTGACGACGGGTGGTAGGACGACAGTAGCGACGTCGAGCTGTTCATCCCCACGTAAGCGCCCAGGTTGTACGTGATGGTACGCGTCGAATCGGTGGTGTTGGTGAACATGAGGGAAAAACCACCACATGCTGAACGCCACCTTTCCCAATGTTTCCGCAAGGCGGCACCCAAATTCACGTCCTACCGTAATAATCTTGTTCATACTGTTCTATTCCCTTCCTTTGGCAATCGTTTTGTATAGTTTGTCATTATTGCAATCACATAGATGGCAACAAGTAATTCTGTCAGCGGCATTGCCAGCCAAATTGTGTTGGCCTCCGCTATGGCGGGCAATACGCAGATCAGGATGCCGCTAATCAGCGCCCCTCTGGACACTGAGACCATGAAAGAGGTAAAGGGCTTCATAATTGCCTGGAAGTAGTAGGTGGAAAAGACATTCAGAGGAAGCAGCAGGAAAGACAGACCGTAACTGCGGATAATGCCAGGAGCTATGGCGAGTATTTCCTCTGTGGGTGTCATAAAA
>JAAWHG010000033.1 GCA_022795735.1 Oscillospiraceae bacterium
GTCCATGAATTTATTGAAAGAATTGTGGTATCCAAGCCTGACAAGGTAGACGGCAAGCGGTATCAGCGAGTGGATATTCATTACAACACCATCGGCTTGCGGACAGCGCCGGAGCCGGAAGAACTGGAGAAGCTGTTCCAGGAGCATCTTGCAGACCAGCGTAAAAAGACGGCGTAGCTGTGGCTACGCCGTCTGAAAAGAATTGTCATTCTGGAATTTTAGTTTGAACTTCTTTACGAAGAATGCCCCTCTCGATGATAGGTGCCACCCATTTTTTTCAAATAATGATTTCATTGCAGATTTCTCCGTTTGTTCAGATTTTCTGCAATCCACCGTATCGACTGTCTCTACTACAATTTTTGAAACCATCGTTACGGAACCTCATTATATGCCGGAGGCGCTTGCTTTTTTAGAATTCGGAGGCCGACGGTCTGGCAAGTGGAGGTATTCCATAAAAAACATTTAACTTTAGGCTGCGGGCAGCAGGATCAATGGTTGTGCGCAAATATACTGTTTCACTGTTTTCCCGAAGGGGCGGGTTCAGTTGCTCTCCGGCAGATTCCTCTCAAGATTTCTAGATAGTCTTCCTGGACGTATACGTTTGGCCCCTTCATTATCTGTTCTCGAATTTGACGATAATACTCTTCCCCTAGGTCAAAATAGCCCAGTGCATAGTGACCATCCTCCGGCTTTCCAGCGAGTAGCTGGTCCAGTTTTGTGGTTATATTCTCAAACAGCGCAAAATCGACCGCATTGAGCGCATCGGGATAAACCCTTCTGGCCAACTCAAAATAAGCGGCCTCTACAACTCGCAAAGAGTTGTCAATTCTGCTCCATGTCTCAAATTGAGAACGTTCGAAGAAGGGCATCAGCCATTTGTATCCGTAGAAATCATATACTCGGGCGGCATTTGCAATGAATTTTGAATACCAACCGGTTAAAATTGCCTGTTCCACAACTTGGTTTGCTGCTTTTCCACTCAGGCTATTCTCCGGAGTCCGCAGATCCTGAAATTCCGCCTGAAGTTCGGATCGGATTACCACCGTATCTTCTTCACCGCGTATTTTTTCCCGTCCCAGCATATAATCCGGAACAAATTCGTATTTCAAAATAAATTGAAGAATTACTTCTACCGGAATTTGATCCATTTGAACAGCATCCCGCCAGATAAACTCTCCTGCAGTAAAATCTCCACCATAACCCGGGACAAACACGCAGTTCTCCGGCAGGATACCCTCTTCTTTTAGACGGTATACCGCATACCAATCCATGATGTGGGGGATCGACGTACCATTTCCCGCCATCATTGCATACCGGCGGAATTCCGTCCGGTAAAAGTCCTTCATCCCTTCCGGATCATAGTTCACAAAGTGCCAGGGAATTCCCAACAGTTCTGCCACCTTCTGAGAACGGACAGATTCTTTGTTGCCCGGCTGTCCAAAAGAATAGGCAATGATATTTTCAAGGCCCAGGCGCTTTAAATAAAACGCAAGAATCCGCGAATCATGACCGCCGCTTAGAGGCATTACCGCAGTGCGTCCATCCAGAATTTCAATGGTTCTGCGAGCAGTTGCCAACAGATTTTCGTCTAAAAGGCGTACCGCTTCATCTATATCCGTGATCTGCTTCTCTGTGTATTCCAATTTAAAATGGGGGTACTGATGGGCCCCTGTGGCATCAAATAGCAGATAGTACCCGGTTTGAATCTGAAAGGTTTCTTGGAACAGAGTCTTGCTGTTGGGAGTAAAGACGCAGTTTCGATATACTGCCAGAGCATTTTCGTCCAGCGCCCAGTTGGAAACCGCTTTTTCGTCCAATGTGTCAAAAAGCTTATTTCCCCGGTAAAAGAGCGGCATACTGCGGACTTGGTCCACGCAGGCCAGAACGCCAAAAGGCATTTGCAGAATCAAGTTGTAAAATCCGTTCAGAGAACATATTTTTTGTATTGCATCTTCCTGGCTTGAGGCCGACACCAGATAACGAAGCAGTGTTTCCCCCTCCAAAAATTCCTCTCCCACATAGGCGTATCCGCGGATACAGCCGGAATCCCCGATGGTCCATTTGTAGGAAAGATTGTCGCTCAGGTGAATTTTGATATTTCCATACTGTAGTTCCATAGACAAACGCTCCTTTACTTTTCTGTCAAAATACAAAGAGTTATGATAAAGAGACATGCCTCTGGCTAAGGGCAGAGGCGAAATGTCCTGCTGCCTTAGCCCCTATGGATCTCAGAGACGGTTTTCCCTTGAAGAGCATCTGCAAAGAACATGAAAATCTCTCTTTGCTTTCGCAGACCGATTTGCTCCTGAATCATCTGGAGCAATCGCTTGACTCTGTTCCAGGTCTCTTCCAGTAAAGAGCCCTTATCATATTTCTCGCTGTTTTCCTGATAAATTCTGGAAACCGTGATAAAATCCTTTTGCCCCACTGCGGCTTGAAGAAGCTTTCGCAAAATGGGTTCAGCAGCAATTCCTTTCTGTTTGCGATACTCTCGGTAATAGAAGTTTACCGCAAGGGCACTGTCCGTATCATACTCTTCATACGGCGCAATCAGTTCCATTCCGCATTCTTCTAATTTTTCATAGAAATCCACAATTGTGATACCCGACGTAGCCGCTTCCTGCTTGATCTCATGCCGGAAATAAAAAGAGGATATTAACAGGTAGTCGTATTCAGACGAAGAGGTATTCTTTGCTTCCCAAGAGGGATATCCGCAAAAGGACGTTCCTTTTTCTGCTTGTCAATGATTGCTACAATTTTCTTATTGCTAAAATCGAGGGGCTCTAGCAGCTTCTTCGTATCTGCGCTGCATGGGCGGATTGCAATTCTAGCGCCAGCAGGAATGGCGTCGATTTCACGTTGTATTTCCTGTCGTATTCTTCGAAACAGGATTTCTGAAACGTTCTCTTCTCCGAGGAAATCACACAGCTCTTGATATTGTTTACAATCGCTTCTATCAATTCAGATTTCTTCCTCTCAAAAATGTGGATTTCTCCGCTGCGAAATCCATAGCAGCCACCCGCTCCAGGGGCAGCTTTACAGGTTTTCCGGTAGCGGAAGAGAGATAGATGGCCAAAACCATCTCCAAAGCGTTGCGTCCCGCCACCGCGTCCACATAAGGCTTGCGGTTGAGTCGGATTGCTTCCACCATATCCGCATAGAGGCTTGTGTGGCCGTTGCCATAGACATTGCTGGTTCCCTCCTGGAGTCCCCTGTTTTTTTCATCCGTTCCGATTTTATCTGCAAAATCCCACACATCGATGTGATTGGTGGATGTGCCGCCCAGCTTTACTGTGCCTGACTGGCCAAACAAATACAGAGCTTCTTCCAGATTTTTCGGATAGACATTGGTGGTTCCTTCAATCGTGCCAATGGCGCCATTTCTGAACTTCACTACAGCCATGCCCACATCCTCGCACTCCAAATAGTTGTGGAATTGCTGGCGGGTAACGCCATAGACCTCGTCTACCTCGTCGCCTAACATCCAGCGCAGCAAATCTATCCCGTGGATGCATTGGTTCATAAGGCAGCCGCCGTCTTGTGCCCAGGTTCCCCGCCAGGGTGCCTGGGTATAATACTCCCGGTTTCGGTTCCAGCGCACATGAACGGATCCATGGGACAACCGACCGAAGCGCCCTGCGTCCAGTGCCTTGCGGGTCTCCTTCACCGCCAGATTGAACCGGTTCTGGTGACAGGCGCAGACCTGAACTCCCCGCGCCTCACTGCGGCGGATAATCTCATCTGCGTCGGCCATGGACATGGCAATTGGTTTTTCGATGATGACAGGAACTCCATTGTCAATGCAGTCCAGCGCGATCTTGGCGTGAAGGCCGCTTTCGGTGGCAATCGCAGTCAGCTCCGGCTTCATTTCCGATAGCATGGTTTGATATTCCGTATATCGCCGGATAGACAAATCGCCGGACAAACCATACTGCTCAAGTAGGGACTCCATTGCTTCCGGTTTCACATCGCATACGGCGGCAATCTCCAAGTGGTTGTTCAGCGCAGCCTTAATATGATTTGCGGCGATTCGTCCGCAGCCAATCAGTGCGTATTTCATTTCGGAATGTCCTCCTTTACGCGAGAAACTGTCTGATTGCCTCCACAATTTTTTCCGCGGCGTGCCCATCGCCGAAGGGCTGATAGGCAGGATCAAATCGTACCGGCGTGCCCAGCTTTTCCAGAATATCCAATTTCTCCGGCTTTGCCAGCTGATTGCAGCGGTTTACCATTGTTTCGGGCCAGGCAACATAGTCGCAAATCGTAACACATGGCTTTTGGGCAAAAAAGGCTTCCCGCTGTAGTCCGCCGGAGTCGGTAACGATCTTTTCTGCCCGGTTTACCAGGGAGATGGATGTCTTGTACCCCACCGGAGCGGTTAAAATAATGTTTTGATACCCACTCTTCCGGCAAAGCCGCGTGGCCCGTTCATGATTGCGAGGATGGACAGGGTAAAGGACCGGCGCGTCCAAACCATCTACAGCCTGAAATATCTGATCCAGTTTTTCGTCCCGATCCGTATTTTCCTGCCGGTGGCTGGTCATATAGTAAAACCGCTCCGGAACTGGAACAGTACGCCCGTCCAGGGTGATGATATCCTCTAGCTCCTTGCCGCTCAAGCGTGCGCGATAGTAGCAAAATGCGTCATACATGGGGTCGCCCACCAAGTGTATAGAATCCGAAAAGCCCTCGCGCTCCAGAAATGTGATGCCGGAGGCCGTGCAGACCAAATGGAGGGCAGCAATATGATCGGTCACGATTCGATTGACCTCCTCCGGGTTCCCCAGGGTTCCCAGACGGTTTCCTGCCTCCACATGGCAGATGGGAACGCCTAGTTTCACCGCGGCCAGCGCTCCCGCCATGGTGGAGTTTGTATCGCCGAAAACCAGGAGCATATCCGGCCGCTCCCGAAGAAGGACCTCTTCGATTTTCATGAGCATCTGCCCCGTCATTTGTCCGTGGCTTCCGCCGGAGACGCCCAGATTGTAATCCGGCTTTGGAATGCTCATTTCCTCAAAAAACACATCGGACATATTGTGATCATAGTGTTGTCCCGTGTGGATTAGAATTTCTTTGAATGAGTTCCTCAGCACACGGGAAACAACCGCCAGCTTGATGAACTGCGGTCTCGCCCCTACTACCGTGCAAATCTTTTTCACTTATAGCACCTCAATATTTGTTCGATCCTGAAAGTCCTTCATCACATTTTTGCAATCAAACACCGGTATGCCGGTCTTTGTAGCCATCGCGTAATCCACACCGCTGTGTGCGGTAGTGACCACCAGCAGGTCAAATGCCCCGACAACTTCCGGCGTAAGCTCCGGAAGGCTGGTATACCACTGTCCTTGATAGCGGCAACGAGGGACGAAGGGATCGTAATACGCCGTCTCCGCACCGCACCGCTGAAACTCTTCCATTACGCGGAGGGCAGGGCTTTCACGGTAATCGGCGATGTCCTGTTTATACGCCACGCCAAGTAGCAGTATCCGCGCTCCATTCAGCGGCTTGCTCAGACGGTTTAAAATTTGTCCGGCCCGGCTCACCGTGTATTCTGGCATCCGGTCGTTGATCATCATGGAGCTTTCAATCATGGAGGTGTGGAAGCCGTATTCCCGGGCTTTCCAGCTGAGATAGTAGGGATCCAGGGGAATGCAATGCCCACCCAGGCCAGGGCCGGGGTAAAACGCCTGAAAACCATAGGGCTTTGTTTTGGCTGCGTCGATGACTTCCCAGATGTTGATATCCATTTTGTGACAGAGCATCGCTAACTCGTTCACCAGGCCAATGTTGACATTGCGGTATGTATTTTCCAGAATTTTTTCCATCTCCGCCACGGCGGGAGAGGAGACCGTATGTACTTCGCCGTCCAAAATGGCGCGGTAGACCATGGAAATGACTTCGGCGGCATCCAGGCCTATGGCACCCACCACCTTGGGGGTGTTGCTGGTATTATAGATTCGATTACCGGGATCCACTCGCTCGGGAGAAAAACCCAGATAAAAATCCTCTCCGCATCTCAAACCGGACTCCTTCTCCAGCAGGGGCCGAATCAGTTCCTCCGTCGTTCCGGGATATGTGGTGGACTCCAGAACCACAATGCTCCCACGGCGCAGATTCCGGGCGATGGCGGCGGTGGAGTCCCGGACATAGCTGATATCCGGCTGCTGGTGGCTGTCCAGAGGTGTAGGCACACAGATTGCGATAAAGTCTATTTCCTTTACAAAGCTGAAATCCGACGTGGCCCTCAGCTTTCCAGCAGAGACCAGCTCCTGCAAATCCGCGTCCACCACATCTCCGATGTAATTAATGCCGGAGTTTACCTTGTCCACCTTTTCCTGCTGAATGTCAAATCCGATTGTCTGAAAGCCATGACTCGCCTTGTCCACCGCCAACGGGAGACCCACATAGCCCAAACCGCAGACGCCCATTACCAGCGTCTTGCTCTGAATTTTTTCGATAAGTTCCTCTTTAATATTCATTTATGTTGTCTCCTCGATTTTGCGGCCGGTTTTATTTATATGGATGTGCGGAAGACGTTCTCGAAAACCGGATCACCTGTCTGGTAGTCACCAGAACTTATCGGTTTATCCAAACATTGGAAGAGAGAACCCCTTTTCCAACCGGGCTTCCGTAGGCCTCACTTGAGAGCGTTTCATCCTGTTTTTATCCTCTGTTTGTAGACATTTTTAGATTCTGAATAAATACCGGGTGAGGGATTGCAAAGTTTCCGGTTACGGTTTTTCCCTCTGGAACATCTTGCGTGACAACTGAGCCAAGGGAGATTCGGGCATGATCGCCGATTTGGATCCGGTTTGATACAGTGGAGTGAACGCCAAACCATACTCGATTTCCAATGATGCAATTTCCGGAAATTGTGGTCCCAGCGGCAAACAGAGTCTGTCTGCCGACGATCGTTCCGTGTCCAATATGGACCATGGCGTCCAATTTGGAATATGCCCCTAAAACTGTTTCATCCAGTTCCAGTGTGCCTCGAGCAATATGGCAGTTCGGACAAATCTCCACACCCTTTTCAATCCGGACGCCTCCCGCGTCCGGAGCAAGGAAACCGCCTTCTCCGGCGCGAACGGAGGTGAAGCTCTGTCCTCCAATGACGGCGCCATAGCACACACGCACACCCTCTCCTAGAATCGTTCCTTCTCCCACAATGGCAAGGGGTTCGATTTCCGTTCCTGGACCGATGACAACATCATAAGGCGCAATGTATGCTTGTGGACTGATTCGCGCGGTTGAATCTATAATGGAAGGCTGCTTTACCTTCCGTTCCAGCAGTAAGCTATGAACCTGAAAAAACAGAAGCTTTGGCATTGGCGTCAGTACAACGCCCTCCACATGAGCCGGCAGATGATCTTTCAACTCCGGTGTACAAGCAACACAGGTAATGTTCTGGTCAGACAATGCTTCCAAGTATTTGATATCTTCCAAGTATGTGAACGCGCCAGGCGCACGGATACGTGTGCACTGTTCCAATACGGAAAAACTGCCGTCGGACAAAAGCGTATGCGCGCACTCTGCTTGATGCAAGATTTCTGTTAGCCTCATAGTTTCCCTCCTTTTGGGCAGCACAACCGCTTCCCCCTCCAAGACACATTCCCCGTTTTGATTGATACAACAGGTCCGCAGCCGTGCCCTGTCCCGTAAGGGATCAAAGGAAAGAACTTCTACCCGGGCGGTAATAGTGTCTCCATAAAATACAGGACGGCGGAAGGAGAGCGTCTGCGATTCATATAAAGTTCCCGCACCTGGAAGCTTCGTACCGATTACACCGGAGATATAGCCCGATAGAAGAATTCCAGGGGCAATTTTCTGGCCAAAACGTGATTTTGCGGCAAAACCGCTGTCAAAATGAAGAGGATTTTCATCTCCTACAATGTGGGCATACGCCATGGACTCCTGCTCACTGACGTGGTTTGTACTTTCAGCAAACTGTCCGATTCGAAGTTGAGCTACACCGCCGACCGTCAAGAGCTATACTACCTCCAATACTGCATCAATCACTGCCTGCTGGTCCGCCGCTGTTAAATAGGGATGCATAGGCAGGGAAAAAGTTCGGGAACAGTAATCGTCTGCATATTTGAATGTCTCCCCGTAAACCGGTTCTCCTTGGAATACCGGCAGGGCGTGCTGGGGCTTTGGATAATAAACCATACTGGGGATTTTTTTCTCCCGCAGATGGGCAAGAATCCGTTCTCGCTGCTGTGGGTCTTTTGCCAGCAGGGCGTATTGGGCCCAGGCGGAAATGCTGCCCTCCTCTACAAAGGGTGTGGTAAGCTTTCCCTCGAAGGCTGCGTGATACCGCTTTGCCACGATTTGCCTGGCATTCAGTTCATAGTCTGCCAAGGCTCTCAGCTTCGGCAGGAGCACGGCGGCTTGAAGCGCGTCCAGACGAGAGTTCATGCCTATACGCACATTGTCGTATTTGCCGCCAGGACCTTTGCCATGAACGAAGAGGGAGCGGAGGCGCTCTGCGGCCCCGGCGTCATCGGTGAACACCGCGCCGCCGTCGCCGTAGCAGCCCAGGGGTTTTGCCGGGAAAAAGGATGTTATTGCGATTTGTCCGAAGGAACCGGCCCGCTGTCCTTTATAGGATGCGCCGAAGCTCTGGGCAGCGTCCTCGATCAATGCAAGACCATATTTTTCACAAATGGGGATAAGTGTGTCATAGTCGCAGGGATTTCCCAGGATATCCACTGCTACCACAACTTTGGGCACATACCGCCCCTCCTCTGCCACGGCCTTGATTTGCCGCTCCAAGCCCTCTGGGTCCAGGCAATAGGTGTCTGGGCGGATGTCACAGAATACAGAAACCGCGCCAAGCATTTTCGCTGGCTCTGTGGATGAGATAAAGGTTACGTCCGGGCAAAACACCGCGTCCCCAGAGCCTACGCCTGCAAGCAT
The DNA here is from genome assembly GCA_022795735.1 of Oscillospiraceae bacterium. Taxonomy (GTDB): domain Bacteria; phylum Bacillota; class Clostridia; order Oscillospirales; family Oscillospiraceae; genus Avoscillospira_A. The sequence continues at coordinate 8,917 of JAAWHG010000033.1, forward strand.
AAAGGCAGCTTGCAGGGCGTCTGTCCCATTGGCGCAAGTAACGCAGTGTCTGCGGCCAACGAAAGCGGCAAGCCGTTTCTCCAGTTCCGTTACATAGGGGCCGCCGATGAACTGAGCGGAATCTAAAACGGCTTGCAGGTTGGCGTTGATTTCGTCCTTCAAGGCCAGATACTGGGCTTTCAGATCAATGAATTCCATGGGATGATTCCTTCTTTCTGGCAAAGGGCTTTGCCGGGTTCCCCACTACGGTTTCTCCGGAGGCCACATCCTGAACTACCACGGCGCCCACGCCGGTAAAAGCTCTCTCGCCAACCGTGCACTGATTTCGGATTATACTTCCGGCCAGATAAGCGTTTTTTCCAATATGAACGCTGCCGCTAGCCCTACAGGGTCCCGCCATTGCGGCGCCTTCTTCCAGGTTGCAGTTATGAGCAATGTGACTCAGACTGTCGATTTTCACGCCGTCCGCCAGAATGGTGTCCTCAATCGTCCCCCGGCTGACACAGGCGTTCTCCCCAATCAGGACATGGTTTCCAATCCACACGCCGCCAAAATGTTTTACCATGGTCTTCCTGCCTGTGGCGTCTTCCGTGTAAGCGAAACCGTCATGTCCGATCACCACGCCGGAATGAATATCGCAGTGCTTTCCAATGTGAACCCGGTTTAAAACTGTGACATGATTCCAAATTACCGTTCCATCGTCCACAATTATATCTCCGTCCAGTGTGCAGTTATGTCCGATGCGGACGTTTTTTCCCAGTTTTACTTTCGGAGAAATATAAGTAAAACGTCCTATGGCAGGGCGCTCCCCTTCCTTTCCGTAAAAGTGCTCTATTGTGGAGAAAAAAGCGCGTTTTGATTCAGGTGTTTGGATGATGTTAGGAATTGGTCCAGCGTTTACGGCCTCCTGTACAAAGGCCAGCGTAATTCTTTGGGGTGCATACTCCGGTGGAATGTTCCTCTGGCTTTTTATCCAGGTAAACGTGCCAGGTTTATAGTGGTTAATGGAGGAAAACCATTCCAAATACTTTTGATGATCTCCGGAGAAGGTGAACGGTATCTGCTTTTCCTGGAGAAAAGCCAGTATATCCATAATTTTCAATTAATTTCGTCCTCCCGCAGGATTGATTGAATGTTTGAAATGTTTTCCGCCATTTGCTGGTAGCGTTCCTGATTGGCGGAACGGATAAACTCGCCTATGGTTTTTTCTAAACTTTGTTCTTCCTCGTAATACCAGAAGGCATGCGTCAAAATATGCAGCCGTTCATACATTCCGGTCCTTACAATGCTTTCCACCGGCTCCCGCCACCTCCGGCGGCTGTCGGAAAGGTATTTGAAATCCTGAAAAAAGGTCTTTCCATAAGAATTTACAATGCCGGGAATGTGATAATCTGCTCCCAGTGTTCCTTGAGATGGCCGGTGCATCGAAAAAGTGGAAACCCGGGTTTCCAGGAGTGCAGACAGTAGTCTGCACTCCTTTATAATGTTTTGAATCATTTGGTCGGGTTCTAACCCGGGGGGGTAGAACACCTCGTCAAAATGCAGCCCGATTTCGTGCCCCAGCGCCTGAATGCGGCGGAGGGCCTGCTGTCCGCTTTTGGAAGCGACATTATAGAAGTTTGTTCGCAGCAGTATGAACCATGTGGAAGATACTCCCGCCTTTGCTTCCAGCTCCGCCAGCCGGACAGCCTGGTCCAGACTGCTGTCAATGTCATGGCGAAGGATGACACAGCGCCTGGTGTTTGAGTAATTGTGGTAGTTTCGGAACATATAGTCCTTTTCCCGTAGCAGTTCCAGCAGACCGCAGTATGCCCGGTAAGTAAATTCCACGTCCATCCTTCTTCCTGTTTAACTTACTGTGACACTTGGTCTAAAATTGAGGCCAGTTGTTTCGTAAGAAGTTTCCGCTCATATTTGTGGATTAGCGGGGAGTGCAATGCCTCTCGTTTTTCTCCACTCTGCCACCTGTGGTACTCCTGCATGATAAATGCCTGAATTTCCGCAGTCTGTGTGCTTCGGAATGTTTGTCCATGTCTGGTTTCCCGAAGCACTTGATCGACAACACTGTCCTCCGGCGCTATGGCCAAAATGGGAACGCCGCTTCGCAGGTAGTCAAATATTTTCCCAGAATAGATAAATTTCTCCAAGGGGCTGTCACCGATGGGTAGCAGCAGTAAGTTTGCGTTTTGGCTGGCTTGAAGTGCCTGTTCATGGGATAAGTATCCGCTATGGACCAAGATGGAATTCAAAAGCCGATTTTCCAAGGTTTTGCTTGCGGCCTGCGTATCTCCAACCATGTGCAGCCGTACTTGATTTACATCCAAATTTCCCTTCTCTATCAGCTCTTGAACCGCCTTCAGACAGGCGGAAAACACATGGATCGCTGGGGTTGTATGGAGAATACCATTGTAATAAATAGTGAACTTATCGGGCCTTTCTCTCAATTCCCCAAGAGCGGAAAAATCCTCCTCATCATAGCCGTTTGTGATGGTGGCCAAATTGGAGCTAGGAATATGAAACCGTTCGATATAGTCCTGCATATCGTGCTCTCCTACCGCGATGCTCCGGTTCGCAGCGTGCAGCAGGATATCCTCCAAGTCAAAAAATAGCTGATCTTCCGGCTTTTTGTAATCAAATTCTTTAAATGGAGAGGCCGTCCATGGATCACGGTAATCCGCGATCCACGGAATGCCGTAGGTTTTTTTGAGGTACAGTCCTGCCAAATGGGCGCTATAGGGGGCTGATGTTGTGTAAACCGATTGAAATTGGTGGATATCCAGATTGTTTTCGATGTACGTGACAACATCGTAAACCCACGCCAGTGCTCCGCAGGGGAAGGTCATCAATTTGGCCCTTCCCTCCTTTGTTTGCAAGAAGGAGGAGAAAATGTTATGAGCCCGTTCGCTATGTCGCAAAATATTTCCCAAGAACGAGAGCAACTTGTCTTCCAAACTACCGGACAGACTTCCGCGCAGCGTTCCGACACGGTCTGGGATTCGGATGACGCTCACATTGGAGGGAATTTCCCTCAGAAGCTCTTCGTCTGAGTAATTCCACCCAAGTCGGGGACGGTCCGTTGAAATCACGGTGGGCTGCCAGTGGAATTCTGGTAAATATTTTGCAAACTTGATGGAACGAAAAACGCCGGAGCCTGATAGGGGAGGGAACTGATATGCGATCATCAGTACCCGTTTCCCTTCCCACGCCGTTTGCAGTGCCTCCGCATTTTGCACCGTAGGTATCATAACTGGTTCTTCCAGCTGGGCCGCATCTAAAAACAATTTGAAATTGTGGATTCCCGCTTCTTCCAGCTGGGCCGATACCACCAATGAATTGCCCACATCCATGGACAGGATAATCGGCTGGGATTTATACCACTCTTTTAACTGAGAAAAGGAGATGATGGGTGTTTCATCAATATACGTACCCGCTTTTCTCTCGTCATTATCCACGAAACACAGCACTCGTGCATGGCCATAATAGGCTAATGCCTGCCTGCCGATTTCTCCGGCTCCAAATAAAATAATGTTTTTATCCGTCTTCAAATCTTATAACCCGCCTTTTTCATATCAGGAGACTTATAAATTCCTGGAACCGTCTCCTGGTTTTTGCGCGCTCCCCAGCAGCTTCTGAGCCCAGCCATGTTCCGCTGAAATGGTGAATGGAGAAGGTGTTTTCCGTAATGTGTGTCTCTCCGCTTACATAGTCAAAGGGCTGGAAAAAATCCGGGGCACATATGGTCATCGCGCCATCAAAGATTCGTTGAGTTTCCAAACTTGCCCTCATTCCATTTTTAAGTAGAGGTACCGTGTCATAAAACCCGCTGCTCAATCGGTTTTCGCTCCCATCTGAGCGCAAAAACACACAATTCTCCCTAAAATCCAGCATCGCTTTTATTGCAGGATTCCCTTTCTGCGCACCGCAAACCCCGGTGTTGATAACACCCCATTTTTCCATGCCGCAAAAACCGAGTTGGAATAGCAGCTCGTCAAAATTTCGTACCAGCTCCACATCCGTATCCAGGTAGATCCCCCCGTGTTGGTAAAGAATGTCCAACCGGGCTGCGTCTGAGACAAAGCTCCAGCATTCTCGGTCATAAGCCTGCTTCATGTAAAGATTTTGCTTCACATCATAGTTGCTTTCATCCCAGCGGATGATCTCATAGTCCGGACAGAACTGCGGCCAGGTGTCCATACAGCGCTTCAGTGAATCCGGAATGGGTCTGCCAGAGAACCAACAATAATGAATTTTCTTGGGAATCAATGGTTCTTGTCCAGACGGAATGGCAGCACTTTTCAATGTGTGGGCCATGTCCAGCAGCATGACCGGCAAAAAATAGGCAGTTATGTTTTGCAGAGTGCCCAGCTTCTCCAGCGTTTGGACTACCGGTGTAAATGCGCTGACTGTAATGAGAAGAATCACTTCCTTGCTGACTTGCGCCAGCGTGTTCGGGGATTCCACAGGAACCTGCCTTCCGGCAAGCTCTATGAATTGTCCCTGTTTGTGCAGGTCCGCGTCCACATAACACAGCACTGCGTCATCCAGCTGGTGCGCATGCAGCCAGCGAGGGGCGATTGTCTGGCCGATAACCCCTGCACCGTAGACGATTACCGGCGCTCTGGTCTGGGTTACCCGCTCTGCAAATTCTGAAAACGTTCCTTTTTTTAAAATCATGACGGACACTCATCTCCCCACGCAATGACGGCAAGTGTTTTTTATCAAGGAACAACGATTGCGATGCTGCAAGAGTCGCCCACTGGAACCTTGTGTATCTTCAAGCGGCGTTCCCGTTCAAAGTTTTCCACCGCCTGCCGGACGCCCGGTAGTTCCGGATGGAAATAATCATGAAGCAGCAGAACACCGCCTGGGCACATCCTCTCATAGAAAAAACGTAAACCGGCCAGCATGGGCTGGTACAAATCCATGTCCAGGTTTACAAAGCAAAACGGTCCTTCGATTCCCTCCGCCGTGTCCGGGAAATATCCCTTCTTTAAAACGCAGTTTTCAGGATGCAGCATCCGCGTGATAACCACCTGCTCGTTAGCGGAAGAAAAAAACGAGGGATCGTTGAACATACTGTTCATGAAAGCCCCATTGTTGAAGGCGCGCTCCACATCCAGATCCTGGAGAGTGAAGCCTTCGAAGGTATCAAATAAGTACAATGTTTTATCGGGAAAATACTTATTGATGTAATAAGAAAAATCTCCCATGCAAACGCCGCACTCAGCAACGTCCCCCGGAAAGTTCTCTGATGCGGTATAAGCGGCGTAATCCCGTAGCCACAGGACCCGGTGGTCCGTCTCTTCGTCATATTGGTTGAAGCTTGTTAGAATCTTAACCATTGTTTCTGGTTCTTCCAGCATGGCTTTTACTTTTTCTGGCGAGAAACCCAAGCCGGACAGTTGCTCCTTAATTTCGGCAACCTGAACAGATTGACCATTGCTGATCCAGATCAGGTCATGGGATAGGTTTACCGCCTCCTCTGGCCGGTAAACCGGGAGTTCCTCACCGGATGAAGTTCGTACGGGTGCTTTTGGGGCGTTGTCCAGAAAGCCGATCAACTCATTCTGTCCGATTTGCTCAAAATATTTCAGGCAAATTTTCCCGTATACACCGGCCCCAAAAATTAAAATTTTCATGCATATACCTCTTTTTCGTTTTCCGCAAGTCCCAGAAGCGCGTCCGGTCCGTTTAACTTCCCAGAATCTCTCGATTGAGTAGCTTTGTAAATTCTGACGCACCTGTGCAGTTCAGATGTGTGAGATCGCAAAACAACTCTCGCCGTCCATCGAAGACATCGGAAAAGTCAAAGATTTTGATTTCTCCGGCTTTCGTCTCAATATTGCTGAGTATTCGATAAAATTTTTCTTTCTTCTTTTGGAATGCACATTTTGAGGCATAGTCAAGTGCTCTCAGATAAAAAGGAGGAACGACGATATATGAATATTTCCCTTTTTCCTTCATTCTCAAAAGGTTATGCAAAAACAAATCTGCCAGCTCCTCCGTGGTGTCCCGATAATCTGTGAACCATAGGGGATCTAATACAAAGGATCCATCCGCTCCGCCAAATACCTCGAAAGACGAGAGAGTCCATTTTGGTGCTCGGTAAAACTGCGAGATTTTACTGCCAAAGATGCGAATATTTTCAACATACTCATAAGCACCGGGAACGTCACGGTAATGATGCCAATCATTCAGCTGGCGTATGGGAAACAGGCTGCCAAGTTCAAAATTTGCTCGAGACTTTGACATATCGTAGTCAAAATAGTAGTAGGGAAATACATTCAATATAACCTCGACATTGGCAAGCAGCCCATAATCTTGCATGTATTCACATAAACGAACGTTATAGTACATATCTAAACCGGACCAGGAACAGTTAAAAAAGGGCCGGCTTAGGTCTTTTTCACAAATTCCATTTGCGGAGTACGAGAGACCCAAAATTAGTCCGCTTTGTCCCTGGTAGTTGCTTTTGATGTGCTCGACTAAATCCGGATAGGTCTTTTCCGCACCTCTGCGCAAAAATATGGTTGGCCGCAGAATTTTCTCGGCCGATATGCCCAAGCCCTGCAAGCTTCGGCGAATTTCTGCCTGAGCCGCAGAGGAAAATACTGTAATTAAAATATAATCAAAGTCATGGTTTGGTAATTCTTCCGGGGGAATATACGTCAGCTCATTCAATATGTCATACTTGTAATGACCATCCGAACAGCCAACAATCGCATAGTCTTCATCCAAAAAGAATGCAATATTCCGTCTCAGCTCTACATTTTTAACACCAAAAATAATGATTTTCTTCATATATCCTTATTATCCTTTTACAGTCCTATTCAATCGGTGAAGCCGCTTTTATTCTCATCTATTCATAGCTTCAGAACGATTTTGCAAAACGGTTCTGTTTTATTTTTCATAATATCGAGCCCCCTCTGGAGCTCTGTGCCCTGCATCACATGGGACACCACAATATCCGTCCGCAGAACTCCTGACGCCATGGCCCCCAGCGCGGCGGACCAATCGCTTTTTTCTTCCCCATAAGAGGAGTTCCAGGTTCCTGTCAGAGTCAATTGTCTACGGAGGATTCGCCAATAAAGGTCTTGTGAAAGAGTGCGGGAACCATCTGGATTCCCCATCAGAACCAATCTGCCTCCTGGAGCCGCCAGCATTAGGCTCTCCTCCAAAGCCTGGGCGGAACCTACCGCCTCGATTACCCGGTCAAATTCCTCTCCCTCAGAACAGCGGGTCATATATTCAAGGCCGCACTGCCGGACAAGCGGCCGCTTTGCTTCTTTCCGGCCCTTCACAATAACATGTCCCGCGCCAAGATGCCGTGCCCATTGCCCTGCTAAAAGGCCAATCGCTCCGGTTCCTACTACGCAGACCCGTGCACCCTGAAATATTTCCGCACGTTTAACCGCGTGCAAGGCAACCGCCGCCGGTTCCAGCAGAGCGCCCTGAATATCGCTGACGGTCTCTGGCAGTTCCACCAAATTCCACACCGGAACTGCTGTGTAATCCGCAAATCCGCCGTCCCGGCGAGAACCGATGTAATCATAATTTGAACAGGTCTCATACTGCCCCTGCCGGCAGGAAGGGCAGTTCCGGCAGGGAATCAGCGGAAACACGCCGACGTGTTTCCCCACCCAGCGGCTATCCTTCTCATCCGCCACAGCCTCCACCCGACCACTGAATTCATGGCCGGGAATCGTTGGAAAATGGTATGTCCCTTTCTCAAAAATTCTGGGAACGTCCGAGCTGCAAATTCCCGCTGCCAAAACCTTCACCAGAGCCCAACCGGGTTCCAGCTGCGGAAGGGGATATTCTTCGTGGCGGAGATCACCGACTCCGTGGAGCACAAAAGCTTTCATACCGAGCCCTCCATTTCCAGCAGCGTTTTCTCACAAATATCTAAGTCCATGGGATATGTAATCTTGAGATTCCCCGGTTCCCCGGGAATCATTTTTACCTTCCAGCCTCTGCTCCAGGGAAGCTGGCAGCTGCCGCTCATAGAAGACAGCACATCCGTCGGCGTCTCCCGATAAAGTTTCAAATAGGGCTGGTAATGAAAGGCCTCCGGGGCCTGGCCGGCATAGAGAGTTCCGCGATCCAGGAGGCCATCCACCCACTCACCGCCCCGGCTGGTATAGGTAGTATCCGTCACTGGAAGGACCGGCATAACGCAAGGGGCCTCTTTCAACCCCTGAAGCAACCGGGAAAGCAGGTCCTGAGACGTGAGAGGACGCGCGGCGTCCTGTACAATGATGTTGTCCAGTTCTGTCCCCGCAAAGGGTTCCGCCGCCAAAAGGCCGTTTCGGATCGACTGCTGCCGGCTTGGACCGGCAAAGGCAATGGCCGTGAGCTTCGAGAGGCTGTAGGCCTCTTTCCAATTCCAAATACGGGGTTCCCATTCCGGCGCAGCCACAGCAACAACGAAATCAATTTCAGCGCAACGTTGAAACTGCTCCAGTGTGTGAACAAGCACTGGCTTTCCCGCTATGGTCCCATACTGCTTGGGAAGTTCCGTGCCCATGCGTGTTCCCGTGCCACCGGACAAAACCAGACCAATGTTCATTAAATCCCTCCCAGCTGATCAGAAACGCAGTTCCCGGATATCCTGCAAAACTTCCCCATAAGGACGGCCTTTTCCGAATAGAAGGGATGTACCCAACACAAAGCCTGTGACCCCTCTGGGTGCATACTCCTGGATTTTATCCGCAGTACAGGCTCCGTCCCAGTAGAGATCAAACTCCATGTCTTCTTTCAGGGCAAGCAGCTTTGTAATCTTCTTTCCCACGTAGGGCAAAAACATCTGTCCGGCGTTGCCGGGATTGACAGACATTACCAGAACCTTTCTTACAATCCGCAGCATTTCCGTAATCGTTTCCACTGAGGTACCGGGGTTGACGGCGATCCCGGGAATCATGCCCGCATCAATAATAGCCTGAAGCGTGGTAGAGGGGTGATATTCCGCCTCTGGATGGATGTACACGGTATCGCCGGGGCGAAGATTTTTTAAAAACAGGTCGATGCGATTGTTGGGATGTTCGATCATCAGATGTACGTCCAGAGGTTTGGCGGTGGCTTCGGCAATATAACGCATGTCATTCAGGGACATGGCAAAGTTCGAGACAAAACGCCCGTCCATAATGTCGATATGAAAGGAGTCGATGCCTCCGTTTTCCAATTCCCGGACCTCCTGCTCCAAATTCCCGTAATTGGCACACATCATTGACGCCATCAGTTCAAATTGCATAGCGTTCTCCTTATAAAAACATCCAATCCAAATCCAGCTTCCAAGCGGTCAGCAAGTGGTCTGGCTTGTGCTTTTCACCATGGAAATCGCTGCCACCGGTAACGTGGAGGCCCAATTTTGCCGCCAGCTCCAGGTATTCGTCCACTTGTTTCGGCGTGTGCCGAGGATAATAGCACTCGATCGCATCCAGTCCATAAGCCGCCAGTTGTTTTACAAGGCCCTCCAATCGGTCTTTTCCCAAGACAATTTGGTAGGGATGTGCCAGGGAAGCCTTTCCACCGGCGGTTTTTATGGTCTTGATGCAAAGCTCGGCGCTGGGCTTCGTGCCCTTTTCAATTTCCTGAAATTCCGGAGTGTCTAGATAGCGATCAAACGCCTCTTCTCGGGTGGATACCACGCCGTGACGCAACATTACCTGAGCAAAATGAGGACGTCCGATAACGCCGCCTTTAGCGGCTTCATCCACTTCGGAAAGGGAAATCTCGACCCCCTGCCTTCGCAGAAATTCCAGGATGCGGTATTTTCGCTCATCCCGCCCAACCTTCATTTGAGTTGTCATCTCTATCAATCCTGGTGCGTCAGGCGGAAACGCATAGCCGAGAATGTGGAGGTTTAGATAATCATCCGTGCTCAGCTCCACGCCGGGAATCACTTGGAGACCCATAACTTTTCCAGCCTGTGCCGCTTCGTTCAAACCTTCCAGGCTGTCATGGTCTGTGAGGGCGATGGCCCCCAATCCCCGGGCTTTGGCCAAGCGCACGATCTCGAAGGGCGTATACTGTCCGTCTGAGGAGGTGCTGTGGATATGCAGGTCTGCAAAAACGCTCATGCTTCGGGCTCCTCCAATGGCCTGTCCAGTTCAAAGAAGACCCAGAGACGGTCTACAATGGCATCAGGACTTTCGCCGCCGTCATTTTGAATTACGATGCTGGAATGACCTGGCTCATCATAGGGCAAGTCTACACCTACCACATTTTTTGCGCTGGAAGAATACAGCTTTTTCTGATCCCGGCGGTACAGAGTTTCTTGGTTGACTTTGATATAGATTTCTTTGTATTTCTTGATGTTTTCTCGATTCCACTGTCGTATGTCGGAATACATAGATATGCTGCAGCAAACCACGTCCTTTCCCTGTTCGGACAGGGTTCTGCAGTTTTGAAATAAAAACTTCGCACCGCTTTTTCGCGCCTCGGTGGTATAACGGTTCTCGTTCAGCACCGCTCCCGTGTCCGGGCTGCTGTCACCGATAGAACCCCGAATCTGATCGCCGTCCAAAAGGACTGCTTCCGGTTTTTTTTTCAGTAGACGTTGGTAAAACAGCCCCCCAATGGTCGTCTTCCCCGCGCCGGCCAAGCCGGTAAAAAAGTAGACCGTTCCTGTTTCCTTCATGCTCGTGGTTCCCTTTCTTAATGGTAAAGCGGCTGCTCCAGCAAAGCTGGGTTCAATTCCAATTTTTTCATCATTCGCAAAGGCTGATTCCGCTTGTTGACAAACCGGAGACTCCCCAGCAGAATTTTTGCGTTGGCCAGACGGTTTGCATCAAAGCTGTTCATTTGGTCATCCAGCATCTGTTCCTGCATTTTTTGCTCTTCCTCCGCGCTAACGCGTTCGCCATTTACAGACACTTGGGCATGCTCAAAGACCCTCTTCCAGGTTTCCCGGATATAACGGTTTACCGTGGTAAAGCCCGCAATCAGCTCTTTCACCCGTGCCTCGTCCACCGGAGCACCATCGTAATAATGGAAGCTGTACCCATAATATTCATAGGCGTCACGGAGAAAATATTCGATAAAATACCGCTCATCATCATTGATAAAGTCGTCGTAGGTACGATACACCGTAGAAGGATCGAAGCCGGCGGCATAATCTCCGCCAGGGGTAGGATCCTTCTCCCCATTTTCCGAGCAGTAAGTCATGCTTTCTGTGTAGGGCAGGTCCAGGAAGGCCGCCAGAGCTGTAAAAACCGCCGTGGGATTCAGCTTGCCATCCTCAAATCGGACGAGAATGCTGTCCTTGTACAGACGGTCGTCCGGGTCGATCATAAAACTGCGGTTGAAAATACGTTCCGAGATGGCATCACTGACCACCGTGGCGCTCTTCCCATCCGAGGTTTTATTGGCGTTCTGTGCGCTCCAGTACATAAAACGCACTGTTGCTCCGTGACTGGTGGTAAAGCGCCGCATGGGGGTAAAGGTCTTGATGTATTTGAAATTCCGGAATACCGGTGATTTGCGTATTTCCTCATAGTTTGGTGCATTCAGTACCGTTTTCCCCGTCTTTGGCTCCACGCTTAGGGAATAGATAATGTTCGGAAAGTGCGGCTGAAAAAATACCGCCGGAGCAATTCGGGACGCTGGATCCAAGCCCGCCGTTGCCTGTTCGCTTTGAAGGTACATCGCGACTAGATAATCTTTGTCCGTCCGGTTCTTCATACGATACAGTTCTTCCACCCTTCGGGGATCCTCCCAGGCTTTGAAGTTCTGCATGGCTTGAGACAGTGATCCGGCGCTGTCCATAGCCTCTCGATAGTTATCCAGAATATCTTTCATGTTGCCCATCATAATGGATGGCAAAACCAAAAGGTTGGGGTGAAAGTCAAAAATTTCATTGAAAAAATCGCCGCCGTTATGTGTGGACAGTTGGGTGTGCCAGATGAGGCGGGTAATCTCCCGAATGTGCACTGGCTGAAGCGAATACTGGCTGTAGTCAATTCCAAAGCACTCTTTGAAATCAAGAGGATACTGATTCTCCTCGTCTTCTATCAGAAAAACCAGCTTCTCTTCCTCCAGCAGAGGACGCAGATTCAGACATTGCAAATACGTACAAAAGACCGACCAGTCAGTATAGTGGAGATATACATGATTCTCCAGGGCCACATCTTCGCTGCGGCGAACGTTGTCCCGTAAATATTCCAGTTCATACTGGGAGTAAACGTTATGAGCAAGAATGGGGTTTTCCAAATCGTGGAAAAAATTCTGGCTAATAACGGGATTTTTAAAGTTCACATAATCACCGAACCGCTCTTCCTCCGGATAAAAGGGAACATAGCCACTTTGATCGTCGAAGGGGAAGAAGCAGAAGGGCAGATCCTCAAAAGGAAGGAAGTCCTTTCGGAAAAGATAAGGGTACTTTTTCAGCAGTTTGCAGTTGCGCTCATAGCGCCCTTGCAGTAGCTTTATATTGGGCTCATAAAAAACCTTAATCATCAGGGGCAGAATTTCCTCTCGAAAATGTCCCTGGTTGTAGAGATCCCTGAAACAGGTATACGAAATTTTATAATCCCCGCCATGCTGCAGGATGTAGGCCGCCGCTTCCAACTTTTCAGAAGGATCGCTGTCCTGGCCGATAATCAGGGTATAGGCTCTGATGGCGTCCTCCATTTCACCCATTGCGGCCAATTTCCGTGCGATTTCCACAATATTCATAGGCGTCCTTTCCGCAAAGAACGGGGGCGGGCCGAGGCCCGCCCCTCTCTTGCATAGCTTGAAATGGTTTCCAACAATTTACCGCTGGAAAGAACTGGAGCTAACTCTTTGATTAGCCCAGCAGCTGAAGTACACCCTGAGGAACCGCGTTGGCCTGAGCCAGCATGGCCTGAGCGGACTGCACCAGGATGTTGTTCTTGGTGTAGGCCATCATTTCCTCGGCCACGTCCGTATCGCGGATGGTGGACTCGGCGTCCTGGATGTTCTCCGCCATGACGCTCAGGTTGTTGGCGGTGTGCTCCAGACGGTTCTGGATGGCACCCAGATCGCCTCGAACCTCAGAAACATAGTTGATGGCATTCTTGATGACATCAATGGCTTCCTTCGCATTGGAGGCTGTGGTGATGCTGATATCCTCAATGGACTGGGTAATGATCTTCTCGTCCTTGGTGCCTTCGTTGAGTTTGCCCTTGCCCATGGCGGACACATGCATATCCTTAATGCTGACCGTCAAACGGTTGAAGGTATCGGAGGTGTCACCGATCTGGAGAACCAAGCCATTGTTTGTGCCGCTGGCCGCAGTGCTGGTGGGTTCGGTGTAGTACACCTTGGCATTGAACTGCTCTTCCGTGTCAATATAGGTCGATTCGTCGTCCTTGTCACGGTAGTCGTACTTCTCCTCAAGAGAGAGGGTTGTGCCAGAGGTACCAACACCTACGGTGAAGGTATTGCTGTTGGCGGCGGCCACCGTGATGCGGCGGGTCAGCTCGGCCAGCTTGTCGGACTTAACGGTGCCGTCATCATTCAACAGATCCTTGATACCCACCGTGCTGGCGGTAGTATTGGAAGTTTCTGCGTCGAAGGAAACCGTCACGTCGCCCAGTGTCAGTTTGCCGCCCTTGGCCAGGGCGTCCGCCATATCCTGGGTAATATTAACATGGCCGTGAGCCAACTGGTCTGCCGCCTCGGCAACACCATTCTTCACGTTCTGGGTCTGGCAGTTGAAGCTGACCGGGCCCGGGCCGTTGGCCGCGCCGGAGCCTACGCTTAAGGTAACTCCGCTGCCTGCCGTGATGGACACGCTCAGGTTGGAATTGAAGTTCTTGACAACCGCTCCGCTGGCTGTGGCAAAGGAAAATTTCAGCACACCATTGTCCACAGAGAGATTGAACTTTGTCGAACTGCCGACACCGCCTCCGCCAGTGACCATCGCGGAAGTGGCCGTTGCTGCCGTGGCAAAGGTAACCTTGCTGTTGCTGATAAGGGCGCCCTTGGCAATGGTAGCCTGAGCCGTCACCTTAACCGTAACTGTTGCACCGCCGACCGTAACCTTCAAAGAAAAGCTGGCGTTCGCCGCGATAGTGGCGGATGCCTTCGCACCAGAAATGGCCTGCTTCAGGTCAATCTGGAAGGAAGGAGCCTGCTCCGCCACACCGGCCTTATGAAGCTGGCCGCAGGCGGAGGAAATATCAACAATGTTATTGTGGGTATCGCTGCCCGTGCTTGCGGCGACCGTGTTGTCGGCCAAATCACCGTTCAGGAGCTTGATACCGTTGAAGTTGGCGGAATCTGCGATGCGGTTGATTTCGTCCTTGAGGGCCAGCATTTCCTTGTTCAGGTTCTTGCGGTCCACGGGATCGTCATAGGTGCCGTTGGCGGACTGGGTGGCCAGATAATCCATGCGGTTGAGCATGTCCTGGATTTCCTGCATGGCACCCTCAGCGGTCTTCACGAGGGAGATGCCGTCCTTGACATTCTTCTGGGCGGCGTTCAGGCCGGTGATCTGGGCACGCATTTTCTCGGAAATGGCCAGACCGGCGGCGTCGTCACCGGCGCGGTTGATCTTGTAACCGGAGGAGAGCTTCTCCAGGTTCTTGCTCAGAGCGCTGGTGTTGGTGTTGTAATTGCGGTAGGCGTTCATCGCCATAATATTGTGCTGAATACGCATAACAAATCTCCTTATTTCTATTCCGAACGCTCATCCTTGCGTCCGTCCGCAAATGTGGTGGCATTTCCGGTTCGGGCAACCGGCCGGACTGCCCGGACCTTCCACTGCCGGAACGGTATTTCAACCAGCCGCGCGGACTGGGTGAAATCCTGGG
>JAAWHG010000067.1 GCA_022795735.1 Oscillospiraceae bacterium
CAATGGAGCTTTTGCTCTTTAAGGGAGGCGGGGGATAGTGTTTGATGAGGGAAAGGCGAAACGGACGGTAGATTTCATTAACTGCCTGAAACATACCAAGGGGAAATGGCGGGGGCAGCCCTTTGAACTGCTCCCGTGGCAGGAGGCCATCATCCGGGATGTGTTCGGCACGGTGAAGGAGAACGGGTACCGGCAGTACAACACTGCCTATGTGGAGATTCCCAAAAAGAACGGGAAATCGGAACTGGCGGCGGGCGTGGCGTTATATATGACCTGCGGAGATAATGAGTGGGGAGCGGAGGTTTATGGCTGTGCCTCTGACCGTCAGCAGGCATCCATCGTCTTTGACGTGGCGGTGGATATGGTGGAGCAGTGTCCGGCGCTGAAAAAGCGCATCAAGCCTGTTATGTCCGTAAAGCGTTTGGTGTATAAACCCACCAACAGTTTCTATCAGGTGCTTTCGGCGGAAGCCTACACCAAGCATGGCCTGAATGTACACGCTGTTATTTTCGATGAGCTGCACAGCCAGCCGAACCGGGAGCTGTTCGATGTCATGACCAAAGGCTCCGGCGATGCCAGGACGCAGCCGTTATTCTTTTTAATAACTACAGCCGGGACAGACCGCCATTCCGTCTGCTTCGAGCAGCACCAGAAGGCGGAGGACATCCTGCAGGGGAGGAAGACAGACCCGACATTCTACCCTGTCATTTACGGCGCATCCGATGATGCGGACTGGTCATCGGAGGATGTGTGGCGGAAAGCCAACCCCTCGCTGGGGCATACCATTGACATCGAGAAAGTGCGGAATGCCTATCTGAGTGCGAAGGACAATCCGGCGGAGGAAAATATATTCCGGCAGTTGCGCCTGAACCAGTGGGTGAAGCAGTCCACCAGATGGATGCAGATGGAGAAATGGGATGCCTGCGCTTTTCCCGTGGATGAGCGGGAAGTGCTGGGGCGGGAGTGCTACGGCGGATTGGATTTATCCAGTTCCATTGACATCACTGCTTTTGTATTGGTATTTCCCCCAAGAAATGATACGGAAAAATATATTTTACTTCCGTACTTCTGGATACCGGAAGAAAATATGCGGCTGCGTGTGCGCCGTGACCATGTGCCTTATGACGTGTGGGAGCGGCAGGGATTTTTGCAGACCACGGAGGGCGACGTGATCCATTATGGTTTTATAGAGAATTTCATTGATGATCTGGGAAAGAAATTTCATATCAAAGAGATCGCATTCGACAGGTGGGGCGCGGTACAGACCCACCAAGCGGCTGATGGAACTGGTGCTGGAGAAGAATGTCGCCCACGGCGGGCATCCCGTCCTGCGGTGGATGATGGATAACATCTTCGTCCGCACAGACCCGGCAGGGAACATCAAGCCGGACAAGGAAAAATCCACGGAGAAGATTGACGGCGCTGTGGCAGCCATTATGGGGCTTGACCGGGCGATCAGGAACGAGGGTAGCACAGGCAGCGTTTATGATGAGAGAGGGATTTTGTCCTTTTAGACAAATGTGGTTTATGGTATACTGATTCAGTAATTGATATTTTACAATATACAGAAGTAAAGGAGATAGAACGTGAATATAGACGACAGTGAAATCACAAAAGAGTTTCCGTGGTTGAAGAAAGTATTAGCTTTTAGGAATCAGGCGTTATGTATAAAAACTAATATTCAAATTCTAAAGGATGTTTGGAAACTCCAACCCTATTTTAAAGAAAGAAGTACAGGTGCTTTTTATGGGTGTATTCAGGATAATTGTATATTTCGTATAATCTTGGAAACATACAAAATGCTTTATGACACTAAGGGTAACTCCCAAAATATTTGTGGTATGGCAAATGAGGTTTATATAGAAATGGGGAAGATGGATGAATTCAATGATGTACAACAGAAATTGTTGGATATGAAGAGGGAATTAAAAGCCAATATAGAAAAATACAAGGATGTAAAGAATATCATCATAAATAGCAGAAAAAGGGTTTATGCTCACAATGATCAAGAGTATCATTGGTTTACGGCGGCATATATTGATAATTGGGGAATGACTGACCAGACCTATGATGATATATTTGAAATATCAAACGTCTGTTTAGATTACTGCAATGAAATATTAAACCTGTTTAATATAAGACCTGTTTATGAATACTCCAATCATGATGATGTAAAGCATCTTTTTGGAATGAAAACAGTGCGGGATGAGAAAATGGAATTATTGGATGAAATTTTAGGCTAATAATTCGAAAGTTCCATAAATTATATTGCTTGGGGGCATCTCTTCGGAGATGCTTTCTTTTTGCTCATTTTTAGGAGGTGCCTATGAAACTACCATCCATTTTTGGAAATCGGGGTGCGAGGGATAAGCCAAAGGACAGCTACGGCGGTCAGGCTTATTCCTTTTTCTTTGGGAGAAGCACCAGCGGGAAAAATGTGAATGAGAGGACCGCCATGCAGACCACGGCGGTCTATTCCTGTGTGCGGATACTGGCGGAGGCGGTTGCGTCCCTGCCAATCCATGTGTACCGCTATACGGATACCGGGAAGGAGCGGGTGTATGACCATCCGCTCTACTATCTGCTCCATGACGAGCCGAACCCGGAGATGACTTCCTTCGTGTTCCGGGAGACGCTGATGAGCCATTTATTGATATGGGGCAATGCCTACGCGCAGGTCATCCGGGACGGGAGCGGCAGGGTGCTTTCATTGTACCCGCTTTTGCCGGACAAGATGGAGGTTGACCGTGACGAGCATGGGCGGCTCTTTTACACCTATACCCGGAATACCGATGAGAACCCCAACTTTTCCGAATACGGGCGCGTGAGATTACAGCCGGAGGATGTGCTGCATATCCCCGGCCTTGGCTTTGACGGGCTGGTGGGGTATTCACCCATCGCAATGGCGAAGAACGCGGTGGGCATGACGCTGGCCTGCGAGGAATACGGCGCGTCCTTTTTCGAGAACGGGGCCACGCCGGGAGGGGTGCTGGAGCATCCGGGTGTGCTGAAAGACCCGGCGAAGGTAAGGACGCGCAGATGGGGCAGCGCCGGAAGAACAAGGGCGTCCATTCGGACGACCTCTGGCGCAGGAAGATGCGGTGCCAGTGCGGCCACGCCTTCGCA
>JAAWHG010000066.1 GCA_022795735.1 Oscillospiraceae bacterium
CAGAAGGTCAAGCTGCTTTTTCTTATCCTTCGGCACTCCGTATTTCCATTCTTCCGGCAGGATCGGCAGATCGCCATAACGCCATCTGGCATACTGTTCCCCGTAAGCCTCCGGCTGCGCAAGCTCCAGAAGGTGCCCCACGCACCAGCTTACCAGATAGCCGCCGCCCTCCATGTAGCCGTCTTTTTTCTCATTTGCGCCCAGGACCGCCGCCAGCGATATGGCGACGGAGGGCTTTTCCGCAATTACTAACTTCAATTCCTGTAAACCTCCATTTCTTTGAAATAGAAAAGCCAGCATGGCAGCCGCCCTTTATAAGCCCGGTTCCTGCCGGGTTTTCTGACTTTCTCTGGGTTCCTTTGCCTCCTTTTCCCGGATCTTTGCTTTATTTGCGGAAAGCCGCTCCAAAAGCCCTTTTTCCTGTTTCCGCCCCAGGGTTTTCGCTGTCCGGTCATAATACTGCACCTTATCGGAGAGCAAATCCTCCGGCGCCACTTGGGAAGCATTCACTTCTTTTACCATATCCTCCAGTTCCTTTGCCTGCATATTCCCGTTATCCGGCACAATCAGGACTTCATGGATGGATGATGGAAGGACGTAAAAATCGGAACCGACCAGATCCCCGATTTTATCCAGTACGCCATCCCGCGCCAGGACCCCGGCGCCATCCAATCTGCTCTGGTTCGTCAGGACATACATAGGCACAGCGCCAGTTTCTATCGGTTCCGGTTGGTTAAACAGATTCGTAGGTTTAGCAGAAAACATAATCTCTGACATCACATCATCCATCGTATATAAGCAGACAGGGCTCCTGGCACTTTCTGCTGTAACTGCGTCATGGTGAAGCTGCTCCGGCGTAATCCCCCAAAGTCCCAGCATGTCATTTGTAATTATAGCCGAAGCTGTCCCTTCGCTGCCCTCCATGACCTGAATCCGGTAAGATGCCGCCAGTTCCCCACATGCAGTACAGGGTTTATCTTTCAGATATTCCTGATTCTTTTCCGGGTCGCACAGACGGATAGCAAGCAGCGGCCTGGCTGTTTCATAATCCTCCAATCCCTTCACGTCAATAGGAAGCTCCAAACTGCTCTCCATTTTTATCTGTGCGAGTTCTTTCATTATATCCTCCATCGGACGGCCTTTTCCAAACTGTTCCCCATAGTGCTCCAGATAAATGGTTGGCGTAACCGTTTCATCATCCCTTCGGATGATGAGCCCGGTAAGGGTCCGGTCATTCCCTTTTGTGACTTCTTTTAAGGAAATATCTGCATCCTGGTAGTCCGCCGGCAGATATTCCCGTATATGGTTTTTGATATATTCTGCAAATTCCTGGTTCATTCATTTCCCTCCCGTTTCCTGTTTTCTGGCCATTCATCTTCCTGCTTTCCGGCCTGTAAAAGACACATCAGCACGATGCCGGCAGACATTCCTCCGGTGAATGTAAGAAAGTGTGTAATCATGCTCCACATAAAAATCCTCCTAAAATTGGGTAAAGAAAAACGCCCACCGGAAAGTGAGCGTATCATCAAGTATCAGTTTTTTGTTATTTCATTTTCTTCTCGCTCCGGGTTGCCCTGGCAGGATAATCTCCCCAACCGGGATTTCCCGCAGCTCTTTCTTCATCTGGTGCGCAAACCGGATCGTCCTGACCGTGCCGCCTTTTTCCCTCCCGTCATACACGGCGATCACCCGGTCCGAATGTTCGGCCATGTAGCGGTTCCGGTGGGAATAGACGCTGGGGTGGTATTTTTCCTGCATGACAACAACATCCGCACAGGCCTCCAGCATTTCATAAGTCCGGCTCTTTTCCAGGTAAACCCGTCCGCAACGGCGGAATCGATTTCACGCCGCAGGGCCGCTTTTACATGGTTGATCTCTTTCTGCGGTAAATTTCTGTGCCCGGTGACACAGCATGTCTTTCCTTCCATCTTCTTTTCCTCCATCCGATAGTTAATATTCTTCATTTTTCAAATTATAATAGATTTATTTTAGCGTTTCAATGCAAATACCCTCTTTTATTTTGCGAATAAGGATAATGTGTAAGGTACAATCTATTACGGAATAGGAGGTAAAGGCAATGTATGAAAATTTCGTCCCGGAACGTTTGGCAAAGCTGCGGACTCAAAAAGGCGTGTCTGCGCGTGATATGTCATTGTCATTGGGACAGGCAAATAACTACATTAACAACATTGAAAACAAAAAGTCCCTTCCCTCCATGCAGTCCTTCCTTTATATCTGTGAATATCTGGGCGTGACGCCCCAGGAATTTTTTGACGAAGGGAACCCGGACCCGCAAGCCTTGCAGGAATTTATTACAGAGGCAAAAAAACTGGATTCCAGGTCACTTTCTTATATCCTGGGGATTATGAAAGAACTCAATAGCAGAAAATAAGCGGCCACGGTGCTGGCTGTTTTTTGCTGCCTTTCTTTTATTGTATCCTGCAATCCTCCTGATATGCCCAATCCCACTACCGGCGATAAACCAAGAATTACTCCAAAAATATTCCTTTTTTATTTTCCTGTACTTCCAAACCCGCCCATGCCGCGCTGCTCGCCAAGCTCTGAAACAAAATCCGCGATCACAACCGGGGTAATCACAAGCTGCCCCACGCGGGAGCCTTTGGAAAGCTCCTGCACCTGGTTGCTTACATTGCTGATGATCGCATGAATCTCCCCGCGATAGCCGGAATCCACTGGCGGCAGCTCACAGACCAGCCCTTTTACCGCCATGCTGGTGCGCGGGAATACATAGCCCGCATATCCGTCCGGCACTTCAATTCCAAATCCAAGAGGGACCTTTGCGATCTCGCCAGGCTGCAACGTACAGTCATAGGGCATGTAAACATCCGCGCCGGCATCGTTCCCATGCGGACGGAAAGGGCGGCGGTCCTCCGGCACGCCAAAGTCGATCAGTTTG
>JAAWHG010000007.1 GCA_022795735.1 Oscillospiraceae bacterium
GCTCTTTCTCGCCCTGATTGGGAGTCTATCCTTTTCCCTTCACCTCCGCCACAAAACTACATTTTTTCCTCGGCCTTTTTTTACATTTTATCACTGGCGCTGACAATGTCCGTTTGCGGTACAGGAGGGCGTAAAGGTCTATTTGGATCAATCCCTGAAACGCTTTGAGACCGTCTTTCCGGCGGCCGGAAGCGCGAACTCGGCCATTGAGCTGACCATCTCTGAGCTGGAGCAGTATACGCCAAAATCTGAATGGGTTGATGTCTGCAAGGGTTGGCAGAACGTCTGATTAAGAACCGCTTTCCCGGGAAATACTACCCCAAAAGAAAGACATGGGGGAGGTACTTCTATGGAACAGCAAGACGATAGCTCGCGGGAACAAGAGCTGTTAACCGAACTGGGCGCGGCGACCACAAAGACCAGCAGGGGAACCATCTATACGCTGACCATCATCGGACAGATCGAGGGACATCAGGTTTTGCCGGACAACGTCAAGACCACCAAGTATGAACACGTTATGCCCCTGCTGGCCTCTATTGAGGAGAGCGACGAGATTGACGGCCTTCTGTTGCTGCTCAACACGGTGGGCGGTGACATTGAGGCGGGGCTAGCCATTGCGGAGCTGATCTCGGGGATGAAAAAACCTACGGTCTCTCTGGTACTGGGCGGCGGACACTCCATCGGCGTCCCGCTGGCGGTGTCGGCCAGAAAGAGCCTGATTGCGCCCTCGGCAGGGATGACCATCCATCCGGTACGCATTTCCGGGACGGTAGTGGGCGCTCCGGCCACCTATGAGTATTTCAATAAGGTGCAGGAACGAATTGTGGAGTTTGTCACCTCCAATTCCCGCATTGGCCGTCAGGCGTTTTTGGACTATATGATGGCCACCGGCGAACTGGCCTCCGACGTGGGGACGGTGATTTATGGCCGGGAGGCGGTGGCCTGCGGTCTGATTGATAAATTGGGAAATCTGGGCGACGCGCTGGATACCCTGCATCGCCTGATCGACCGGGGGAAAAACCGGACTGCGAAACAGCGTAAAACCGAATAATGGAACCGGCGCGTTGCAGAATCCGCATTCTGCAACGCGCCGGTGTTCATTATCGAAAAACGTTGAAGTTTTCGTCATAAAGCGCTAAGCGTCTGCTTTTGGCAAAATCAGGGGCGTATTTCGGAAGATAGGTTCCAATAGCCTTGACCAGCAAATCCGGGTTGAGCGGCGGATTCTGCGCCTGGACAACAGCTTCGAGAATCACGCGTTGTTCGCCGGCAATCCGGACTTCCAGACTGTGAAGCATTGGGATAATGTCAATCTGGGTCAAGCCGCTTTTGGATTTTTTCTCTACAACGAGCGTTTCCTGCGCAAAGAGAGCCGTCAACGCGGCGGACAGTCCATCCGGGAGGCCGTTGTCATATTCCAAAACAGTTTCCACCCGAAGCCAAGCCAGCTCCTTCAGATTTTTCTGCCCCCGGTAGGCTTCCAGGCATCGGACACCGGCGGGGAGGACTAGGTTGAGACGTTCCGGCAAGCTGTCCAGGGAATCATCTGGTCCGTCCAGCTCAAATTCTAAAATCTCACACTCGCTTGACGTCCCAACGGAAAGCGGCAAGGCAATGGAGACATAAGCGTGAGGATTGAAGCCCTCGGTGTGCCGTACCTGTAACCCGGCCCTGCGAAATGCCCGCTGAAAGACCCGCATGAGATCGAGATGAGAAATCCAAATGCCGTTACCACTTTTTTCAAACAGCATCCTAAGCATCGCACACGTCCTCCCGGTTCAGCTTGTTTGCGCCACATCCGGAGCAGGCGGCCCGGCAGTCCGGCGTAATCTCAGAACGATAGGCCCGTTCCCGTTCGCTCCATAGGAAATCGCGGTCTACGCTTGCGGAAATGGTCTGCCAGGGCAGCAGTTCATCCTTTCCGATGGCGCGGGTGTAGAAGCTGGGATCAATCCCACAGCGTTGGAAAGCATCCAGCCATAAGTCATAGCGGAAATACTCGTCCCAGGCGTCCAGACGCGCGCCATTTTGAACGGCTTGCTCCAGAACGGCGCCAAGCCTGCGGTCTCCGCGCGCCAAAACC
Source organism: Oscillospiraceae bacterium (assembly GCA_022795735.1). GTDB lineage: Bacteria > Bacillota > Clostridia > Oscillospirales > Oscillospiraceae > Avoscillospira_A. The sequence continues at coordinate 2,084 of JAAWHG010000007.1, forward strand.
GCTTCTAAACGGCTTAAATCAGGCGCGTGCCACTTGTAATCCACACTTTTGGCGTAAAGGTGCTCCTTGAGCAAACGCTGACGGCGGGTGTACTCCTCTGGCGGAATTTGCGCTTCCCATTGAAAGGGGGTGAACGGCTTTGGGACAAAGTAAGCGGTGGCGACGCTGATTTTACATCCCCGCTTACGGTTGGTGGCCTTGGCGCGCCAGGTTTGGAGAATCTTATACACCAGGTCGGCAATCCCAAGCACATCCTCGTCGGTTTCAGTGGGGAGGCCCAACATAAAGTAGAGCTTTACACTGCTCCAACCGCCCTCAAAGGCGACGGCGCAGGTCTCCAAAATTTCCGCCTCGGTCACATTTTTGTTGATTGCGTCCCGAAGACGCTGCGTCCCAGCCTCCGGCGCGAAGGTCAGGCCGCTCTTGCGGACCTTCTGCACCTTCATCATCAGCTCTCGAGAGAAATTGTCGGCCCGGAGAGAGGGGAGAGAGAGATTGATCTTTCGGGGATTGCAGTAATCCAGCAGACGGTCGGTCAGGGGGCCTAATTCCTTGTAGTCGGAGGTGGAAAGGCTGGAAAGCGTGATTTCATGGCTGCCTGAGTTGGAGAGGACTTCCTCGGCTTGCGCGGTGAGGACATCCGCACGCCGCCGCCGCACCGGCCGATAGGTGAATCCAGCCTGACAGAAGCGGCAGCCCCGGATACAGCCACGAAACAGTTCGAGGTTGCAGCGGTCGTGGACAATTTCCGTTGAGGGGACCAAGTCGTGAACGGGGTAAAAGGCTTGATCCAAATCGTGTACAATCCGTTTGGTTACGACAGCCGGCGCGCCGTCTTTGGGGGTAATGGCGCGAAGCGTACCGTCTTCATGATAGGCGTGGTCATAGAGAGAAGGGACATAAACGCCTTCAATTTTGGAAACGGCTAACAGAAAGCGCTCTTTTTCCCATCCCCCGGCTTTGGCCGCAGCGTAGAGCTCCAGGATTTCCACCGTGCTCTCCTCACCCTCTCCGAGGGAGAAAAAGTCGATGAAGTCAGCCAGCGGCTCCGGATTATACATACAGGCGCCGCCCGCAAATACAATGTTTTTTAAACCGGTACGTTCGGCGGCATGCAGCGGCACTTGAGCCAGATTCAGCATATTGAGCACATTGGCATAGCTCATCTCATAGCCGATGGTGAAGGCAATCAAGTCAAAATCCTTCACCGGCCGGTGGCTCTCCAAAGCCCAGAGGGGGATATTCCGGGCGCGCAGTTCCGCTTCCATGTCCCCCCAGGGCGCAAAGACACGTTGGCACCAGACGCGGGGCATCCGGTTCATCACACCGTAGAGAATCCGCATCCCAATGTTGGACATACCGATTTCATAGGTATCCGGGAAGCAGAAAGCAACCTGTACCTCCGCGTCCTCTTTGACAATTTGGTTGTACTCACCGCCGACATATCGTGCGGGCTTTTGCACTCTTGGCAGAATGCGTTCCATCATTGGTGTCAGCATTTTACATCTCTTTTCTTGGAAAAAGATCAAGTCCCACACGCAGTAGGATTAGGGCGGCTGTTAAAATAGGCCAAAAGCCGCCGTGTAAGACAATCCCTGCCCAGAGCGACAGGATTGCAATTCCCAGGCCCAAAAGGATAGAAATAAGCAGCATAATCTTTTCCGCCCTCGCGCTTCCAACCCAAAGCGTCAGCGCGGCGGAAAGGGCGCGGCCTCCGTCCAGTGCGGGGAAGGGCAGCAGATTAAAGAGGGCCAGCAGGAGGGAGAACGCGGCAAGCTTGGGCCAAAGCCGTCCAACTGGCAATAACAGCAGATTGGCTGCCGGTCCTGCCAAGGCGCAAATAAACTCCTGGCGGCAATTCATGGGACCGGTTTCCAAGACGGCCCCGCCCAATCGAAGACGCAGACGCCGGGGAGGGATGTCCAGCAGAATCAACGCCGTGATGTGTCCCATTTCATGAAAGACAGTCGCGACGCAAAAGGGAAGGAAACAGCCGATAGGATTGACGTAAAATAATAGCGCAATCAGCAGCGCCCAACCGGGTCCCACGTCAAGGAAGCCCATAGCGCTCCACCCAAAGCACGGGAACGGTTTCGCCAAATCCCTGTTCCATCCACATGTCCAACGCGGCAAATGCGGCTGCGACACGGTTGTCCTCCGGACCCGTCATCCAGCGTCCTACGACCTCGGTGCCCTGGGGATACCAGAGCCTGCCACAGACAGCTGCTGCGGCGATCACGGCAATCAGCAGCCGCTTTTTCCATACCGCCATGCGAACCACCTCCGACCCACATTATGCGGAGACCGGTGGCGGATAGACGCGAAAACAAAGCGCGTTGCAGGAGTTTTGCAACGCGCTCGTTTGTTTCTACGCATTACCGTCCTCTGTGGAGTCTTCTTCGGGGGGCGCTTCATAGGTGGGATCGTAGTTCACAATCACATCCAGCTTTAACAGCTCATCCACCGTGCCGGATACCGCATTGGCAAAGGCGTCTACCTGTACAAGAGTTGGGCACTCTAACAGCGGGGATAGATCAGTGATACGGTTGTAGTCCATGCTGACATAGTTCAGATAGGGGAGGCCCTTCAATCCGTTCAAATCTGGGATGCTGTTATAATTCAGCGAAATGCGATTCAGGGAGGTGGCCTTTGAGAAGTCGGGAAGAACTTCAACGGTGTTGTGGTCGGCAAGGAGGGTACCCAATTCGGTAAGGGAGGACAGTGGGGTCAGATCAGAAATCTGGTTGTTGGAGACATCGACCAATTTCAAGGCTGTGCAGCCGCTCAAGACGTTTACATCGGTCAGCTTGTTGGCGGAGGCTGTCAGGGCGGCAAGATTGGCTTTCCCTTCCAGAGGCGCAAGGGTTGCAATCCGGTTGGAGGCGATGTCCAATAGCTCCAGATTATCCAACGCGACCAGCGGGGAAATGGAGGAGAGGGTGTTGGTGCCGAGATAAACTTCACGCAGAGCAGTCATGCCCTGTAAGGCATCCACGTCGCCGATCGCGTTGTTGGAAAGGTCAAGCACCTCCAAAGTGGTCAGCGGGGCGAGGGCGGACACATTGGTGAGAGCGCAGCCGCTAAGCTTTAATTCTTTGAGCTTAGGGAGGGAAGAAATGGCGGAGAGCACACTGTTGGAGATGGTGCAGCCGGAGAGATCCAAGGACTCCAATCCTGTTAATTCGGAGAGTACCGTTAAATCGACGCCGCTGGCATCATTGAGAATGAGCGCGTTCAACGTTTTGCAGGAGGTCAAATCGCTCAAATCCATGGTGTCGGCAGGGAGAGTCAGTGTGGCCAGGCCCCAAAGCTCATTGCTCATAATCGGGTCGCCTGCTGGTTTGTCCAAAACCTCGTGTACCGCACGGGAAACGAAAGCGTCCTGGAAGCTGATTTCCCGAATAATACCGCCAATGGTATAGGTGGCGGAAACCGGCGTGCTGACCAAACCGTCCTCTGAAACGGTAACGGCGATTGCGGTTGTCTCCCCTTCCTCCAGCGTAACAGGCCCAGCGTAAAGGTCTTTTTCCAGGGAGGGGAAATCACCGTCCAGCGCCAAGCAGGCGATCCCGCCACTATAGCTGAGGGAAACATCCAGCAAATCCGTGTATTCGCCTGTCTCCGGTGAGAGCTGGGGCGGGGCGGGGCGGAGCTCGTTTAGCTGCCGCCGGACATTTTCGTTTGCGGTGCGGCTGAGCATCTGCTCGGCATCCAGCAGCTTGTCCTGAGCGACGTAAGTTCTGGAGAGCTCCAGATATAGCTCCGAGTTTTCCGGGTCGTTGGTGATGGCGCTGACCAGGGTGTACTCGGCTTTGGTATAGTTGCCGTCCTGCGCATAGGCGTCGGCTAAATCAATGGCGATTTGGCTGTCATCCGGGGTGAGGGACCAGGCGTAGCGATACCAGCGGATGGCGCTCCGGCTACGTCCGGCGGCTGCCGCATTTTGCGCTTGCCGCAGGCAAAATGAACTGCTCAGGTCGGGGCGGTAGGAGAGGAAAAACCAGGCGGATACCACCAGCAGGACTGCAATTAAAAGCAGTGGGATTAGTATTTTTAACGCACGTATCATCTGGCGTCTCCATTTCTTTCCTAAGATATAGACAATATTATAACGACGCCGTCGAAGACTGTCAAGGTTGCATTAACGAGACTCCAGCGGAATATAATTATGATGCTGGAAGATTGCCTTGTACGCCGGGCGCATGATTCTACCGCCGGTGAAGACCTCTTCAAGCCGGTGGGCGCACCAGCCGGTGATGCGGGCCAGGGCAAAAACCGGGGTAAAAAGCTCCTGCGGAATGTGGAGCATTTTATAGACCAGGCCCGAGTACATATCCACATTGGCGCACATGATTTTTGGGTTTCCGGTGACCTCCTCAAAAACGCCGGGGGTCAGCCGTTCAATTGATTCCATGAGTTCCAGCTCAGGAAGCAATCCTGTTTTCTCAGCCAAGGAGCGGGCATATTTTTTCAGCATCACAGCGCGGGGATCGGAGAGGGTGTAGACGGCGTGGCCCATACCATAGACCAAGCCGGAGTGGTCGCCAACCTCTTTTTTCAGGATCAGGCGGAGATAGTCAGCCACCTCGCCGTCGTCCTTCCAATCATGGACGGCTTCTTTAATCTCGTTAAACTGACGCATGACCTGACTGTTTGCGCCGCCGTGTTTGGGACCCTTGAGGGAACCCACGGCCGCCGAGATGGCGGAATAGGTGTCTGTACCAGTGGAGGAAAGGACGCGGCATGTGAACGTGGAGTTGTTGCCGCCGCCGTGCTCAGCGTGGGCCACCAGGCACAGGTCGAGCAGCCGGGCCTCCTCAGGGGTATATTGCTTGTTCGAACGGATGGCCCGCAGGAAGTTTTCCGCGATGGACAGGCCCCGGACCGGGCGGTGCAGATATAGGCTTTTCTCGTCAAAGTAGTGCCGTTTCACCGCGTAGGAGTGGGCTATAATGGTGGGGAAGCGGGCGATGAGCTGAACGCATTGGCTCACCATATTTTCCAGGGAGGTACAATCCGGGTCCGGATCAGCGGAATACAGGGCGAGTACGGCACGGCCCAACTGGTTCATCACGTCGCGGGTCGGATGTTTGAGAATCATATCCTCCGTGAAGTTGTTAGGCAGGGGCATATGGTCATAGAGAAAATTTTTGAAGCGTTCCAGTTCAGCAGCGTTTGGCAGTTTGCGCAGGAGAAGCAAATAAGCAACCTCCTCAAAACCAAAGCGGCCTTCCTGCTGGTAACCTTCAATGAGATCGGTCACATTGTAGCCGCTGTAGGAGAGCTGGCCCTCCATGGGGATGCGCTCGCCGTCCAGAATTGAGTAGCCGATTACGCTGCCGACTTGGGTGTAACCGACCATGACGCCGGTGCCGTCGGCGTTGCGCAGGCCGCGCTTGACGTCCAGGTCGCCGCGCATCATTTTGGACAAGGTGTCCTTGTTACTGCGGCCAACGTCGGTATAAAGCTGGCGGATGAACTCCATGTCCTCCTCCAGGTTAATATGCTGATGTTCCATTCGGTTCACCTCCAAATCATATAGCTGTTAAACATTATAACAAAATAGACAGGATTCGTCAATCAATTTTGTGAAAACAGGAGAGGAATTCGTATGAAGAGAACAATTTTGGCAAGCTTTGTTGCGGCGGGAGGAATGGTTCTGCTGACGTTGAATCTGCTGTCTCCGGTACCATTGCCGTCCGGAACAGGGGAGGAGACTGCGAAAGCGCCAGTGCAGAAGGAAACATCGCCCATCGAGGAGACGTTCCCGGTGGAAAGCAGGCAAAAAACGGAGGAAATGCAGCAGTCTTGGGACGAAACGCATAGCGTTGCCCTGCTTTGCGATGAAGAGGTCAAAATGATACGACTGGACGATTATCTCACCGGAGTAGTTCTGGCGGAGATGCCGCCCTCCTTTGAGCCGGAAGCATTGGCGGCCCAGGCTGTGGCGGCGCGGACGCTGACCTGCCGGCGGCTCGGGTCTCCCAAGCACGACCGTGCGGCGGTCTGCGCACAGTCCTCCTGCTGTCAGGCGTATATCAGTGAAGAAGCGGCGCGGGAAAAGTACGGCGAAGATTGGTCCAAGTGGCAGGAAAAAGTCAGGGCGGCGGTCGAAAAGACCGACGGATTGACAATCCGTTATCAGGGGGAGCTAATCGACGCGGTTTACTTCTCCAGCGCCGGTGGCGCAACCGAAAAGGCGGCGGCAGTCTGGGGTGGGGAGGTCCCATATCTCCAATCGGTGGAAAGTCCTGACGCGGAGGAGCGCTTCACAGCAGAGGTACGTATCTCCAAAGAGGAATTTCGAGCGGCCATTCTCCAGGAGACGCCGGATGCCCGGCTGGATGGCGGGCCGGCAGGCTGGTTCGGCGCGGCGTACCGGACAGAAGGCGGCGGCGTAGAACGGATTAAAATTGGCGGAATCGACTATAGCGGCGTGCTGCTGCGGAAGCTTTTTTCGCTGCGTTCCACAAACTTTACTGTTGCAGTAGAGGAAGACGAAATCCTCTTTGTGACCTACGGAAACGGACACAGGGTCGGCATGAGCCAGTACGGCGCGCAGGCGATGGCCCTGGAGGGAGCCGGATTTCAAGAGATTCTGACGCACTATTATCAGGGGGTGAACGTGCAAGAAAACGCTTGACTGTATGGGACATTCAGTTAATGATATCAATGGTCTGTGATGATCGCAAAAAAAGTAAAAAATTGGACCAAACGCAAAAAGAGGATTGCCATGCGGCAATCCTCTTTTTACGGAATAATCCTTCCTAAATGGCTGTTTATATGGCTTAGATCAGGCACAGCACAAAGGTCAGAATAATAAATACGGCGGCAACCCACTTGGTAGCGCGGGCGATCTTGGCGTCCCAAGTGTGGCTCTTGGTCTTGTTCATGAACGATCCGGACGAACCCGCAATCGCACCGGAGAGACCCTCGCTCTTACCTGACTGAAGCAGGACGATGAAAGTCAGCAAGATCGCGGAAATGACCTGAATGATGGTAATAGCAGTTTTCATAGCTTCCTCCGTTTTTCAAAATGCGCAAAGGGCATTCATGGTATACAGCAAAAAAGATTATACCATGTCCCGCCAGGAAAAGCAATAAAAAATATTAGATCATACTCTCTTCCCAACAACTGGGGGCGGTGATGTCCATCAGTTTGACCAGGGTGGGAGCCACGTTGGCCAGGCCATAGCTGCCATCTCTGATTTCGTGTTTCTCATCGGGGTCCCAGATGATAAAGGGAACCGGATTGAGGGAGTGGGCGGTGCGGACCGTCGTCTTGCCCTTTTTGGTTTCAGTCATCTGGTCTGCGTTGCCGTGGTCAGCGGTGACGCAGACAATATAGCCATATTGCTGTGCGGCTTCGATAATCCGGCCCAAGCCGGCGTCGACAAATTCCATGGCCTTGATGGCTGCTTCCAGAGAGCCGGTGTGACCCACCATGTCGCCATTGGGGAAGTTGCAGCGAAGAAAATCATACTTGCCGGAGGCCATGGCCTCTACCAGATGGTCGGTAATTTCCACCGATTTCATAGCCGGGGCCTGATCGAAGGGGATGACGTCGGAAGGAATCTCCACGTAGGTTTCAAGGCTTTCATCCACCTTGCCGGAACGGTTGCCGTTCCAGAAATAGGTAACGTGGCCATACTTCTGGGTTTCAGAGAGCGCGTACTCCCGGATACCCTTGGCGCAGAGGGTTTCAGTTAGGGTGTTGCGAATCACAGGCGGATCGACAAGGTAACTGGAAGGGATTTTTAAATCGCCGTCGTACTCCAGCATACCGGCGAATGCTACGCCGGTATAGTCGCCCCGGTCAAAGTGGGTAAAGTCTTTCCGGTCGAACGCCAAGGAAATTTCCTGCGCCCGGTCGCCTCGGAAATTGTAGAGGATGACGCTGTCTCCATTTTCGATCTTTCCGGCGGGCTTCCCATCCCGGGCGATGACAAAAGGAGGAAGATCCTGGTCAATACAGCCAGTCTCCTCACGATAGGTTTCAATGGCAGTCTTGGCGTCGGCGAACTGTCGGCCCTCGCCTTGGACATGGGTTTTCCAGCCCAGCTCCACCATCGGCCAGTTGGCCTCATACCGGTCCATCGTAATGGTCATGCGGCCGCCGCCGGAGGCGATACGGTAGTCAAAGCCGCCGCCCGACAGGGAGGAAAGCAGCTCTTCCAGCTGCGCTACATATTCCAGCGCCGAGGTGGCCGGCACGTCGCGCCCGTCTAAGAGAATGTGGCAGCAAACGCTGTAGACCCCCTCCTTTTTTGCCTGGCGAAGCAGGGCAAACAGGTGGGAGATGTTGGAATGGACATTGCCGTCGGACAGCAGCCCCAGGAAGTGAAGGGTCTTGCCGTTTTTTGCGTTTTCGGTGAGGCGGCGCCAGGTATTGGATTGGAACAGCGCGCCGCTCTCTATGCTCTCTGTGACCAGTTTTGCGCCCTGCGCGTAGACCTGACCGCAGCCAAGGGCGTTGTGACCCACTTCAGAGTTGCCCATATCGTCGTCGCTGGGCAGGCCGACAGCGGTGCCATGCGCCTTGAGCCAAGTGTAGGGGCAGGTGGCGAATAGATGGTCAAGGTTGGGGGTCTTCGCGATTTTCACCGCGTCGCCGGGACCGCCGTCACCGCGGCCCACGCCGTCCATAATCACGCATACGACTGGTTTTTTCATCTGGGATTCCTCCAAATTTCATTTTGCTCTATTCTACAATATTCCCGCAAAAATTTCAATTGAAAATCATATCTTCTTCGTCAAACAGTGACCGGATGCGGTCATAGAGTGAAGTCAACGCCGGGTCGTCCAAGCTGTGGCTGCCTAAGTAGTCCCTGGTTGCGTCCTGAGCTTCTTTTAAAGTATCCAGATCACAGGAGAGGCTTGCGACCTTGAAGGCGGGCAGCCCGTGCTGTCTTCGCCCAAAGAAGTCACCGGGACCGCGCAGCTCCAAATCCTGTTCCGCGATGCGAAAGCCGTCATTGGTGGAACAGAGAACCTTCAGGCGGGTGCGTGTCTCAGGATTTTTGCTGTCGGAAAGTAAAACACAGTAAGACTTGGCCTGCCCGCGGCCCACGCGTCCACGGAGCTGGTGCAGTTGGCTCAGTCCAAAACGTTCCGCGTTCTCCACAATCATCAGCGTCGCGTTGGGAACGTCCACGCCGACCTCCACCACCGTGGTGCAGACTAAAATCTGTATTTCCCCAGCAGCGAACTGGCCCATTACTGCATCCTTTTCCAAGCCTTTCATCTGCCCGTGCAGCAAGCCCACGCGGAGATCGGGAAAGACGGTTTGCTGTAGGGCGGCAGCCCATGCCTCGGCGGATTTGCGGGAGGTCTCCTCGTTTTCCTCCACCGCAGGACAGACAATATAGACCTGATGCCCCGCCTCGGCCTGATTGCGGATGAAGCGATTGAGGCGCGCGCGGTAGGATTCGTTTACCAAAAAGGTGTCGATGCCCATCCGACCCGGAGGCAGCTCGTCTATGATGGATAAATCCAAATCGCCATAGAGGATGAGCGCGAGGGTCCGGGGGATTGGGGTGGCAGACATGACCAACAGATGGGGATTTTCGGCTTTCGCCGAAAGCGCCGCGCGTTGGCCAACGCCAAAGCGGTGCTGCTCGTCGGCGATTACAAGGTCGAGGTTGGAAAAGGACACATCTCCGGTAAGCAGGGCATGGGTGCCGATGACCAGCTGCGCTTTGCCTTCTGCTATCGCATGCTTGGCGTCCCGTTTGGCCGCCGCGCCCATGGAGCCGGTCAGCAGCAGCGTTGAAATTCCGAAGCCGGACAGCAGCGGAGCTAAGGTGCGGAAGTGCTGTTCGGCTAAAATTCCAGTGGGAGCCATCAACGCGGCCTGTTTTCCGTTTTTTGCACAGCACCAGGCGGCGGCCGCAGCCACTACGGTCTTGCCGCTGCCCACGTCGCCCTGCACCAGCCGGTTCATTGGCTTGCTGCTGGAAAAATCAGTCAGAATGTCGCCGACGGCCCGCCGCTGGGCCGCAGTAAAAGAGAAGGGGAGTGCTGCGTAATATGGTTCCATGTCCAAATCTGCATATGGAGCGTGCGGTTTGGCAATCCGCTTGGAACGGGCCAGGGAAAGGCCGGCGGAAAAAATAAAAAACTCCTCAAAGACCAGCCGGCGCCGCGCAATTTCCAACTCCTTAAAGCTGGCGGGACGGTGAACCGTCTCGTAGGCGTATCCAATATCGCACAGTTCATATTTCGCGCGCAATGTCGCTGGCAAAATTTCAGAAAGCTGTCCACAGCAGGCGTCAAGGGCTTGCGCGATGGTCTTGGAGAGAAGCTTGTTGGAAAGACTGGCGGTCAATGAGTAGACCGGTACAATCCGGCGGGTTAAGTAGCCCGGTTGGTCCTGCCGCTCAAAAACCGGATTGACCATCATGCGTGAGAAGTCTTCCTCAAGCCGTCCGTAGAAAAAGTAGGTAACGCCATATTCCAACATCTTGCCCACATAATCCTGGTTGAAAAAAACCAAATTTAACCGCCCGCTCTGATCCGCTACCGAGAGCCGGGTTACGGTGCGGCCCTTCTGGATGCGGCTATTGCGGGGCTGCGAGATCACCATGGCCTCAAAACAGGAAGGGGTTCCCGGTGTAAGGTCCGAGATGCGCCGGAGCTGGGTGCGGTCCTCGTAATCCCGGGGGAAATGGGCAATCAAATCGTAGAGGGTACGGATACCCAACGCCTCTAGCTGCTTGGCTCTCGCCGCGCCAACGCCATGCAGCGTGGTCACAGAATCAAAAAGCATGGTCTTTTACCCTCTCCATTACACGCAAAGCAAAGGCGCAAAGGGACTACCCTTTACGCCTGTTACTTACTTCTGTTGTTACGACGCGACCGTGTTCATCTTACGGGCGATGCTGCTCTTTTTGCGCGCGGCGGTATTCTTGTGCAGAATCCCCTTCTTGACGGCCTTGTCCAAGGACTTAACGGCAGCCTTGTAGGCACTGCCGGTCTGCTCCTTGTCGCCGGCGGCAGCGGCGGCGTCAAACTTCTTCAGCGTAGTCTTCAGCGCGGACCGGGCAGCTTTGTTCTGCTCCGCCGCAGCTTGGGACAGGAGAACTCTCTTTTTCGCAGATTTAATGTTAGGCATGTTTTACACCTCCTCCACCAGCGTTCTAAACCATGTGGTATTGTATTATACTAGTTCTTTGGCAGAAAATCAATAGGAAATTTCTCTTTTCCGAAAAGATATTTGATTATCTATGGAGCGCGTAAAGTTAAATTGCGCTGTATCCTACAGTCTGAACGCTTTACGGCAGGATTTCCCTCTTTACATTATAGAACATAAGTTCTATAATAACGGGTATAAATTAAACCTCTGGAGGTGGTCTCAGATGGGACAGCCAATGTACCTGGTCATTGACCAGAAATCGTTTTATGCCAGTGTGGAATGTGTGGAGCGGGGGCTCGACCCGATGACGGCCAATCTCGTCGTTGCCGACCCGGACCGGACCGACAAGACGGTCTGTCTGGCCGTTACGCCTGCCATGAAGGCCAAGGGGGTGAAGGGGCGGTGCCGGGTGTTTGAGATTCCGAAGAATATCAATTATATGATAGCCCCGCCCAGGATGCGGCTGTATATCGACTATGCCGTCAGAATCTATCGGATTTACCTCCAATACCTGGCCCCGTGTGACATTCACGTCTATTCGGTGGACGAGGCTTTTTTGGACGTGACCCGCTATCTGTCCTACTACCGTAAAACGGCGCGGGAGCTGGGACAGGAGATTATGTCGGCGATTTTGGAGCAGACTGGTATCCGCGCAGCGTGTGGCATTGGAACAAACCTCTATTTGGCAAAGGTGGCTTTGGATATCACGGCCAAGCGCGCGCATGATTTTATCGGAGAACTGGACGAAGCGAGTTATTGCCGGACGTTGTGGGATCACCAGCCGCTGACCGATTTTTGGAGGATTGGTCCCGGGACGGTCCGGCGGCTGGCCAAATATGGCGTCAACACAATGGGGCGGATTGCCCAGATGGACGAGGAATTTCTCTACCAGCTGTTCGGCGTTGACGCTGAGCTGTTGATCGATCATGCGTGGGGGAGGGAGAGCGCCACGATGGAGGATATCAAACGGTACAGACCCTCTTCCAACTCCCTTTCCAGCGGTCAGGTTTTGCCGTGCAATTATGACTTCCAAGGCGGCGAGCTGATCGTCAAGGAGATGATGGACGCGCTGTGTCTGGACATGGCAGACCGGGGCGTTGCGGCGGGGGCGGTGGGGCTGTACCTCAGCTACGATAAAAGGCAGGGGAAGCCGTCGTCCAAAGGGATGGCCAGACTTCCCAGACCAGGCAACAGCGACGCAGAGCTGATTCCCGCCGTAGTGGCACTGTACCGCAGAATCGCGGAAAAGGGCGGCCAAATCCGGCGGGTCAACTTGACGGTTCAGGACCTTGTGCCGGAAGAGGCTGCCCTTTATGAACAGTACAGCCTGTTCGAGGACCCGGAAGGGAACGAGAAGCGGGCGCGCCGGCGGGCCCTGCAAAGGGCGGTGCTTTCCGTCCGGCATAAGTACGGGAAAAACGCGGTGCTGAAAGGGATGAATCTGTTGGAAGGGGCCACGATGCGGGAGCGGAACGGACAGATTGGAGGGCATAAGAGTGGAGAGACCGAAAATGCCGCGGGAGAACCGGGCCAAGCAGTTCATGCCGTTCGCGGCGCTGCGGGGGCTGGCGGAGGCGCTGCGGGAAGCGGAGCGGGAAACGGTCCCGCGGGCGGAATTGTGCGAAGAGGAAGCGGAGGCGCTGAACTGTAAACTGCTTAGGCTCCAACGGGGACAGACGGTTTCGGTTGTCTGGCATCGGGAGGGGGCGTATGCGGCGGTCAGCGGAGCGGTTTCCCGTTTGGATATGGAGCGGCGGGTGATGGAGGTCGCCGGGGAAAGGATTTGCTTTGACGAGCTGCGGGAAGTGGAAATTTGCGAAGCGCCACAAGGCTAGAACGGCGGCGCATGATTTTTTTTCAAAATGAGTGTCCGGTTTTGACCCCTTTTTCCGTTATATATATATAGGGAAATTATAGACAGGCGTTCTCTGCGGCGATGGAAGGAGGCGGTCAACATCCCGGGTTATTTGCATACGGACGAGGGCGAGGCCGACCGTGCTAAATTTGAACAGCTCTACCTCCGCTACCGGGGGATGATGCTGTATGTGGCTATGGGCGTATTACACGATGGGCCGGACGCGGAGGATGCCGTGCATCAGGCGTTTTTGTCCGTGCTGGAAAATTTGGAGAAGCTTCCAGAGGTCGAGAGCCCGAAAACACAGGCATATGTTGTAACCGTCACCGAACGGAAGGCGATCGACATGCTTCGCGAGGAGAAAAATTATGTCGAAATCGAGGTGGAAGCGCTCGGAAGAGAGTTTCAGGCCCCCGGCGCAAGCGGGTTGGAGGACGCGATGGAGCGGCTGCCGGCGCGGTATCGGGAGGTTATGCTGCTGCGGTATCAGCAGGGCTACGACACGAAGGAGATGGCGCAGATGATGGGCATCAAACGGGAAAGCGTGGAAAAGCTGCTGTGGCGGGCAAAGTCCAGGCTGAAGCAGATTATGGAGGAGGGATAGTAATGGATGTCAAATTGAACGCCAATTCCGGCATACGGCCGGCGTATTACGGCAAACAGCCGTGCGCGCGAAAGGCGAAGGCGTCTTCGGTCTCTGCCGGACAGAAAAAGGACAGTGTGGAAATCTCGCCGGAGGGCCGCGAGTTACATTCCCGCGCCCGGCTGCTGAAGGAGATGGAGGAGCGCTATGGCGTGCGAGGGGCTGGTCTTGCCATGGACCGGTCCGGAGGCGAAACCGCCTGCTTCGCCTCCTTCCTGGACGAATTTGACAGGCTTTTGGCTTCGGGAGACGCCGCGCATCTGGCGGTGATGGATATGCAGGCGAACCAGAATGTCCGAAATCAGTTGGAGCGGTCGGTTCAGACGCTGCTTACCCAGGCCGGCGTTGAGGTTCCGGAGGACGTTTCCTTCCGGCTGACGGTTGCGCCCGGCGACTTCTATATGAAAGCGGACGGTCTGGACGACCCGGAACTGGCCAAAAGGATTGAAGAGGCGGTCAACAAGGGAGACAACGGGAAAAAGCTCTATAACCACATTCAGTACTGCAACCCCGCCCGTTTTGGCTATGAGGAGCCGGCGCGTTATACCGGCGGGCAGGCTTTGGGGTTGCGTTATCAGGGGGGACGCCTGGCCGACCTTGATACGAAGTTTGGGTTCGGGCCGGGACAGACCGGTTGGCAGGACCAGCTTAGGGAGCGGCCCGAGGAGGTTGGCCTGCGGTATATGGAACAGGCGGAGAAGACTGCGCTCGGGTTGGAAATGGAGCGAAACGACCGATAACATGGAAAGAAGTGGATTGCTTTGGATGGTATTCAGTCAAGTATACAGCCGGTAAGTACACGACAGAGAAAGTATGTGCACACTGAGTTTGGAACGTTTGAGGACGTTTCACATGAAATTCAAAAGGTCGAGGGACCGGTGGATACAAGCCATTTTAAGACGGTTCCCTGGTATGACCGTGACAGTTGGCAGAGGGAACTTCGCCCAGGCATGCTGGAGATGCAAGCAGCTAGTGGAGTAGGTTCAGTTGCTACATCTGCTGCTGCCGCACTGAAGGAAACGAAAGTAGTCATGGCAGAAGCCAGATCAGTGACTGGAAAATTCTATGATGGCACAATTTCGGAGGAAAAGTTTCAGTCAGAATATGAGCGTTTGTCAGAACGCTATGTAAATGCTTTTTGCAGCAGCGGCTATCCTGATAAGTTGGCGTGTCGCAGCACTCAGTGTCGGCTTGCGGCGCAAGAGATATTTTACGATGAGTTTCGCAAGATGGTGCTTGAAGAGGCGGTATCTCGTAATAATGCCGAAGGCAAGCAATATGCAACAGGTGAAAAGGGAGTTAATCACACCGTCAAATACTACAATTCAGATTACTACTACAAAAGCGAAGCGGCCGTTGCCGCAATTACAAAAGGGGCCCTTGCGGTAGGAGAAGAATCCAGAGCATTGTGCAGTAAACGTGGTTACAATGATTATGAGTTTGAAGTTCCAGATTACAAATCGGATAGGTTCAATCTTTATGATAATTTTAACAGCGCGTGGAGCAACAATTTTCTGGCGGACGACCAATTTATAACCGACTACGATGCGGTTCCACCTAAAAATTTCAAGTGGTTCTACGAGTCGGGCGGAAACAGCTCCGATACCGCGTTCACATGGGCCAGTTGTCGGGATGAAAATGGGGGAGAACACCTTGTGTCAAAGATGTTTAATTACAAGGACGCTGGAAAAGGGCTGTTTCGAGTCAGTGAGCTGCTGAAATTTAAGGAGGGAGGCCGTGAGCTGGTTTCCCAGGTCAATCGGTTTCTGAGTAGTCTACAGGTGTTCCAGAGGGGCTATTTTTCCCCGGATTATTCTGGGGCTGGACGGATAAATGTTTTTGCTTAGCTTATAAGGAGGCGCGGGTTATGGATTTTTCGATGATAGGTTCAATTCGCAACTATACAAAAGCCTTGGATTTGCAAACCAAGTGGGATCAGAAAAAGAAGAGCGGCGACGTAACCGCCCATATGACGGAGCGTGACTGGATTCAGCAGCAGGTGGACGAGGACCGGGGAAAGGATAAGCTCCGAAGCATCAAAGCCAAGCTGGAAGCTGGAGGCAAGCTGACGGGGGAGGAGCGGAAATACCTACAGTCCAAGGACCCGGAGGCCTACCAGGAGCTGGAAGACCAGGAACGGGAACAGAAAGAGTATGAGCGGGCGCTGAAAAGATGCAAGACCAAAGAGGATGTGCAGCGCTTGAAGGCGTCCAGGGTGGGGGCGGCGCTTACCAAACTGAAGGCAATCGAAAATAATCCCAATATACCGCTCGAAAAAAAGCTGAAAATTTTTATGGCAGAGAAGTGTAAGATGGATAAATTCGAGGAGAGTACGCAAAAATTCGTCAAACGCGGTGAGTATGAGCAGCTGCCCACCGAAAATGAGACTGCCAAGGCGGAAAAGGAGCAGCGTGAGGCGGCGGAGATCAAATTGACCACTGGAACGGAGAAATCCGCGAAGGACTGTGACGGGAAGCCAGAAGAGAAAGCGCCATCCGGCGGGGAAAGGGCTTCTGCGGCAGAACAGGCGGAAAAGCCGGATGTGAAACAGGAGTCGCCGGAAGCCCGCAAGGTCCGGCGGGCGAAGGCAAAGGCGGCTTACGCAGAACAGGTCGAGCCGCCGGGAGTGCCGGCGGCCCAGACGCTGGACATACGGAGTTAAACGCGGAAAGCGGGATAGGAGGAAAAAGAATGACAGATTTTTTGGCGAACCTTCCCCATTTTAACGCGGCGGATCTTGCCAGAAAGTTTCCAAACGGCTATCGAATCCAGAAGGTGGGACGGCTGGACGTGGAGCCAGGTGAACCGGGCGGCATTCCTGTTGCGAAAAATATGCTCTCGTCCGGCAGGAGTTACAGCACCAGCGACAGCTTTTCCTCTACAACTGGGGCGGCCAAGCTGACTACGGAGCTGTTCGACACCAATCCGGCAAACTATACGAAGGAAAAAGCTTTGCAGGAGGTGTTCAATCAGCGGTACTCGCGGATGCAGTTTGTCAATATAGATGGGGAACTAAACCTGGTAACCCCGGAGGACTTCCGGCTTGCCCCAAGAGAAGGGGATTTGGAGGCACTGGAGCAGGAGATGCGGGAGAGCGGTCAGGCCGATTTGATGTGGGATTCTTTCCAAGCGGTTGTAACCAAAAGCTATAGTGGCTCGTTCAGTCAAAACAAGCTGACCAAGACCGTTGACGCTTTGGCGGCACATTATGCGGCGCAGAAGAGCATTTTAAAAGAACGGTTTCAGGGGGAAGAGCTGACGGAGCAGTTAGAGCGGCTGGAAACCGTTTGGCAGACTGAGTCGGACCACCTCGCGAGCGAGTACATAAAGGATGTGAACGGCTTCCTGGAGGAAAACGGCCAGACAGGGCAGGCGGATAAATTCCGGGAGAGCGTCCGTGCGATTTTGGACGAGGCGGCCGCAAACTATGAAGAGAAAATCGCGCAGAATCCTGATTTACTGAGGCCCGCCGGAGAAAGGGACGAATGGCTCAATACCCATCTTGGCTATTTGGCCGCCTCGCTCCAGATGTCGGGGCGGGACGGGGTTGAGGCACAGGCAGAAGTCAGGGGAGAGGAAAGCGAGGTTTTCTCCCTGAGTGAGCTGGAGATTGCCAGCCGGACGGTGAACCGGTATCAGTCTGCCGTCCGCGAGGGCTATACGACCGAGCATGGAATGGCTTTTGATTTGGCGATGCTGGACATGGAAACGGACACTGCGATGAGGATGAAGGGGGCGGGCGATTCCCTCCGGAAGCTTATGGACGGGCTGCGGGAGAATGTGATTCCAAAGATTTTGGCCCGGACAGACAGGTATTTCGCGCAGAAGCGGGCCAACGTCAAGCACGGGTGGGAAAGCCCGTCGTGGTATCCGCCGGTGGACCGGGGACTGTTCCAGGGAATTTACGACGCCGTGTGGAACGCCTACCGGCAGAACGGAGACGCGCTGGGAGCGATTCGGTCGGGGGCGGATGTTGGCAGGAATTTGACCGCACGGACGGTTGCGCGGGGCGGGACGGCTTCCCGGTGGTCCGTTTCTCTGATGGAGGGCGGGTACTGGGATACCTTCTATGGAGCGGGCAGCAGATACGGCGGGGCGGCAAAGAGCGGCTATCAGGTTTATGCGGAGCGCTGGCAAAGCTTTTTGAATGAGCTTGGCGCTATGTGAGAGGAGGCATACAATTATGAAAATCAGCGAGGCAAAGGCGGCGTATTCGAGCCAGATGCAGACGTTGTGGGCGCAGAAGCGGGCGTTGACGGAGGCGTTAAAGGAGCAGGAGAAGAGCGGCATTCCGAGCTTCGACCGGGTAGAACTGTCCAAGGAACTGAAAAAAGTGGACGCCGAGTATAAAAAGGCCCAGTCGGTTGTGGAGGGGATCATGGCGACCGAGGCCGCCGTCCATAACAGCGAGGTGTCCAGGCAGCAGATCGAGGCGATGGAGAAGTCGGCAAAAAAGATGGCCAAAATGA
The DNA here is from genome assembly GCA_022795735.1 of Oscillospiraceae bacterium. Lineage (GTDB taxonomy): Bacteria > Bacillota > Clostridia > Oscillospirales > Oscillospiraceae > Avoscillospira_A. Next base: position 20,185 of record JAAWHG010000007.1, read on the forward strand.
TGGAAATCTACCGGCGCATCGCGTCAGGGGGACGCGTGCCGCCCGAGGATGAAAACGCGCTGATGCTTTACAGCAAGGAGCTCTATATGGCCGCGAAAATGGCGGCTATGATAAAAAAGGACAAGGACAATAAAAAGTATGATACCCTGCTCGACGAAGAGGACTCCGAAGGCGGGGAGAATACAGACGCTGCCGAGGTAGCGGCAAACACGGAAATCAGCGTCGCCGCACCGGATGCGGCGGGGGATGCCGGGTCGGCCATAGGTTTGTGAAATCAGGATGCGAGGAAGCCGCTGGTTCAATCGACGTGCGAGGAGATTGAACCAGCGGCTTTTTGATTTGCGGCAAAACTGCGAGGGGGCTTGTGCTTGGAAGCTTTTGGGACTATAATATACACGCTGGCTTTGGCATGATTTTTAATGGGCCAGGTGAAAGAAGAATTACTATGAAACAAAAAAAGCGGAGGAAGGGGATTTCATCCGGGGTTTTCCGGTGTATCCGGTGGTTTGTGAAGCGCCTTTATCCGAAAATCAGGCTGGAGGGAACGGAGAACCTCCCAGACGGTCCCTGCATTGTGGCGGGCAACCACGCCCAGATGAACGGGCCCATTGCCTGTGAGCTGTACCTTCCCGGCGACCGGGCCATTTGGTGCGCGGGGGAGATGATGAAGCTGCGGGATGTGCCCGCCTACGCTTACGCCGATTTCTGGAGCGGCAAGCCCGGGGGAGTCCGGTGGTTTTACAAGGGGTTATCCTATGTGATTGCGCCCCTTGCCGTCTGTGTGTTTCATAACGCCCGCACCATTGCCGTCTATCGTGACGCGCGGGGGGCCGGGACATTCCGCAATACCGTCCGCTGTCTGGAAGAGGGGGCAAAGGTGGTGATCTTCCCGGAGGGGAAGGGGAAACGCAACCGGATTGTCAATCAATTTCAGGATAAATTTGTTGATGTGGCCCGGCTCTATCACAGGAGAACTGGGGAGGCGCTGCCCTTTGTGCCAATGTATGTCGCGCCCCGGCTGAAAACGCTGTATTTTGGCAAGCCCGTCCTTTACCAGCCCAAAGAGCCTGCCGCTCTGGAACGTCAAAGGGTTGTGGAGGCGCTGATGCAGGCGGTAACGGACCTTGCGGAGGGACTGCCGGTCCATACGGTGGTCCCCTATGACAACATTCCAACCAAACACTACCCCACCAACAAACCCCAGGAGGCAGAATGAAACAGCCTGTTGTTGACTATCGAAAGTTGCGCTTGTCCAACCTCAATACGCCGGAATTCTCCCATCTCAAGCTTCTGGCGGGCTGGGTTGTATATTTTGTGCTGTATGTACTGACGGAAAACCTGATTCCGGCTGAGTCTTGTACGCCGGTCCATTGTGCGCTGGACGATTGGATTCCTTTCCAGGAAATCTTTATCATTCCGTATTTTTGCTGGTACATTCTGATCGCGGGGTCTCTGCTGTATTTTTTGCTGTATCATATTCAGCAGTTTAAAAATCTTCAGACCTATCTGATTATAACGCAGTTGACCGGTATGGCCATCTATATTCTGTTCCCCAGCAGGCAGGATTTGCGGCCTGAAGTGTTTCCGCGGGACAATGCTCTGACCGATTTGATTCGGCTGCTCTATTCGCTTGACACCAACACCGGCGTCTGCCCCTCCATGCACGTGGCCTTTTCACTGGGAATTGCCTCCACCTGGCTGCGGGAGAAATCCGCCGCGTGGTGGTTCAAGCTTATAATTGTGCTCTTTGCGGCGACAGTATGTGTGTCAGTAGCATTTGTCAAGCAGCATTCCGTGCTGGACATTGCTGCGGCTCTGCCGGTATGCGGGTTGGCCGAGTGGTTCGTGTTTTGGAGAAAGAAAGGAGACGGGAAGCATGGGTAGAAAATGGGGAGACCGGAAAGACGGCGTGCTGCTCAAGGACATAGATTCCATGCACTACATCATGCCGCTAATGTACCCCAACCGCTGCGACAACGAGGCGTTTTTGCACGTGCGGGTGGACTTGACCAATGCCGGAGCCTATTTGGAGCGAAAAAACGCGGGGGACCCGCCTTACCGTTACAATCTTTTTCAGATGGTGGTTACGGCAGTGCTGAAGACCGTCAATCTGCGTCCGCATCTGAACCGCTTTATCGCCAACAAGAATCTTTACCAGCGAAACGAGCTCACGGCGGCGTTTACCGTCAAGAAGATTTTTTCCGACAGGGGCGGGGAGGCTCTGGCGAGAATTTACGCCAAGGAAACCGACACGATTGACACCATCCATGACGAGATTTTCCGTCAGATTTCGCTGTGCCGCAGCGACCGGAGAGACGAGTCCACGGCCAGCATGGACTTGATCCAAAAGATTCCGGGAAAGCACTTCATCGGCTGTGTGGCCCGGTTTCTCGACCGCCACGGCTGGATGCCGAAGGCCGTCATCGCAACCGACCCATACTACTGCTCGGCAGTACTGACCAACCTCGGGAGCTTGAAGCTGGATGCGGGCTACCACCATATGACCAACTGGGGTACCAATTCGCTCTTCTGCGCCATTGGGCTGATTAAAAAACGCCCCTTTTATGACGAGGCGGGAAATCTGGAGATGCGGGAGAGCGTGGATTTGGGCATCACGATTGACGAGCGGATTTCCGACGGCTACTACTATGCAAAGTCTATCAGACTGCTGCAATATCTTCTGGAAAATCCAGAGCTGCTGGAACGTCCGTTGGGCGAACCGGTGGAGCTGTGAACGCGGATATTTTCCCGACTCTGTAAGAAATTGGGGGAAATAAAGATTCCGCCGCCCACAAAACGGGCGGCGGAATCTTTTGGAAACCGCTGGTATTACAGCGTTAGGCTGCTGGATCTGGGGAACGCGTCATAGGACTCGATGTACGGCGCATACGCGCCCATGGAGACATCCGCGTCCTTGGGCTTGCTCTTGTCCCGGTTGAGCCAGATGTAGAAAGCGAGGGTCAGATCGAAAATACCCACCAGCACCAGGAGCACCACCAAGAAGGGAATCAGGATGGAGTAGGGCTCCCGCTGCTTCTTTGGCTTGGGGGGACGAGCTGGTTTCTTCTTTACAGGAGGCTTGGAGCCCTTCGCAGACTTTGCAGCCTTTGCCTTTTTTGCTTTCGCCATGATACGCACCGTCCGTCAAGTTATTTTTCACTGTCATTATTTTAGGCCAAAACACGGGCGTTGTCAAGGGCGGCGTGAGACCGTGCGTCAGAAGGTGGGGCGCGGGTGGATGAGACTGGGTGCGCCGCACGCCGGAAATCCCCTTGATTTTGTCATTTTCAGTATGGACAGAATTTTGAACATATGCTATAATTATAAAAAGGTATCCCATAGCAATGTTCTGCGGAGCAGAAGCGCAATGCGCCATATAGTTCAGGAGGAGCGAAGAGAGTATGCTTAAGATGTACAAAAACTTGAAGATAGGGACTCGCCTGCTGGCGGCGTTTATGCTTGTGGTATTGATTTCCAGTTTGGCAGGCGTCATCGGCATCTTCTATTTGCGCAGCATTAACCGGGGCTATGGCGAGGCGCTGGTAGACAATGGATTTGCCCAGGGCGACATCGGCGTTTTGGGTATGGATTTCCAGGGACACCGTGCCACTGTGCTCTACCTGATCTATGAGCGCGACCCGGATACCCGCGCAAACTTGGAGAAGGAGCTTGATGCCAAGGTTGCCAGAATAGAGAGCGATATGGCGGAGGTCAAGGCGGGGATTCGCGACGTTGCGACAATGACTGCGTTCGAGGATTTGGAGTTCAGAATGGCCGAGTACGCCAAGGTCAGGGCGGAGACCGTCGAAATCAGCCATACCTCCAGTGAAGAAGCGATGCTTTATTTCCGTGCCAACGCGGCGCCGCGGGCTACGGAAATTCAGAACGTGATCGAAGAGATGCTGAATGAGAAAATGAAGGCTGGCGACGAGACCTCCATAGAACTGACCAGGCAGTCCAGTAAATCGATTGTTATGATGGTTATCATCATTGTGGCTGCAGTTCTCCTGTCGGTTGTGATTACCTTCTTCACGACAATGAGAATTACGGCGCCTTTGAAGGACATTCATAATGCCTCAATCGCGCTTGCAACTGGCCGGTTCAACACCAGTGTTTCCTATAAGAGCAGAGATGAGCTGGGCATGCTGTCGGAGAGTATCCGTACCATGATAAGCAATCTATCCAAATATATGGACGAGATTTGCAGAGACCTAGAGCGCATGTCGGACGGCGATCTGGACATCAAGTCCAACGATACCTTCTTGGGCGATTTTTCCGACGTGCAGCATTCTATCAATGGTCTGGTCAACTCGCTCAACGATGTGATTGCCAAGATTGACGAGACCGCAAATCAGGTGACCTCCGGGTCCGAGCAGGTTTCGGCCGGCGCGCAGGCGTTGGCGCAGGGTTCTACAGAGCAGGCGTCCTCCGTTCAGGAGTTGGCGGCTACGCTCAATGAGATTTCCCATCAAATCAAGCGCAATGCCGACAGTTCTGTGGAGGCCAGGCAGAGGGCCAGGGGCGTCGAGGATGAGATGGCCAAGAGCAACCAGCAGATGCAGGAGCTCATTAAGGCAATGGACGGTATTAGTGAAAACGCCGAACGGATTAGCAAAATTACCAAGACCATTGAGGACATCGCGTTCCAGACCAATATTTTGGCGCTGAATGCTGCGGTAGAAGCGGCCCGGGCCGGTAGCGCGGGTAAGGGCTTTGCGGTGGTTGCGGACGAAGTGCGTAATCTTGCCGCGATGTCGGCCTCCGCATCCCAGAACACGACGGCTTTGATTGGGGACACGATGGACGCGGTGCAGAACGGCGTACAGATTATGGATGAGACCGCCAAGGCATTTGAAGCGGCAATGATAGGCGTGCGCGAGGTTTCCACCACGATTGACAATATTTCCGACGCGTCCGCAGAACAGGCACGGTCGATCGAAGAGGTTTCGCTGGGGGTCGATCAGATTTCCAGCGTGGTGCAGACCAACTCCGCTACGGCGGAAGAGAGTGCCGCAGTCAGCCGGGAGCTTTCCGATCAGGCGGCCGCGCTCAAGGATTTGGTCAGCCAGTTCAAGCTCCGCAACAGCTACAGAGCGTAAGAAGTTACATAGAAAAAGATGGGGAGCCGGGGCATGTGCCCTGGCTCCCATATGTTTTTCATGCGATGTACGGAGGCTTCCGAAGTCGTGGATTTGCCTCATCAGACCACGTGGCGCTGGGCACTGTTGGCGTCTCTGCCGAGGAAAAGGCGGCTCAGGACCGATTCAACGCGCTTGTAGAGGAGATAAGTGACGATGGAAACCAGGATTCCTTTGAGCAGATTAAAGGGGACCACGGCCATCAGGACCAGGGTATGGACGTTGGTAATGGCCGGATTGACAGCCTGCCCCATACCGACAATGGCTTCCAGAGGCATACCGAACAGCTTGGAGAAGGTTGGAATCAGATAGACCGCGTTAAAGAGGCTGCCAAAAACGGTTAGAATCAGGGTCCCGGCCGCCATACCAGCGATGGCGGTCTTTCGGGATTTGCGGATATGGTAGACGATGGCGGCTGGGAGGATAAAGCTGCATCCCACCACGAAATTGGCGAAGTCGCCGACAAAGGCGGTGCTTGTCCCCTTGAGCAGCAGCTTAATGACCACCTTCAGAAACTCGGTGACGACGCCGGCTGTTGGGCCGAAGTAAAAGGCGGTAATCAGGACGGGCAGTTCACTGAAATCCAGCTTATAAAAGCCGGGCGCGAAAAACAGCGGGAGCTCCAGGCACATGAGGACGCCGCCCAAGGCTGCCGAGATACCGAGAAACGCGGCATGACGGGCGCCGCTGGAATGCCTGACGTCAGATTTTGTCAGCTTTTCGGCGGTCTTGGCCAAGGCGATGAGGGCGAGAAAGATGACCAGGCAGACCAGCAAAAAGGTGAGGTTTTCGGACGCGCTTTGAAACAGCTCTTTCATGGATATCACCTCGATCAGAATGCGAAACACCTGAAGGCGTGCCTTCAGGTGTAAACAAACGCGGTGCCATTGCCTCTTTCATCCAGACTTTAACTGTCGGTACCGGAATTACACCGGTTCTGCTGACGCTTGCGGACTTTGACCGCCGATCGGGAATTTCACCCTGCCCTGAGGACGCTTTTCAATTGTTCCATTGCTATTATAACATGGTCCTTCGGAAATGCAACTCTTTTTTTACGAATGATCTTGTGCTATAATATCAAAAAAACGAAGCAGTGCAGGGAATAAGCTGTTGGAAAAGGTTATGTGTGGACTGGAGGAAGAGAATATGTGGGTGTGTCCAAAGTGCGGACGGTCATTCAAAAATACGGAACAAGGCCACTATTGTGGGAAGCCCCCCGAGACGATCGAAGCGTATATTGACGCCCAGCCGGAGGCGGCGCAGGGCTACCTCCGGCAAGTGAACGCGGCCATCCAGGCAAGTATTCCAGGGGCACAGGAGCGGATTTCCTGGAGTATGCCCACCTATTGGAAAGGCCGAAATCTAATTCAGTTTGCGGCGGCCAAGCGGCACATAGGGTTGTACCCTGGTCCGAAAGCCGTTGAAGCGTTTGCCGGGCAGCTGGCGAAGTATAAAACAAGCAAGGGTAGCATCCAGTTTCCGTACAGCGAACCACTCCCGTTGGAATTAATTGCGGAGATTGCAAAGTGGTGTGAAATGGAATGTGATGCCGAAAAATAATCTTTTGTAGAACTATTTTAGGGTATAACGAGGAGGCCTCCGCTGTATTGCCTCCAGCAGGGGCCCCCTTTATTATTACGCGTTGGCGTTAAATCATGTGGTTTTTGGGTAATTTAGTCCCTGCATCAGGCCGCCCTGCGCCGCACTGGATACGTCGCCCCCCACCACTTGGTCCTGATAGACCAGGAGAGTGGCAAAGTAGCTGTCGGTGGTATCCGGGTAGTTCTCAACCTCATAGACATAGCGCTTGAGGGTCTTCCCGCTGTAGCGGCAGAGGTCGTAGCCTTGGGATTTCTGCAGTTCATTGTACCGCGCCAGCACCTCGGGGAGCACCTCGGGGACGCGGACCTCCTGGGTCTCCACCGGGTCGGGGTCCACCTCCCAGCCGAGGGACTGGAGATAGGAGACGCGGTCGTCGTTACTCTGGACGACGGCGACGCCGCTCTCGGCGCTGTCCTTTTTGGCGGCAGAGCATAGGGCCACCAGTAGGGCGACGATGACGACGACGATCAAGAGGATCGTGATTAGCTTTCCTTTGGAGAGCTTTGCGGTCATGACAACCATGGAAGTTCCTCCTTCAAATCAGAATTGACTGCTAAAGCCTATTCCAGGAATGGGACAAATATGACAAGCGGGGGTGTATGGCGTGCAGCGATTGGACAAAAGCCTGTCGGAGGCTGGTGTGGCTTCCAGAAAAGAACTGCGGGCTATGATACGCGCGGGACGGGTAACGGTGAACGGCGCGGTGGTCCGGGACCCGGAGGCCAGGGTTTCTGAGACCGACGAGCTGGCCGCGGACGGTGAAAAAGTCCGTCGGGGGACGGTGGTGCTGATGCTGAATAAGCCGGCGGGTTATGTGACCGCCACCGAGGACCCGAAAGAGCGTACTGTAATGGAACTCCTGCCGGAGGCGTACCGCCGCTTGGGCGTTGTGCCGGTAGGACGTTTGGACAAGGAAACCGAGGGCTTGCTGCTCTTTACCAACGACGGCGCCCTTGCCCACCGGCTGATCTCTCCGCGTCATGAAGTCCGGAAAGTTTATGAGGCCGAGCACGAGGGAGAGGCAGGGGAGGCCGACGTTGCCGCGTTTCAGGCGGGCCTGACTCTGCGGGACGGGACGGTATGCCGCCCGGCGGCGTTGGAGCCGTTGGGGCCGGGACGGAGCCGGGTTACCCTCAGCGAAGGAAAATATCATCAGGTACGCCGGATGCTTGCGTCCTGCGGACTGCCGGTGACCGGCCTCCGTCGCGTAGCCGAAGGCGGACTCGTGCTGGGGGACCTTCCACTAGGGGGCTGGAGAGAACTGTGTCCGGCGGAAATTATCGGGTTGGAAACTGTCCAAAATCGCCAATAGCGGGCCTGCAAGGGAATGTTTTTTTGATATGCTGGAGTATTTGAACAAAAACCGGGTCGCAAATTGAAGTGAATTGTCAAATGCCTCTTGAAATATCGACAAATATGGTGTAGAATCTATGTGTATATTTGTGGATTCCGCAGCCGAACGGGACAGGAAGAGGAGGGCATTGTATGTCCAGTCGTGTATTTCAGAGCGTGATTGTCCAGATGAAGGACGCCGTTGACCGCACCATTGGCGTCATCGACTCGGACGGGCGGGTGGTATCGTGCAGCGACACCGCTGTCGTCGGGGAGAAGTGGCCGGGGGCTGTCATTCGAATCAACAGCGCGCCCGATTCGGTGGTGGTTGTGGAAAAGAAAACCTTTAAGCCCCTTTCGAGTTGGAGCGCCTATTTCGACTACGCAGTCTTCGCCGAAGGGGATGACGATGTGGCGCGGAGCGTCTGCATCATGGCCCATGTGGCGCTGAGCGGCGCGAAGACTTATTATGAGGAAAAGCACGACAAGGGGACCTTTGTTAAAAATATTATCACCGACAACATCCTTCCCGGCGACATCTATATTCGGGCTAAGGAGCTCCATTTTGCTACCGACGTGCAGCGGGCGGTTTTCCTGATCCGGCAGATTGGACGGGCCGACGTGGCGGTGCTGGACGTCCTGCAAAATATGTTCAACGACAAGCAACAGGATTTTGTGCTGAGCATCAACGAGACTGACATCGCGGTGGTCAAGCAGGTTCCGGTCAACATCGAGACCGCCGAGCTCATTAAGATTGCCCAGTCGGTGGAGGATACCCTGAAGGCCGAACTCTTCATCAAGACGGCCATTGGTATTGGCACCGTCGCGGGGCATCTTCGGGAGTTGGCCGACGCCTACAAGGAGGCCCAGGTGGCCATTGAGGTGGGCAAGGTCTTCGATACGGAGAAGAGTATCCTCAGTTATGAGAATTTGGGCATCGGCCGGTTGATTTATCAGCTGCCCACCACGCTCTGCGAAATCTTCCTCTCCGAGGTCTTTAAGAAAAATTCGATTGACTCCCTTGACCAGGAGACTTTGTTTACCATCAACAAGTTTTTTGAGAACAATTTAAACGTTTCTGAAACCTCCAGAAAGCTCTTTGTCCACCGTAATACCCTGGTTTACCGCTTGGAGAAGATTAAGAAGCTGACCGGCCTGGACCTGCGGGAGTTTGACCACGCCATTATTTTCAAGGTGGCGTTGATGGTTAAGAAATACTTGGTGTCCAGAGAAAATAGAATGATATAACGGTGAAGACACATGATTGATTTACACGACGTTAAGAAAACCTATGAAAATGGCACAAAGGCGCTGCGGGGCGTGGACTTGCACATTGAGGACGGGGAATTTGTCTTTCTGGTGGGCGCGTCCGGCTCTGGCAAGTCCACCATAATCAAAATTTTGACCGCCGAACTCAAGCCCACCGCCGGGACCGTCTTTGTCAACGGTTTTAAATTGGAAAAAATCAGGAAAAGAGATATTCCGTTTATGCGCAGGACGCTGGGCGTTATTTTCCAGGATTTCCGGCTCATCGACAAAAAGACGGTCTATGAGAATGTGGCCTTTGCGATGCGGGTTATCGGCGCGCCCGACCGGGAGATTCGCAAGCGGGTGCCCTATGTGCTGGAACTGGTGGGACTGGAAAACAAGGGCCGCCGCCTGCCCAACGAGCTCTCGGGCGGCGAGCAGCAGCGCGTGGCCATTGCTCGGGCGCTGGTCAACAACCCGGTCATGATTATCGCCGACGAGCCCACCGGCAATCTGGACCCCTCGCTCTCTCTGGAAATTATGATGCTGCTCGAGCAGATCAACGCCCTGGGGACCACCGTCATGCTGGTCACCCACGAACAGAACCTGGTCAACCGCTTTACCAAGCGGGTGGTGGCCATCAACGAGGGAGTCGTCATCAGCGACGGAATGGACGGGTACTATTCATATGAAAAGAAATAATTTCGGATACCTCCTCCGCGAGGGGGTGCGCGGCGTATTTCTCCACGGGTTTATGTCCTTTGCCGCCATCTGTGTTACGGTGGCCTGCCTGATTATCGTGGGCAGCTTCAGCCTGATTCTGTACAATCTGGGACTGATGATTCGGGACTTGGAGCAGGAGAATGAAATGCTGATCTACATCGACGAGACCTACCCCGAAGCCGAGGCCAAAAGCGTCGGCTCGCAGATCAACATGATTTCCAACGTGCGGAAAGCGGAGTTTGTTTCCCGTGAACAGGCGCTGGCCGACTTCGTCGAGGAGCAGGGGGACCCCACCATGTTCCAGGGACTGGAGGCCGATACCTTCCGCGACCGTTTTGTGGTTACGATGGAGGACAACAGCCTGATGCGGGAGACCGAGACGGAGATTCGCAGCATCGAGGGGGTGGCCGACGTGGTGGCCCATTATGAGATCGCCGAGGGCTTCAGTACGGTGCAGCGGGTGCTCAACATCGCGTCGGTGGCCATTATCGCGGTGCTGCTGGTGGTGTCGCTGCTCATAATCTCCAACACGGTCAAGCTGGTCATGTACGACCGCAAGGAGGAGATTGCCATCATGCGCATGGTGGGCGCGACCAACAGCTTCATTCGCTTGCCCTTTGTGGTGCAGGGATTTCTGCTAGGTATCATTGCCGCCGCAGTCGCGTTCTTTTTGGAATGGGGTCTCTACGACCTGTTCTCCGCCAAGATTGCCAGCATTGACACCATGCGGCTGGTCTCCATGGTTCCTTTCCAGGATGTGCTGATTGTGATGGTGATTTTTTATGCGGTCACCGGATTTTGCGTCGGTGTGTTCGGCAGCTTGATGTCCATCCGTAAGTTCCTGAAGGTTTGATTGCCGGCATACGTTTAGGTGAAAAAGCGAGTTTTGCGGCAGCTTTTTCGTTCCGATTTGCACCGGGTGCCGCCCTGGTATGGTGATAATGATGAAAAAACGAAAACTGATGGTTTCGGTTGTGGCAGCGGTACTGGCGGTGCTGCTGGCCGGGGGGCTGCTCTTTAACGCTATTATTGTCCTCACCCACGCCGCGTCTTCGTCGGCCCTCAAGCAGCAGATCAGCAACCTGAAGGATCAGGCCGACCAGATTGCCATCAAGCAGGATGAGCTGAGCCAGCAGATTGCACAGAATAAGTCAGACACCGAGGATGTGGTGAGTAAAAAGGCTAATATCGATCAGCAGATGGAGCTGACCCGCCAGCAGATCGAAAACCTCAACGCCCAAATTCAGCAATATAACCTGATGATTGCCGCCAAGCAGGACGAGCTGGAGGCGACCCAGTTGGAGGAGGAGCGGCTGAACCAGCAGTATAAGTTGCGCCTCCGGAGTATGGAGGAGTCGGGCGATATTTCTTATTGGTCGATTCTGTTCAGTTCCAGCAGCTTCACCGACCTGTTGGGCAGGGTTGACATGATCTCCGAGATCGCGGAGGCCGACCAGAAGATGATCGAGGAGATTCAGACGGTCGCTGCCGAGATTGAGGAGGCCCGTAACGAGATCGAGGAGGATCGGGCCGACTTGGAGAGCGTCAAGGCCCAGCTTGCTGTGTTGGAGGAGCAGCTGACTGGTCAGCGGGCTGAAGCTGACGGTATTATTACCGAGCTGGCCTCCAAGCAGGGAGAGCTGGAGATGGATGCCGCGACCTATAAGGCCATGCGGGAGCAGGTAAGACAGCAAATACTGGATACGCAGGCTGCGTATGAGAAGGCGCTGGCTGACGAAGAGGCCGCGCGGAAAATTGCCGAGGCGAGAAAGAAAGCGGAGGCGAACCAGAAACCCAAACCTTCGGCCAGCGTGTCGGGCGGCGGAAATTCCAGCGGCTTTATGCACCCCTTGGGCGGCGGCGGTTATGTCAGCCAGAGCTATGGTTACCGCGAGCATCCAATTTATGGTTACTATGCGATGCACTACGGTGTGGACATCGCTGCAGGGCGGGGGACGCCTATCTACGCCACCAAGAGCGGCACTGTGACCGGTGCGACCTACAGTGAGGTCAACGGATACTATGTGACCATTAACCATAATGACGGCTACGCCAGCACTTACGCCCACATGACAAACTATATTGTCAGCCCCGGCGAGACGGTGAGTAAGGGACAGGTGATCGGTTACGTGGGAGACAGCGGCTGGGCTACCGGCGCGCATCTGCACTTTGAGCTGATGTATGGCGGCGCCAACGTAAACCCAATGGAGTATGTCGGCTAAATATCCTTTTTGGGGCGGACGTCGCCGTCCGCCCCATTTTTGCAAAAAGCTCGGAGGATATGTGAAATTGAAATGGATTTTAAATGGGCTGGCGCTGCTGGCCCTGATGGTTACCACGGCTGTTGTTACCTTCAGTGTAACGTTGTACGCGATGGGCGGCAATTCGGAAAATCCGGCTGCCGTCAAGATAGAAGAAATCCGCCGGTATCTGGACGTTTTTTTTATTGACGACTATGATGAGGCGGCGGTTTTGGAGGCTGCGGAGGCGGCAATGGGAGATGCAGCGGCGGAGGCCATGTTGGAGGCAACCGGCGACGAGTGGAGCCATTATGTCAGCGCGGCGGACTATCAGAGCGCCTATGAGCGGAGCGAAAACGCCTATGTGGGCATTGGCGTGACCATAGAGAATGAGACAAGTCAGGGCTTTACCGTCCGGGAGGTTGCGCCGGGCGGCCCCGCCGATCTCGGCGGCGTTCTGCCGGGCGATGTGCTGGTGGCGGTAGAAGGCAAACCGGTTTTAGAGCTGGGAAAAGAGGGGACTGTGGACTGTGTCGTGGGAGAGGCCGGTACGGAAGTGACGGTGACCTTTCTGCGCGGCGGGGAAACGCTGGAGTTGACTCTGACCAGAGCAAGTATTGTCACTACGGTAGCATCGCTGGAGATGGTGGATGGCGTAGGCCTGATTACCATTAAAAATTTTGAACGGCATGCCGCCGAGCAGGCGTTGGCGGCCATTGAATCGGCTCTTGCGCAGGATGCGTCGGCGTTAATTTTCGACGTCCGCAATGACCCGGGAGGCTATGCGGATGAGATGGTGGCCATTTTGGACCGGCTGCTGCCGGAAGGGATTCTGTTTCAGAGTAGGGACTATGCCGGAAGGGAAGAGGAGGAACGCTCCGACGCTGTCTGCGTTGACCTGCCGATGGCGGTGTTGGTCAACGGGGAGAGCTACAGCGCGGCGGAGTTCTTCGCTGCGGCGTTACAGGAATACGGCGCGGCCCAAATAGTGGGTGAGCAAACTTATGGCAAGGGAAACTTTCAATATGAATTTCCGCTGTCCGACGGCTCTGCTGTCTGGCTCTCGGCGGGGAAATACTATACCCCCAACGGCGTCAGCCTGGCGGGGGTGGGGATTACGCCGGATATTGTGGTAGAGCTGGACGATGAGCAGTTTTACAAGCTCTATTTCGACCAGCTTCCGCTAGAGGAGGACGACCAGATACAGGCGGCCTTAGAGGCGGTATGGGAATCGCCATAATGTCCTTGACAGCGGAAGATGCTTTTACTATAATGCCCGTGATAATATAAGGAAAGGAAACGTCGATCATGGCAAAGGAATATAAATTGAGCAGCACCCGGCTCCACGAGCTGGAGGAGGAGCTGCATTATCTGAAGACCACCCGGGAGAAGGAGGTCGCGGAGCATCTGAAAGAGGCGCGCAGCTTTGGCGACCTCTCGGAGAACAGCGAATACGACGAGGCGAAAAACGAGCAGGCCAAGCTGTATGGACGTATTGCGGAAGTGGAAAATATTTTGGCCCATGCGGTGCTTATCGACGACGGGGCGGAGGAGGCCACCGGGCACATCGGTCTTGGCTGTTCGGTCAAGGTCCGTTATGAGGAAGACGGAGAGGAAATTGAGGAGGACTATGAGATCGTCGGTTCCCAGGAGGCCAACCCGATGGCAGGGCGCATCTCAGACGATTCTCCCTTTGGCCGCGCCGTGATGGGCCATGCGGAGGGCGACATCGTGGAGGTGGACGCGCCGGCCGGCTCAATGCGGTACACCATTGTCTCGGTAGAAAAGAAAAGCTGAGGAGGCGGAAATATGGCAGAAGAAAAAAACACGCCTGAGGTCTCCTACGGAGACCAGGTGCGCATCCGAAGAGAAAAATTGGCGCAGCTCCAGCAGGAGGGACATGACCCGTTTCAACTGACGAGGTTTGTGGCAGATACCACCAGCGCAGCCATCAAGGAAAACTTTGAGGCGATGGAAGGGAAACCGGTTACCGTCGCGGGCCGGCTGATGAGCAAGCGCGGCATGGGCAAGGTCAGCTTCTGCGACCTCCAGGACAAGGAGGGCCGCATTCAGCTCTATGTCCGCCGCGACGAGGTGGACGAGGCAGAATACAACCGGTTCAAGAAGTATGACATCGGTGACATCGTCGGGGTAGAGGGGACGGCGTTCCGCACCCAGCGGGGGGAGATCAGCGTCCGCGCCGGGAAGGTCACCTTACTGAGTAAGGCCCTGCTGCCTCTGCCGGAGAAATTCCATGGTCTGACCGACCGGGAAACCCGCTACCGTCAGCGTTATGTCGATTTGATTGTCAACCCTGAGGTGCGGCGGAATTTTGAGCTTCGCTCCAAATTTATCAAGCATGTCAGAGATTTCATGGATGGGCGAGGATATATGGAGGTGGAGACGCCGGTTCTAAATACCATCTCTGGCGGCGCGACCGCGCGTCCCTTTGTCACCCATCACAATACGCTGGATATCGACATGTACATGCGCATCGCCACGGAGCTGCCGCTGAAGCGGCTGATCGTGGGCGGCATGGACCGTGTATATGAGATCGGTCGTATCTTCCGCAACGAGGGAATGGACCCCAAGCATAACCCAGAGTTTACCACCATTGAGCTTTATCAGGCTTACGCCGACTTCAACGATATGATGGACCTCTTCGAGGACCTGTTGACCTCGGCGGCCCAGAAGCTTCTGGGGACCTACGAGGTGGAGTGGCAGGGCGAGAAAATTGATCTCAAGCCGGGCTGGCCGCGCCTGCCGATGCATGAGGCGGTCAAGCAGTACACGGGCCTGGACTTCATGGCGATAACCTCCGATGCGGAAGCGGTGGCCGCTGCAAAGGGAGTTGGCGTGGAGCTGCCCGAGACGGCCGACCCCACGTGGGGCAACGCCCTTTACGAGGTTTTTGATCAACGAGTCGAAGAAAAGCTGATTCAGCCGACCTTTATCACGATGCACCCGGTAGATGTGTCGCCGTTGGCCAAGCGAAGCACGAAGGATGCGCGGCTGACCGAACGCTTCGAGCTGTTTATCTGTCACAGTGAGATGGGCAATGCGTTCTCTGAGCTCAACGACCCCATCGATCAGCGCGGCCGGTTCCAAAAACAGGTGGAGCTGCGTGACAAGGGGGACGATGAGGCTGGTATGATGGATGAGGATTTCCTGACGGCGCTGGAATATGGTATGCCGCCAACAGGAGGTCTGGGAATTGGAATCGACCGCTGTGTTATGCTCCTGACGGGGGCGGACTCCATCCGGGATGTCATTCTCTTCCCGACGATGAAGCCGGTGGGGGACTGATTTTCATAAAATACACAATATATAGTGTTTTCTTGAGCAGACAGATACTGTATATTGTGGTGCGAAAAAGAGCGATTTTTATTTTACCCCAGTTTTACCCCATTTCATTTCAAGACCCCAAGACCACTCTAATGAAAACAGGACTTGTTTCTTAGAATGTAACTTCATAGCTGGTCAGTAAAATATGCAAAAAAGTTGAAATGTATTTTTTTGGATAAATCGTAGATCCTTTGTTTTGCAGTTTTTCAGCGATGGGTTTTATCTCATACTGGGTATGTTATCAGAGTTAAAGAATACCCAGAGTAGAGATAGAATCCATCGCTGGAAACTGCGTTTTTTATTTGCCAGGTAAGGAGACTATGATGACACAAGATTTAGAGTTTGTTAAATCGTGTGCATTTACAATGTCCATATGGATTACTATGACGGAGTAAATAACTGCTTACCTCTACAGTACGTCCACAGTTTTGACAAAGACATTTCCATCGAATTTCATTGCTCTTGATTTGTGCATTGGAAACTGGTTCTGTTACCAGAAGAAAACCAAATGTTTGTCCAACCAAATTATATTTGAGTTGGAATTTAGAGCAACCACATGACTTTGTTTTGCCACTGCGAAGATCGCTGGAGAAAACTGAAACAATAGTTCCACATTCACATTGACAGATCCATTTAACCTTTCTATATTTATGCACAGTATCCCTTTGCAGAACAGTAAGTTTGCCGAAGACCTTGCCGGTCAAATCAATAAGAGTGGATGATGGTTTATGACGAAGACAACCACAGGATTTAGTGCCATTTGCTTTTGTTAAATTCGTAGAGGATACAATTGTTATATTGCCGCATTTGCATTGACATAACCACATAGGGCGCCCGGCTTTTTTAGATTCAACCTGTTTTATGACAGTTAATAATCCAATTGTTTTCCCACTTAAATCAATAAGTTTTCCCATTTTGAATTTACCTAATTTATATGTATTTTCCCTTCAAGATTCGCGAAGGCTTCTTTCTTCTTCTCTTTTGTGGCTTCGGCATAAATGTTCAACGTTGTTTCAATATCAGCATGACCCATAATTTCTTGTATTACTTTAATGTTGCTTTCATTTTCACAAAATCTTGTACAAAAAGTATGACGAAGATTGTGTGCAGAGAAATGCCGTATCAACAATGGTTCGCGACCCTCTTTATCTGCCAAAACTGTCTCATCTTCGATATATGCTTTGCATATACGATCTATACTTCGGTTGACATTATGTGGAGATAATGGTTCACCATAGCGATTTTGAAAAATGAAACCTGTAAATCCGTCCACAATAGACTCGTTAAACCCAATAATTCTTTGCTTCTCCCATTCGGCTTTTAACGCTTCTCTTACTTCGGCAAGCATAGGGACAATTCGAATCCCAGCTTTGGTTTTAGGCGTAACAATATGAAATCGCATTCTTTCTTCATCTTCATATTTTCGATAAACTAGATTATGATTAATGCTAATAATTCCCTCCTCAAAATCACAATCTTCCCATCGCAACCCCACAGCTTCACCAATTCGACATCCAGTGCCAAGCAATACTATAAACAGCGGAAGCCAATGGTTATAGATTTTATGTTTAGATATATAATTGATAAATGCTGTTTGTTCTGCAATAGTTAAGGCATGGCGTTTGGGTTTTTCCCAGTTGTGCGCTTTTTTGATTTCTGTCATAACCCCGTCTGTGGGGTTAAGTCGAATATAACCGTCACGAACAGCAAGTGTAAAAACCGGATGAAGGATGGTGTGAATTATCTCCATACTATTTGGTTTAAAACCTTTTTCATATATTAGGCTATTATAAAATGACTTGACATTAGAATACTTAATCTTTGCAATTTGTTGTTTACCAAAGTCATCTTTAATATATTTGCGATACATATACAAGTAATTACTGCGAGTTGATTCTTTTAACTCCTTTTTCCCAGACATATATAAATCAAATAAATTATTAACTGTGACCTTGTTTTCAACATATGATTTAATACCATCTTCTAAATCGCGGACAACTTTTTTTTCTTTTTCTCTGAGACTAAGATCTGTTTTGCTGCCTGGTGGAGTTCGATCTGTGGGAACAAGTCGATTGCTATAAATATCGCGACGAATTCCTTCTGCATCTGTGTAACGATACCGATAAGAACCATCTTTTCGTTGTGATTCCCCATCTTTGAGGATTCTCCCTTTATTATCAGTTCGTTTCTTTCCGGCCATCTATATTATCCTCCTGAGAAAATGCCTGAAAAATATGTGTTTGAATTTTATATCATTGGAATAATAAGGTCAAGAATTTGATATTCTTTGAAGACAAAGAAGGCGTGGATCTCTCTACGCCTTCTTTTATTTTAGATTGAAATTGAATCAATGTAAGTTTTGATTTTCTCAACATTCCAAAAGACTCTTTTGCCAATTTGTATACGCGCTTCTGCTAATTCACCCGTTTGGACTGCGGAGTATCTTCCGCAACTCAACATGGCTTGCAATTCAAGTGTTGTAATCGCAATTTTGTCTTGGGGATCAATGTTTTTAAATTGAGTTGTAGTTTTCATATTTTTCCTCCATTTTATAGAAAAATTTGTCTATTTATAAAGAAATCCATTTTTATATACAATGCCACCCCCCCAAAAATAAACATGTGACATTATACAGGAGATTGATCGCCAATATCAAAAAATAATTGTCTTTGAGAAGATTTTTTTATGAGGAGACGAGCGTTTGGTTCGCAGTATTTAACTCTAGTCGTCGTTACCCAAATATTTCGTTATCGGTTGATTGCATTGAACATATATGATTATTCCTAGGGACATTTAAATCCTTGAAATTTTCGACTTAAAATGCTATAGTCAGCGCAGCAAACGAATTTCTCTGGATTACCTTGTCCCATTTTCCACCCCACCCCCAATCCTCCTCCTTTCAGGGGGGGCAGGACAGGGGCTGTATTAGGGTAAAAGCAGGAGTCCAGAGTAATTCATACGAGTTGCTCTGGATTTTTTTTGTGTCTGATTCCTTCTTGTGCATGAGAGGCGGGTGGGGGTGGAATGGTTAAAAAATGGCTGATGTAGGGTGGGGGTAAAACATAAAATTTACAAATCTGAGGTGATGTATATGACAATGAAACACACATTCCCTGCGCCTGAATGCAATTCCTGTCCACACTATCAAACAGTTGGGGGATTGACTCGGTATTGTAATGGATTTAAGCGTCGTAAGCCCAAGCAATTCAAAAAATCTGATCCCAAGGTTAAAATCCCTAATTGGTGTCCTCGGAAAATCACACCACCTACTTGCCGAGTTTACGGGTTCAAAGATGAAAAAGGTGAATTTATAGAATTGTTGCGGCGCATGGAATACGAACAAGGAAAAATTGAAGCTATTTATCCTTCAGAGATACATTATCAATTCCGACAGGAGTTGCATCCAAATATGACAGCAAGGCAATTTTATGATGCAACGCAACAAAAATCTCTTTGCGAAATTATTTCTGAAAAGATTGGCATGGGTGAAATTGTTGAAATTGACGACGGTTTGCGACCTTATTTTTTCTATATAGTAGATTCATGGTCAGTGATACCGCTCTCATATTTCCGTCTGTTGAAAGATATGTAGTCAGTTATAAATTCAAGGATAACATTAAGGAGGAACATTATGGCTAAATTTGTACAGGATTCCAGCGGCGAGATTTACCGCATTTTGCTGGAGGCGGACGGGGGCATGTGGATCATCTCATTTTCGAATCCTGCACCGCCTGTATTTATTGCTTCCGCCGAAGAGTTCCAGTTGGTCGAAATTCCGTTTGATTTTCTGAAAGCAACAAAACGAATTTTGAAAAAAGCGGAAATACGTCGGAAAGTATTGATTCAGCCGTTGTTGGATATGGGTGGTCAGTGCATTACAGACAAAGCCTACCGATTGCAAATGAGTCGGAATATTGCTGAAATGACTGGTACAACAGCAAGGCAGATCCTCAGAATATTTTACAGATATTTAGCGACAGGTTCTTTGGAAAGATCAGAAGTAAAAGCGTTGAAACGGTTACAGGCGCAGCGGCGCAAAATTGCAGAACAGCGAAAGACAGCCGCTGTTCATACATAACATGCTATGCCTTTGGGGGAGATGCTTTGCGGCTTTGTGGGAAGGGCGGCCTGAAGCGGGATGGAAAGCCTGTTTCGATTGCTGGCAGTTGCAGTAAGGGTTGGATATAAAACTGCTTTTAGCATTTTGCACAAATATCAAGAAAATATATATGAATATTTGATAACTATCTTGTGATAATTAACAAAATTTCCAGTATAATCCCTGTATGAAACAACCCGAAGTTTGAAAGGAGAAATGCAAAATGCGTCTGAAAAATGTTAATCAGGTCAACAAATTCAAAGAGGTTATCAATGAGTGTACAGGGAATGTCTACATCCACACCCCGCAGGGCGATGTCTTCAACCTCAAGTCGGCGCTGTCCGAGTACATTGCGATTGGGCGGCTGCTGGATGAGCATGGGGACGAACTCGAACTCTTTGCGGATCTGCGCGAGGATGAAACGCGGCTTATTCGATTCCTTTCGGAACTTGACAAAGACGCCGCGTAAACTAACCCCTCGGAGCGAATATCGCTTCGGGGGGTGTTTTTTTTGCCAGTGAAACCAAGCTGTTGTATAAGTTGATGAATGTTTTATTTTATTGTTACTCTCAGTTCCACTGTGCGTCCGTCTTTCAATGTCCATTCATAACCACTGGTAGTAGCTTTACAGCAGTCAATACCACCAAGAAGTTCCTGAATCATGTAATCTCTGACGGCACACAATGCTTCGTCGGTACACTTTGTTTTATTTTGCCACAGAGTCTTGTTCTTGCTATTTAATGTTCCTGCGTAGATTGCAAATGCACTGCATCCAACATGAAATTCTGTCATTACAAACGCCTCCTATCATTCGATAATTCCCAGCAGGACGTTCAAGATGGTTAGTTGTTCTTCCGAGACCGGTTGATTATCTGCATTCAGTGTACCAAGCGCAACAGACTTATTTGCGCCATGATAATCGCTTCCACCGGAAATCAGAAGGGAGTGGGCTTGGGCGAATTTGGCCAGTTTTTCGCAGTAAGCAAGAGGGTATTTGGAATAGAAGCATTCTAGACCCATTAAGCCGAATCCTGTCAACTCATCCAGCATTGCGCTGAATTGCTCGGGCGTAACCTGCTTTTCCCCTTCGCCTCCCAGCGGATGCGCCCATACCGGAATCCCGCCGGAGGCGAGAATCGCTTTTACGGCAATCTCCGCTTGGATTCGGCTGCTTTCAGTAAAGCAAAGATTGATGGTTTGTTCAATAGCGGTCTTTCTGTCCGGCGCATAGCCATACTTTACCATCAGGTTTCCAAGATGGGGCTTGCCAACGCTGGAAAGTTGGTACAGCTTTTCCAGCTCATCTTCGGGGAACCGAATGCCTTTGTTCGCAAGGAAAGAAAGTCTTTGTTCCAGTTTGGTTCTGCGAAGATTGGCTCCCTGAGACAATACGGATTGAAACGCCGGGTGGGTCATGTTGCAGTCATACCCCAGAATGTGACATTTTCCCGAGGCCATACGGCAGGAAAATTCGATCCCTGGAATAAAAAACATGTCATCTGGCATTTGCGCTTTCAATTGTTCCGCGCCTGTTATCGTGTCATGATCTGTGATTGCAAATACGCTGATTCCCGCAGACTTTACTTTTTCTGCCAGTTGAACAGGATTGTCAGTCCCATCCGAGGCGATTGTATGAATGTGCAAGTCAATTGTGTTTGGCATAACACCAACTCCTTTATTGGAAAATATAGGGCTTTATGATGGAATACAGGTTCTGTATTTCGTCAGAAGACATTTCATGCAGTGCTGTATTTATATTTCGGCGGATAACAGCTTCTTGTGATTTTCTGTTTATATAATCGTAAATGGCTTCCCTGGAGAGGAATAGTTTCCAACTTGGACTATAAGGATCGGTATCTTTCTGAAGACAATTCTTTATATCAAATCTTACTTTTTCCCAAAAATCAACTGTTACATATGCTTCGTCAACCGACAGGACTTTTACTCTTCTGATCCTGTTTTCGACAGATTCATTCTCAAAATTTCTGATGTGAAAAAGAAAAACGGTTTGCCCAACCTGAAAATCCTTTTGAGTCATGATTAGTCTCCTTTCTTGTTTTGAGCACATCTGTGAATGCAAAGACACCTGTCTTTAACAAAGACCCAATATTCTTTCATTCCTGCTCTGTGCAGAATGCAGACTTCACTGATATCGCAAAGCCTTGCACTCTTTAACATTGGTTGTTTTCTGACCCAGCGAAGGGCAATCGGTCTGGCGGCGTCCGGCAGGAGAATTTTCTCGTCAACGTGCTTTTGGCAGCAGCGAGTGAAATGCAGGTCGTATGCCGCCACAGCTTTTTCCATAGTGCCGTAAAATGCTCCGTTACCTTGACTGATTCTATAAAATTTCTCTTCCCAGATAATTTCAGGGTCGTTATTCCAGATTACTCCTCCACGGGAACTATTTGGCGTAATGCAACCCGGAGCCCGCCCGATCAGAATCCTGATTCCATCAAGGTAATATCTATTGTCAGATTGTTCATGGAAATCTTTGCTCAGAACCCGGATGATTTCTTTGCCATCCATCAGATCAACGCTTGCCAGTTCACCCTGGGAACCTGCCATTGTGGACGTATTGAAACAGTATCCTCTTTGGAGATAATCAGATACTATTTCGGTAAAACGTTTATTGATGTCCTGATGTGTCATTGTGAACACGCCTTTCTCAGTATTTTTTTTGAATACAGCCTTTTTTGCTGCTAAAAAAATATACGGAAATGACATGCAAATATCAATCGCGCCCTCCCACATCCACCCCCAACCCCTCACAGCGCCACCTCTCCATCTTCCCGCAAAGGCAAACTACCCATATCTATATCCCGGAAAAACGCTCGTTCAATTCGACCGGGCGTTTTTAATATTCTGATTCAATTTTCGTACAATACAGACAGTAATTCCACAGGATGTCCCATATATGGTGTGATACATAAAATTGAATGGCATATTTTGTGCCATAAGAGAATTTTATTGTATCTTTAATTCAGAAAGGAGTAAGAAGAAATGCGTATTATTAAACGTTCCGGTGAAGAAGTTGCTTTCAACAGGGAAAAAATTGAGGCGGCCGTCAAGAAAGCAAACCAGTCTGTGTGCGAGGCGGATCGCCTGCCGGAAGCCAGGATCAAACTGCTGGCAAGTATTGTGGAAGGCCGGTGTGAGGAACTGGGTCATATTCCGAATGTGGAAGAGGTTCAGGATATGGTCATCAAGGAACTTATGAAAACCACGTCGTACAATCTTGCGCAAAATTACATCATTTACCGTTTTCAGCACAATCAGATGCGGGGCAATACTACGGACGCCGAGGTCCTGTCGATTGTCAACGGGACAAATGAAGAACTGCGCACTGAGAACGCCAACAAAGATGTCTCGATTGCGTCCACGCAACGGGACTACATGGCGGGACAAACCAGCCGTGATGTCTCCCGCCGGCTTTTGCTGCCGGAGGAAATTGTCAGAGCGCATGATGAAGGCAAGATCCACTTCCATGACATGGACTTTTTCGCCCAGCGAATTCACAACTGCTGTCTGGTTGCGTTGGACGATATGCTTCAGAATGGCACCGTCATCACAGACACAATGGTTGAGAAGCCCCATAGTTTCTCTACTGCCTGCAACATTGCAACTCAAATTATTGCTCAGGTGGCGTCCAACCAGCACGGCGGCCAGACTATCACCCTGACCCACCTCGCGCCCTTTGTTGATGTCAGCCGGAAGGCAATTCGTAAAGAGGTGGAGGAAGAATTGTTGATGGCCGACGTTTCAAACGATTCCACAGCATACGATGCGCTGCGCGACGAGATTGTTGGGAAACGTCTTAGAAAAGAGATCGAAAAGGGGATCCAGACCATTCAGTATCAGATTCTGACAATCATGACAACCAACGGCCAGACACCCTTTATCAGCATTTGCTGTTATCTGGGCGAGGCTGGAGACGATAAACTGCTTAAACACGATCTGGCGATGCTGATTGAGGAATTTTTCAAGCAGCGGATTCAGGGCATCAAGAACAAAGATGGCGTGTGGGTAACACCTTCATTTCCGAAGCTGCTGTACGTTCTTGAGGAGGACAATATCCATTCCGGTTCTCCATACTGGTATCTTACAGAACTTGCCGCCAAATGCACGGCAAAGCGTATGGTTCCTGACTACATCAGTGAGAAGCAGATGAAGAAGTTGAAGATTGACGAAAACGGCAATGGACAGGCTTACCCGTGCATGGGATGCCGGTCATTTCTCACTCCCTATGTAGATGAAAATGGCAAGCCGAAATACTACGGTCGCTTCAATCAAGGCGTCGTAAGCATCAATCTCCCATACGCGGCCCTCTCGTCTGAGGGAGACGTGGACAAATTCTGGAACATTCTCGAAGAAACACTTGAGCTTTGCCATCGGGGGCTGAGGGCGAGGCATGAGCGGCTTTTGGGGACGCCGAGCGATATTGCGCCGATTCTCTGGCAGCACGGCGCTCTGGCGCGGCTCAAGCCCGGAGAGACCATCGACCGGCTGCTTTACGGTGGGTATTCCACTATCAGCCTTGGATATGCCGGTTTGTACGAGGCGGTTTATTACATGACCGGACATAGCCACACTGACCCGGAAGGAAAACCTTTTGCCAAACAGATCATGCAGTATATGAACGACAAGTGCGCACAATGGCGCGAAGCGGAAAACATTGCGTACAGTCTGTATGGCACACCTATCGAGTCCACAACTTACCGGTTCTCCAAACTGCTGCAAAAGAAGTTTGGAATTATTCACAACGTAACGGATCACGGGTACATCACAAATTCGTATCACGTCAATGTCCGGGAGAAGATCGACGCTTTCACAAAGCTTGACTTTGAGTCTGAATTTCAGGCGTTGTCTCCCGGTGGGGCAATCTCGTATGTCGAGGTTCCCAATATGCAAGACAATATCCCGGCGGTCCTCAACATCATCCAGTACATCTACGACAACATCATGTATGCTGAACTGAACACCAAGAGCGACTATTGCCAGGAATGCGGATATGACGGTGAAATCAAAATCGTCGAGGAAGATGGCAAACTGATCTGGGAATGCCCGAAGTGCGGCAATCGTGACCAGACCAAAATGAATGTCGCTCGCCGGACCTGCGGTAGACAAACCAATATTGCCGCAGTATAAAACGATAGAAATTCAAGGGAAGCCCGAGCTGAGTATATCAGCCAGGTAATCTTGAGCCAAGTTTATCAACATATTTTATATTTAACAGAAGGGAGGTGGCGGGAATGCCTTATGTTTGTGAAGTGTGCGGACGGGAAATGTTCAGAAAGATAAAATCACACGGACATATTTTCTGCAATAAACATTACAAACAACTCAAAAAATATGGTCATGTGCTGGATAGTAATCCAAGGACAATACTTGATAAGAATGAGTTTCATGTGGATGGCAATATTACATACATTGATCTCTATGATAAAGAGTGTAATGTGATTGCACAGGCAATGATTGACACAGAAGATATTCATAAAGTCAAATATACAAAATGGAAGCTGTCTAACTCCGGCTATGCTATGAATACACCAAAATTCTCTGGCGGAAGCAAACATATGTCCCATGAAATTCTTGGAACCAATGAGTTTGTAGATCATATCAATCACAATAAATTAGATAATCGGAAGAGCAATTTAAGAGTAGTTTCGAGAGCGCAAAATCAAATGAATGTAAATTATAAGGGTGTATCAAAAACAAAAAGTGGAAAGTATTATGCGCATATAAAACTAAATCAAAAATTGCTTAATTTAGGCGTATATATTTTTATGGAAGAGGCATATTTCGCCAGATGGTACGCTGAAACAATTTTATTTGGCGAATACCGCTTTCCAAAAGAAAAACCGTACATTCTCCCAGACAGAGAATATGAAATTATGGAATATGTTGATAAAAAGGTGCAACGACTGTAATTATCGGCGTCGCTCAACCAAATGAAATGGAGAGGACGTAAGGAACAGTCTACTCCCCTGATAAATATCGGGAAACCGAGGGTAGTAAGGTATATTGGCACACAATTTTGGAACCAGGGCCGGACAGAGGAGATCAGGGACCGTGTACTGCACGTCAGCACGTCCGCCCTGACGGAATAGAATTTTGCAATCAAAACGAGGAGAGGCGCGTCCTCTCCTCGCCCAATAACAGGAGGATTTAATGTATATCGGTGAAATATTAAAAGCGGATACAGCAAATGGGCTGGGGATGAGAGTTACACTTTTTGTTTCCGGTTGTACAAATCACTGTCCTGGCTGTTTTCAGCCCCAAACATGGGATTTTACATACGGTCAGCCTTATACACCGGCAGTCGAGGAAATGATTATGCAGGAGCTTGCCAAGCCCTATTATCAAGGACTGACATTACTGGGCGGAGAGCCGTTTGAACCCTGCAATCAAAGAGAACTTGTCAAGCTCATCCGGCGGGTTCGGAGAGAAATGCCGGGGAAAGACATCTGGGCGTATACGGGGTTTACGCTTGAGAAGGATCTGGGCGAAGGAGGAAGGAAGTGGACAGAAGTAACGGAAGAAATTCTCAGGAATATTGATATTCTCGTAGATGGAAGATTCGAGCAAGATAAAAAGGATGTTTCTTTGAAATTCCGAGGATCGGCAAACCAGAGAATCATTGATATGAACAAAACAGTTTCCACAGGAAAGACGATTCTATCTTTGCTAAATGGAAATTCTTGAATCTTCTTGCCTGACAGCCCTGTCCGAAAGGATGGGGCTGTTCTTTTGATAAAAATTTTTCATCTCCGTATATTTCTTCGGGCAAAACAAAAGGCTGATTTAAATTAAAAAGGAGATAATGAAAATGAAGTACAAGGTAATCAACATCATCAATGGGGAGACCGTCATCAGTTCCGACAGCAAGGCTGAAATCAAGGCATGGTTTTCTCGGCTTAACCGGCTGTGGGACTTAAATGTGACGGGAAAAGACACCGGAACTATGTATCCCGGACTGCCTTTCATCAAGTTCTATTTCCGTGAGACAAATCCCGCTCGGATTCGGAAGTATCAGGTGCTTGATGACGAAGGGCGGTCTGTGGATCCGAGAGATTGGGAAGTTGAAGACACTGACGAACCTACCCACGATCCGTGTATCCAGATTTCTTTCATCAAGCATAAGGGCATTCGCGGACGCGGCAAAGGCGCATCGCTTATCCGTCAGGCGAAGCGGGAATCTGTCATTGATCTGGATTTGGATATCAAGCCGATCCGCTCCAGCGTCAGAATTCGGACGAACAGGTACGATATCCCCAAACTGTATCGTGGCGAGGAATTGAAGTGCTGGAAAAACAAGAAGGCTTTCCGGCAGTGGGCCCGCCACAAAAAGGGCGGTTTACGACCGGCTAAGCTTGCTGATATGTTTCTGTCGGCGGAAGAGGAAGAGGTTTGGAGTCAGGAGGTTCTTGATAGTTGCTTCGACGATTCGCTAGAAAGGATTTTTGCCTGATATTTTCAAAATTAACTATTAAAGGAGAGAGTGAAATTGAGGAAGGTAATGAAACATATTATCCCTGGCCTGCTCTTGGCTGTCACAATGCTGCTGTGTATGTGTTCCTGCACGGAAAGCAACAAGGTTTCATACAATATCTCGCAGCAGGCCGACAACTTCAACGCGACGCGGAAAATAACCGTCGTCAACATTCGGGACAACACAATCCTGTATGAGTTGATCGGAAAGTGTTCTTTGAAGAACGAAGGGAACAATGAGCTGTCCGTAATCAGTGAGGTTTCACCGGGTACATACAAAAAAGATTTCATTTACCTCAGCGAGTGGACAACATACATTGTTCAGGACGTGTCCGGCGCTTATGTCGATCAATATCATTACGAGGTCAACATTCTTCCGCAGATGATTGGTGGAATAAGCGTTACGTCGAATGATTAAAGACCGCCGCCGCTCCACTTTAAGGCAGACTCCCGAAAGGGGGTCTGCCTTTTTGCCTTTGCGGGAGCCGCGATGCGGCTGTGCGTGGCAAAAATAAGGTTAAAAATTGACGCTGGCATTGATTTCAAATTTCTTTCCCAGTATAATTATTTAAAACGAAGGAGGAATTTTTCATGATTACGGAAAGCATTGCCAGCCAGATACACAAATATTTCAATGAGGAAACCCTGTACAGTTCTCAACTCAAGGCATTCGCAGAGACATATGTTCGGAGCAAAATTTCGGCGGCTCAGGTTCAAATGGATATTCATGCCGAAGTCAGTATGGACGGCGTGACATTTGAGTTCATAGTCGGATCAGGAAAAGACAGTGAAATCTGTTATGTGGAAGTTGATCTGGAACAGGACTTCCCAGACGCCGCTGCCTGTGCCCAGCACATCCTCCAGACCGTCCTCACCGCCCTCCCCTCCGCCCTTGCGCCCGCCCTGAAACTGTTCCCCATCTCCACCCCAATCTGCCTGTTCAAAGAGAATAAGATTTTTTCTGACTTCTCCGCATTTCTGAACAAATTGGCGGCCAACAAGAAACTGAGCGACGAGTTCAAAGCGTCCCTGTCTGTCCCGGAGGCGTACTTTATCGATCAGTATGCCGATTATGCTTCGGTCAGCCACAATGGACGCGAACTCTGCCGGGTTGTGGGGGACAGTCCTGATACATACCGCCTGTTCAATCCCTACGCCCAACCCAATGCCAACTCATTTCCTCGCCCTAACAACATTTTTGAGGCTCTGTGCTTTGCGAAGGTGGCTGAGAAGGCGATTGGGGAGGCGCTGGGGGCTGGTTAGAAAACATCCTCCCCCCTTCAAATAAAGGCACGTTTGCGAATAATCTGATAGCCGGGGCAGTTTCCTGCTCCGGTTTTTTGGTGTCTTAGGGATAGATGAAAACGGGGACCTCAAACGAGATCCCCGCTATTTTTTTGCCTAAATCAGTTTGCCCATGTCTCAAAGCCGTCGCCGACCATAGCGTAATGGTCCAGGGCGGCTTCCATGATTTCCGAATAGGCCCAGAAAGTCATCGGAACATCGTAGAAGATAGGAGCGGCGCTGACAGTGGCGACCTGACGGCCTAGAATGTGGTTCGTCATGGTGACAATTTCAGCACGGGTAACAGCCCCGTCGGGAACAAAGGTGTTGTCCCCATAGCCTTGCACCCAGCCCTGTTTGGCGCAGTAGTTGATGTACTTGACCGCCCAGTGGGTGGCAGGGACATCGTTGAAGTTTGTACTCTCAGCAACCCCATTCACGTTCACGCCTTTGTAATTGCACAGCAACGCAAGATATTCGGCGCGGGTGATCGGGGCGTCGGGATAGAACAGACTGTGAGAACCCAGCACATTCAGATAGCCATTGGACTGTGCGTAGTTGATGGCTCCAGCAGCCCAATGGCCGGCGGGAACATCGGTGTAAAAGCTGTTTCCGGCATAGGAAGCGGTGGCACTGTCCTGCTGCTGGAGGATGGCGCGGTTGAGAATTGTAACCGCCTGGGCGCGGGTCAGAGTGTTGTTGGGGGCGAAGACACCATTGCCCATGCCGCGAATGTACGCGGTGTGGAAAGTGTTTGCGCCGAGGGAAGGATTGGTCGGATGCACGGGCACCTGATTGACAGGATTGGAGTTTTCCTCAATCGTACCTTTGGCGGAACGGCTGGTAATGTGCATATTGCCGGGCATTTCATTGAATTCGACGCTCATGTCAGCGTTGCTCTTCCAGTTGACGGTGAAGGTCTTGCCGCCAAGAACAAGTTCACTTTCAAAGGGCTTGAGGGAAACAGTCTTGGAGCCAACGCGGAACGAGACTTCCTTGAGGATTCTCTTGTCGCGAGCCTCGACGCAGACGGTAACAGCGTCGTCTTCGTCATAACTGCCGGATCCGGTGTAGGTGATCACGCTGTTGGCATCCTGGTTCTTCGTAATGCTGAAATGCTTGCTGCCACTGTAATTTGTTTCGGCACGAACCGTAACGTCCTCGCAGATGTCAACCATTTTCAGGGTTGCAGCACCCTTGCTGTCAACGTCGATGTCCCAACGGTTGCCGTCAATGCGGACGTAGCGGTCGCTGCTGACGCTGACACGATAGAAGCTGTCGCCATAGTTGATGTGCAGCCGGCGAATCTCATACTTGTCTTTGGTTGGTGTATAAGTAATAGCCAGATCGTCGCCATCATCGACGGAGTACTTGCTGGACTTGTAATTTACGCCGTTATCGCCTTTGACAGTAACGGTATGCTCGGAATCGTAGCTGTTGACAGAGAAAGACATATTTTCATTTACGCTGTTGACCACAATGCGGATGTAGTCATCGTCCACATCATAAACACGAATGTTGTCATACAGGTAGTCATCGGAATAACGCCCATCCCAACGGTAATAGAGATTGCCATTGCGGTCTGTAAGAGCATCTTCGTCCAGATAGAAAGTACGGGAGGAATGAGACTGGGTTTCAATTGTGATAGAGCGAATCAGCGCATCACGTTTTGCCTCGAAATAGAATTCAAAACGGTCGCCGTCCGTTACAAAGTTTGCGCCTTCTTTATTACTGTAGACATCGTTGTCAGTATTTACTGCAACATAATGGATCTGATTGGAGGAGGCGGCGGTGATGCTGACGTTGGCTTTGATTTCAGGAACAATCAGCGTGAGGCTGCCGTTCAGTTTCCGTTCCGCTTTGTAGGTATGACCGTTGACCTCAACAGAAGTATCGCTCATGGAAAGTACGGCCTTGCCGTCACCGTCCGCGATGTTCAGGTCTGTGATCATGTAATTGCTGTTGGGAGTAAATACAACTTTGCGGGTTGCGCCAGAGGAAATGGTTTCGGTAACAACGTCGGCGGTGCAGTTGATGTCAGTATTCACAGTCAGATCAAACTTCTGGGTTTGATCTTTGGTCAGGGCAACGATGAAAAGGTTCCGGTTCAGAGAATCGGCGCTGACAGTAAAGGATCCGCCCTCGTCAGCGGTGATGTTCAGGGTCTGGTCAAGGATAGTGATGGCACCGGGTTTGGCTTCCACCAGCCGGCCTTCTCCATCGGCGGCGTCAACGTGGATGTTGAAATGAGAGATTTCCTGACCGTTCTTAGGTGTGAAAGCCGCGCTGTACGCCTTGCCGCCAGCAACGGTGGTTTCGCCGGCCAGAACGTCGCAGGTGGCTGTGCCGCCGTAGTTGTTGTTCTGCCCATACGCGCCGCTTGCGGTATTTGTGGTATAGGTGACAGGCTTGGAAGCGACCTTGATCTGGATGTCATCGCTCAGAGTGTTGACATACTTGAAATGAAGGGTGCGAAGGCCGATGGCGTCAGTGTTCTTGTAAATCTGATAGCGGGTGCCGTTGGTCAACGTTTTGTCGATTGTCCTGCTGAAGTCGGCGTATGTATCCTCGATTTGACCGTCGCCCACTGTCACCGTGTCAACGTCAGTCGCGCCGACAGTATGCAGTACAATATCGGGCGTATTGACGAGGATGGTATTCGTGCCATCGGCGAATGTGACGTTCACCTGGCCGGACGCCGCGAACGCGGGGAGCGTCAGGGTGAGCATCAGGGCGAGAACTACCAGAAGATACATTGTTTTTTGCAGATTTTTCTTCATTTTTCAGTCCTCCTAACAATTTTTGAAAATATTGAGGGAAACCCTCAATTTAGATGAACCTATGGAAAATTGAAAAATAATATTAGCCGATGGTCTGCCTTTGCGGGGGCGCTGGGGAGGGAGAAGTAAACATATTATTCTGTCCCTCAATATTCGATTTCAAATTCCGTATATATTGGCAAATTTAAAAAATGGAGGAATTAAAATGCAAACATTTCTGGAAGTGAAGGGAAAGATATTTCCTACAAGTGGAATTTTGAAACAGCTTGATATTGAAGACAAGGATCTTGAGGTTGAGCTGTGTAGACGGGCGGCTTTGGGTGTGATCGGGGAGAACGCTTCGCCGGATTTCAATTGCCCTGCGATCAATTTGGATTCTCTGTCAAATGACAACGTTGTCCCCACAGACATCTCCGCTACGGAACAGGCGAGGGAAGATTCGTTTGTGAAAATCGAAAAGGCGGCGAGATTGGCATGAAAAGATGGTATACAGTTACATTTAACGCAAAGCTGGATGGGGAAGATGTTTGTGATATGAAAAACGCATTCTATCTGATGATGGCCCAGGAAATGCTCATCCAGGAATGTACAAACTTACAGATAAAAGCGGAAGATCCCAACACGCAGGAAATGAAGAGATGGTATGTAGTTTCCTTTGGTGCAAAAATGGATGAAGATGATCTTCGGGCTATGCAAAGCTGCTTTTATCTGGCGATGGAAAAGACATTGTTCATCAAAGAATGCACAGAGCTTCAAATTAAGGCAATTTGACTTTTGGACTCTACGCCCCTTCCTGTTCTTGTAGGAAGGGGCGCTTCAAAGGTAATATGTAATATTTTATTTCGTATATTTCATTAGATTTCAAAAATGCTGTCAAAAACAGGAAAAGCTTTCGTTAAACGGAGCTGCGAAAATGGAGGTTTTACAAAATGGAAATTGTATTTATTTCAGGAAAAGCCCAGCACGGAAAGGATACCTGCGCATGTCATTTGCAGAACATCCTTTCAAAGCATGGGAAGAAAGTTCTCATTGCGCATTACGGAGATCTGCTGAAATACATATGCAGGCAATTTTTCGGCTGGAATGGGGAAAAGGATGAAGCCGGCAGAACGCTTCTTCAGTTTGTTGGGACAGAAGTGATTCGCCGCAAAGCCCCGGATTACTGGGTCAGCTTCCTCAAAGACATCCTCAGATTCTTCCCCGACGCCTGGGACTTCGTACTGATTCCAGATTGCCGTTTCCCAAACGAAGTGGACATGATTGAGGGGACGCATCTGAGAATCGTGCGGGAGGGATTTGAGTCGCCGCTGACCAAAGAGCAGCAGTCGCATGAATCGGAAGTTGCGCTGGATAATCACCCCTACGATCAATTGATCATTAACAATGGGACGCGGTTTGAACTCCGCAGCAAATGTGAAGCTCTGGCAATGTCATTGGGATGGATCCCCCAGAGCAAGTATTGTACCGATTTCAAGGATGTTCAAGACGAGTCCTTTTGTGAGAAGCATTGCCTGGGGACAACGTGCGCATTGAAGAGGTAAGCGTCTAATATTTTTCGCTTTATCCCCTAAAATCCATCAGCCAGATCGCAAGATTTTGAAACAAGGAGGAGTATAAACATGAAAACTTATCTGGAAATCAACGGGAAGAAAATCTCCATGGATGATCTTCTGAAAGAACTGGGCGTTGACGCCGAGCCATGCGAAGTAAATCTCTGTCAGGATACACCTTCCGGAACAATCCGGGCAAAAGCATCGCCGGATCCCCATTGCCCCGCAATGTATCTGGATTTTGTTCGCAAAGACGACCCTGACACACTCCCTATCGATATCGCCAAGACCGAAGGTCCGGCCGGCTGTCCAGTTCGGACGTATCTGTTTGATCGGGAGTCATATCATTTTGCGTACTCCGATATGGATACACGCCCTGACGCTGAGGTCGATAAGAAACTGATGTCGCCTGAACTGGTTGTGAGCGGAGAGCCTTACCTGGACACAATCGTCAAGCTGGAAGACGAGTTTGTGCGGGTTTATGACATGTAAAACCGGAACATAGGAAAGGAGGCTTGCCAGCGTTCCCCATTCAACGGGTGTTGGGTGGGGGAAGCGCTGGGGGGTATGGAAAAATGTACGAAGTGTGCAGTGTTTTTCGTGTGTAATGAGCAAGTAGAGTTGAAATGCAAGACGAAATGCAGAAAATGCTTGCTGCGGTTCCACTGTGATGTACAAACAGAATGCATCTGCAAAACAAATGAATTTTGCAAGTATATCAAAGACTATGGAAATCACGGGCATTGGGAACCGCTTTATGTTTGTTCATACTGCGGACAAACCTCAAAGGTGCAATTTTCTGAATGCCCATGCTGTAATACCAATATGGATGGATTCGACCAATATATATCTGAGGAGGAAACGAAGTTGAAAAAATGGTACACAATTACTTTTAGCGCCAAATTGGACGAAAATGATGTCCGCGCAATGGGTAGCTGCTTCTATGAAGCGATGGAGGAATCCATGCTCATCTCGGAATGCTCGAATTTGAAGATTGAGGCGGAACCGGGCAGTGAAAATGGCGGTTCCAAAACCTGGCGCACTGTCACTTTCAGCGCCAAACTGGACGAGGATGACATCTCCGCAATGCGTAGCTGCTTCTATGAAGCGATGAATGAGTCCATGCTGATTCAGGAGTGCACAGATCTGGAAATCAAGGAGGAAGAAAAAGATGAAAACAATGGATGACTTCAAGGAAATTATGAATGCGGTTCACATCAAAGAAGGGCCTTTCCAACTCAGCCGAGATTTCAATTGGATAAATTACTCTGGCATCCTGACCAAACTGATCCAGGAGGCCGGACGTTGGTGCAGAAGATATGCCAGCGATCTGTTTATTGACTGGGGGGTAATTGACAGACAGATCAAGGATCGTACCATCCAGAGCGGAAGCTACCTTTTTGGTTTTCGTGAGGACGGCGTTGATGATAAACTCTACATTTTTCACAGATATGATGCAGATAAATACTGCCAAACCTACCGTGCAATTTGGCGGCTGGACATAGTTGTGGATGACGCCGCCTATCCCAGCAGCGATATGGTTGCAGTGTCGCTTGATTTGTACGAAGTCGGGAGATAGGTCTGCGAAGTAAATTGGAGGAGAAATCAAAAATGTATAATCAGGAATCATGGTTTGAAGCGCCGGAGGAGCGCATATTTGGTTGCTGCGACTTCTGCGGCAATGAAATTTACGAGGGCGAACCCTACTACAGCATTGGCGGCAAGATGATTCATGGTGAGTGCCTGGGAGATTTTGCTGCAAGTCATTTTGCGGGCTGCTTGAAGGAGGCTGTCTGCGATGGCATGTAGTTTTTGCAATGTGTCTTATCACACGTGGCGTAATACCCCTGCCTTCAGGCATGGGGATATAAGCCACACCTTGTTCCCCCGTAAAAGACTTCCGGGGATTGCATTAGATATCGTTGAATGGTATAATATGGCCATGGAATATAAAAGCAATCACAATGTGGTGTACTCTTGCAAGTATCATGTGGTTTGGTGTCCAAAATATCGCCGCAAGGTCTTGGTCAATGGTGTCGATGTGCGATTGAAGGAACTCATAGAGGAAATCTGCGACGAATACCGCACCGACATCATAGAGATGGAAATCATGCCCGACCACATCCATTTGCTCATGGAGGTAGACCCTCAATTTGGAATACACAAAGCTGTGAAGCTGATTAAAGGACGAACTTCCCGTATTTTGAGACAAGAATATGGATGGCTGCGCTCAAGGCTCCCATCTTTGTGGACAAATTCGTACTTTGTTTCCACTGTTGGCGGCGCACCTCTTTCAGTGATTAAGCAGTACATAGAGAATCAGAAGAATGTATGAGGTGCAGGGATGGAATACAGCTATAAATTCCGCATCTATCCCAACATGGTGCAGGTACAGCAGATACAGAGGACATTTGGCTGCTGCCGGTTCGTCTGGAACCACTACCTTGCATTGCGAAAGGAAATCTATGAGCATGACGGGAAAACAATGAACTATAATGCCTGTTCCGAGGATATGACACAGCTTAAAAAAGTCCTTCCGTGGTTGAAAGAGGTAGATGCAACCGCTCTGCAATCCTCTCTGCGTGATTTAGATACCGCCTATCAGAACTTCTTCCGGCGGGTGAAGCAAGGCCAGAAGCCCGGCTATCCCCGGTTCAAAAGCAAACACGACCACCAGAGAAGATACAAGAGTAAGTGCGTGGGCACGAATGTCAAAGTGCTGGATAAAGCTGTACAGCTTCCCAAACTCGGCCTTGTGAAATGCCAGGTCAGCAAAGAGGTAAAGGGCCGTATCCTGTCGGCAACCGTCGGCCAAAATCCATCCGGGAAATACTTTGTCTCGCTGTGCTGTACTGATGTGGAGATAGAACCGCTGCCCTCCACCGGGGCGGTGGCCGGTATCGACATGGGCCTGAAAGCATTTGCTATTACCTCCGATGGTATTGAGTATCCTAACCACAAGTACCTGGCCAAGAGGCAGAAGAAGCTTGCCAGGCTCCAGCGGCAGCTGTCCCGAAAATCAAAGGGCAGTAACCGTCGGGAAAAGGCGAGAATCCAAGTTGCCCGTCTCCATGAACACGTTACGAATCAGAGGGCGGATATGCTCCACAAGCTGTCCACTGGCCTTGTGCGAGACTATGACCTGATAGCCATTGAGGATTTAGCGCCGTCCAACATGGTGAAGAATCACAGTTTGGCTCGGTCTATCTCCGATGCTTCCTGGGGCGAGTTCCGTCGGCAGTTAGAGTACAAGGTGGCATGGTACGGAAAGCAGGTGGTCACGGTAGACCGCTTCTTCCCGTCCTCTCAGCTATGCTCCGCCTGCGGCGCTCAGTGGCCTGGAACAAAGGACTTGTCCGTGCGCGAATGGACTTGCCCAGTGTGCGGCGCTGTCCATGACCGGGATGTGAACGCCGCAAAGAACATCTTGAATGAAGGTCTGCGTCTGCTGGCGTAGCCTACATATGGTACGGTGGGGCACACCGGAACCTATACGCTCGGGGACACCGTGTAAGACCTCGCTGGTGCAGGCTGTGGTGGTTGAGCCGAGAATCCCCCGGCTTTAGCCGTGGGGAGTGTCAATGCGCAAGCCGAAGACGAGACTGATCACTATTATCCAAAGTTTTGCCCGGAGTGCGGACGAAAACATGAAGACTAACATTTTGAAAACGCAAACTTTGAAATACAAGTTTGCGTTTTTTCTTTCGGGTCAGAATGCAGAAAAACAAATGCGTCCCCCTGCCACCTCCCACAGACCACTCAACTCCCCACACCACCCGACTCCTTCTCTCACACCCCCGCAAAGGCAATAACAAAACCCCCTCCCGCAAATGCAGGAGGAGGTTATTTTTATGCTCGAAATACGGAATTATCCGAACAAATTTATGAGATTCCACACATCTCAATAAATTCCTGTTCGGTCAGGATCTGGATACCGAGATCCTGCGCCTTCTTCAATTTGCTTCCAGCCTTTTCACCAGCGACAACATAGTCAGTCTTCTTGGATACCGACCCAGCCGCTTTCCCGCCGGCGTCCTCAATCGCCTTGTTGATGGAATCACGGGAAAAGTTTTCAAAGGAACCGGTAGCAACAATGGTTTTTCCGGCAAGAGACTGAGGCTGTGTATTGACTTCCATGTGGAAGGTAAACTCAGCGCAAAGTTTCTTCCAGAGATCAACATTTTCTTCGTTCTGGAAAAACTCCATCAAGTTTTGCCCCATAACCTCCCCAAAGTCAGGAAGGGAAGAAAAGTCATAGCCTGACAAAGCCGCATTCAGAAGCGCGTCGGGATCTCCCTGAAACTCCTTCTGGAGAATCTTTCCGGCGTGCTTTCCGACTTCCGGGATGCCGAAGCAGACAATAAAGCGGGAAAGTTCCATTTGACGGCTTGCCTCAACTGCATCCTGAAGGTTTTGGAATGACGATTCGCCCCAGCCTTCCAGAGCGACAATAGCCTGTTTGTGCCGTTCCAGATGATAAAGATCGTCAAATGTCTTCAGGAATCCGAAATCCAGAAGATCCTCAAGTTTACTCCCCGCAAGACCGACGATATTTGCCGCAGGCCGGCTGACAAAATGCTCAAACTGCCTTACTTTTCTTGCAGGACATCCCTCGTTGGGGCAACGCAGGAACCGAGCGGTCTTTTTCTTGGAAATCTCCAGCCTTGCGCCGCAGCAGGGACAGGTCATGTCCAGTTCATAGGAATTGCTTCGCGTCAGATTGTCCGCGATAGCCGGGATGATCATGTTCGCCTTATAAACATCCAGCTCATCGCCTACGCCCAACTCAAGCGCTTTGTAGATGTCATAGTTGTGGAGGGTGGCGTAGGACACATCAGAACCGTCGATATTCACTGTTTCAAATTTGGCTTTCAGACTGACCATGCCGGTTCGGGTGGTTTGACGGATTACATCTATGAAATGTGTCCTGACCGAAGTGTCCGCCCACTTGAGCGCGATCCGGCAATTTTCATGGTGTCCTGTACTCCCAAGGCTTTTTCCAATCTTGACGTTGTTGTATTCTATGATAACGCCGTCAACAGGGTAATCAAAACTCTCGGGCTTAAAGTCCCTGATGGCAGATTCCAAACGGTTGAGATCGGATACGCGGTAAGGGACTACCGTAAAACCGTTCTCTTCAAGGAAAACGTAGTCTCTCGCAATGGTATTGTGTTTAGGGAATACACACTCAAACGCGATGAAGGACAATCTGCGGGATCTCGCCTCCTTCGGATCGAGTTTTCTGATAGAGCCGCCGGCGTAGCTTCTCTCCAGACTGTATTCTCCGTCTTTGTTCAGTTCCTGGAAGGTGGAACGGGCGACAACGCACTCTCCGCGAACTTCGACATACATGGGGGAGGGAATGGTTCGGGGGAGGTTGATGATGGCGGCGGCATTGTGTGTGACATCCTCACCGTATTCGCCGTTGCCGCGTGTAATGAGCTGGACGAGTTTTCCTTCATTGTATCGGGCGACAAGGGTTACGCCGTCCATCTTCCATGAGGAAACAAACAGCCCTTCGGGGTCATGCCTCGCAAAATCCAACACATCTTCGATGTTTTTGGTCTTTTGGGCGGAAAGCATAGGCTTGGAGTGCGTGACTTTTTGGAGGCCGTCCATCACTTCACCGCTTACTTTCTGCGTTGGGGAGGAGGCGAGGGTGATGCCGGTAGACTGCTCAAGGGTGGTGAGCTGGTCAAAGAGGGTGTCATATTCATGATCGGTCATGATAGGTTCGTCGTCCACATAGTAGGCATGGGAAGCCTTGGCGAGTATTCTGATCAGGGTTTCCATTTCAGCGATTCTTTCGTTGTTCATAGTGCAGAACTCCTTTTATAATATGTTATTTTTTGAAATTTTGTCGTTATCCATACGTTGAAGTATTTCGGCTTTAAGTTTGCTAAGCCGTTCGCCCAGTTTTCTTTCGGATTTTCGGTTCCAGCCATTTACAGACTTGACCAGTTCTGTCAACACATTTTCAAATTCATGTAAAAGCTCATCGTTTGATTTGTTTTTCATAATGAACCTCTTTTATAATTTTCCTCTTTGCAAAATTTGCTCACTTTTATCAAGCAGTTCTTGTGTAAATCCATTGACATATCCATTATCATCACGCACATTGACAAGAGCAAACATTGTGCAGATTCGTTCCGACAGGCTTGGTTCCCACAAAGCGTAGTTCTGAAGCAACTGGCGCAATTCATATCCCGGATTATTCGCACTGTTCATGTAGTCGAACAAAGCTGTCCTTAAAATGTTTTCCAAGAGTTTACCTTGATAGATTTCTTTTTCACAGCCGCACTCCTGGCTCATATAAGCCGCAATATCTCCAAATGGATCTCCCGTTGCGCCTTCTAACCGACAATGGCCTTTGCAGCACATGATGATGTTGCAAGTTCGTTGTTCCATATGTACCTCCACTATTTTACTTGAAAGCTACCCTACGGCTAAAACCGGGGTTAGCTTTTCTGCCTTTGCGGGTGCGTCTGAGGCGCATTAAAACGAAGTTATGTACTTTCTTAAAAATTCCGTCACCATCTTAACCGCCATATATCTTTCATTCTCATTCGCCTCGAAAAGCGCTCCTTTGTCCCCAATGATTGCCACAGATCCCACACACATATTATTTCGCATAATCGGCATAACTTCTGCAACAGGGTATCTATTGTAGGCGTCAAGAAAAATAGTCTCTGTGTTATCACCGGCATCAATACGGGATTCGCTCATGCTCCGCTGCATTTCCGGGCTAACGGGTCTGTCGATAATAGAATTCTTTTCTGCGCCGGATGCCGCAATGACATTATCTCTGTCTGTAACCGCCATGGAAAATCCAAAGCTGTTGAAAACAGCGTCACAAATCTGTTTCGCCAAAACACCAAGTTCTTTTTTCATAAAAGAATGTTTTTTGAGTGCAATTTCTCCTTCAGTCGTTATATAGATTTCAAATTCATCGCCTTCCTTGATCTTTGCCATGCGGCGGATTTCCCTTGGAATGGTTATGCGGCCTAGATCGTCAATGTAGCGAGTGGTTCCGATTGTTTTCATGATAATTACCTCCTGATAATAATTGTTTAACTGAATTTAAAATGCGTCAAGTGAAGCAGAGAAAGCCAGAGGATAAATTGTCCATCTATAGATTGCTTCTCCGCAAGTAACTTCAGCGAACCCAGGGCGGACTTCAATCGAAGAATCGCCATCCCCATCCATTTCCTCATATGTTGCAGAGGCGTCCTTTGCAAGGAATGCATTAGCGTCTTCTTCATTGTCGAACGAATTGACAGAAAGTATGTCCAGATTTTCGTCTACGCAGATTACAAGAAATTTCGTGTTCATAAACTTTCCCCTTTTAAAACATCATTTTTGGAAACTAACAAATTATACGGGTAAGCAATTAAAATATTAGTATTTTCAATTTAAAAATATAAAGTATTTTGTTATTTGAAATTTTTACCCGTATTATCTTTGTGTTGAAAGGAGATGTGTTAACTTGAGTTATGATATTAGTTTGCAAAATTCAGTCACCGGAGAAACAATTCTTTTGGACAATCTTCATCTGATGGCTGGAGGAACATTTGCCGCTGGCGGTACAAGAGAGGCATGACTGAATATCACTTATAACTATTCAAAGTGGTATTACAACCCGGCTTGTTGAACTATTCAATTCTTGATCAATTCAGCGGGTCGGATACCGACAATACTTGTCCATTTTGCCACCCGATCACGTATCGCGTGACATGACACTCCGGGATGCACTCCCAGTTCCGGACTCTGTAGCGTGAACAAGTAATCTGGGGAGACCTTACATAGACGGGTATCACATATCTGCCTGTGGTTTACTACATTTTTGAAAGGAGATGGCGAATACATGGTATATGTATTAAATCATGAAGGAAAACCTTTAATGCCCACGACACGCTATGGACACGTCCGCCGTCTTCTAAAGACGGGTCAGGCGAAAGTTAAATACGGCAACCCGTTTACCATCCAACTATGCTATAAAACCGAAGACAAAGTTCAGCCTGTTATTTTGGGCATTGATCCAGGTCGAACAAATATTGGGCTTTGCGCTGTTACCGACGATGGAACTGCTCTATTTGCAGCCAAAATCATCACCCGAAACAAAGACATTCCCAGACTCATGCGGAAACGCAAGCAATTCCGCCAAAAGCACCGGCAAGTCAAGAGACGCTTGAAACGCCGCCGTCGTGCAAAAAAGAATAATACTATCTTGAAGACCGGCATTCTTCAACGACACCTAACGGGTTATAGTAAAGATAAATGCGTCACTGTACATGATATCAGAAACAAGCAATCTCGTTTCAGCAATCGCTGCCGCAGCCCAAATTGGCTGACTCCGACAGCAAACCAATTACTGCAGACACATATCAATGCTGTCAACAAGATCAGTAAGTATCTCCCTGTTTCAGGCATATCTATTGAATTGAATAAGTTTGCCATGATGAAATTGGATGATTCAACTATATTCGGGAAAGACTTTCAAAATGGACCACTGAAAGGATATGGTAAAGACATCCATCAAGCGGTTTCCGACATTCAAGATGGAAAATGCCTTCTCTGCGGCAAATCCATTGCTGAATACCATCATGTGCGAACACGCAGTAAAGACGGCAGCAATACCATTGGAAATCTTGTCGGCTTATGCCATGAATGCCATAAGAAAGTCCATACGGACGAATCTGTTAAACAACAGCTTGCCACTGTTAATTCCGGTTTCCGAACGAAATACGATGCTCTTGGCGTGTTAAACCAAATACTGCCTTATGTGATCAATATCCTCAGGAGAAAATATCCCTTACATATAACGACGGGATATGAAACTTCGCGTGTGAGAAAAACAGCCAACCTGCTGAAAGACCATCATGTAGATGCGCATCTCATAGCAATCTCAGGGTTGAATGTAAAACGAATCATAACAATCGATCATTGTTATGCCATCAAACAATTCAGACGCCATGACAGGCAGGCATGTAAACGCGAAATGCTGAACCGGCGTTATTATCTTGGGAACCAACTGGTAGCGACAAACCGACATAAAGCCTTTGAACAAACCACGGATAGTCTGGCCGACTACATAACAAATGGAGGCAGAGCCGACCATTTGACTGTAAAGCATATAACGCGAGCCATGACGGACAAAAAACGTTTCATGCCGGGTTGTCAAGCCGGAAACAAAACTATATTAAAACGAGCTGAAGGCAATTATTGGTTTGACGATGGGTCAAAAACAACTTGTAAGAAAACATTAATAAATAAACGAAATGCCGGGCTTGTTTTTGTATCAAATTTGTAATTTTTATAAAGGAGGAATCACTATGAAAACCAAAATTACTGCTCTCATTCTCTCCCTGCTCCTCGCCCTTTTCATCTTCCCGACCGCTTTTGCGGCAGAGAGTAAGCCAATCTATTTTGGCAACACGGCCATTGACTGGATGGCAGATGAAACGCTGAAACTCATCCCTCTGGAAGGGAAATCGCTGGAGGAAAAGGCCACGGCTGTCTATGATTGGATGATCGTAAACTGCAAGCGTAACGACTGGGATGGAACATACTACTTTGATCCCAATGTTGTTGCCGCCCAAGCAAAAGCAATGGTTATCCCTTATGAAGAAAAACTCGCGGCCGGCGAGCTTGTACTGCACCAGGATATCAGCCTGATTGTCCCCGACAATATATTGGATTCGGTAAGTCTGCATGATTCCAATATGTACATCAATATGTCTGCGGCAAATATGTTCCTGACAAGATGTGGCAACTGTTCGGACTTCTCGTCTATGCTGATTGTCCTGCTGGGGCATTTGGGGGTAGACTGTCGGGCTGTTTCTGGGGAGTTTATCAACCTGAACGGAACCCGCGTCGCTCATACATGGAACTATGCCCTTATCAATGGGGAGTACCGGTGGCTTGATGTACGAATCGACCATTCGCTGTACAATATCTTTAAGAATGGCCAGCTATCCCGTCAATATCTGATGATTTCCGATACGAATGCATGGGCGAAAGACCATGTATGGACTCACACTTACAGCGATTGGCTTGCGTCAAATGTTGAGGCGGTGCAGACAATGTATCAGCAGGATTTTTCTGCGACGTGAAGCCTGTCACCTTATGCAGATTAAAGGCTTGGGTATGTTCTGGCATTCCCAAGCCTCTAATTTAAATAGTTCAGAAAATTCAGGAGGAATTTTAGATGATTTTGTCGTTTATATTGGGGGTGTGCGTCATGCCTGTTTATACGTTCATTGCGATTTGCTTGATTGACGACGGGAAAAATTGGGGCGTTTTCCTGTGTGGCCCCGCTGCCTGGACAGTGTTCATATTTCGTTTTATGGCAGAATCTGTTCGATGTTGGAAAAGAGATCATAATAAGCGCTCTCTGCTTTTGGACGAAAATGATTGCATTTACGCCGTTCTGGTATGAGCAGCGGATGCATTTCGCCTTGTCAAAGGATGGGATTTTCCAAGAATGAGAATATTCAAAAGATGGTGAGTATGTTCAATGAACGAAAAGAAGAATGGGGCAAAGAAGATATCAACATGGGTTTTGCCAGTATGCGATATGTTCCCAGAAGTGTGTGGCAAGACTTTGCACAGGTGAGACGAAAAGAAGCAAAAAAGATTCTTGCGGAAAGTAAGAAGTTGTAAAAGGGCTCTCCTAGCAAAAGGCGGGAGAGCCACAAAAATTTATTGCAAAACCCTTTGATTTTTTCCGAAAGAAATAGTATAATATTATATCTTCGAGGTGTAGCTCAGTTGGCAGAGCGCCTGCTTTGGGAGCAGGAGGCCCAGGGTTCGAGACCCTGCACTTCGACCATTTGAAATAAGCCGCCCTATCATACGCCCCGCCCAACAGGGCGGGGTTATTTATTAAAAAAAGAGAGATGAAGTAGTGATTATCAGCGCCAGCCGCCGGACAGATATTCCTGCTTTCTACCAACGTATGATTTCAAAAATAAAAGATTGAAAGTGATTGCGTGAAATCAATTGAAACAACTCGATCCGAATGTGAGGCAAAAATTCAGGGATTTCAATACAGTTTTACAGTGAAAGAACTTTTCTCTTTTCTTTTTGGCAAAAAAATTGTACCAAATGTGGAGGAAAATTAACCAGAAAAACGTTTTGTAATTGTAAAAGGCGCGGATTTGAATAGCAAGTCTGATCCACCTTCACGTCGCAAATTAATGTGAAACGCTATGTTTACCTATATACTTGCCAGCAATGTGGTTCCCAATATACGCTGAAAGACCTTACTTCATAAAAATATAACAGGGGTGCTACAATGTTTGTTATTGAAGACATTAAAAAAGAAGTACAGCGGCTTGACGATCTTCACGGTGGTCATGTCTCAGAAATCCCCATCTACATATCCAAGCGCTTTACCCGAACGCTTGGGAGATGCGAGGGAAAGCTTGAGAGAGGAAGGTATGTTCCTACCAGGATCGGCTTTGCACACAGACTTATGGAACTGGCAACTGAGGAACATTTTTTGGAGACAGTGCGGCATGAATACGCTCATGCATATCTTCTCCAATTGACTGGAGAAAAGCATTTACATGACAGGTTGTGGAAGGGATATGCCCTGCAATTTGGATGTTCTGGGAAAACAAAGGCTCTTTTTCCAGAGGTTGATTTGGTCGATGTTTAAAAAATGGAGGTGTTTTCGCGTGGCAAATACAGAATATTTTATTATCCAATTACTGGATATGAATGGCAGTCAGATCTGCGGGAGGAAATGCCGATAGAGATGTTATTCTGATTGCTGCAATTAAAGCTATGGGAAAGAAATACGCCCCCAGCCCCGCAGGACTGCCACTTTTGTGGGGCTTTTTGCGCCCTCACGCAGTCAACCCGCAGAGGCAAATCAAAAAAACAGTCTGTCTTGACTGAAGTACAATTCTGATATTTATTTTTAAAATCAATATA
The DNA here is from genome assembly GCA_022795735.1 of Oscillospiraceae bacterium. Lineage (GTDB taxonomy): Bacteria > Bacillota > Clostridia > Oscillospirales > Oscillospiraceae > Avoscillospira_A. Next base: position 64,954 of record JAAWHG010000007.1, read on the forward strand.
ATCCCCAGTCTCGTAAAAAGGACAATTTTGAAAGGGGATATTAACAATGGGACAAAGATTAAGAAACAGAACCCGGAAATCACAACTGTCACAATGCCCGGAACTGTATCTCCTAATAATAATCAAGATCTTTTGTATGCAGTTCGGTTGCTGGAGGGTACTGGAGCTGGAATTGACAAAAGTGAACAGAGAAAAATTCTGAATGAAGATCTGTGCGATGATATTCAGGAAGTAATTGATATTGTTGATCAAACCAAAGACCCTGGCATTCTCCTGCCTGATGGCCGGGTCCTGTCATGGATTGCCTGACAGCGCCCCACTCCCCACCCCCGCGCGCCCCGCAAAGGCGGGAATCGAAATGTGAATGGATTTAGAAATGGAGGTATAACAAATGAAGGCGTATGATATTGAATGGGACACAGATGATTCCGAAGGGACGGCGTTACCGAAAGAAATTGATATCCCGGCTGGGATGACGGATATTGACGAAATCTCAGACTATATTTCTGATGAAACAGGATTTTGTCACAAGGGTTTCAAACTGAAAACAGACTAAGGGACAACCTGATTATATATTAAGCCCCCGGCTCCTGCGGTTTTCGCAGGAGCCGTTTTTTCGTGCAGCCTGATAATTAAAAATTTTTCCCGTATTGTCAATCAGAACAAAAACAAAGGGGGTTTAAAAAGGATGTTGAAACAATATGAGTGGGAGCAAATCGAGAAACTTATTGCTGACAATAGTTTTCCAGATCAATTTGAATGTGAGATCGAACCGGCGATGCTGGGAGGTAAGCCGCATGATTGGCTGCTCTGGAATCAACTGAGCGCTCTGTGGACGGCGCTTTGCATCCATTTCAGCTTGGAGCCTGATACAAATGATTACGACCACCGTGTTATGTACATTTGGAATCAGATAGGCTGTGAAGGAGATTTTGACGACTTCGACCTTTTTATGAGCCGATTTCTTTGTTAATTTAGGGAGGAAATGAAAATGAAAAAGGAATATATCGACGCATGTGAGAATCTTGGCTGGACGGTATATGAAGATGAGGACAGCTGGGTGGAGTTGTCAAGGCGCTCTCCGGCTGGAGAAGACTTCTATTTCAGTGTCAATACGGAAGACTTTGTAGAGGAGATCAATGAATACGCAGCCAGCTTCGACGTGGATGAGCATGTCGAACAATGGATACCGAGTCGAGGGAAGAAAGGTGTTCCCTCCAGTATTCGTGAACTGTTGGAAGATGCTGAGGCTATAAAGAAAATGCTGAAAGAATTATCCGCTAAATTGACGGGGGAAGTGTATGAGGGCATTTGTCCAATTTGTGGCGTCCCCATTGAATATTACGACAATAAGCCAATTGATCGTGGCCATGTTTATTTTTGGACCTGTTCAAAATGCGGAACATCCGGCGAAGAGAAATGCAGTCATGTGTTCGACGGACATCACTACCGCGTTATTGACGGACATGGGAATCTGTTTTCATCTGAAGGTATCCGGTTTGGTGATGGAACTCCAACTGCACCTAATCCACTGGATGAACACGAAGGAATTTGCCCGGTTTGTGGTGCATCTATTGAATACTCAGGTGACAGTGATCAGATTGGGGAATATGGAAGCCGCCATTGGGAATGTCTGAAATGTGGAGCCTCTGGCAATGAGGGATACAAGGAAGTGTTTGTTGAACATCATTTGACAGCCTATGTTCTTTAAAAAATTACCAACCAATGAAAGGAGAACCTGTAATGAAGGTTTTGTACTTCAAGGGAGCTGAATGAAGTGGCACTGAGGTCAGCAAAGCGACCATTAGCGACTACCGGATTCGTACCGCCTTCGATCTGAACGATGGAAAAGCGGTGTATCTGGAAATTATCGGTTCTGAACACACGAAATACAGTTCGCCGTAAATTCACAAATGGCCGTATACCGGCTTTGCAGATTCCTGTTTCTATATCACCGACGAGAAGCAGAACAATAATGAAAACAAACACAGAATCCGGCTGACTGACAAGCGGAGAATTTTTGAGTATACAGAAAAGTCCATCTTAAAATTTGTCAATAAACTTGGCGCTAACTTTGACGCAATCAGAGTTGTCAATGATTTGGGCGGATTCAGGGTGATTAAGGAGAAATATTCTAATCATAATCCGTCTAATTTTAATTACGGCGACGAATTTGTTTATGATGCGGAAATGGTATCTCGCCGACAAATGGTCTATGACAAGATTTCTGAAATCGAAAAAGCGGAACTGGCGGAGGACAGAGCAAACCATGGCAACAAGTTTGTTCACTCTCCCGGCCCAATCGACTACCCCAACTTCTCTCTGTGGGTTGATGAAGAAAACGCTGGTGTCCCGCATCTCCAGCGCCATTTCAATGGCTATAACAAGCACTGGGTAATCTGCACTGATTGTGGGGAAACGCTGGATGATTGGATGGGGTCGATGACAGAGGCGCCGCTTGGGCAGTATGTTAAAAAGGCAATTAAAATTTAAAAGGGAGATATGAATATGTATAGTAACACTGTAGATAGTCTTCTGAAAGCAATTTTAAGCTGCGGAAGTATGGATCTCGAAATGCTGAATGATGTCAAATATGACTTCGATGAAATCATTGAACAGCTCGACGATGAACCTCTTCAAAATGTGGGCTTTAACGGCTTTATGAGAGCCGTCGTAGATGTTGGAATTATATATCTCCAGGAAGCTATCGACGACCGAATTTGCGAATTGGAAGCGATTTATTCCGAAAGGGATCTGGAGGATGAAGAAGAGGAAGAACTCGCTGTCTTGCGGCGTCTTGATCCCAATTACGATATTGAGGCTTACTTTAATTGCCTGGATACTCGTGTGTATTTTCTGAACAATGAAGAAGCATACCGGACATATATGGCGGATGCTATTGATTCGTTTGCGGACAATACAGGATTAAATCTGTGACTAAAAACAGGAGGAATGTGAAATGAAACCTTATTACATTGTTTCCATGGACTGCGGGTCCGCGCAGTCGTTTGATGAGGCAGTAGAGATTGCGAGAAAATATGCAGAAAAAGATATCGGCACTGTGAGAATTATGGGCCGCGACCAACACGATATGGTGACAGAAACAGCCGTCTGCCTTCCTGATGGCGGTGTATTTGGGGGAAAGACTTCAAATAAGTCTGAATCGTCGGAAGAGTTGACACGGATAATGTAACATGCCGTTCTGCTTATCAATGGAATCCTTCGCATGAAAGGATCCAAAATTTCTTGTGAGACGTTAAGACGCAACATAAAAGGCTAAACCAGCCGTCGCATTTCAAGTGCGGCGGCTGGTTTGTTTTTTTGCCTTTGCGGGAGTGCGCGGCTGCGCACATTTTGTGAGATGAGACTAATATAACAAAATGATTCCCGTATAATCAAATCAGCATAGGAAAAATGCTGTTTTGAAAGGAGAAAGTTTTTATGACCAGTGAATTGGAGCGTGAGTACCGCAAGGAACTTTTTAAACTCATGCAGGAAAATCCGGATCTGCCTGTTGTTCCATTTGTGAATATCGAGGTTGTGGCCGGAGACGGCTTTGGGAAGTGGATGGGTAGCTGGGGGAGTGCTCGTGTGGATGAATACCTCATTCCAGCGAGGGACTGGGAACCGGTGATTTTCAAGAGTGGAAACTACGACGTCTCAGATATCCTTGAGAAATATCTTTCTTATGAGGAATTTGATGAACTCCCGGATGCCCCAAGTGAGTGGTTAAAACTTTATGATGCGCTTCCGTGGAAGAAGGCAATTATCGTTGATATCACCTTGCCAGAGTGAAAAGGAAAATTGAAAAGATAAGGAGAATTTAACATGCTGCTTTTTGTGGATAAAGAGTATCGTAATAAAATTCGTAAGAATCGAAAAGCCTTGTTGAAGGCATATTCGGACACCAAAAGCCCCGAAGCCGCCGCTGCAACACTTGCGGTTGAAATTGGTTTGAAGGATGCGCAAGAAATTGTGGCGATAATGATAACGGCCAAAAGAGGGATCGACTGCGGGATCAGCGCGAAAAACCACGAGTGGGCCAACAAAGTATTGTGCGGTAATGCGGACGATTTTGCAGGGGCGGGGATTTTCTACTGTAGCCAAATTTGTCCTGTTTATCTGAACCGGATTGCAAACGACCTAAGAGAGTGAAGAAAGTCATGAGCGATAAGGAAAGAATTCTGATGTGCCTGGTCACTGGAATATTCAGGCGAAGTCTGTATATCTCCGAAAGCGTAAGCAAGTGGAGAGAATCACAACCCGGAATCTTTAGTGGAGAAAACCCTCTTATGCCAGGCGATTTGGTCATGGCAAGCACCACATTGGATCCCAATGAGTTTATGGTTGGATTCGTAGAGCGTATTTGTGCGGATCATGTTGTAATCAGAGAAATCGGGGGAAATCGTCTATGCAACTATTACAATGAGCATTTCTATAGAATTGATAAAGAAATTCTGGGGAATGAGATTCTGGAAGGGACTCAGTACGTAACGTACCGAAAGGTTCTAAAGGCATTTTCCAAGTCGGATAATTCATTTATGATTCGATTCCAATCAATTAGTTTTGATAAAAACATATGTACTGTGAGCGCACGAAAATGCTTTTCGGACGAAACGCTTTATACCGTGTCGTTTAAGTACAACAAGAAAACAACAATCAAAAGCATAGTTGAAATATTAAACAAGGAAGGTGAGAGGGCTAACAAGGAAAGTAACAAATAACATCAAACTAGCAGGAGGATAAAATGGAATTATCTAATACTCTATGCAAAAAGGCAATACATGTAATCGGGTTGGATTACAAGAAACCGTATACCCGTCATGGGAAAAAGTTCTACCGCCCATATCGCAATAGGTGGGCAGGGAAGGACGCAGAGCTTGATCAATTGGCAGACGCTGGGCTGATGAGGAAGAACGTTGATGAGACCGGAGAACACTGCTGGTATTGGTTTACCCGCAGCGGTTTGGATTGGCTCGGCGAACAACTCGATATAAAAATTTTGCCGAAAGACAAATAACTTTATTAAACAAAAGGAGAATTTAATTATGAATATCAATCTGACTCACAGTGAACTGACCAGCCTCATTGCTGCACTCGACCTGGCAATCCAGGATAAAGGCGATGCAGCCAAATGCACAACAGACGCTGACGATAAGGCTGACTGCCAAAGCGAAGCGGAAATATTGTCTGGTATTCAAGCGAATATTCTGCGGCAAATGGCGTCGAACCACAGTATTTCTGTTGCCGTAGAGGTCAGAGGCGGTCTTGTGCAGAATATCTATTCTAATGGGGACGTGTCGGCTGAGGTCTATAATCTGGATATTTCAGACTTCCCTGATGAGGGGGAGGAAGATGAGGCAGACAGACGTTCCAAAGAATTGGAGGAACTGTGTCGCCAGCCCGGATGGAAAGCTATTTGGTAAATAAACGAAAGGCGGGAAATCCAAATGACGATCAGAGAGTTGACTCATACGCAGCAATTTATCGAAGAAACAAAGGAATATATTCAAAAACTCAATCATGCTGCTGGAAGTGATGCGGCCATTCATGATGCCTTGAATAATATTTTCTGCAAATTCATGGATGGAAAAGGAATAGAGATTTGCGTGGTCCTTCAAAATGCATACAAGCATTTGGGCGATTACGGTAACTTGCTGGACGACATTGCAGCGGCGACCGAAATTTCCTGGCCGCCTGAATGTGTAAACAAGAAATGAGAAAGGGAGATCATCAATGAAGATCGTGCAACAATACATTTGCGAAGTCTGTGGCACTCAGTATGCAGACAAGGAGCAAGCGGAGAAATGTGAATCCAACCACAAGAAGGACCTGAAAATTACAAACCTCCGCTATCTGCCTATCACCTCCGATGCCAGCGGCCTCCCCACAACCATCACAATCGAATATAAAGAGGGGAAATATACGAGGACTGCTACGTACAAGCGTTAGGGTCTGTAAACAAGATTATATTTTTTGAAAGGATTGTTCAATATTATGAGCATAATTGTGAACATACCAACGACAGAAGTGTCTGAAAACACATATCTCAACGATTTGCGTTCAAATCCCAACAATATGTCAAATTGGTTGCCGGCTATCATTCCAGCAGATGGAGAAGAAAGACTACTGCGTATCCCTAAGACACTCATCGTGCAAGTTCCAGATGATGTCTGCAAGAGTTTCTTTATGGATTACTATAACAAAGACAGGGAGCGGATTATTCAATTCGTCAAAGAACAGGTAATGCCGAAGGTAAAAGAAGTGGGGATCTATCCTAGTATGTTCATAAAAAACGGAGGATTTTCTGATAAGTACCAATTCAATCTCTGTACACCCGGCCCAGACGAAGTGGACATGGCAATGAATCTCATTAAAATGAATTATGATGCCCTCTGCTTTGGTGCGGACGGGATTACGGAGGTCTGTATACGGGAACTCATCCCACACAATACAAAGACGACACCCTGCATCTATCATGGGATGCCGCTCAGACCTGAATTCAGAGTCTTTTATGATTTTGACCGACATCAGCCGCTCTATATCGTCAACTACTGGGATTGGGATTACTGCCACGATGCTATATGCCGGGATTACACAGACAAGATTGTGTATGAAGCATATTACCCACGGCTGCTTGACCAATACAATGAGTACAAAGACAGTGTTATAGAAATGGTTGCCGCTGATATGGCATCTGTTTCCGCGCTCAAAGGCATTTGGTCAGTAGATGTGATGCTTTGCGAATCGCAGGAGCGTCAAAAGGAATATGAAGGGTTTTGGCTTATCGATATGGCTATTGGCTGTCGGTCTGCATATTGGAATCCAGAATATGTTCAAGTGGAGGAAACGTAAATGATAACTTTGAAGGAAGCGTTTAAACTGTGCCGCATAGATGACAGAGAAGTTGTGCATTTTTGCGACAGCGTGGAACAGGAAAAAATGTGGAGTTGGCCGATGACAGGGAAAGAGGTCAGGGAAAAGTACGACATGAAGAACACGATAGTTACGAGCATTCTTCCGCACTTCTGCTGTGGCGAGTTTAAGGGATTCTCCTTCGTATTACGCAAACATTGATTTAAAACAGGGCCTCTTTTTCAAGAGGCTCTGTTTTTTTGATTTGTGTACTTGCTAATATATAAAATATTTTCCCGTACAATTTGTCAGCGTATAAAAATGTTGTTATCAAAAAGACAACTAACTGCAAAAGGATAAAGAAGGGAGCTTTAAAATGGCAAACCGAGTTGCTGTCTTCAAAAGTCAAAAAGGCTATTTCATGACCCCCATCTTCCCCCCAACGCTTCCCTGGCCCCAAATTGTACATAAGTTCATTCAGGCCAAAACGCTTGAAGAGTTTGAGAGGGTATGCGTGTGGGCGCAGGGGGCAAAGGTGGAAAGAATGCCTCGCACCTACTCAGAGCCTGAGGTAGATGAACATCTTCTGGTCTATGAGGATTTGGGAACAACGGGATTCTCACAAACATATAAATGCCCTCGCTGTGGATATATGGAGCAAGTCGGATTTTTCCCCGATGGCAGATCCGGGCGAATCCCCGGCTCCTGTATGCAGTGTGGGGAGAAAATGCAGTGCGAAACATATCCGCTGACTGCGGAAATGTGGAAGGTTGCGATTGATATGCTGCATTCCAAGCCGGGAGAGTTTCTGGTTGGTGACAGACCCGTCAAGATTCTGAAGATTATTGGATTCAATGGCGGGGATATTCAGCATCAGATCCTGTATCGGGACTGGACAACCGCCATTACACACAAACTTGGGCATTGCCCCGAGGATGGCATTCCAAATGTTCGACGGTTTTATATAGAACCCAAATAAAATTAATTTTTTAAAGGAGAATTGTTATGAAAACAATCAAGGAACGGGATATGGAACTGGAAAGGCTCTGGGAGGAGCTTGAGGATGTGCCGATGGATCCTGAGACGGAGTGCATTGAAGAATCGTTTCATATCTGGCCGGCGGGAACGGATCGAGAGAAAATCTGGCGCTGGTTTGACAATCGCCACAGCAAAGGCGTGGTTTATCTGCTGTATGGAGACGGTATCGACCGCACCGATCAGATTGCCAAGCTGGTTTATCTGGACGAACTTTGTTTTGAGTGCGAATCCCAGACCTGCCAGTTTAATCATGGGGGCGAATGCAGATTTGCTCTGGTACATGAACGGAAGCCGGTCATTACTGAAGAAAACGGCTGCACTGATTACTACTGCCGCAACAATCCCCCCACACCCGCCCCAATGGTAATCCCGCCCGCGCTGGGAGTGGGGACGCCTTTGGGAGATCTTGTGGTGAGGACGACCGTAGGCTCGAAGCGCCTTGGATACCTTATTAATCTGCTCTGCCCGGATTTAAACATTGAAAGCCCAGTGGTTCGTGTCGAAGTTGTTGGTGATGGTTCTGACGCTCCAAATCATGACAAAGAAATTCAGGTCCACGTCTGGAACAATCCCGAAAAAACTTTTTTAAATGATGAGCAACTTTTTTGAAAGAGGAGTGAAGAATAAAAGTGAAGTGCTATCGAAATGGATCGTGCGGACCTTATGAATCAAGATCGTGTTCCCAATGCCCCGCCAGCAAACCGTCTTATCGTCTCAAGCGCTCCCTAAACTCGCAAAATCCTGAAAAGCCTCTGAACCCCCAGAATGCACAGAAACGGTATGAGATGTTCAAACTCCAGTGGATGATCGACCACGGACATACCTTGAAGGAACTGATCCATGAACTCACAGAATACATGGAGGACCGCAACTTGGAAATGAGTCCGGAAGATGTGTTTGGCGAGTGGGAGTCTGGGCGAGGGTTTGGGTCGGAAATTTGGCCCTGTTTTCAGGAATATCTGGACAGCCCGGAGTCTGCGGAGGAATAACGCATGGAACAAATCACATTAAAATGTTGCACATGCGGAGCAACAAAAGACATAGCTATAACATAAGTGCCAACGTTTGGGTTTGAGGTGTACAGCATAGCAAGAGATACTGGCTGGCATCCTCTGCCTGACACGGCTAATGGCAGAATGCTTTGCTTTTGTAGCGAAGCATGCATGAAGAGGCAGCTCACCAAAGGTGGATTCGTTCGGAAACGACTGCTCCACTGCCCTCCCTAATTGCAAGCAACAACAGTTGCAAATAAAAGTAGCATAAAGTATAATAAAATAGAAAACTTTATCCAATTTTAAAAAGGAGATACCAAAAATGAAAAAAGCGAAATCAAAATCGGAAAGGCTTATTCCAACGGAAAAGGGCGTATCAGGAAAGTTGTGGACATGGGCCCGCAATACAAACTCTACGATTCGCAAGAATGCACAGATAACCTCCGGTATGAGGTTGTCAACGACGGGTCCAAGAAAAACAGAACAGCGGGCGAACAAGGCAATATGACGCTTGCGGCTTTTGCTTCCTGGGCAAAAGAAGAAGTTGCAGACTAGCTCCTGACACGCATAAAGTCCCTCCCAAAAGGAGGGGCTTTTTAGTACCATATAAGTGTAAGAGATAAAGCATTTCATCAGTGCTTTACCTTCTGCACTTATTTTTTTATGATAAGGGAGTAATTGGTCTGGCGA
>JAAWHG010000034.1 GCA_022795735.1 Oscillospiraceae bacterium
CTGGATTGCGCTGGGTACTACTCTTCCTCGCAGGTTTATGCAATGTTTAATTTTGCCCCATTATACTGCCCGCCGACCTCTTTGTCAAGCATTTTTTTCTTTTGACATTCACCGCGCAACACCCTTGACATTCATTTTTTATCATGTTATACTTCATACTACCATGTAATAAGCAGTAGTATTGCACAGTGAGGAGAAAAGAAAATGAAGACAAACGGATATCTCATCTATCGGCTTGTTCTGCTGGCTTCCCTGCATTTCTCTGTAGAAAAGGTCCGCGATATCGCGGAGGATTATGAGGAATATCTCAATCAAAGGGAACCGTCGGAAAAATTGGAAGCCCCGCGGCAGTTCTTTTCCGCTATCTTACGGGAAGACCGCAGGTATCGTCCCAGGTTAAAAACTATATTGGCTTTCCTTGCGGCGGCGCTTCTGTTCTCCGGCGGCGTTTGGGGCGTCGGTGTTGCGCCGCTGTCCCTTGTGGCGGTTGGACTGCCTGTTGCTGTATGGATCGCAATTGACGGAGGCGCAGCAGCCCGGTACTCCCCAAAACATCCCCACGCCATCTGGTGTGTTTTGGCACCATTCCTTTGCATTTCGCTCCTAGCAGTCGGATGTTTGCTGTTCATGGACGCTGTGGTGACAGAAACAATCCAGATCAGCCCGGACACTGCGCAGCATTTCCATATGGCTCTGCACGGGTGTTCTGGCGCGTCCCTGATTTTGTTTCTTGTATCTGCCTGCCGCTTGTGGCGGAGTTCGATCTGGTATTTCTGTCCCCTGACTCAAGCAGTTTCCGGATGGTGCTTTTTTAGAAGCATCCATTCCATACTGACACGCATGGACCTCTCCGCTCAACCACTTACCGAACACTTTTACTGCCTGTTCCCGCTTATATTAGGCCTGGCTACTTCTCTTACCTTTGCTTTGCGCATCCGGAAATTGAAAGGAAGGGGGAGCACGCAATGGATGGACAAATGAAAAAGGGCGTTTTAGAAATGTGTATTCTGTGCATCATTTCCCGCGACAGCCCCTATGGTTATGAGATTACAAAGCGTATCCGCTCCTTTTTTCCAGATGTCAACGACAGTACAATCTATGGCATCCTGCGCCGCCTGCGGTCTGATAACTCCGTAGAGGTGTTTCATGGGGAGGAGAGCAACGGGCCGGTACGAAAATACTATAAAATTACACAGAAGGGGGAACAGGTGCTTTTATCTGCGTTGGAGAGCTGGCAGAATATTGCGAAAGCTGTTGCGGAAATTTGTATCATGGAATGAATCAATATCATGAATATAATTTTGACTGAGGGAAATTGGAGCAGCAAGCCAGAAAATTAAAGGATAAAGCAGAAGCTGACGCAGCATTATCTTCCGCTATAACAGAACTTCAAATGGCTTTCAAGAATAAAGAGAAGCAGCGCATTACAGCTTCGCACCCGAGATCATGATTTCAGTACTTGCACTCGTCCGGGCTGAAGCTTATAATGGGACACGAAAGAAGGGATTACCATGCTGCAATTGTTGACCAAATACCGCCGGGACCTGCACCGCATCCCGGAAACCGGTTTTGAATTACCTGAAACCTGCGCCTATGTGCGCGCCGCACTGGAACGCTACCCCTGTACCGTTTTTGAACCCTGTCCCAGCGCACTCTGCGCTTTTTTCGACGCAGGGCAGACGCGGACGGCTGCTTTCCGCGCTGACATGGACGCCTTGCCGGTGGAGGAACAGACCGGCTCGCCCTACGCCTCAACCCACCCGGGGAAAATGCACGCCTGCGGCCACGACGGACACATGGCAATGACGCTGGCGCTGGCCGAGCTCGTCAGCCGGAACCTGGACCGTCTTCCCCGGAACGTGCTGCTGGTATTTCAGCCCGCCGAAGAAACCACCGGCGGCGCGGCGCTGGTCTGCGAGTCGGGCGTGTTTGAAACCTACCGCTGCGACCACATTTTTGGTTTCCACCTCTGGCCCGACCTTCCCGCTGGAACCGTTGCCAGCCGTCCCGGCCCGCTGCTGGCTCGGTCGAGCGAAGTAACCGTTGACATCGACGGCAAATCCAGTCACATCGCCAAGCCGGAAGAGGGGCAGGACGCACTACTTGCCGCCGCCCGCTTCGTCTGCGGGGCGGACAGACTGTTACGGGATACGCTGCTCCCCCGAGGACCCTGCCTGTTAAAATTTGGCAAACTCGAAAGTGGGACAGTCCGCAACGCCATCAGCGGGCATTCCGCCCTGTTGGGAAGTCTCCGGGTTTATTCCGAAGAGATGTTCCAGGCCGCCAAAAGCGGTATGGAGGCCTTGGCGTCCCAGATTGGCGCGGAAACCGGCTGCACCCTTTGCCTTCACCTTTCTGATGGATATCCCCCCGTCCACAATGACGAAGGGCTGTTCTGTGCCGCGAAGGAAGTCCTCCCCTCTTTGGCCGCATTGGAACGCCCACTGCTGATTGCCGAAGACTTTTCGTTCTATCAGCAATGTCTCCCCGGTCTGTTCCTCCTGTTGGGCACCGGGACGGGAATCCCGCTGCACGCCGGTACCTTTGACTTTGACGAGCGGGTTTTGCTGGCGGGCCTGGAAGCATATGAGAAGCTTTTGTTCATAAAAAACACTTTGCCGTCCGAATTACGGCGTCCGGAGGTAAATTAAGCTATGTTTATGCCATTTGGTTTATTTGACTCCCTGTTTCCCATTCTATTCGGCCTTGTTTTCGTAATTGTAATCGGCGTCTTCCTATTCACCCTGGTCAACGGCATCAAGACATGGAGCCAAAATAACCGCTCGCCCCGGCTGTCTGTCCGCGCAAGGGTAACGGCAAAGCGCACCAGCGTCTCCCATCATCATCACCATCATGCCGGCGCGGGAAACGGCTTCCATATGAGCGCCTCCACCTCCTATTACGCCACCTTTGAGGTGGAGAGCGGGGACCGGATGGAGCTCCAACTCTCGGGACAGGAGTACGGTCAGCTCGCGGAGGGAGACACAGGGGTTCTCTCCTTTCAGGGAACCCGCTTTCTTTCATTTGACCGGACGTTGGAATAAACGATAAAAGCGTGCCCGCCTCGTCAATCAAAATACTACAATCCCCACAAAATTTGCCGCCGTCCTCAGTTTTTATTTGACCTGTACCTGTGAGAAGCGTATACTGAGTGAATAAAAATACAAGGGAAAGAGGCGAGGCGCATGAGAACCGTATGGGAACACGACGCCTGCGGTATTGGCGCGGTGGTACGAATCGACGGCCGGCAGAGCCACAAAACCGTGGACGACGCCCTGAAGATCGTGGAAAAGCTGGAGCACCGGGCCGGCAAGGACGCCACGGGCGAGACCGGTGACGGCGTTGGGATTCTGTTGCAGATTTCCCACCGCTTTTTCTCCAAAGCCGCCGCTGCCTGCGGCATTGGGCTGGGCGGGCCGCGCGACTACGGCGTGGGTATGTTCTTCCTGCCCCGGGACCGGCTGCGCGGAAATCAGGCCAAAAAAATGCTGGAAATCATCGCGGAAAAGGAAGGGGTCCAATTTCTCGGCTGGCGGGAAGTCCCGGTCCAGCCCGGGATTCTGGGGAAAAAGGCCCTGGACTGCATGCCTCACATCATGCAGTGCTTTGTCCGGCGGCCCGACAGCGTGGCGAAGGGCCTTGACTTCGACCGCCAGCTCTACATCATCCGGCGCGAGTTCGAACAGAGCAACGACAACACCTATGTCGCCTCCTTTTCCTCCCGCACGATCGTATACAAGGGCATGTTTTTGGTCGGCCAGCTCCGGCGGTTTTACACAGACCTCCAATCCCCCGACTACGAATCCGCCATCGCCCTGGTCCACTCCCGCTTCTCCACCAATACCAACCCGTCCTGGGAGCGGGCCCACCCGAACCGCCTGATTCTCCACAACGGCGAGATCAACACCATCCGGGGCAACGCGGACCGGATGCTTTCCCGTGAGGAAACCATGTGGTCCGAGATTATGAAGGACGACATTGACAAAATCCTCCCCGTCATCAACGGCGAAGGGTCCGACTCAGCCATGCTGGACAACGCCATCGAGTTTTTGATGATGAACGGCATGGACCTCCCGCTCGCCATGATGATTACCGTGCCCGAGGCATGGAGTCACGATAAAACCATGTCCCAGAAGAAGCGGGACATGTACCACTATTACGCCACCATGATGGAGCCCTGGGACGGCCCCGCCTCCCTGGTCTTCTCCGACGGAGACGTGGTGGGCGCCCTGCTAGACCGAAACGGCCTTCGCCCCTCCCGTTACTACGTCACCGACGACAATACGCTCATTCTCGCCAGCGAGGTCGGCGTGCTGGAGCAGCCCCCCGAATCCATCGTCCGCAAGTCCCGCCTCGAACCGGGAAAGATGCTGCTGGTGGACACCCGAAAGGGCCGTATCATAGAGGACGACGAACTCAAGACCGACTATGCCTCCCGTTTACCCTACGGCGAATGGCTGGACCAGAATCTTGCCCGCCTGGCCGATCTGCCCATCCCCAACCGGAAGACGGTTTCGCTGGACGCCGATTATCGGGAAAAGCTGCAAAACGCCTTCGCCTACTCTTACGAGGACGTCAAGGACACCATCCTCCCCATGGCGATGAACGGCGCGGAGCCCACCGCCGCCATGGGCGACGATCTCCCGCTGGCCGTCCTCTCGGAGAAGCACCAGCCGCTTTTCAACTATTTTAAGCAAATGTTCGCCCAGGTCACCAACCCGCCCATCGACGCCATCCGCGAGGCCCTGGTCACCGATACCACCGTCTACGTTGGATCAGACGGTAACCTTTTGGAGGACAAGGCGGAAAACTGCACCGTACTGGAAATCCGCAACCCCATTCTGACCAACGTGGACCTGCTTAAAATCAAAAACATGGACGTCCCCGGTTTCAAGCCGGTCACCATCCCCATTCTCTACTATAAAAATACTCCCCTGAAGCGGGCGCTGGACCATCTGTTCGTAGCCTGTGACCGGGCCTACAAGAACGGGGCCAACATCCTCATTCTCTCCGACCGGGGGGTGGACGAAAATCACGTCGCAATTCCCTCCTTGCTGGCCGTTTCCGCGTTGGAGCAGTACTTAATCCGCACCAAAAAGCGCACCGCCGTCTCTGTCATCTTAGAGTCTGCCGAGCCCCGCAGCGTCCACCATTTCGCCACTCTGCTCGGCTACGGCGCCCGGGCTGTCAACCCCTATTTAGCCCATGAGTGCATCCGGCAGGCCATCCACGAGGGAATGCTGGACAAGGAATATTCCGTCGCCGTCAACGATTACAACAGCGCCGTCCTTCACGGCATTGTCAAGGTGGCCTCTAAGATGGGCATCTCCACCATACAATCCTACCAGTCGGCCCAAATCTTCGAGGTGGTGGGCATCCGGCAGGATGTGGTGGATCAGTATTTCACCAACACCATCTCCCGGGTCGGCGGCGTGGGATTGGACGAAATCGCCGAGGGGGTCGAGTATTACCACTCCAAGGCCTTCGATCCCCTGGGACTGCCCACCGACACCACCCTGGACTCCTCCGGCTACGAGCGTCTACGAAGCGGCCCCCGCAAGGAGGACCACATGTACAGCCCTCAGGTCATCTGGATGTTGCAGCAGTCCACCCGGAACAACGACTACGACCTGTTCTGCCAGTACGCCAAGATGGTGGACGACGAGTCCACCCCGCACACGCTGCGCGGCCTCCTGACCTTCGCCGGGCGGGAGTCCATCCCTATTGACGAGGTCGAGCCGGTGTCCGAAATTGTCAAGCGCTTCAAGACCGGGGCCATGTCCTACGGTTCCATCTCCCAGGAGGCGCACGAATGTCTGGCCCTGGCCATGAACCGTCTGGGCGGCAAGTCCAATTCCGGCGAGGGCGGCGAGGACCCGGCCCGTCTCAAAACCAACAAATGCAGCGCCATCAAGCAAGTGGCGTCGGGCCGCTTTGGCGTGACCTCGGAGTACTTGGTCAGCGCCAAGGAGATTCAGATCAAAATGGCCCAGGGGGCCAAGCCCGGCGAGGGCGGTCATTTGCCCGGGCGCAAGGTCTACCCGTGGATTGCCAAAACCCGTCACTCCACGGCAGGTATCCAGCTGATTTCTCCCCCGCCCCATCATGATATTTACTCCATTGAAGACCTGTCCCAGTTGATTTTCGACCTCAAAAACGCCAACGACAAGGCGCGCATTTCGGTCAAGCTGGTCTCCGAGGCGGGCGTCGGCACCATCGCGGCGGGTGTCGCCAAAGCCGGGGCGCAGGTCGTGCTGATTTCCGGTTACGACGGCGGTACCGGCGCGGCCCCCCAGACCTCTATCCACAACGCGGGACTTCCCTGGGAATTGGGAGTCGCCGAAGCCCATCAGGCTCTCATTGAGAACGGTCTTCGCTCCCGGGTCATTCTGGAAGCCGACGGCAAACTGATGAACGGCTACGATGTGGCAATCGCCTGTATGCTTGGGGCCGAGGAATTTGGTTTCGCCACCGCGCCGCTGGTCACGCTTGGCTGCGTGATGATGCGGGCCTGCAATCTGGACACCTGCCCCGCCGGCGTCGCCACGCAGAACCCCGAGCTGCGCAAGTGCTTCCGGGGCAAGCCCGAGTATGTGCAGACCTTCATGGAATTTGTCGCCCGGCAGCTTCGGGAGGTCATGGCGGGCCTCGGCGTTCGGAAGGTGGAGGATTTGGTGGGCCGGACCGATTTGCTGCGTCCGGTGGACACGTTCATCAGCCGCCGGGCCGAGCGCGTAGACCTCCGCGCCATCCTTTACAACCCCTACGTGGGGAGCGGGAAGGCCCGCTTTGACCGCTCCGATCTCTACGACTTCGAGCTGGAGAAAACTCTGGACCACCGCCTTTTGCTGAAGGAGCTGGCCGGTCCGCTTGCCTCCGGCAGGCCTGCCACGCTGGACACCCCTATTTCCAGCACCGACCGGGCGTTTGGCACCCTGTTCGGCGCGGAGATCACAAGGCGGCACGGCAGCGCGCTGGCCGACGACACCTTCCACATCAAGTGCGCCGGCGGCGCGGGGCAGAGCTTTGGGGCTTTCATCCCCAAGGGCCTGACGTTGGAACTCGAGGGCGACTCCAACGACTACTTCGGCAAGGGCCTCTCGGGCGGCAGGCTCATCGTCTACCCGCCCAGGGAAAGCCGTTTCAAGGCCGAGGAAAACATTATCATTGGCAACGTCGCCCTCTACGGCGCGACCTCCGGCGCCGCCTATATCCAAGGCGTCGCCGGGGAACGGTTCTGTGTGCGCAACTCGGGCGCGACCGCCGTTGTCGAAGGGGTGGGGAACCACGGCTGCGAATACATGACCGGCGGCAAGGTGGTCATTTTGGGCGAGGTCGGCGCCAACTTCGCGGCGGGCATGTCGGGCGGCGTCGCCTACGTGCTCGACCCCCGCCATGACCTCTATTTGCGCGTCAACAAAGAGCTGGTGCGTCTCACCCAGGTTACCGAAAAGCACGACGTCCAAACGCTCCGGGAGCTGATCGAGTCCCACGCCGCCGCCACCGGCTCCACGGTAGCGCGGGAAATTCTGGACGACTTTGACCGCCGCCTGTCCGACTTTAAAAAGGTCATGCCCAAGGACTTCAAGCGGATGCTGGATCTCATCGCCTCCGCCGAGGCCAGAGGGATGGACCGGGAGGCCGCCGAAATCGAAGCGTTTTATGCCATGACCGGTCAGGGAGGTGTCTGAAATGGGAAAGAATACTGGCTTTGTTGACTACGCGCGCCGGGACAACCCCGCCGAGGTTCCCGAGGAGCGGGTCGGCCATTGGCAGGAATTTCACCGTCCCCTCCCCCTTGCCGAACGGGTGGAGCAGGGCGGCAGGTGTATGAACTGTGGCGTTCCCTTCTGCCAGTCCGGCTGCGCCTACGGCGGAGAGATTTTTGGCTGTCCGCTGCACAATCTCATTCCCGAGTGGAACGACATGGTATGGAATCAAAACCTTGGTCACGCCCTATCCCGCCTCCTCAAGAACAACAACTTCCCCGAGTTCACAGGCCGGGTCTGTCCCGCCCTGTGCGAGAGGGCCTGTGTTTGCGCCGTGGCGGGTAAGGAACCGGTCAGCGTCCGGGAAAACGAGCTGGGAATCATTGAGGACGCCTTCTCACAGGACCGGATGCAGCCCCGTATTCCCAAGGTCCGCTCGGGAAACACCGTCGCGATTGTGGGCTCCGGCCCGGCTGGGCTGGCCTGCGCCGACCAGTTGAACCACCGGGGGCACAGCGTCACCGTTTTTGAGCGGGACGACAGGCCGGGCGGCCTGTTGATGTACGGCATCCCCAATATGAAGCTGGACAAGGCGGTTGTCGCGCGGCGCGTGGCGTTGATGGCTGCGGAAGGGGTTGTCTTCCGCACCGGGGTGGATATCTCCTCCAGAAAGCAGGCCAAGCGGCTGCTTGACCAATACGACTGCGTCGTCCTGGCCTGCGGCGCAACCCAGCCGAGGGCATATCCCGCCGCTCCGGCGGACACCACCGGCGTCAGCTTCGCGGTCCCCTTCCTGAAAGCGGCAACCATGGAGCTTTTGGACCAGGGTAAGGTCAACCCCTTGAACGCGGGTGGAAAAGACGTTGTCGTGATCGGCGCGGGGTACACCAGCTCCGACTGCGTGGCAACCGCGCTGCGCCAGGGCTGCCATTCCGTCACCCAGCTCATCCGTAAACCCGCCGGGCTGGCGCGGCAACGTCGAGGTCTCTGGGGGCCGCTTCCGGCGGAGCACGATTACGCGGTAGAGGAAGCCGCCGCCCGCTTCGGGTATGATCCGCGGCAATATGAAACCACCGTCACCGGTCTTGTAACCGATGAGGAGAGCGGCGCGCTCACCGGCGTCAAAACTCAAAAGGTCCGTTGGAAGGAGGAGGACGGCACGCTGCGTCAGGAGTCCGTCCCGGGAACCGAGGAAGAGATTCCAGCCGGCCTGCTGCTGATCGCCAACGGTTTCTCGGGCTGCGAACCGGCTGTGCTCAAGGCGTTTGAGTTGGAGGACGGCAAAAATGGCGGCGTGTCTTCCGGCGCCTCCCACCGGACCG
Source organism: Oscillospiraceae bacterium (assembly GCA_022795735.1). GTDB lineage: Bacteria > Bacillota > Clostridia > Oscillospirales > Oscillospiraceae > Avoscillospira_A. Next base: position 9,032 of record JAAWHG010000034.1, read on the forward strand.
CCAACGAAAAGGTGTTTGTCGCCGGGGATATGCGGCGGGGCGCGTCGCTGGTGGTGTGGGCCATCGCCGAGGGACGTGCCGCCGCCGCTGAGGCCGACGAGTTTTTGACCGGGTATAAGAGCCTGTAACCAATTCAGAACCAAACATCCGTACAGATCTATAGTCTAAGGGACGCAAGGCAATTTACCTTGCGTCCCTTTCCAAACATGGATGATATTACAAATTACGGATCAAACAATCCCAAAATCACGATACCCGCGACCACCAAGGCGATCATCACGTAATGCTTCCACGAAAGCCGTTCCTTGAGGAAAATGCGGCCCCAGAGCACCGATGCGGCACAGTACGCCGAGATGATGGGCGCGGAAAACATCAGATGCTCCTCATCGCCGATGGCATAAATATAGGCAAACTGCCCCACCGTCTCAAAAACTGCGCCGACGTACTTGGGCGCCTCCATCCTGGGAATCAGCTTATCCCGCTTATAAACCACCGCGTAGAGGAAGCAGAGCACTCCCGCCGCCAGGAAGGTCAACTCGTAAGCGACATTCGCGCTGTCCTCGTCCAGCGTTTTGAGGACGAGGTTGTCGGCAAAGGTTCCGGCGGCATCCAGCAGGCAGTACGCAACCGGCAGGGCCAGCGCCAGCCAGGACTTGGCGTACTTGTAATTCGAGGCTTCCTGTCTCGCGGCGCGGAGTTCATCGTCCTCCCGGGACTCGACCACCCCCAGGCCGACCACGCCCACGCAGACCAGCGCCACCGCGCCAAGCTGCCAGCCGTTGACGGCAGCGAGTCCCCCGGTGGCTAGACTCATAACCGCCACCAACGTACCCGAAGAGTTACAGATGGGAGAGGAAATAGAAAGCTCTATGTACCGCAGTCCCACATACCCCAAGGCCATTGACAGAATATAGAGCAGGGAAACTGGCAGATAGGTGATGATGACAGACAGAGAGATTTCCACACCGTTGACAAAAATCTCATAACAGGCGTGAATGCCCATAACAACGCCCACCGCCATGACCATTTTGAGATGGGCATACTTGTCCCTGCCGTCCCGGCAGCCGATTTTGGAAAACAAGTCGGAGCCGCTCCAGCAGAACAACGCAATTAAAGATAGCCAAAACCACATAATTTCCGTCCCCCTTACATCACAGCTTCACCAAGCCGGCATCGGCCAATTTCTGCAAGGACTGCAATATTCCCAGTTTCGCATGATACCAGGTCAGCCCGCCTTGAAAAAACACCGCGTAGGGCGGCCGAATCGGTCCGTCGGCGCTCAGCTCAATGGACGACCCCTGGACAAAGGCTCCCGCCGCCATCACAACCGGGTCCTCATATCCCGGCATGTCCCACGGGACCGGAACAGCGGCGCTGTCCACCGGCGCGGCGGCTTGAATGCCCTCGCAGAAGGCCAGCATTCCCTTCTCGCTTCCCAGCTCCACCGCCTGGATGATGTCGTGCCGTTCCTCGTCCCCGCCCGGAATCACCCGGAATCCCATGCCTTCATAAAGCTTCGCCGCGAAAATAGCACCCTTTAGCGCCCCGGCAACCACCGTTGGAGCCAGGAAAAAACCTTGATACAGGGCGGGCAGCACCCCAAGGCTGGCCCCGACCTCCTGCCCCAACCCCGGCGCACTCAGCCGGTAGGCACAGCGGGAGACGCATTCCCCGGTCCCGCAGATATAGCCGCCGATGGGGGCCAATCCGCCGCCGGGATTCTTAATCAGACTGCCCACAATCATATCGGCCCCCACGTCGGAAGGCTCCATCCGTTCCACAAACTCGCCGTAGCAATTGTCCACCATACACAGCACATCGGGCTTAATCTCCTTGCAAAAGGCGATCAGCTCCCCGATCTGAGCAACCGAAAAGGACGGCCGTTCCGCGTAACCCTTGGAACGCTGTATGGTAATCAGCCGCGTATTGGGGGTAATGACCGCCCGAATGCCGTCGTAGTCAAACCTGCCGTCGGGCTTCAGTCCGACCTCCCGGTAGGTCACACCGTACTCGGCCAGCGAACAGGGAGAGGGCCGGATGCCGATTACCTCTTCCAGCGTGTCGTAAGGCCGCCCCACGGGGGACAGCAGTTCATCCCCCGGCCGCAGATTGGCCGAGAGCGCCACCGCCAGCGCATGGGTACCGCAGGCAATCTGCGGCCGTACCAGCGCCGCCTCGGTATGAAAGGTATCGGCGTAAACCTTCTCCAAAACGTCCCGCCCCACGTCGCCGTAGCCGTAGCCGGTGGTGGCGGCGAAGCAGGCGGCGCTCACCCGGTGTTTCTGCATCGCCGCCAGTACCTTGGCCTGATTGTACTCGGCAACCCGGTCCACCGCTTCAAAACGTTCCTTCAGCCCCTCCAGCACCGTTTCTCCTCTCCGGAGAACGGCTGGGCTGATTCCAAGCTCCTGATAGATTTCTTCCAAAATTGCAAACTCCTTTTTTCTATCTTGCCCTGCATGCGCTAAGTTTCTTCCATCTCCTCGCCCGTCTCTCCGTCCGCCTCGACTGCTTCGCTCTCCTCTGAATCAACCGGGGCGTCCGCCGGTTCGTCGTCGGGACATTCCGGGTATGCCTCCCGGTCCCAATAGTAGTCGTCCAGCTCCCCGTCGGCGTAAAAGGGAAGCGAACTCTCTTCCTCCGCCAGGGCCCGGAACAGATCGATGTGACGGTAGCCGCCGTCCACGTTGACGACGTTCCAGCAATAGGGCTCGCCGCTGCGGTTGCCCGACACGGTATAGCACTCCAATCCAATTTGCTCACAGATCAGTTGCAGGCTTTTGGCGCACCCCTCGTCCCCGGCAACCCCCTCGCAGAGGAAGGAGTAAACCGGTGTGGCGCTCAAGCCAGGCGTGTAGCGAAAACGCTCCTGAAGATAGGTATAGAGCAGCCCGAGCTTCCCCGCCCCGGTGCTGCGGTAACGGACGTACTCCCCCGCCGCCCGGACGTTGGAGGCCACCGCTTCCTGTTTTTGCAGCAGGGATTCGGCGCTCTCGCTGTAGGCGAACAGCACCTCCACAATGCGCACGTAGCCGCTCTCGGGATAGACGTTAACCGTAACATCGGGCAGCTCCATTGCCTTGCCGGGGTTGAACGCGTAGTAGTCGCGCACCAACGCCTCCACGTCCTGCCCGTCGTAGTAGGAGAGACGAACGGTGAGCGCCGGTTCGTAAGCCGCCATGGCCTGGTCAATCAGCTCAGGCAGCGCCGCGTTGGAGCTCACCCGGCGGATGGCGCGAATCTGCTCAACGCTCCTGCGGAAGGTGATACTGATATGAATCTCATAGTACGACACAAACCGGGCGCAATCATGGGTCATGTAATCGACGGCGTAAGACCCCAGCGGGTCCAGCTTGGACACCTCATAGGCCGCCGCCGCGAGGTCCTCCTCCACCTCCCCCGAATAGTCCCGGGTTCGAATCACGCCGTTTTCCACGCCATTCTCCACAAAGGAGAGAATGGCGTTTTTAAGGCTCAAGTAATTCTGTGCGGTCAAGGCGTCCTCGTCCACCGCCGCCACATGCTGTTCGGCATGTGGCGACACCGTCTCATACTCCTGAACCACAAACCGGCTGCACCCGCTCAGAAGCAGGCACAGCAGCACCAGCGCGGCACACATCCGCCTCATAGGTCGGAATACCTGCCAAAGCCCTCGCCCAGCACCTGATGGGCCTTTTGGACGATTAAAAAGGCGTCCGGGTCAATCTCGGTCACCAGCGCCTGCAGCCGTCCCACCTGGGAGGACTTCACCGCGCACAGCAGCACCAGCTTTTCCCGCCGGGTATAGGCTCCCATACCCTGAAGCAGCGTCGCGCCCCGGTCCAACTTCTGGTCGATGGCCCGGGCGATGTCCTCATATTGGTCTGAAATGATGAGGGCGACGCCCGAGTCGTTGCGTCCGTATATCACCGCGTCCATGGCAACCGACGAGGCGTACAGCGCCACCGCCGTGTACAGCACCCGGTTGATATCCTGATACACCAAACCGGTCAGCACCGCGATCAGCCCGTCCACAGCCAGCATAATCCGTCCAATCGGCGCGGAACGGACCTTTTGCCGGACCAGCCGCGCGATGATATCCACACCGCCGGTGGAGGCCCCCCGCAGGAAGACCAGTCCCAGACCCAGCCCGACGGTCAGCCCGCCGCATACGCCGGCCAACAACGGCTCCACCTGGAAGCCGGGCAGCATGGCGAAGAGGTCCAAAAAGATGGAAGAGGTCAGCATCCCCACCAGGGAGCCGAGGATAAAGCGCCGCCCCAGCCGCTTCCAGCCGGCAATAAAGAGCGGAATATTACACACCACGACAAACACGCCGATGGCTTTCATCGGCGTCAGTTGGGCCACCAGTTGGCCCACGCCCGACACGCCGCCGCCGTTGATGCCGTTGGGCCGCAGAAACAAATCGAATCCCAAGGCGTAAATAGCCGCGCCGCAGATAATCAGCAGCAGGTTGACAACGGCACGGGCAGGTTTATGGGTCAAACAGTCCACCTCAATTTTAAACTCAAAGATCTAGCTCGGTCTGAATCTCTCCCCGGTCCTCCGGCCTGAGAAGGGCGCCCATAGCGGGCAGATTGCGGGCGCGGTAACGGGCCGCGTCCTTGATCTCACTGCCGGCCAGCCGACCGGCGCGTTCCACGGTATGCTTCCGCTTCAGCGTCATGACCGCCACGCCCTGGCTGGTGCGGGTGGTCTTGACCGAAAGCTGGGCCGCCGAAAAAATCAAGGCCCGTCCCTCGGTGGAGTACAGAATGAGCTGCTCGTCCTCCCCTTCCAGGAACAGGACCGCCTTGAGTGGGCTCTTATCCGAACAGGCCCCGGTCAGACGGCGGCGGTTGGTCTTGGTGTCGTAGGCCGACAGGGCCACCTTGGCCGCCTTGCCGTTCTCATAGACGAACAGCACGTTGCCGCTGTAATCCCCCGGCAGGCCGGCGCACACCACGTTCTCGTTCTCATCCATCCCCAGCTTGGCCGGCAGATAGTCGCCCAGCACGCTGGCCTTGGAATCTTCAAACTCGGCGCAGCGCGCCTTGTAGACCTGCTGTTTGTCGGTGAAAACCAACAGCTCCGCACGGTTGGTGGTCTCATAGACGGCGGCAATCCGGTCCCCCTCCTTGAGCTTTTGCTCGCCCGACATACGAAGCGATTGGGGGGTAATCTTTTTGAAATAGCCCTCCTGGGAGATGAACAGGGTGACCGGATAGTCCGGGGTCTCGTCCGGCTCGGCGGCGGCCTCCAGCTCCGCGCCGTACACAATGCCGGTCTTACGGTCCGCGCCGTACTTGGCGGCCACCATCTCCAGTTCCTTGACGATGATGGCGCGCAGCTTTTTGTCGCTGCTCAGCACCGCCTCCAGCGCGGCGATGTCCTTCTCCAGCTGATCGGTGTCCTGGGTGCGCTTAAGGATATATTCCTTGTTGATGTTGCGCAGCTTGATTTCGGCCACGAACTCGGCCTGCGCCTCGTCGATGCCAAATCCGATCATCAGGTTAGGCACGACCTCCTGGTCCGACTCGGTCTCGCGGATAATGGCGATGGCCCGGTCAATGTCCAGCAGAATCTTTTGCAGGCCGCGCAGCAGATGCAGGCGTTCTTGCTTCTTCTTCAAATGGAAATAGGTCCGCCTGCGGACGCACTCGCAGCGCCAGGCCGTCCACTCCTCCAAAATCTCTCCCACTCCCATCACGCGGGGCATCCCGGCGATGAGAATGTTGAAGTTACATGAAAAGCTGTCCATCAGCGGCGTGGAGCGGAACAGCTTCTGCATCAGCCGGTCCGGGTCAACGCCCCGTTTGAGATCAATGGTCAGCTTGAGGCCGGACAGGTCGGTTTCATCCCGCATGTCGGCGATTTCGCGAATCTTGCCCGCCTTGATGAGCTCGGACACCTTGTCAATAATGGGCTCGGTAGCGGTCGTGTACGGAATTTCGTAAATCTCAATCAGATTTCCCTCCTTGACGTAGCGCCACCGCGCCCGGACGCGGAAGGAACCCCGCCCGGTACGGTAAATGTTCGCCATCTCCCGGGCGTCGTACAAAATCTCCCCCCCGGTTGGGAAATCGGGGGCGGGCAGAACTTCCAAAAGGTCGGCCTCCGGGTCCTGAATGCGGGCGACGGCGGCGTTGCACACCTCGCGGAGATTAAAGCCGCAGATGTTGCTGGCCATTCCCACCGCGATGCCCATGTTGGCCGACACCAGCACGTTGGGGAAGCTGGTGGGCAGCAGAGCGGGCTCCTGCATGGAATTGTCGTAGTTGTCCACAAAGTCCACCGTATCCGCGTCGATGTCCCGGAAGACCTCGCCGCAGACCGCGTCCAGCTTCGCCTCGGTGTACCGGGAGGCCGCCCACGCCATGTCGCGGGAGTATACCTTGCCGAAATTGCCCTTGGAGTCCACGAAGGGGTGCAGCAGCGCCCCGTAGCCCCGGCTCAGCCGGACCATCGTGTCGTAAATGGCGGAGTCGCCGTGGGGGTTGAGCTTCATGGTCTGGCCGACGATGTTTGCCGACTTGGTGCGGCTCCCGGTGAGCAGGCCCATTTTATACATGGTATAAAGCAGCTTGCGGTGGGAGGGCTTAAAGCCGTCAATCTCCGGAATAGCCCGGGAGACGATGACCGACATCGCGTAGGGCATATAGTTGAGTTCCAGCGTGTCGCAGATAGGCTGCTCCAACACCTGGGCCTGTAACCCCATCACATTGGGGTCGATCTGGTGCTTTGGGGTTTCATCCTTTTTTTTACGTGCCATTACTTAGTCTTTCCAAACGTTAAAATATTATAGTCCGCAGCCGCCGGCTTGGGCAGGGTAAAGTCCTCGCAGGAGGCGTGGTTGAGGTCCAGCGCGGCGGTCAGACGGAACGAGTTTTTCCAATGGAGCTCTGCGGTACCGTCCGCCCCGCCGGGCCCGCCGCTGGCCTTGGCGCTGACGCGAACGTCAAACAGGTTTGTCAGCCACGACAGAGCGGTCTTTTCCAGCTTGCTTGCGTCCCCGGCCAGTAGCGCCGCCATCTGGTCGGTGTCGGGGCGGAACGACAGCGTCAGATTGTTCCATCCGTTCGGGCCGAGCTGCGCCGCCAGGGCGCATTCCCGGAACAGCTTGCGCTCCCGCTCCCCCAGCAGCCGGGCCAACGCCTGATTGACCTTGGCGGTGTCCACCCGCCACGTGAAAGCCCCGTCCTTTTCGGTTAGCGACTCGGGGCCGCCCAGCACGTCCAGCGCCACGCAGTCCCGCGCGAAGTCCTGATAGGCCTGCATCGGGTCGGGGCCGTTCTTGCTCTCCGCCTTCAGTCTTTGGTATAGCGCCTCCGCGACATCGTTGTCCGTCCCCGCCTGGGGCAGGGCGATATAGACCCACTCGGCCCCCGCAAAGCGCTGGTCGAGCATGGACAGGAAGGGTGCGCTGAGATAGAGATCGCTGCCGTTTCGGATCACCTCCAGCGTACACGCCCCAGGCAAATCCCGGAGACCCTCCATCCCCTCAATCTTCATTAACTTCAGCAGCTCCGCCAGCTTCGCGCCGGAACAGGACGCGGCGGCGTGGAAACCGTTTTCGTTGGAACGGACGTGGAGTTTAACGTCGAGCGCGGCGTTATTACCCTTTTCCATGGTGCTGAACGCGGAGAAGTGGAGCGTCAGGGTCCCTTCCGACTCCCGGGGCCCCGCCGCGCCAAATCCCTGGGCAGCGGCCTTGTCCAGCAGCTTGTCCAACGCGCTGAAATCGGGGGCGGGCCGTCCCAGCCGGCCCGACAGGGCTTGCTCCAGCAGGATTTTCTTGTTGAGCATCACCACCTGCCGGTTGGCCTTATTCCAAACCACGTCCCACCCGGCCTGTGCGGCGGCGTCGCGGATGGGCAGCACCGGCCCGGCCAGCTTGGTCCCCATGATTTCGTTGAGGGTTTTCGCAGACGCGCAGGCCACGCCGTCCTTGAGGACGACCTGTCCCTTGAAGGGCCAGCCGTTGACGATCAAGGGCTGCTCCAGCGGGTCAAAATCGCCGTCCCAGTTGTGGAGGGCGTATTCATAAATCTCGTCCAACGCCTCGCTGTAGCCGTCGTCGTAACCCTCCAGAAAACCGGAACGGTAATCCCCAGTCAAACCTGCGGCCCGTCCGGCGCGGTCAAAGGCGATCTTGCCCTCGCCGTCCTCCCAGCCCCTGACATAGCCGTCGCCAAAGCCACGTTCGTAGTCGCTCGGCGCGGGACGGTCCTTCCAGGCCTCCCACCAGCCCTTGACATAGCCTTCGGCGTAACCGCCGTCGTAGCCGTTGGCGATGGAGACCTGCTGCTGATAACGCTTGGCGTCCCCGTCGGCGAATCCCGCCGCGCCGTCGGCCAGACCGGCCTCGTAGCCCTCGTCCCATGTCCCGCTGGCCGTCGCCAGAACAGGCACGCGGAAAACGCCCGTCAAGGTCAGGGCCAGCAGAATGACGCACAGTCTCTTCATCTCGATCTCTCCTCTTCCGGTTTTTCTTCCCTTCTATGAAATATCCGCAAGCTCCAGATATTTATAGCCATTCTCGGCGATGTGGTCCTTTCGCCCCGGGAGGTTGTCGCCGAGCAGGAGGTCAAACACCTGGGATGTCTTCTCGGCGTCCTCCGGCATGACCTTGATGAGGCGGCGCGTGTCGGGGTTCATGGTGGTCATCCACATCATTTCCGGCTCATTTTCGCCCAGTCCCTTGGAGCGGTTGACGGTATATTTCTTCCCTTCCAGCTTTTTGACGATGGAATTTTTCTCCGCGTCGGAGTAGGCGAACCAGGTCTTTTCCTTGTATGTGATCTCAAAGAGGGGGGATTCGGCGATATAGACGTAGCCCTTCCGAATCAGAGTCGGAACCAGGCGGTAGAGCATGGTCAGAATCAGCGTCCGGATTTGGAACCCGTCCACGTCGGCGTCGGTGCAGATGACGATCTTGCTCCACCGGAGGCTGTCCAAATCGAAGGCGGCGAGGTCCTTGACCGCCTTCTCCTTGACCTCCACGCCGCATCCCATGACCCGCAGCAGGTCGGTGATAATCTCGCTCTTGAAGATGCGTCCATAGTCGGCCTTGAGGCAGTTCAGAATCTTGCCCCGCACCGGCATGATGCCCTGAAACTCGGCGTCCCGGCTGAGCTTGACCGACCCCATGGCGCTGTCTCCCTCGACGATGTAAAGCTCGCGGCGTTCCACGTCCTTGGTCCGGCAATCGACAAACTTCTGCACCCGGTTGGAGATGTCCAGATTGCCCGACAGTTTTTTCTTGATGGTGAGCCGGGCCTTTTCGGCGGTCTCGCGGCTGCGCTTGTTGACCAGCACCTGGTCGGCGATGCGGTTTGCCTCTGTCTGATTCTCGATGAAATAGACCTGAAGCCGCTCCTTGAAAAACTCCGTCATGGCCTCCTGCACAAACTTATTGGTAATGGCTTTCTTGGTCTGGTTTTCGTAGGAGGTCTGGGTGGAAAAGCAGTTGGTTACCAGAATCAGGCAGTCGGCCACATCCGGAAAGGTAATCTTGGACTCGCCCTTCTGATATTTACCGGCGGACTTTAGATAAGCGTCGATACCCGACACAAAGGCGCTCCGCACCGCCTTGTCGGGGGCCCCGCCGTGCTCCAGCCAGGAGGAATTGTGGTAGTATTCCAGCAAGCTCAGTTGGTTGGCGAAGCACAGCGCCGCCGAAATGCGGACCTTGTATTCCGCCTTGTCTTCGCGGTCCCGTCCCTTGCGTTCGGCCTCCCAGAACTGCGGCATGGTCATGGCCCGTCCCTCGGACAGTCCGGCCACATAGTCCAAGATCCCCTTCTCGTAATAGAACTCGCTGGTTTCGAAGCCTCCCTCCCCTTCCAGCCGGAGGCGGAAAGTGACCCCGGCGTTCACCACCGCCTGCCGCTTCAGCGTTTCGGTGAAATACTCGGGGGGGATATTCACGTCGGTGAACACGTCCAGGTCGGGCAGCCAGCGAAAGCGGGACCCGGTCTTCTTCCCGGCGTAAGGCTTCTTGTCCATCTCCCCGACGATCTCGCCTCGCGCAAAGTGGAGGGCGTACTCGAAACCGTCCCGGTGGATGACAGCGTCAAACCAGCGGGAGGCATACTGCGTGGCGCACGCGCCAAGGCCGTTGAGACCCAGGGAGAATTCGTAGTCGCCGCCGGCGTTGTTTTCGTACTTGCCGCCGGCGTACAGCTCGCAGAACACCAGCTCCCAGTTATATTTGCCCTCGGACTCGTTCCAGTCCACCGGGCAGCCCCGCCCGAAGTCCTCCACCTCGATGGAGCCGTCCCGGTAGCGGGTGACGACGACGGTATCGCCATGCCCCTCACGGGCCTCGTCGATGGCGTTGGACAGGATTTCAAACACGGCGTGCTCGCAGCCCTCCAGGCCGTCCGAGCCGAAAATGACGGCGGGCCGCTTGCGGACCCGGTCCGCTCCCTTGAGCATGGAAATGGATTGATTATCGTAGGATTTCTTCTTCATGGTTCCCCTCGTTTGCGTATATTCAGTTGATTATACTATTTTGGAAAAGGAAAGTCAAGGAAACGCCTGCGCCTTTCATCGACACCTCCGGCGCGCAACGGAAAAGGCGGCACGCCCGCGTTTTCACGTGGGCGAACCGCCTCGTTCGCTCATTCGGAACGGCGCATGCCGTCCAGCCAGTCCGCTGTCCGCCACGG
>JAAWHG010000035.1 GCA_022795735.1 Oscillospiraceae bacterium
CTCGTCGCCAGCGTTGCTCCCTACACCGACGTGTCCCGTGACCGTTGGTCCGCCGGCTCCATCGCCTACTGCAAGAACGAGGGTATCCTCGCTGGCGTTGGCAATGGCCGCTTTGAGCCCGATGGCAAGCTGACCGGCGTTGCGTTCGCCAAGATGTGCCTCGTCGCTCTGGGCTATGATCCCGCCATTGAGAAGCTCGTTGGCTCCGATTGGGCTGTCAACACTTCCAAGCTGGCTATCGCTGGCGCTGGCATCACCGGCAACCTGTCTCAGGTCTCCTTGGCCGACGAGATGAGCCGCGAGGACGCCTGCCAGATGGCTTTCAACACCCTCAAGGCTGACATGGTTGACTACGACGACCGTGGCACCAACATCACCATCAACGGTGCGACCATCGCTACCGGCTCTTCCAAGGCGAAGCCTGTCTCCCGTGAAACCGGCTGGGCCGATACGGGCCGTGATGATGGCAACATTGATGGCGACGGCATCCAGCAGTTCGCTGAGAAGTACTTCACCAAGCTGAAGAAGACCGGCGGCACTGATTCCTTTGGCCGTCCTGCCACTACCTGGAAGTTCAAGGCTGACGAGGTTGGCACCTATGTCGACAGCTCCAAGCTGATCCAGTCCTGGACCGCTAAGGCTCCCAAGGGCGAGATGTACAGCGCCATCGGCGGCTCCATCGTTGACAAGCTGAACAGCGCCAAGAACGGCTATGAGCTGACCGCTTATGTCGATGGTGCCTATCAGACAGCGGCCGACACCAAGGTCTTCTTTGCTAAGAATTCTACCGCCGCCGCCGGTAAGTCTATCGCCGGTGCCGGTGATGGCAGCAGCAACATCGGTAAGAGCGGCAACGGCGTTCTGACCGAGCTCTACATGGACGACGACGACAATGTCACCGTTGTCATGATTAACACCTACCTCGTCCAGGCCACCGCTGACTACAACACCGTCAATCAGCGCGTGAATGTCGAGGCGGTTGACATCGACACCAATAAGACCGTGTCCACCAACTTCCTGCCCACCACCATCAGCAACGACGACTTTGACGTCTCCGGTGTCAAAGACGGCGACTATCTGCTGGTCACAGTCAGCTTTGGCAAGGATTGGGGCGCCAAGAACAATTGCAGCCTGGAGTCGGTTACCCCGGCTACCATCCAGACGGCCACCGTCACCGAGTACACCGAGCGTGAAAACGTGACCATGGGCGGCACCAAGTACGACTACAACAACATCCTGGGCGACAACGAGAAGAGCGAAGACTTCGCCATTAACTCCGATGCCACTCTGGTTCTGGATACCTACGGCTACATCATGTGCGTCGATGAGGCGTTCTCCAGCAGTAACTTTGTCTACATCGACAACTTTGGCTCCACCAGCAGCATGACTTCGAACCCCGTTGCCGACGCTTACTTTGCCGACGGCACCAACAACGAAGTCTCTGTTAACAAGGTTAACGGTGTTAAGAACAAGTCCGAAATCATCAGCTACGCCTCCAAGAATGCTGGCAAGAATGACACTGACACCAGCAAGCATGCGCACACCCATTGGTACACCTTCTCCGGGTCCAAGGGCGGCCAGTACACCCTGAACACCCCCAGCACCAAGCGTTACGATGCGCCTCGCTTCGCTTTGACCACTACAGCCGATGCTGGCGACAAGCTCGTCAAGAGCGGCACCGTCCGGTTCATGAGCGATGCTGCTAGCCTGAGTGCTTACACCATTAAGGCTGACGCCACTGTCGAGGCCTACACTGGCGTTGCAAATGTCCGTGCTGACGAGAAGACCGTCTTCATCGTCAAAGATACGGATGGCGATGTAGAGTCCTACACCGGTATCGCCAATGTCCCCAATGTTACCCTCAGCAACGATCACAATGGTACCGCCAAGATTTCTTGGATCTGCCGTAAGGATAACCTGTACGCCAGCTACGTCTTTGTTGACGTGTCCGGTACTGAGGCTGTGGTTGACGAAGTAACCAACGCCGCTGAGTACATGTTCACCCTGAAGTCCACCGGCAACCAGACCCATGTGGACGGCATGACCTACTACAAGTACAAGGTCGTTATCGACGGCAAGGAAGAGGAGCGTTGGGTTTCCTCCAGCCTGCTCGACACAACCGATAATGATAAGGGCGTCCTCTTCTACAACATTAAGGAAGACAGCGATGGCCGCATCACCGCCGGTAAGAAGGTTGGCACGAAGGACAACAAGCGCCAGTTCAATGCCGAATTGAAGCTTACTACAACAGCCCCGATCGATCAGAGCGGCAACTCTCTGTACATCGCGGACCTGGCAAATGCGTCCTACGGCGTCGGCTCTGATACGGCTGACAAGTCTAACTTGATCGCCAACAGCAAGTCCGACATCAACCTGGTCATCGGCAGCGGCGCTGACGAGTTGCTCTACGATACCGGCGCGAGCTACGAGACCCATCTGGGTGTGAGCGCCAGCTTCGTCAACAGCTTCCTCAGCGGCTACAAGCTGGAAGGCAAGGTCTTCCTGGTTGTCGACGATGATGACAGCGATGTGATCGACACTCTGTGGATCTACGTGAGCAAGGTCAAAGAGTAATCAATTTGCCCCTGTTTTCGTAAGAACCAAACACGAGTGCAAAAATGCCCCCGGGACGCAAGTCCCGGGGGTTTCTCCTTTTGGCAGGGCAGGCGCAAAAAAATTGCCCGCTCTTGACAGATTGAGCCGGAGGGGATATAATTGAGAATAGAAGGGCGCTGCTACGGCGGTTGGCCCACATAGCTACCTATAAAAGGTTAGCCGCTCGGGGTCGGACCGGGCGGCTAACACGCTTTTGTAGAGAGCAGAACCACTGCGATTGGCGCAATCACAACAATGCGGATCACGCGAATGATAATCCTGTTCCACATCGGCTCCCACCTCCCCCCTTCGTTAATTTGCTGAGGAAAAGGGGTACAAACGGTGGGCCAACCGCCTATTTATGTAACAGCGTCCTTCCAGCTTCCCCGGGTTCTCTTTGATCTCCGGTTCGGCGTTGTTATGATAGCATGACCTTCGACAAAACGCAGTAGAAACCAGCCGCTCAGAAATCACTGAGCGGTTAATTTATTGTAGTTTGCTCATCCAAAGATTAACGTCTCTATCGCGCTTATTTATGAAATATTTGTTGACATTTTCCCTTTATTCCAGTATAATAATTCAGCTTGCTTTGGCAGGCGTATCCTTGCCGGCACTGCCGGCCATCAGACCATAAGGAGGTGCAAGTTCATGGCAAAAATCACCGGTAAGTACGAGGTGCTCTACATCATCGACCCCGCCCTTGGCGAGGAAGGGATTGCGGCGCTCGTGGAAAAGTTCAAGGCGATCGTCGAGGACCACGGTTCTCTGACCAACATCGACGAGTGGGGCAAACGCCGTCTGGCCTACCCCATCAACGATCTGACCGAAGGCTACTACGTCCTGATGACCTGTGAGACCAACCCCGCGTTCCCCGCGGAGCTGGACCGCGTGTTCAAGATCACAGAGGGTGTGCTGCGTTCGCTGATTACCGCGATCGAGGAGTAAAAAGGAGGAGCGTATGCTCAATCATATCGTGCTCATGGGCAGGCTCACCCGCGACCCGGAGCTCCGCCGGACAGGCACTGGCGTTCCGGTGACGACCTTCTCCCTGGCGGTTGACCGGGACTTCGGCAAGACGGAGACCGGAGAACGCGAGACCGATTTCATCGACATCGTGACCTGGCGCGGTACGGCGGAGTTTGTCTCCAAGTATTTCGCCAAGGGCCGTATGGCGGTGGTGTCGGGACGGCTTCAAATTCGCAACTGGACCGACAAGGAGGGCAACCGCCGGCGCAGCGCCGAGGTTGTGGCCGACAACGTCTATTTCGGCGATTCCAAGCGGGACAATGCGGACAGCGGCTACGGCGGTCAAAATTACGGCGGCAGTCAAAGCTATGGCGGCGGTCAAAGCTATGGCGGCGGCCAGGCCTACGGCGCGCCGCAGGGGCAGTCCTACGGTTACGGCGCTCCCCCCGCCCAGCAGCCGGGCAGCGCGCCTGCAAGCGATTTTGCGCTGATTGAAGATGAGGACGAAAAGAATATGCCTTTTTGATCCCAAGACTTTTCCATGACCCAGCCACCAAGGGCCGCCGGCCCTTGGCGCAAGATTGATGTAAAAGGAGGTTTCCTCATGGCTACCGATAGAATGCGTCCCCGGAAGCGTAGAAAGGTATGCAGCTTTTGTGTGGACAAGATCACGATGATCGACTATAAGGATACGGCCAAGCTTCGCCGCTTCCTGTCCGAGCGCGGAAAGATTCTGCCCCGCCGGACCACCGGTACCTGCGCGGCCCATCAGCGCCAGCTCACCACCGCCATCAAGCGCGCGCGTCACGTCGCGCTGCTGCCCTATGTCGCGGACTGAGCAGCCCATAACCGCCCATTCGCGGCACAGCTCCGGCTGTGCCGCATTTGCTGTTCTTGCATTGTCTGTCATGTTCTGTTATACTGTGGTCGGGTGATGAACATGGCATTGAGCGAGGCGAAAAAGGCCGCCGACAAACGGCATACCGCAAAGCTGGATCAGATCATGATCCGGCCTTACAAGGAGAAGGGCGCGGAAATCCGGCACGCGGCCAAGACACGCGGAATGTCCATCCAGGCGTATATCCTGGAGGCCGTCCAGATGCGGATGGACCGCGAAGCCAATCTGCCCGAGGCGGCGGAACCGCTGAAGCAGCTGGAAACGCCGGAACAGCCGTCCGTATCGAACGCGCCGGTCCGCCAGACCGCATCTGAAGCCCCGCCCGTGCTGGAAGAGTCGCAGGAACAGCTTCCCATCGAGCGGCGCGTTCCGCTGGAACGGCTGGGCACCGAGGTACTCAAGCTGAGCGAGGCGGAATCCGGCCAGGAGATTTTGCGGCTGGAACGCGCCGCCTCTGGCGTCAATCTGATGATGCTTTTCTGCAACATGACGGCGGCGGAGCGTGCCGAGTGGAAACGGCGGCGCACTGAAGCGTACAGCCAGCGAAAAGCACTTTTAAGCGATTCCGGAACGCAGCACCCGCCCCCCAATGACTTGCCATAACGACGCGCAGCCCCCGTACCGTCCGGTACGGGGGCTGTTATTATGCTTTTCGGTCACACACGCTCTTGCAGCAGACCGGACTGGTAGGCCGCGATCAGCTTGTTGAGGTCCTTAATCAGCAGCGCCTTTTCCTTGCCGACGTCGGTGTCGGCAATGAGAATGCGGTCAGACGAGCTGTAAATCCGCTCGCTACGGCTGGCGATATCCTCATCCTCCCGAATCGCTTTCTCCGCACTCACAAAGGGCTGGTGGGTACGTAGCGTCAATCCCCGGCTGTTGAAGACCAGCGTGTATCCCGCGATGCCGGTTGTGCGCTGATAGGCGCGGCAAAAGCCGCCGTCGATCACAATCAGCTTGCCGCCGCCTTTGACCGGGTTTTCGCCCTCCGCCGCCTTGACCGGTACGTGACCGTTGACCACGTGACTGCCCGGATCGGTCAGCCCGAACTCGGAGAGGATGAGCTCCACCGCGGCGGGGTCCTTGACGCAGGCATAGTAGGGATTTTTGACCTCCTTGTGCGTTTCGGGGTCGTCGATATAAATTCGCTCAAAGGTGGTCATAGCGCTGCGCCCGAAGACCGGGGAGAGCGAGCCGCACCAGAGATACCACAGGAAATCCTGCCCGCTCTGCCGTTCCGGGCTGCCCTCGGGGGCAAAGTAGCCCTGACGGGCGCGGCGGTCGCAGTAATCGAACAGCGCCTTTCCCTTGTAGCCGCATCCCTCAAAGACCTCCACCGCCAGCTCGCCCTGTTCCGTCATCGGAACGGCGCCGTGGAAGAGCAGGTTTCCGTTGTAGCGCTCATAAAGTGAGCCCTGGGCGTAGAGAAACTGGACATGCCGCTGCAAGCGTTCGCTCTCCCGGAATCCGCGAATCAGATTTTTAAGCGTGTCCTCTTCCTCCACGGTCAGCTGGCCGGGGTTGGCCGGATTGACGGTGGGAAAATCGCAGTCGCGCATCGGATAGGTCTTGCCGTTGCACGAGACGGTGCCGGCCTCGTAGTCGATATGGTTGAGAAAATCCCTTCCCTGCATCAAAAAGTCGGGATTGCGAGCGATGACCTGGGTCTCCACCTTGAGCATCATCGTGGTGACCGCCTTGTGCATTCTGGCGGCGGTGGGCCAGTCTTTGCCGCCCTTCTCCTCGTCCTTGGGCCGCCAGAGGGTGACGTCGGAGTCCTTGTAAACCTGGTCGGCCATCTGCTCGAGGGTGCGCAGGCTAATGCCGTAGCCGGTCTCAATGGTGTCCAGATTGTTGTAGGCCAGCGTGGTCTTGAGGACGGTCAGCACGCAGATCGGGCTGCCCGCCGCCGCGCCCATCCACACCACATCGTGGTTGCCCCACTGGAAGTCCACGTCCTGATATCGAATCAGGGTGTCCAAAATCTGGTCGGGCCTTGGTCCCCTGTCGAAGAGGTCGCCCACAATGTGGAGCTGGTCCACCGCCAGGCGCTTAATCAGCTCACAAAAGCGGGTGATGTAGGCGTCGGCGCGGTCGTTGCGGATGATGCTCTCGACGATCTCGTCGTAGTACAGCTCCTTGTTGTGATCCTCAAAGTGGGCGTGGAGCAGTTCGTCAATGATATAGGCGCAGCTCTGGGGCATATATTTGCGCACATGGTCGCGGGTGTGCTTGCTGGAGACCAGACGGCACAGATCGATGAGACGGTAGAGGGTGTTGCGGTACCACCAGTGAAGATCCTCCTGCCGTTCCTTGAGCTCGGGGAGCTTCTGCGCGGGGTAATAGATCAGAGTAGCCAGGTCGGCCCGTTCCCTGGCCGGGACGTCCCGGTCAAAAAGCTGGTCGATTTTCTCCCGGATGACCCCCGACGCGCTGTTGAGGATATGGATGAATGCCTCATTTTCACCGTGAAGGTCGCTCATGAAGTGCTCGGTCCCCTTGGGGAGCTGGAGCAGCGCTTGAATCCGGATGATCTCGCTGGCCGCCGCAGAGATGGTGGGGTATTCCTTGGACAACAGGTGCATATAGCGAAGCTGCTCGGCGCTGGAATATTCAGTGTGCATGGACAATCCCGCCTTTCCGTCGTGTTATCTCTATTATAGGACCTCTCGGGCGATTGTACAAGCAGTTTTTGGTAAAAATAAGGGCCGCCCTCCCGGTTGGGAGAGCGGCCCAGATCATGTAGAGGTGGGGTGGCGGTTTACGCCACGGCCTTGGCCTCTTCGTCCAGCTCACAAAGGAAGTGGATGAGGCGGGCTTCGTCCTCGCGGCTATCCGCGAAGAGCTCCAGCGAGTCACCGTTCTCATCGACCAGCCGGCCAATGGCGATGTACTGGGAGAGGGAGGACTTCAGGTTGAACACGTCGCCCTCCTGAGACTTCAGGTACACGTCATGCTCGCACTCCTTGATAACCTGAATGAACTTCTCGACGTCTTTTACATTTGTCAGCTTCATAGTAAACACTCCTTTTTACCGATTCGATGCGGTTTCAATTGCGTTTTTTTCTCTCTACGTCATACAGTATAGCACTATCGTACAATTTTGGCAACAGGTTTTTGTGCGAAGTGTCCAATTTCTGCGCTTTGCTAAAAATGTACCAACGACACACGGCGAAATTTATTCACATTCCCGGATACTTTAGCCAATATGACGAGAGGAGATTATGAAAACCGACGCAAATGACAACAGCCTATGCCACAGACCGCAGCTGCGCACGACGGGCGGGACGTATCCGCAGCACCGCGCAAAGCATGAGCACCGACGTAACAGCCAGACTCACCGGGTAGACCGCCATAATGGTGTAAAAGGTGGGGCTTGCCGGGAAGACGGCATAGACCCAGAAGATTCGCACGCCGCACACACCCAGGGTTGTGAGCAGAGCCGGGGTCAGGGAGATGCCGAAGCCGCGAAGATAACCCGCCATGCCGTCGTAGAACATCGAGAACGCATAGGAGCTGAGAATAAAGACCAGACGGACATAACCGGTGTCAATCACGGCCGCCTCCTTCGTAAACAGGGAAAGAATGTTCCGTCCGAATGTCAGCATCAGGAAGATACACAGGCCAAGGCTGAGGGCGCATTCGAGCAGGCACAGGCCGAACGCCTTCTTGCAGCGGTTGGTCTGGTGCGCACCGTTGTTTTGACTGACAAATGTTGTACAGCTCTGTCCGAAGGCGGTCATGAGGTAGTTTGCGAAGGTTTCCACATTGTAGGCCGCGCTCGAGGCCGCCATGACCACCGTGTCGAGGGTGTTGACCGCCGACTGTATCAGGATGTTGGCAAAGGAAAAAACCGCCGACTGTATCCCCGCCGGGATTCCAATCCGCAGGATTCGCCGGAAGACGGCCCAGTCAATCCGCAGCCGTTTGAGCTCCACCCGAATGGGGAGCTCGGTTCGCAGCAGCCGCCGGAGGAGCAGGATGGCGCAGAGCAGGTTGGACAGAACGGTTGCCATCGCGACGCCGTCCACCGTCATGTTCAGCCCGGCGACAAATAGGAAGTTGAGCGCCACGTTCACAACGCCGGAAATGGCCAGCATCATCAGCGGGGTCCTGGTGTCGCCCACGGCCCGAAAGATGGCCGACTCAAAATTGTAGAGCAGAATCACCGGCAGTCCGGCCAGATAAACCCGCAGGTAGAGGGTCGCCATGGGCAGCACCTCCGCCGGAACATGGATGAGAGACAGGATGTACGGCGCCAGCAGCTCGCAGACAACCGCCGCCGCCGCGCCACCGGCCACGGCAAAGGTGATGGAGAGATGGACCGCCTTCTCAATCGTGTCCTCATCCCCCATTCCCACGGCGGTTGCGATGACAACGTTGGCGCCCAGCGCCAGACCCACAAAGAGGTTGACGATCAGGTTGACAATGGAGCTGTTGGTTCCCACGGCGGCCATGGCAATCGACCCCATATCGCCCGTAAAGCGTCCGACCACTGCGATGTCCGCAGCGTTAAAAAGCTGCTGTAATATCCCGGTGGCCGCCAGCGGCAGGGCGAAGAGAATGATTTTGTCCCACAGGGAACCGGTCAGCATATTCTGTTTTTTCTTGTTCACAATTGCATCGCCTCCAAGGCGCGGACTGTCATTCGTCTTTAATATTGCCGGCCTCGACGTTGGGCTGGATCAAGGTCCGGCGGGCGTAATCCCACAGCGCCGCGGAACCGTCCGGGGTGCGCCGGTTGCGCTCCAGCACCTGGCGCAGGGCGACCCCCTGCTCCCGCCACAGCCGCCCGTGCTGCATGTCGTTGAGCATCAACGGCTGGAGGTTGTCCATGACGCGGGCAAATCTGGCCTCCGGGGTGGTCCCCGCCTCAAATTCCTCCCACAACCCGCGAAAATACGCCCGCTGGTCCTCGGGCAGGAGGCCATAGATCCGCTCCGCCGCCCGAATCTCTTTCTCGTGCTGGGCGGCCTGGGCCTCCGGGTCGTAGGCGAAGGCGTCCCCCGCGTCGATCTCCACCAGGTCGTGGAGCAGCAGCATGGTCACGGTGCGCAGGACGTCGATGGGCTCGTTGCTGTACTCGGCCAGCAGGACGGTCATCAGGGCGGCGTGCCAGGCGTGCTCCGCGTCATTCTCCCGGCGTGTCCCGTCGGAAATGTAGGTCATCCGCGAGATATTCTTCTCCTTGTCAATCTCCCGGCTGAACGCAAATTGCCGTTTCAATCTCTCCTCGTCCATGTTTCCCTCCTTGTCAGAAAAGCGCTAACTCGGTTCCAATATGCTCAGCCCCCGCCCGAAACCGGGCGGGGGACATACGTTTATTCCTCAGAGAACTGGTCTTTACCGACGCCGCAGAGGGGACATTGGAAGTCGTCGGGCAAATCCTCCCATTTGGTGCCGGGCGCGATATCGTGTTCCGGGTCGCCAAGGGCTTCGTCATAAACCCATTCACAGACGTCGCAGACATATTTCTTCATGCGGTTTCCTCCTGAATCTGAATGATGGTCCGAAACCGCTGGCCGCAATGAAAGCAGCGGTTCCTTTACGGGTTGAGCCGTTCAAAATCCTCCACGCCGTGCTTGCAGAGCGGGCAGATGAAATCGGGCGGCAGGTCCTCGCCCTCGTAGACATAGCCGCACACCTTGCACACCCAGCCAACGGCGTCCTTTGCGGGCGGCTGCGGCTTGGGCTTGGTGTTGGCGAAATAATAGGCGTAGGTCATGGAGGGCGCGGCGTTGAGAACCTTGGCCTCGGTCACTTCGGCGACAAACAGGGTATGGGTGCCGTAGTCGGTGGCCGAGATCACCTTGCAGGAGAAGAAGGCGTTGGAATACTTGTTGAGCCGGTACAGCCCATTCTCGCTGCGCTCAGCGTGGGAGAAGCCCTCGAACTTATCGGTGTCCCGCCCGCTGTTGAAGCCGAAATGCTGGAAGAGCTTGAAGGGCGCGTCCTCCGACAGGACGGAGAGGTTGAAGACGTTGGTCTTCAGGATCATATCGTGGGTGTGATTCAGCTTGTTGACCGCGATATTGATCCGCTTGGGGATGTCGGTGAGCTGGGCGGCGGTGTTGATAATGCAGCCGTTGTCCTTACTACCGTCCTTCGCGGTCACCACGAACAGACCGTAGCTCAGCTTGAAGAAAGCGTCGGGCTCAACCGCCACGCTGGCGTCCACCGGCTTGGGCTTGGGCATGGACCCGGCAACGGCTTCGGCCAGGGCCTCAATCTGGGCGCGCTGCGCGTCCTTGACCGACGAGGCGATATCCACCGTCGCGTCCAGAATGGTCATGTCCTTCATGTCGGAAACCATCTGCCGCATCAGTTCGCCCGAAGTGGGGGCCCAGCTGCCGTTCTGGATCAGGGCAACGGTGCGGTTTTGGAGGTTGTGGGCCTTGAGGTCGGTGAGGACGGTCTCCATGTTGCAGAATATGCCCGCGTTGTAGGTGGTGGAGGCGAAGATCAAATGGCTGCACCGGAAAGCCTCCGCGACAATCACCGACGGGTGGGTGGCCGACACGTCGTACATCACCACATTGCGAATCCCCCGGTCGGCCAGCTCGGAGGCCAGGATGGAGGCGGCGTTCTCGGTGTTGCCGTAGACCGAGGCATAGGCAATCATGACGGCCTGCTCCTCGGGCTGATAGAGGCTCCACTGTTGGTATTTCCCAATAAACCATTCAATATTCTTCCGCCACACCGGACCGTGAAGCGGGCACACCATTTCAATCTCAATGGTAGCCGCCTTTTTGAGCAGCGCCTGCACCTGCACGCCGTACTTGCCGACAATGTTGGTAAAGTAGCGCCGCGCGTCGGGGAGCCACTCGGTCTCAAAGTTGACCTCGTCGGCAAAAATGTTGCCGTTCAGCGCGCCGAAGCTGCCGAAAGCGTCGGCGGAGAAGAGGGTCTTGGTGGTTGCGTCGTAGGTAACCATCGCTTCCGGCCAGTGAACCATCGGGGCCATGACAAAGGCAAATGTGTGCCGCCCGGTGGAGAGGGTGTCAAACTCCTTCACCAGCTGTACCCGGGATTCAATGTCGAAGTTGAAGAAGTTGCGAATCATGGTCACCGTCTTGGCGTTGCACACCACCTTGACCTCGGGATGCCGCAGAATCACTTCGGCCATCGTGGCGCAGTGGTCGGGTTCCATGTGGTTGACAATCAGGTAATCTAGGGGGCGGCCGTTCAGGACGTGCTCCAGATTTTCAAAGAAGCGGCCCGAGACCGAATGATCGACGGTGTCCAGTAACACGGTCTTTTCGTCGAGGAGCACATAGGCGTTGTAGGACACGCCGCGCGGGATGGGAAAGACGTTCTCAAACAGGGCAAGACGGCGGTCGCTGTCGCCAATCCAGAAGAGATCGTCTTGTATCTTTTTTACACAGTGCATGGATTTACCTCCTTAAATATTCGGATTGCATTTTAGCAGTTTTACCAGCCGCCGTCAACTAGTTTTTCTATGGCCGCACACCGCGCTCAGGTTTGGTGCAGCAGACGGAAGATTTCACCGGCAACCGTCTCCTGCCGGCTCCCGACCACCTGGCCGGGCTGCTCCGCGATGGCCTGTTTCACGCCGGACAGCACCGCGTGAGCCGCCCCTTCGCTGCGGACTGGGCCGGCCATAGATGAACGCACGTTCCACAGGCTGTACAAATGTTCCTCCAGACGGCTGAACATCTCGCAATAGGCCATATGAATACGCTGGACACGCCGGCTGGCCTCCGAAACACTCCGCTGCGCGTCCTGTAGGCCCGACGGCGTAGAGAGGTCCAAATCCTCAATCCGCAGACCCTCCGCCGACAGGCGGAAACGGGGCAGCAGCACCGTTTCATCGCCCAAATCCAGTGGAATCCCCTTTGGTTTTTTCGGTTCCAGCGGGTCGGGCGCGCCGTCCTTATAGATAATCTTGGCCGCCCGCGCAATGCGCACCTCGCCGCAGCTGCTGCCCGTCCCCGCGCCGATCGCGTTGGCCAGGGCGGGCGCCGAAACGGTAATCTCGCCGCCCGATATGGTGATATCCCCCGCCGGTCCGCCGGGCGCGCCGCCGATGGCCGCGCCGCCGCTCCGGCCTCCGAACGCGGCGACGGTCCCACCGGCAATCGAGATCGGACCCACCGCTCCATCCCGGCCCGCGCCAATCCCCGCGCCCGCGCCAAACGTCCGGGCGGTCACCGCGCCCCCCCGGATGACGACGCGGCACTTGCCGTCCGGTCCCGCGTTGCGGTCCCGGCCAATGCCCGCGCCGCCAAAGCCGCCGGAAGCGCTCAGCGTTCCGCCTTCCTCCGGCGCGGCGTCAATCAGGAGGTCGGTCCCGTCGCCCAGGGAGAGACCCGCGCAGCCCACGCCGCTCTGAAAATAATTCTCGCCCCGCAGCAAAAGGGTGACTTGGTTGCCCCGGCCCAGGTCGAAGGCCCGGCCAAAGGAAACCTGACACGCCGTGCCGTCCAACGTCAGCGCAGACGCGCCCAGTCCGTCCGCCAGCACAACCCGTCCGCTGAAGGGGGCCTGCCGGGCATCCAGCCCCGGCCCGCCCGAAAGGGTCATGGCCTGCGCCGTCAGGATGCGGAGCGTCCGGGAGGCCGGGTCGTAAACCCAGTCCTCCCCCTCCACCCCGCCGGAGACCTGAAAGGGATTGGGATACATGGGGGCCTCCTGGAACTGCGCCAGGCTGCTGTCCCAATGTAAAAACAGCGATTGGCTCCTGCGGCGGCCCGCCTCGTCCCGTCTCACGAGGGTGACCACCCGGCCCGGATAGCCATGGGAGCCGTCCGGTCCTTTGTCCAGCCACAGCCGCGCCGGATTTTGGTTCAGCAGCAGCAGGCGGGACGGCACGCCGTCCACCGACGCCGCGATCAGGCGTTCCACTCCCGGAAGGAGGGTCTTCCAAATCAGGTCGAAGGACTTGGGCGCTGCCCCGCCCTCCTGCGCTGCCGGAATCACCCCGGCGGGCAGGACCGCCGGTCCGTCTATCTCAACCCTGGCGGAAATGGCCGCTCCGCCGCCGTCCGCCAGCAGCGTCCCGCCGGACAGCCGTATGAGATTGGTACGCGAGGTTACAAGCTGCCGCGTCTCCAGCAGCCCGCCGCCATCCAAAATGAGGGCCGTACCGTCCCGCAGCTCCACCCGCTCCAACGCCGATTCCCCGGCGGTAAAGACGCGGACCTCGGGCGCACCGGCGGTAAGGGCCTGGGCCCGTACATGGTCCAGGGTCACAGCACCGGTTCCCCCCGCCTGGATGACAATATCCGGCTGGGAACCGCTGACGGTGACATCCGCCGCCCCGTTCAGCGTCAGCACCCCCTCTGAAAAGGACACCCCGGAGAGGTCGCGGCCTGAAACCGTCAGACCGCCAAACTGTAACGTGGAAAGCGCGCCGTTCTGTCCGTCCGCAGCGCCGGCGGCAAGCGGGCCGGCAGAGCCGTCAGCCGGAATGGCCGCCGCTTCCTTGTGGAAAGGATCCGGCAAAGCGCCCGTTTGCGTCCCATCCGCCCCGTCCTGGCCGCCGGGGCGGGTTTGCGTGGCCCCGAGCATCATCCACAGGTCCATCTCCAGCCCGTCCAGCCCGCCCAGGCCGTCCAAAAGCCCGATGAGCGGCGGAAGCGCGGGGGCTTCTTCCGAGAACAGGAGGATGTTGAGGAATTTCATCAGGTCCGGGGCGCCGCCGCCGCTGAACTGCGCCTCAAAGTCGGCGAGACTGGAAAACTTACCGCCGGTCAGCTCGGCAACGGCCTGGTCCACATCCATGCCGCCGTTCACCATCTCCAAGAGCCGCCGGATTCCGTCCAGCATGGCCTCTTTATCCAGATGGTCCGGGACGCTTCCCTCCCCCGCGATGACCGCGCCGAGGTACAGGGTGGTCAGATAGTCAACTGCGCCGTTTGTTCCCAAGCCGTGTCCCAGGACGGCGCTGAGAATTTCCTCCGCATCGGTTTTGCCGGTCAGGCCCAGCGCCGCCAGCAGCGTATCCTTGCCCCACCCGCCATTGGCGATGCCGTTTTGCAGCCAGCCGGGGAGGGTGAACTCGGTCCCGTCTCCCCGCCGGAAGAGCGGAACGCCGTCCACCGACGCGCCGTCCAAAAGCCGGTCAACCTCTATGCCCAGCGCCGCCAGATCCGCGGACAGGCTGCTGCTGCCGCCCGCCCGGCGGAGCAGGCCCGCCATACGGTTCAAATTGTCGGACACCTCCGCCAGGACGCTCTCGCCGGTCTGTAAGATCAGGCGGCTTTGGCGGAAGCGGTCCTCTCCCGCGTTTGGCCCCGCCGTAAGGCGGTTGGCCGCCTCCACCGGACTGCGGGCGCGCGCCGGTTCCGGCAAAACGTCCGCCGGTTTTTCCGTCTTCGCCGGGGACGGCGGACGCGCCGTGGGAAAGTCGCGTCTCCCTTGAATGGACAGTTCTTCCATGTTCACCGCCTCCTAACCGTTATTGCGGGATTGTCTCGGTCCAATAGTGCTGCTGGTAGATGTCGGTAAAGCGGTACGCGGCACTGCACCGCTCCGCGTCGATCCGCAGGTCGCTGACAGCCGGCTCGCCGGACACCGTCAATTGCTCGCCGAGGAGATAGCTGTCCTGATAGCTGCCATCGTAGCCATAGTAGTCACAGATAAAGTCCAGCGTGTCGCCGTCGCTGAGGGCAATTACACTCTTGGCCACCGTCTCGGTTTCGCCCGACCGGTAGTCGCGCACCGCGCCGGCGACGTACCCGCTCGGGGTTGCATTGTTGAAAACCACAATCAGATTGACCCGTTCGCCGTTGAGCAGGGCCGGGACGCGGCCGGTGATGGTGTACGCGGTCCCGTCGTCCACGGTGTTCTCATAATAGTAGGGCACGACCTGTCCGTCAATGGCAATCCACGCCCCATCGTATACCCCCTCGAGCGCCCCGGTCCCGTCAAAGGACAGGATGTTGTCCAGGCCCAGGTCGATATAGCCCGCGCCGTCGTCGTAAAAGACGTTGAGGGCGGCGTCCTGTACCAGCTCCCACTGGTCCTCGCTGAGGCGGATGACCGGCTTATCGCCGCCGCTCCAAATCAGGGCCGACGGATCGAACCGGTTCTCCTCGATATAGCCGGCCATGTAGGCGGGATCGAGCGCTTTGCCGCTGAAAAAGTCCATGCCGCCGCCCGACATCAGGCCGCCGATCAATTGGAGAACGTCCCCGCCGCCGCCCGCGCCCGGCGTGCCGCCCAGCAGCGCGGCCAGCGGGGAGGCCGCCGCGCTGCCGCCCGCCGCCGCCTGGCCGCTGATCTCCATGCTGGCGAAAGCCTGGATGCACCGGGCATAGTCGCCGCTCAGGCCGACCTGCCGGTAGGTCTGGACGGCGCTGTCTACCTGGGCCACCTTCTTGCAGGGGAAATAGGCGGAGAGACCATAGGCGTTGGTCATGTTGGAGGAGGTGCGGTTGTACTTCACCGCGCCCAGCACCGCTTTTGCCAGCTCGCCGCCCGTGCCGGTTCCCATATTCTCCGCGAGGTGGACCAGGTCCACCTGGTCGATGGCGGAGGATTGGGCAAACTCCCGGGTGTTGAAACGGGCGTCGGATACCGCTTTAAATTCCTTTTGCTCAATCAGCCGGGTGGTCTCCTGGGCGAAGGCGTCGAGTGGGCCGGGGATGGTGGCCGCCGCCTCCGCCAGGTCAATGACCGAGAGGGTGGTCTTTTGACCCCGGCACTTTTGGGCGCAGACGTCCACAAAGCTGTCGGCGATCGCTTTGCCGATTTCCAGTGTGGACATGGACGGGTTGGCCGAAAGGCCGGTCAGCCAGTCGGTGTAGTACCAGCCGACGCCGGGCTCGGTTTCCTCCGACGCGATCAGATAGTCGCCGTACTTTTCCATCGTCAGGGCGGTCTCTACCGTCGCCATCAGGCAGGCGTCGAAGCCGATGAAGTCAAAGCTGACGCCCGCGTCGCTGAGCGCCCTGTCGATGTCGGCCAGCGTCATGGAACCGCTGCCGGGGTTCTTCTCGTCATAGCCGTAGCCGGTGACCGAGCCGCCGCCGTGGTCCCAGAAAATCAACATCTCGCGGTTGGCGGGATAGTTCTTATGGCAATAGGTAATGAAGCGCGTGAGGTTGGCCGGGTCGGTCATGGCGGCGGTTCCGGTGTCCGCTTCGAGACGCTTGAGGGT
Organism: Oscillospiraceae bacterium; assembly: GCA_022795735.1. GTDB lineage: Bacteria > Bacillota > Clostridia > Oscillospirales > Oscillospiraceae > Avoscillospira_A. The sequence continues at coordinate 16,584 of JAAWHG010000035.1, forward strand.
TCCGTTTTCAATCTTATAGATTTGATTGACCGCGCTGCTGACCGCGTCGTTTTTCCACGTCTTACAGCCGCCGGTAAAGACGATTACATTGACGCGGCCGCTGAGTTGGGCGGACAGCATTTCCTGAAGGTCGGCGGTGCCCATGCCATACTTGGATTCCAAATCGGTGCCGCACATGTAGACCATGACGGTGACGGTGTCCCTGCCTTCGCCCAACAGTTTGGTGCGCTTTTCCCGCGCGCCGGAGGCGACTTCGAGGTTGAGCTTGCCGGTGTTGTCGCCGCTGTCCCAGCCGCTGGAATGGGACCCGCCGCCGGACAGGCCGCCAAAGACGTTCCCCAACCCGGCGCTGCCGGAGGAAGCGGCGCTCTGGGCCGCCGTGCCGCCGCCGGACTGCGTGAGTGCCGGTATGCCCGAAATGGCGTTGGGGCCGCCCAGCAGCAGAAAGGCCGCCGCGCCGATCACAACGGCGACAATCAAAATCAAGGCCAGTTTCTTATTGCGCAGGAGCAGGGCCAGAAGCAGCCCCGCGCCCGCGCCGCCCATTCCGCCGCCCGCCCGGCTGCCGGGACTGCCGCCGGCGCCGGACGGCTTGCCCCGGCCCGCGCCCACCGGCCCGCTGTGGAGACCCTCGCCGCGCTTTTGGACCGAGCCGGAGCCGGTGATATTCCGCTCGCGCCCTCTTGGTCTGTTCGGTTCCATCGTTGGATTCCCTCCTGTTCTGTTCGGGCCGCCGGGCCCTGTTAAAGTGTCTTCATTTTACTGGATTTCCTGGGAAAATACAAGTCTGATACCATGATAAATATTTCGGATCGGACGGCGCGGATCGACACGCGCCGCCCGAGTGGGTAAAATATTACCGCCCCCATAGCGGGGGCGGTAAGGCACGGTGAAAAAGACGGCCCATCACACCCTTGTGAAACTGGATAGGGCTTTCGCAGCGTTTGTCGTGCCGTAACAAAAATTGCCGCTTGACAACAAAGGTCCCAATAGATATAATAAGGTAGAAGGGCACTGCTACGGCGGTTGGTCCACTAAAGCTCACTAACAAAAGTTAGCCGCTCGGGGGATGACCGGGCGGCTAACACGCTTTTGTAGAGAGCATCACTACCGCGATTGCCGCAATTACTAGAATGCGGATTACGCGAATGATAGTTCTGTTCCACATCAGCTTCCACCTCCCTCCTTACAACTTTTTGCGAGTGGGAGTGCAAGGGTTCATCGGTGGGCCAACCGCCTATTTATGTAACAGTGTCCTTCCAGCCTCCCCGGATTTTCTTTCGCTTCCGGTTTGGCATCGTTAATTATAGCATAGGTTTCGACAGGCCGCAACAAACATTTTCATATACGATTCAAAAAGAGTGTAAACCCTGTTCCGTTACAAGGTTTACACTCTTTTTTCAACATGGCAAAGATGGACGCTCCCCCCAGGCGGTTTATTTCTGGTCTGCGGTAGTCAGGTAGACGCGGATGATTTTTTTTATTTCCTCGGTGGTATAGCTCTCCTTTTCGGGCTTCGTCTCGAGGATTTGAATGAGGTCATACGCCATTGCCTTCCGGGTATCCTGCCGCTCAGCTTCGCTTCCCATGCTACCAGCCTCCTTTCCTTTTATGATGTCTTTATTACAATGCAGGTGACGCACTGCGTCAAGAGAGTTTTCTCTGTGCTTCTGAAACATTCTAAATTATATCCAAAAGATGTTGACAACTTGGGGCCCATGCTGTACAATCAATTTGTGCCCCAAATTGGAGGTGAGGTCGTCTGGCACGGAATAAACCGGGCCCTCATCCGGAGAAACCGTTGGACACCCAAATTAAAACTCGAGCCGACCGGGAGACAATGGAAAAAATTGAGTACTGCATAGAAAAACTCAATATCACACGCTCTGAGGTTTTACGCCGCGGTGTTCACTGTCTGTATGAGAGTCTACAAGAAAAATGAAAGGAAGCGGCACGCAACTCACCATAGCCAACATGCCGCTTCCCCCAGGCCGGTATTGCCAAAAGACAAAGACGGCGTAAATATTATACCATACGTCCGTTTTCCTTGCAAGCAATACCGGTACAAAAAGGAAAGGATAGTTCAAACATGGAATACATCTTGGATCTATGCTTCGGCCTGCCCCGCGAGGGCAAGGAGGACGCGCGATGAGAGAATCCATGCTGCATGACCTCTATTTTGGCGAAATCCGCCCGTGGGAGCGCGCGCCCGTGCGTACCCGCGAGTATAAAGAACTTACCCGTAAGATTATCGACATATGGGAATATCTCAAAGACCGGTTATCCCCCGA
>JAAWHG010000036.1 GCA_022795735.1 Oscillospiraceae bacterium
CGCAGGGAATCCTTTGTGGATTCCCGAGGATTTTTGGGACATATGACGGTAAAAGGCGCTGTCCCGGCGCCAAAGACGATTTTTCAAACAAGGCCTAAACAATGGTTCCCGCCCCCAAAACGGTCTCCCCGTCGTAGAGCACGGCGGCCTGACCCGGCGTCACCGCCCGCTGCGGCAGGTCAAAAGCCAGCTCCGCCCCGTCGTCCCGGAGGGTAACCGTGCAGGGCGCGGGCTTGGCGGTGTACCGCAGCTTGACTTCTGCCCGTAGGGGACCGGGCGGAACGTCCCACGGAATCCAGTTCATCCCGGACAGCCGCGCCGCTGTGGTATAAAGAGCGGCCTCCTCCCCCAGCACCACATTGGGCCTGGGCTTGGCGGTCACATAGACCCGCCGTCCCGCCGCGATGCCCAGCCCCCTGCGCTGGCCGATGGTATAGCCCTCGTAGCCCCTGTGCGGACCAAGCGGTTCGCCGCCGGGCCCCAGAAATTGCCCCGCCTGGGGGACCAGTCCATGGGCGGTCAAATAGCCCAGATAGTCGCCGTCGGGAATAAAGCAGATGTCCTGGGAGTCCTTTTTCCCCTGCTGTTCCGACAGGCCAAACCGCGCCGCCAGATCGCGGACCTCGTCCTTGGTATATCCCCCCAGAGGCAGTATGGTGTGGGCAAGCTGGCGCTGGGTGAGACCGGCCAGCACGTAGGTCTGATCCTTGGCCGCGTCCGCCGCGGTTTTCAGAAGGACCCGCCGCCCGCTGGTCTCAATCCGGGCGTAATGTCCGGTGGCGATGCCGTCATAGCCCAGATGGAGCGCCGCGTCGAGGAAGCGCCCAAACTTGAGGGCTTGATTGCAGAACACGCAGGGGTTGGGGGTCCCGCCGGCGCGGTAAACCCCGGCGAATGGCCCGATCACCTCGCGCCGGAAGTGGTCCTCCCAGCGGAACAGGCGGAAGGGCAGACCCAGACGTTCCGCCGCCGCTTCCGCCGCCCCGGTCTCCTCCCCGCCGCCGGGGTGGAGCAGCATGGAGGCGCCGCCCACGTCGTATCCCCGCTCCGCCAGCAGCGCGGCGGTAACCGCGCTGTCCACGCCGCCCGACAGTGCGACCAGAATTTTCCGCATGGTCCTCCGCCTCCTTTTCCCGCTCATCATAGCACACCGCCCGGCTCTTGACAAGTCCGGCGTGGGACAGGCCGGAGCCCGCCGGCAACTGTTTACAGAAAGTTCAACACTCTCCGCAGTATCCCCGCTATAATGGACAGGAACAAAAACGAAAGGGAGGCGCCGCCATGTATCCGGACCCATACGGCCACGATTCCGAATGTCACTTCGAGCCGTCGGAATATCCCGGCGCGTCCTGCTACGACGCAGGGGAATCGCGCCGCGCCCGCCGGCACGGCTGCCGCCACGGTGGGTGGTGGGTCTTTGCCGCGTTGCTCCTGCTGGTGGGGGGAAGCGTCTGGCTGTTCAGCCGGTACAGCTTCGAGCTTCGCCATACCGACAACGGCATGACCCTCGTGGTCCGTGACCCGGACAGCGCCATGACGGATTCTCCGCCCGTCGTGGAGACCGAGCAGCCGCAGCCCCTGCAACCTAAGGCCGCCGGCGCTGGCCCCCGCTTGACCGTGGACGATGCCCCCGGCCCGCCGCTTCCGACCGGCCTCTCCGACGCGGGGCTGAGCCTTCAGGAGATTTACCGCAAGGTACTGCCCAGCGTGGTTTCCATCACCTCCACACTGCGCAGCGGATCGAGTACCGGCACCGGCATCATCATGTCGGCGGACGGCTATATCATCACCAACGCCCACCTGGTGGACGGCGCGGTGGGCATTGAGATTTTGACCTGGGACGACCAGAGCTATGCCGCCGGATTGGTGGGCAGTGACAGCACCAGCGACTTGGCGGTGCTCAAGGTGGAGTCCGATTCTCTGACCGCCGCCGACTTTGGCAGCTCGGAGCAGCTCATGGTGGGCGACGCGGTGGTAGCCATCGGCGACCCGCTGGGCCAAAAGCTCCGGGGGACGATGACCGACGGCATCATCTCGGCCATCAACCGGGACCTGATTGTCAACGGCCGCGCCCTGACTCTGATTCAGACCAACGCCGCCCTCAACAACGGCAACTCGGGCGGTCCCCTGATAAATGCCTACGGCCAGGTCATCGGCATTAACACCATGAAGCTGAGCTCTTATTACACCTCCGCCAGCGTGGAGGGATTGGGCTTCGCCATTCCGATCTCGGTTGCCAAGCCGGTCATCGACGAGCTGATCGAGCACGGTTATGTCTCAGGCCGCCCCGCGCTGGGCATCACCGGCAAGTCGCTGCCCGACGTCTACCGGGCATACTACCACCTGCCCGACGGTGTGTACGTCGAGAGTGTCGATGCCGCCAGCGATGCCTACGCCAAGGGCCTGCGGGAGGGGGACACCATCACCGCTGTCCAGGGCTTCAGTGTGCGGACGATTGACGAGCTGAACATTATCAAAAATCAATATCAGGCGGGCGACGAGTTGGACTTAACCGTTTTTCGCGGTGGCGAATCCTTTACGTTAAACGTCATCCTGGGAGAAGCCGCCGGATGAGGGCGGACGCTTGGGGCAAGCGGAGGGGCGGCACAATGACGTGCCGCCCCTCCGCTTGTTCATGATTCATATGTGTTGCTGTTGCTGAGAATCCACTCGTACAGATAGGGATTATTCCATTCCGTGCCATCTTGAAATTCGATGTAAGATAGGATCGCCTTGACCTGCGTGGTCGAACTCTGCGCAAATAAATCGTCGGTATAGGAGTCGCTGCTTCCAGCCGCTAGATTAACGGTCCCGCCGGTCTGGCGTCCATTTTTGCAATAGGTGTCATAGGGGCTGACCGATACCGGGAAGCCGTTTTCATCAAATTGGAGCACAAACAGTTTCAAGCTTAAAATTCCCTGGTCCGACGTGTTTTCCACCGAAAATTGGAAATCGCGATTGCTGGAGAATTGATTGTCTTGCTTGAGGCCAAAATCCGATAAAACCGCGTATTCATTGGTTTCAGCTAAAGCGCCAGCTTCCTTCATAGAATCCAGCCCGGCCTTATGCGTCTCCAGCGAGAACGCCTTGCCGGTCTCTTCCGCCCAGCGGTCAATTTGCATGCTTTTCGCGTCCCATGAGGTGCCGTCGGCGTAGTCAACTCCGATCACGGCGGCGACAACATATTCGCCATCCGCCCCATACCAGCTGGAAATTTGTTTTTCACCCGGCATAATATTTGCGGTATCGTGTTTTCCCTTTCCGTAGCCGTTTCTATCTCTCGACGCGACAAACCCGTTTTTATCAAAGTTTATATACGCTATGCGATAATTTAATATTGCTTGACTTCCCGTGTTTTCCACAACGGCGTATGTATCATTTTCATATACGAACGCAGCCACGATTTGCAGATCCTCGTTCGGCACGAACATCTGACTTTGCTCAGGCTCCGGCGCGGGTTCGGACGTTTCTTCCGCCCCCGGCATGTTCTCCTCGCCCATTGCCTGCCCGTCCTCTTCTGTTTGCGCCGACGCATCCGCCGTTCGGCCGTCCGATGCCTGCCCGTCCTCTTCCGTTTGCGCCGGCGCATCCTCCGTTCGGCCGTCCGAAGCGGGCAAGTCTTCGCTTGGTACAGACGTCTGAGAAGCGTCATTCGCTGTGTCAGCCGCTTTATCACTGCTGGGGGAGCCGCCGCAGGCCGCCAGAGAAAAGATTAGAACCGCTGCCAGCATACCTGCCAAAAGTTTTCTCATTTCTTGTTGCCTCCTAGTCTGAAAATGGATGCAAACTGCATAGGAAATAAGCAATCCACCCAGTTTGCTGTAAAACAATATAGCATACCGCCCCTTATAATTCAAGTAGCTATCAGCCTAAGGGGCGGTATAATAAGTTGAATCACGACGAAATTAGTCAAAAAACTAGGAAATTCCGCAGGCTGCAGACGCAGTATAACAGGGAAGCCGCTGTCTACCCTTTGCGGCCCTGTCACCGCTCATAGGTGAACTCGAGATCGTAGATGCTCACGGTGTCCCCTTCCTCAATGCCCAGCTCTTCCAGCCGGTCAAAGAGGCCGCTCCGGCGCAGCTGCCGGTCAAAGTACATTCTGGACTCATAGTCGGCGAAATTCACGTCCGCGATGAGACGCTCCAACCACGCGCCCGACACGCACCAGACGTCCTCGAACCGTTCGATTTTAAGCTCCTCCACGCCCCCCGCCTCGGCAAGCGGCTTGACGTACTCCGGCTCATAGACCGTCACCGGCGGAAGCTGGGACAGCTTGCCGGCCACCGCCCGCATCAGCTCGCGGGTTCCCCCCGTGGTGGCCGCCGAGATTTCATAGAACGGGCAGCCGAGCCGGCTAACATGGGCGCGCAGCCGTTCCAGATTGTCGGACTCCGGCGGCAGCAGGTCGGTCTTGTTCGCCGCCACCAGCATCGGACGCGCGGCCAGCTCGGGGGACCATTGCCGCAGCTCCTCGTTGATCTTTTCAAAATCCTCGACGGGGTCCCTGCCCTCGCTGCCCGACACGTCCACGATGTGGACGATCAGGCGGCAGCGGTCGATGTGGCGCAGGAAGTCGTGCCCCAATCCGGCCCCTTCCGCCGCCCCCTCAATGATGCCGGGAATGTCGGCCATGACGAAGGAGACACCTTCCTCGACATATATGACCCCCAGATTGGGATAGAGGGTGGTAAAATGATAGTTGGCAATCTTGGGTCGCGCGTTGGAGGTGACCGACAGCAGGGTGGACTTGCCCACATTGGGGAAGCCGACCAGCCCGACGTCGGCCAGAAGCTTGAGCTCCAGGACGATGTCGCGTTTCTCCCCGGGCAGCCCGGCCTTGGCGAACCGGGGGACCTGCCGGGTGGGGGTGGCGAAATGGCTGTTGCCCCAGCCGCCCCGGCCTCCCTTGGCGAGGACAAAGTCCTCCTGCCCCGACATGTCCACGATGATCTCGTTGGTCTCCCGGTCCCGCACCACCGTCCCCCGGGGGACGCGGATTATCAGGTCTTCGCCCGACTTTCCCTTGCGGTGCCCCCCCTCGCCGTTCATGCCGGACGGGGCGGAATAGCTGCGCTTGTAGCGAAAGTCCATCAGGGTGGAGAGGTTGTCGTCAACCCGCAGGACGACGCTGCCGCCCCGCCCGCCGTCGCCGCCGTCCGGTCCGCCCGCCGCGACGTATTTCTCCCGGCGGAAGGCCACCGCCCCGCCGCCGCCGCTGCCCGCCTTGACCGTAATTTGCGCTTTGTCAATAAATGCCGCCATTGTTGTTGCCCTTCCCGTCAGTCAACGGGCCTTTCGATCTGTTTTGTGCATACCGTTAGGATATGCAAAAGCCGCAAACGCAACCGTTTGCGGCTTTCGGAAAATCTTACTGCTCGACGGCGTACACCGACGCCATCTTGCGGTCCCGCCCCATGCGCTCAAAACGGACCTTGCCGTCGATGAGTGCGAACAGGGTGTCGTCGCTGCCGATGCCCACATTGTTTCCGGGGTGGATGTGGGTCCCGCGCTGCCGGACCAGAATGTTGCCGGCCAGGACGAACTGTCCGTCGGCGCGCTTGACGCCCAAGCGCTTGGACTCGGAGTCGCGGCCGTTTTTGGTAGAGCCGCCGCCTTTCTTATGGGCGAAGAACTGAAGACCGATGTTAAGCATTGTGCTGCACCTCCATTACTTCAAGATGATCCGGGTATTCGTCCCGCAGCGAGCTGAGGGTGAGCATCAGCCCGGCGAGGACCGCCTGCACGGTGTCCTCCTCGCTGTATTGCGCGGGGAGACGGAGGGAAATCGCGGCGGCGTCCTGGTCAACCTGGACCTGCGCGCCGCTTCCGCAGACGTCGTTTAATGTACACTCGGTCATGCGAATCAGGGCTGTCACGGCGGCGCAGACGATGTCGGTCCCCGCCGAGGAAAAGCCGCTGTGTCCCTGGCAGCGGAACCCGGTAATCCTGCCGCCGCCGTCAAAAAATGAAACCCGGGTCATACGGAGATTTTTTCAATCTGCACCTTGGTATAGGGCTGCCGGTGACCCTGACAGCTCTTGGAATCCTTCTTGGGGCGGTATTTGAAGACGGTGATCTTCTTGCCCCGTCCGTTCTTGACCGCCTTGGCGGACACCGACGCGCCCGAAACGGTGGGAGCGCCAAACTTGGAGTTGTCGCCGTCCAGAATGGCGAGAACCTGATCGAAGCGAACGGTGTCCCCGGCCTCGACGCCCAGCTTTTCGACGAACAGCACGTCGCCCTCCTGGACGTTGTACTGCTTCCCGCCGGTCACGATGATTGCCTGCATTGCGTTGCACCTACCTTTATTCGTAGACTCGCTCGGAAGGCGCGGGACATCCATCCCGGCTTGAGCCTTTTTGAAGCGGCCTGACCATTATAGCAAACCCGAGGGGGGCTTGTCAAACCTTTTTTTGAAATAAGCGGCAAAAACACGAAAAATCAAAGGCAAATCCGCTCGATTGCCAGGGCCACCCCGTCCTCGTCGCAGGAGGCGGTCCGTTCGGGGGCGGCGGCCAGCGCTTCGGGGCAGGCGTTTGCCATCGCCACGCCGATTCCCGCCATGGTCAGCATGGACAGGTCGTTGAGCCCGTCGCCAAAGGCCATGGTCTGTTCCTGCCGCAGCCCCAAATGCGCCGTGAGGGCGAGCATTGCCTTTCCCTTGCTCGCGCCGGCGCTGTTAATTTCAATATTGCGCGGGCTGGCGCTGGAGACGGCGGTGTCCGGAAAGCGGGTCCCTAGGGTTTTCAGCAGCTCGCCGCGCAGCGCGGTCTGATCCTCCCGGAAATAGGCCTGTACCTTCTGAACCCCCTGACCCCGCTCCCCGATATACGCCTTGAGCTCGGGCACGGGGGTGCGGAGCCGGGAGATCAAATCCAGGTAGTACCGGTCGGGGGCGAACGACTCGGCCTGGGCCAGGGTATCGGCGGTCATCCAGCCCCAATCGTCCTGATAGCAGTCGTAGGCGACCCCGTGACCGTCCAGATAGGTCATGATGTCCACAGCCAGCGCCGCCGGCATCTCGGCCTGGCGAAGCACGGCGTCCTCCCGTGCGTCGTATACCCGCGCGCCATTGATGGTGATGGCGTAGCGGAGGAAGGGCAGCTCCAAAATGGCCTTGGGCATCCCGGAAAAAAACCGCCCGGTCGTGGGGACGATGGCGATTCCCTTTCGGGCCGCCGCTTCCAGCGCCTTGTAATTGCGCTCGCTCAGCACCTTGTGGGAATCCAGCAGGGTCCCGTCCAAATCGAGGGCGATCAGCCCAATCTCTCTCTGTTCCATTCCTTACGCTCCCATTTTGTACAATTTTGGTTCGCCGGCGGGGCGGGAGCGACGCCCCTACCCCTGCCCGGCGAGATAATGGATGAATTGCTGGGCGGTACGGCCCGAAGGGCCGCCGTGGCGCAGCTCCCAGCGGTCGGCCAGCTTGAGCAGCTCCTCGTCGGGCGGACGCTTCTTGAGCTGCCGCCAGGCCAGACCCAGGACAATATCGTGATATTGATCCCGGTTGGGGGAGTTGAAGTTGATGGTCAGCCCAAAACGGGCCGAGAGGGAGAGTTTTTCCTCGACGGTGTCGGAGCGGTGAATCTCCCCGCTGTGCTCCATATCGTCCCGGTCGGCCCAGGTCTCCCGGATAAGCCGCCGCCGGTTGGAGGTGGCGTAGAGCAGCACATTGTCCGGCCTGGTCTCCACGCCCCCCTCGATGACCGCCTTGAGAAATTTATACTCGGTCTCGTTCTCCTCGAAGGAGAGGTCGTCTATGTAGATAATGAACCGGTAGTTGCGGTTTTTAAGCGCCGCGACGACCGGCGAGAGATCGTGAAACTGATGCTTGTAGAGCTCCACCATCCGCAGCCCGGCGTCGCAGTATTCGTTGAGCAGAGCCTTGACGCAGGAGGATTTCCCCGCTCCCGCGTCGCCGTAGAGCAGCGCGTTGTTGACCGGCAGCCCACGGATAAAGGCCTCGGTATTTTCGGCAAGGGTCTGCTTTTGCGCCTCGTAGCCGATCAGGTCGGAGAGGAGGACGGTGTCGGTGTTGTCGATGGGGAGGAAGGTTACCCGCCCGTCCTCGCTGCGGACATGGAAGGCCCGGTGGAGGCCAAACACGCCTACGCCATACCGCCGGTAAAAGTCGGTGAGGTTGAGGAGAAACTCGTCTTCATCCCGCGCGGCGGCCAGCTTGCGGCTGAGGGTGCGCACCTGATCTCCGGCAGCGCGGCGGTCGCCCGCCGCCCGTTTGCGTGGGGGCTTGAAATGGGTAATGGTCCGGAAGCACTCCAGGCCGAATTGGGTCTCCAGGGGGCCGAAGTCGAAGTGAAAGAGCTCCAGGAAGATCATACAGTCGTTTCTGGCGAAGCTGTTGATGGAGCTGTCCCCGATTTTGGCGCGCTCGGCGCTCAGCGAGAAAGCGTTCTCGCTGGTCGCCAGCAGGAGGGCGAGATAGTCCTGCCAGAGGTTTCCCTCAAGGCCGTATTCCGCCGCGACGTCGAGCAGATGTTTGATCTGCCAGTAGATGCGCTGGATGACCGAGGAGCGGTCGAAGAAACCGCCGTCATTTTCCAGGTCCCGGTAAATCTCCCCAAATTGGGCCAGAATCCCCTCCCGGGCCAGATCACTGTAGAGGATCAGATGGGAAAGCAGATGGTGCATAGGCTAAAGCTCCGCGAGGATCTTGTCGGTCATCTCCACGCAGCCGATGGGGAAGACGCCGTCCCCGGCGATGTCGGCGGTGCGCCACCCGGCGGCCAGCACCGCGTCAACCGCCCGCTCAACGGCGGCGGCCTCCTGCGCCAGGTCGAGGGAGTAGCGGAACATCATCGCCGCCGACAGAATGGTGGCGATGGGATTGGCCTTGTCCTGCCCGGCGATGTCGGGCGCGGAGCCGTGGATGGGCTCGTAGAGGCCGGGGGCCCCGTCGCCGATGGAGGCCGAGGGCAGGAGGCCGATGGAGCCGGTGATCTGCGACGCTTCGTCGGAGAGAATGTCGCCGAACATGTTTTCGGTGACCACCACGTCGAACCGGCCCGGGTCGCGGACAAGCTGCATCGCCATGCTGTCCACCAGCACGTCCTCGTAGGTCACGTCGCTATACTCTCCGACCAGGCGGTGCATGACTTCCCGCCAGAGACGGGAGGTCTCCAGTACGTTGGCCTTGTCCACCGACGTTACACGTTTGCTGCGCAGTCGGGCCAGTTCAAAGGCGCGCCGGCCAATGCGCTCAATCTCCTGGACCGAGTAGGCCATTAAATCACTGGCTTCCTCGCCCCGATCCTCGGTCATGTAGCGGTCCCGCTTGCCGAAGTAGACGCCGCCGGTCAGCTCGCGGACAATCAGCAGGTCGATGTCCTTGTCGTTCTTCAACGGGCAGGCCGACGCCATGGCGGGACGGAGAACGGCGGGACGGAGGTTGGCGTAGAGCCCCAGGTCCTTGCGGATGGAGAGCAGGGCGGTCTCGGGCCGCTTGTCGGGATCGGTGGAATGTCCCCATTTGGGGCCGCCCACCGCGCCCAGCAGGACGGCATTGCAACCCCGACAGGTTGCAGCGGTGCCGTCGGGATAGGATTTGCCGGTCTCGTCGATGGCGCAGCCGCCCATGAGCACGTCGGTGAAGTCGAAGGTGTGGTTGAACTTACGCCCCACCGCCTCGATGACCCGCGCCGCCGCGCCCACCACCTCGGGGCCGATGCCGTCGCCACGGATTAACGCAATCTTATAATTCATTTCGCAACCCCCCTGGCCTTGAGCGATTGGAGCAGCCCGCCGCTTTGGATAATGCCTTCGATAAATTCCGGGAAGGGAGCGGCGTGGTAGGTCTTGCCGGTGGTCTGGTCGGTGATGGTTCCCGAGGCGAAGTCAACGGCCACCTCGTCCCCGGCGTTGATCTCCGCCGCCGCTTCGGCGCACTCCACGATGGGGAGGCCGATGTTGATGGCGTTGCGGTAGAAAATCCGGGCGAAGGACGGCGCGATGACGCACCGGACGCCGCAGGATTGGATCGCGAGGGGGGCGTGCTCCCGGCTGGAGCCGCAGCCGAAGTTGGGGCCGGCCACGATGATGTCCCCCGCCTCCACCGTGGAGGCGAAGTTGGGGTCCAGGTCTTCCATGCAATGGGAGGCCAGGGCCGCAGGGGAGGGGTCGTTGAGATGGCGCGCCGGAATGATGACGTCGGTGTCCACGTTCGCGCCGTATTTATAAACCTTCATGTTGATACCCTCCTTACAGCTCGCGCGGGTCGGCCACGCAGCCCTTGACGGCGGACGCGGCGGCCACGGCGGGGGAGGCGAGAATGATTTCCGAGCTCACATGCCCCATCCGTCCGACAAAGTTGCGGTTGGTGGTGGACACCGCCCGCTCGCCCTCCGCCATGACCCCCATATGTCCGCCCAGGCAGGGGCCGCAGGTGGGGGCGGAGACGGCGCATCCGGAATTTACAAATATTTCCAGAAGCCCTTCCCGCATGGCTTGCAGGTAAATCTCCTGGGTGGCGGGCAGGACAATGCAGCGTATCCCCGGCGCAACCGTCCGCCCCTTGAGAATGGCGGCGGCGGCCCGCAGGTCGCTGATGCGTCCGTTGGTGCAGGAGCCGATGATGACCTGGTCAATGGGCATCCCCGCCGCCTCGGACACCGGCTTGGTGTTCTCGGGCAGGTGGGGGAGGGCGACGGTGGGCTCGAGGGCGTCGAGGTCGATGACAACCTCCCGCTCGTACACCGCGTCGGGGTCGGCTTCGTAGGCGGTCCATTCGCGGGCGGCCCGGCCGGAGACGTATTCCCGGGTTTTTTCGTCCACCGGGAAGATGCCGTTCTTGGCGCCGGCCTCAATGGCCATGTTGGAGATGGTGAAGCGGTCGTCCATGTCGAGGGAGGCCACCCCTTCGCCGCAGAACTCCAGCGATTGGTAGAGGGCTCCGTCCACGCCGATCTGGCCAATGAGATGGAGGATGACGTCCTTGCCCGAGACCATGGGGCGCAGGCTGCCGCGCAGGGTTACCTGGATCGCGGAGGGGACGCGGAACCAGCAGAGGCCGGTCGCCATTCCGGCGGCCATGTCGGTGGAGCCGATGCCGGTGGACACCGCCCCCAGCGCGCCGTAGGTGCAGGTGTGGGAGTCGGCCCCGATGATGAGCTCGCCGGGGGCGGCCAGGCCCTTTTCCGGGATGAGGGCGTGCTCCACACCCACCTGGCCCACGTCGTAAAAGTGGGTGATTTGATGCTTTTTGGCAAACGCCCGGGCCTGCTTGCACAGCTGGGCGGATTTGATGTCCTTACAGGGGGTGTAGTGGTCGAGGACGATGGCGATATGGTCCCGGTCGAAGACCTGGGTGAAGCCGGCTTTTTCAAACTCGGTGATGGCGACGGGGGTCGTGATGTCGTTGCCCAGGACCAGGTCCAGCCGGGCTTCGATGAGCTCGCCCACCTGGACGGTCTCCTTCCCGGCGTGGGCGGCCAAAATCTTTTGGGTCATAGTCATGGACATGGTCTAGCCCTCCTGTTTGTTCTGGTAGGCGCAGAGCCGGTTGATGGCCTCGACATAGGCCAGGATACTGGCCTCAATAATGTCGGTGGAGAGGCCGTGCCCGCGGAAGGTCCGGCCCAGGGCGGACAGCTTGAGGTTGATGTCGCCCAGGGTGTCCTTGCCCTCGGAGATGGACTGTATGGTGAAGGTGGCAAAGGCGTGCTCCACCGGCTTGACAATGTCGTCCACCGCCTGGAAGGCGGCGTCGATGGGGCCGTCGCCCAGGCTGACCGCCTGAAGGGTCTCCTCGCCACGTCGGAGGCAGATGGTGGCCGTCGCGGTGGTGAAGTTGGTGGTGTGCACCGCGAACCAGTCCAGCTTGTAACGCTCCTCGGTCTCCTCGGCGCGGGTGTTGTGGGAGACCAGCGCCTCGAGGTCGGCGTCGTTGATGGTCTTCTTTTTGTCGCAGAGGGCTTTGAATTCGGTGAAGCAGCGGAGCAGCTCATCCTGGGTCAGCTCGTAGCCCAGCTCCTTCAGGTGGGCCTCAAAGGCGTGTTTGCCCGAGTGCTTGCCCAGGACGAGGTTTTCCACCCGGATGCCCACCGACTCGGGGGTCAGGATTTCATAGGTCTTCTTGTTGGCGAGAACGCCGTGCTGGTGAATGCCGCTCTCGTGCAGGAAGGCGTTTTTGCCCACGATGGGCTTGTTGAGGGGGGCGGTCTGGCCGATGATGTCATAGACCGTCTTGCTGGCCCGGTAGATTTGGGTGGTTTCAATGCGGGTCTCGCATTCATAGATGTCGGCGCGGGTGCGCAGGGCCATGACCACCTCTTCCATGGAGGTGTTGCCCGAACGCTCGCCGAGGCCGTTGACGGTGCATTCCACCTGGGTCGCGCCACCCAGGATGCCGGCGAGGGAGTTGGCGGTGGCCATACCCAGGTCGTTGTGGCAGTGGAGGGATAACTCGATGCCCGCCGTCTCGGGGACTTCACGCACCAGGTATTCAATGAGGGCGCGCATTTCGGCGGGGGTGGTATACCCGACGGTGTCGGGGATGTTGACCACCGTCGCGCCGGCGGCAATGGCGTTGCGCACCGCCTGGGCCAGAAATTCCGGGTCGCTCCGGGTGGCGTCCTCGGCGGAGAACTCGACGTTGGAGACGTATTGCTTGGCGTAGGCGGTCATCTCGGTGATCTGGGTCAGCACATCCTCCGGCTTCATCTTGAGCTTATACTCCATGTGGAGCGGGCTGGTGGCGATGAAGAGGTGAATGCGGGGGTCGGCGGCCTGCCGGACGGCGCTCCAGGCGCAGTCGATATCGCCCTTGGTGGCGCGGGCCAGGGAGGCGACGGTGCAGTCCTTGACCGCTTTGGAGATGGCCTCCACCGACGCAAAGTCGCCGGGGGAGGCGATGGCGAAGCCGGCCTCGATGACGTCCACCCGGAGCTTTTCCAGGCAGGCGGCGACCTTGAGCTTCTCGGCAAGGTTCATGCTGCATCCGGGGGACTGCTCGCCGTCGCGGAGGGTGGTGTCGAAAATTTTAATTTTTCTCATGTAGCTCTTCCCTCTATCCTGCGTTTCCCCGCCTGTCCCCAGAAGGGGGGCGGGGAACGCTGTCAAATGTTCAAAATCGCGCCCTTGTCGGCTGAGGATACCAGTTTGGCGTACCGGGCCAGATAGCCGGTTTTGATCTTCGGCTCGGGGCGGACCCACTGGGCGCGCCGCGCGGCGAGGGTTTCCTCGGGCACCTTCAGGGTGATGGAACGGTTGGGGATGTCGATGGCGACGCGGTCGCCCTCCTCCACCAATCCGATGGTCCCGCCCGACGCCGCCTCGGGACTGACGTGCCCGATGGAAGCGCCCCGGGTCGCGCCCGAGAAGCGCCCGTCGGTAATCAGGGCGACATCCTTGTCCAGGCCCATGCCAGCGATAGCCGACGTGGGGTTGAGCATCTCGCGCATGCCGGGACCGCCCTTGGGGCCCTCGTAGCGGATGACCACCACGTCGCCGGGGTGGATTTTCTTGTCATAGATGGCCGCGATGGCCGCCTCCTCGCTGCCGAACACCCGCGCCGGTCCCTCGTGTACCAACATCTCGGGGGCGACGGCGGACTGCTTGACGACGCAGCCGTCGGGGGCGAGGTTGCCCTTGAGGACGGCGATGCCGCCGGTGGGCGAGTAGGGGTTTTCCAGGGGGCGGATGATTTCCGGGTCGCGGTTGACGGCGTTCGCCAGAGTTTCACCGAGGGGCTTGCCGGTGCAGGTCATGACCGAGAGGTCGAGAAGGTCCCGCTTGGTCAGCTCCTTGAGCACCGCCATGACGCCGCCCGCCCGGTCCAGGTCTTCCATAAAGGTGTCGCCCGCAGGGGCGAGGTGGCAGAGGTTGGGGGTGCTGGCGCTGATGGTGTTGGCCCCGTCCAGGTCGATGTCCACCCCCGCCTCGTGGGCGATGGCGGGGAGGTGGAGCATGGTGTTGGTGGAGCAGCCGAGGGCCATGTCGGCGGTCTCGGCGTTGTGGAAGGCGGCGGCGGTCATGATGTCCCGGGGCTTGATGTCCTGTTCAATCAGGGTCATGATCTGCATGCCGGTCCGCTTGGCCAGACGTAGCCGCGCCGCATGGACGGCGGGAATGGTTCCGTTGCCGGGGAGGGCCATGCCGATGGCCTCGCAAAGGCAGTTCATGGAGTTGGCGGTGTACATGCCGGAACAGGAGCCGCAGGTGGGGCAGGCGTTTTCCTCGTAGTCCAGCACGCCTTGTTCGTCCAGGGTGCCCGCCTTATAGGCCCCCACCGCCTCGAACATATGGCTCAGGCAGGTGCGCCGGCCGTCGTTGAGGTGTCCGGCCAGCATGGGGCCGCCGGAGCAGAAGATGGTGGGGATGTTGACCCGGGCCGCCGCCATGAGGAGGCCGGGGACGTTTTTGTCACAGTTGGGAATCATGACCAGCCCGTCAAACTGGTGGGCGATGGCCATGCACTCGGTGGCGTCGGCGATGAGGTCGCGGGTGACCAAGGAGTATTTCATGCCGACATGGCCCATGGCGATGCCGTCGCAGACGGCGATGGCGGGAAACTCAATGGGGGTGCCCCCCGCCATCCGGATGCCGGCCTTGACCGCCTCGGCGACGCGGTCAAGCTCCCGGTGTCCGGGGACGATCTCGTTAAAGGAGCTGACTACGCCCACCAGGGGACGGGAGAGCTCTTCGGCGGTCAGACCGAGGGCATAGTATAGACTTCGGTTGGGGGCGCGCTCCACGCCCTTTTTCGCGTTGTCGCTGCGCATGGGGCGGCCTGTCAGTTGGAAGCGGTGTCCAGGTCGGCGTCGTTCTTCCACAGCATCTGCTCGCGCAGGCGCTTGCCCACCTGCTCCATCGGATGCTTGGCGAGGGCGGCCCGCTTGGAGTTGAAGAAGGTGCGGCCATTTTTATTCTCGGCAATCCATTTGCCGGCGAACACACCGTCCTGGATGTCTTGCAGGACCGCCTTCATGTTCTTCTTGGTCTCCTCGTAGGGCAGGACGCGGGGGCCGGAGACGTATTCACCGTACTCGGCGGTGTCGGAGATGGAGTAGTTCATGGCCGCCACGCCGCCCTTGTTGATGAGGTCCACGATGAGCTTCATCTCGTGGATGCACTCGAAGTAGGCGTTCTCCGGCTCATAGCCGGCCTCGACCAGGGTTTCAAAGCCGCAGCGCATCAGGTCCACCACGCCGCCGCAGATGACGGCCTGCTCGCCAAAGAGGTCGGTTTCGGCCTCCTCGTGCATGGTGGTCTCCATGATGCCGGCGCGGGCGCCGCCGATGCCGGCCAGGTAGGCGAGGGCGATGTCCTTGCACTTGCCGGTGGCGTCCTGCTCGACGGCGATGAGGCAGGGGACGCCCTTGCCCGCCGTGTACTGGGAGCGGACGGTGTGGCCGGGGCCCTTGGGGGCGGCCATGAACACGTCTACGCCCTGGGGGGGCTGAATGAGCTGGAAGCGGATGTTGAAGCCGTGGGCAAAGGCGATGGCTTTGCCCTCGGTCAGGTTGGGGGCGATGTCCTTTTTATACATATCGGCCTGGAGCTCGTCGTTGATGAGAATCATGATGACGTCGGCCTTTTTGGTGGCCTCGGGGACCTCCATGACGGAGAAGCCGTCTTTCTCGGCGACGGGCCAGGATTTGCCGCCTTTGCGGAGGCCGACGATTACGTTGCAGCCGGAGTCGCGCAGGTTGAGGGCGTGGGCGTGGCCCTGGGAGCCGTAGCCGATGATCGCGATGGTCTTGCCGTCCAGCTTGCCCAGGTCGCAGTCTTTTTCATAATACATGTTTGCCATAGTCAAACTCTCCTTTTTCCTTGGTTGCTTCATAAATTGTATCTGCGCCCCGCTCCAGCGCTACCATTCCGGTGCGCACCAGCTCGAGGATGCCGAACTCTTTGACCAGCGCCTCCATCGCCTCCGCCTTGGACTCCTCGCCGATCATGGCGATGGTCATGGTGGTGGGCGAGAGGTCCACCACCGAGGCGCGGAAGATGTTGACGATTTGAATCATGCGGTTGCAGATCTCGCTGGTTGGGGTTTGGACCTTAAGCAAGATGAGCTCCCGGCGCAGGGAATTTTTGGGGTTGAGCAGCTTTACCGAGTGGACCGCCAGGAGCTTGCGGAGCTGATTGCACAGCAGGGCGGTATGGTCGTCGTCGGCCATGATTTCAATGGTGATGCGGCTGACGGCGGGATCGTCGGTGGTGCCGACGGCGAGGGACTCAATATTATAGCCCTTGCGGGAAAACATGCGGGTGACCAGGGAGAGAACGCCGGCCTCGTTGTCCACCAGCACGGAAAGGGACTGGCGCGTTACGTTGTTCATGTCCCTACCTCCTATTGATCGACGATGAAATGGGTGATACGCTTGCCGCCGGGCACCATGGGGCGGACCATCTCGTCCTGACTGATGACGCAGTCGAGGATGTAGCCGTGCCCGCAGGACAGGGCTTCGCGGAGGGCGTCCTCCATCTCGGCGACGCTGCTCACCCGGCGGCCCTCAAGGCCGTAGGCGCGGGCCAGCTTGACAAAGTCGGGGCCGCGGTCCAGGGTGGTCTGGGCGTAGCGTTTGTCATAAATCAGGGTCTGCCACTGGCGCACCATGCCGAGGGTGGAGTTATTATAGATGACGGTGATGATGGGCAGACGGTAGTACTCCTCGGTGGCGAGCTCGTTGCAGTTCATGCGGAAGGAGCCGTCGCCGGTGACGTGGAGGACGGTTTTGGCCGGGTTGCCGATCTTCGCGCCGATGGCCGCCCCGAGGCCGAAGCCCATGGTGCCGAAGCCGCCGGAGGTGATGAGCTGGCCGGGGTAGTCGTAGTGAAAGTGCTGGGTGACCCACATCTGGTGCTGGCCCACGTCGGTGGCGACGATGGTGTCCTGCGGGCAGACGCGGGCAATGACGTCGTTGATCTGCTTGGGGGTGAGGCGGTCGCCGCCCTCGTCGTACTCGGTCTCAATTTTAAAGGAGAAGACGTAATCCTTCCACTCCTGGTGGGTCATCGGCTCCAGCCGCTGGTCGAGCAGATGGAGGACCTGCTTGGCGTCGCCGACGATGTGGTGGTCGGTGCGGACGTTTTTGTTGATCTCGGCCCGGTCGATGTCAATCTGCACGATCTTGGCCTGCTCGGCAAAGGTTTTGGGGTCGAGGGCCACCCGGTCGGAAAAACGGCAGCCGACGGCGACCAGCAGATCGCAGCTGTCGCAGGCCATGTTGGACGCCTGGGTGCCGTGCATGCCGATGAGGCCGGCCGCAAGCGGGTTGCGGCCCCGGAAGCCGCCCGCGCCCATCATGGTCAGGGCGACGGGGGCGTCGATTTTTTCGGCCAGGCGGGTAAATTCCGCCTGGGCCCGCCCGCGCACCACGCCGCCGCCGCAGATGAGAAGGGGCTTTCGGGAGGCGCGGATCATATCGGCCAGGATGTCGATGTCGCCGCTGTCGGGCTCGCGCGCCTTGAGGGCGTGGGTGGCGCGTTTTAACAGCGCGCCCAGGCGGCCGGAGGCGGCGTGCTTGTCCCGGGGGAGGAACTCGTATTCGGCGCTGCCGGCGGTGGCGTCCTTGACGATGTCGATGAGCACCGGTCCCGGACGGCCGCCCCGCGCCAGGGCGAAAGCCTCGCGCACCACGTCGGCCATGTCGGCGGCGCGGTGGACCTGGAAGTTGCATTTGGTGATGGGCATGGAAATGCCGGTGATGTCCACCTCCTGAAAGGAGTCCTTGCCGATGAGGTTTTCGCCGACGTTGCAGGTGACGAAGACGACGGGGGAGGAATCCATGTAGGCGGTGGCGATGCCGGTGACCAGATTGGTCGCGCCGGGGCCGGAGGTGGCGAAGCAGACGCCAACCTTGCCGGTGGAGCGGGCGTAGCCGTCAGCGGCGTGGGCCGCGCCCTGCTCATGGGCGGTTAAAATATGGCGGATGACGCCGGAATAGGTTTCCAGCTCATGGTAGACGTTGAGAATGGTGCCGCCGGGATAGCCGAAGACGGTATCCACGTCCTGCTCCCGCAGGCATTCCATCAGTATTTTCGCGCCGGTCATCTGCATAGGCATGATTCTCCTTGAAATAGTCCGCAGGGTTGGGGCCGCAATAATAAAAAAACCCGAAGCCGTTCGGCTTCAGGGACGAAAACTCGCGGTACCACCCTGATTATCGCATCCTGAAAACAGGATCGACGATCACTCTCCGCGCTCTAACAAGCGCTCTGCCGGTAACGGGGCGTCCGTCGCGCCCTAATGGGAAATCCGTTCAGGCGCGCAGCTCAGGAAGCAGACTGCCGTCGGACCTCGGCACCGGCTCACAGCAACCGCCGGCTCTCTGAAGCGCTCCGTCCGGGGCATAATTCCCTCATCGCTCTTGTTGTCGATATTCTATGGAGTAGTATAGCACGGCATCTGTGCTTTGTCAAGCGCCGGACTGAAATTTGCCGTGCGCATGCGGAAAAGGCGGCACGCCCGCGTTTTCACGTGGGCGAACCGCCTCGTTCGCTCATTCGGAACGGCGCATGCCGTCCAGCCAGTCCGCTGTCCGCCACGG
>JAAWHG010000008.1 GCA_022795735.1 Oscillospiraceae bacterium
GCTCGGCTTTGTCAAGAACTTTTTTTATTTTTTTCGGTCCTTTTTCTCAGCCCCGCCTTCCGGCGGGCCGCTGTCCCTCAGCGCTCCGATATAATAACAGATGTGGATGCAAATGTCAAGGCCTTTTTTCAAAATTCGCGATTTTTTTTGAAACTGCGGCGCGGCGGCCCCTGGGAAGGGGGCCGCCGCGTTTTCAAACTATTTTGTATTGTTTCGAGAAAGGGGGAAATCGGCCAAAATCGGCAGAAACTCAGCCCATATCCTCGATGATGCCATAGCCGCCGCTGTGACGGCGGTATACCACTGCGAAGGCGCCGTTGGCGTCCTCGTCGCGGAACGCGAAGAAATTATGCTCCAGCAGATTCATCTGAAGAATCGCCTCGTCGCGGGTCATGGGCTTCATGGGGAACTGCTTGGTCCGAATGAGCGGGAATTCCTCCTCCTCCGGGTCCTCGGGCGCAAAGGAGGATACGGTCTCGGGGGTACGGACGAAAGCGTCCTGCCGGATACGGCGCGCCAGACGGGTCTTGTTCTTGCGAATCTGGCCCTCGATTGTCGCCACCGCAGCGTCGATGGACGCAAACATATCAGATGTGCTCTCGCTGGCACGGAAGAAGGTATTGGCCGCGTGGACCGTCAGCTCCACAATATTACGGTTCTTCTCCACGCTGAACGCGACCAGCGCCTCGGCGTCCTCGCGGAAATAACGCTCCAGCTTGGTGACCTTCTTTTCCGCGTATGCACGCACGTTGCCGGGCAGATTTAACTTTTTTTCCAGAAACTGAATCTTCATGTTGCAACGCTCCTTTCATCATTAGGGAGGCGCGGCGCACTCTCTTTCATAACGCCGCAGACCGTAGGTTGTCTCTGTTTTCATTATACCACAATATTCTATTTTTGCAATACAATACCGGCTTATTCTTTTTTCTTCTTCTCAATCTCTTCCAAGAGCATTTGCATGACCGTCTGATAGATTCCCTCCGCGCAGTTTCGGAGTGCCAAGGCCAGCCGCCTCGCCTGGGGCGCGGACGGAGCCATAAGCTCCAGCCGCATAATGCTCCCCTTCTCGCCGTCCAACTCCATGGACGCCGAAAAACGCTCGCCGGATGTCTGAACCGCCGTGTGGATTCGGCTATCCCGCTGCGCCTGGCTGTTAAACCTCGCCACCGCCTCCTGCACCCGCCGGGCTACCGGCACGGCCAGCGAGTCCTCCAGCACCGCGCCGGCATCCCGGCCCTTCTCTGTAATGGTATACTTCCCGCCCTCCCCAAATACCAGGTGGCCGGACTCCACCATCTGTGGCAGCGCCTCCCGGAGGTCAAAATAACTCAAGCAGTCGTCCTGATAACAGAGCTCGTAGATTTGCTGGACGTCCGCCGGGCAGTCCACACGGGCCATTGTATAAAGAATCAGGACCTTGACGTCCATCATGTTATGGATAAACCCCTGTTGTTCCATCGCAATCACTTTGCCGTCCGCCGCGCTGCCGGCACAATAAGGAGTGGTAAAATGCGGACAAGCGTTCTCCCTTCTTGTAAAATTGGTTACAAAATTGTTAAAATTGGTCTTCAAGCAACCTGCAAACCCAAAAATCCATGCAGCAAAACCTGGTTTAATTCCCTCCGGTCCCTTGTTCTTTTTTCCATTATAGCGTATTTTTCCCGTTATCTCAAGGGTTTAGCCCTGTTTTTTCCTGTCCTGGCGTTTTTTATGTCTTGTAACTTTCTGTATTTTTTTGTTACAGTAGTGACAGGAGGTGCTTACCATGAAAAGAAAACTCAGACAACTTTCCACCCTGATCCTGGCGACAATGGTCGCCGCGTCCATCGCCGTGCCGGCTTCGGCGGCCAACAGCTGGTACCGAGGCTGGCCACCGGTCATGACCTGGCAGCCCAAAACCAACGTCGTCAAGGCATCCGACCCCTTCGGAACCGACAAACCGTCCACCCCTTCTACACCGTCAACCCCCTCAACCCCGTCGGAGCCGTCGGACCCGTCCGTGCCCACGCCCCCATCCAAGCCGACGACGCCCACTGTTCCCCCTACGACCAACCCGGGCGGTTCGGTCTCTTCGCTGGAGCGTCAGGTCGTTGAGCTGGTGAACCAGAAGCGGGCAGCCTATGGCTTGGGCGCGCTGACCCTGAGCACAAAGCTCTCCGACGGCGCCCGGCTCAAGTCGCAGGATCTGCAAAAGAACCGCTACTTTGACCATAACAGTCCCACCTACGGTTCGCCCTTTGACATGATGCGCTCTCTGGGCATTACTTATGGTTCCGCCGGCGAGAACATCGCCATGGGATTTTCCAGCGCCGAGGCAGTGGTCAACGCCTGGATGAACTCCCCCAGCCACCGGGCCAACATTCTTGACGCAAGATTCAATCAGATCGGCGTTGGCTATGTCTCCAACGGCGGCTACTGGACCCAGTGGTTCACAAACTAAATTCCATATAGTCTATCGGGACGCGCCGCTGAAAAATCCAAGGCCAGCAGCGCGTCCCGGCCTTTGCGAAAAAGAACGGCGGAGCTAGAATATTTCACAGGAAATAGCAAACAATACCTCCGACAAAATCCAAAGGAGGTATTTCCCTTGTCAGCAAATACGCCAAAACTCAGGCGCTGCGCGCGTCTGGCCACAACCCTTGCGGCGCTCGGCCTTCTCGCCACCGCCGCCGCCGCTGCGGAGCGAGAAGCGCTTTGCAGCGCCGACTACCGCTTCTCCGGCGCGGATTTCTGCGACGCGGACACCCAACTGACCGGTATTTTCGTCACCGAGACTCCCCCGGCCAGCATCGGCTCGCTGCGGTGCGGCGGGCGAATTGTCCTGCCCGGCGACGCCCTCTGCGCCGACGCCTTGGCAACACTCCAGTTTACCCCTGTCTGCAAAGAGGCCAGCGAAGCCGTAATCGGTTATCTGCCCGTCACCGACGCAGGCGTCGGCGCGGCCCAGACCCTGAAGCTCCGGATCGCCTCCGGCAAAGACGAGGCTCCCGCCGCCAAGGACGGCACCCTGGAAACCTACAAGAACATCCCCAACTCCGGCGTTTTAGAGGCCTCAGACCCGGAAGGCAAAGCCCTACAGTACACGCTGAGCTCCGCTCCGAAGCGCGGAACCGTCGAGCTCAATCCAGATGGAACCTACACCTATACCCCGGCTAAAAACAAGGTGGGTAAGGATTCCTTTACCTTCACCGCCACCGATCCCGCCGGAAACGTCTCTAACGAAGCCACCATTCAGATTGAAATCCTCAAGCCGGCCGACAAGCTGCGCTATGGCGACATGTCGGGAGACCCCGACCAGTTTGAGGCGCTCTGGCTCCACGGCCAGGGTATCTTTTCTGGTGAATTGATCGCGGGCGTTCCCTGCTTCTGCCCGGATAAGCCTGTGACACGCGGAGAATTTCTTGCAATGGCCGCCAAGCTCACCGGCATGGAGCCTGACGACGCCGAGATGGCCTCTGGCTTCGCCGATGAAGCGGAAACCCCGAGCTGGATGCGGCCCTATATTGTCTCCGCGCTCCGCTCCGGCGTGATCTCCGGCGCAAGCTCGGAGCATGGCCTGGTCTTCCGTCCCGCCGCCAACCTGACCGGCGCGGAAGCTGCGGTGATTCTCCGCAACATCCTTCGCCTGCCCGACGTCAAGGACGCCGCCGCGTTCCCGGATGAGTCCACAGTCCCCGCCTGGGCGGAGACGGCGGTCAGCGCTCTGAGCAGCGCCGGCGTGGAACTGGACTTCTCCTCCTGCGACGCGCCTGTCACGCGCCGCGAGGCAGCAAAACTCCTTTATTCCGCAGAAAAGCTCCGCCAGCCCGGAGAGGAATAGCGCTCTCTAAAATGATGGGGGCTGTCTCACAACGGCGTGATTCCACGCCGTCAGAGAGGCAGCCCCTATTTTTATTGCCGGTTTATCCCGCTTCGGTCAAAAAGGACCAGGAAGACTTTCATCTCATTGCCGCGCAGGAACTCTTGAATAGTCTCCTCCGCCACCTCCCTGGCCTGATCTTTTGGATAGCCAAAAATCCCGGCTGAAATCAATGGGAAAGCCAAAGAGCGGCAGCCCTTTTCTTTCGCAATCCGCAGGCAGTTGCGGTAGCAGGCGGCAAGCAGCTCACGTTCGCCGTGGCCGCCGCCATTCCAAATCGGGCCGACGGTATGGATGACATATTTGCAGGGCAGATTGTACGCGCCGGTCAGCTTGGCCTCCCCGGTGGAACAGCCGCCCAGCGTCCGGCACTCCGCGAGGAGCTCCGGCCCCGCAGCCCGATGGATGCAGCCGTCCACTCCGCCGCCGCCCAGCAGCGTGGAATTGGCCGCGTTGACAATGGCGTCCACCTCCATCCGGGTGACATCGCCGCGCAAGATTTGAAATGCCATGTATCGGCCTCCTGTCTCAAGATTTACGGGAAGTAGTAGGCGTGTCCGTCGTAGTACACGCCGTCCTCTGTCGTCTCCCGAAAGGTGTCGTATTGTGGAAATTTATTGTCCAGTTGCGGGTCGAAAAGATAGCTCTGTCCGTCCTCCCAGTCGATCATCACCCAGGCGTGCTCGTTGGTGACGCTGTATTCATGTCCCGCCACAACATAAGCCTGATAGCCCAGCTGCCTTGCGCACAGGCAGAACAGCGCCGCAAAGCCATAACAGTTGCTCTTTCCGTTTTTCAAGATAAAGGCCGCCGCCTCGTTGACCCAGTCGTCGCTTCCAGCGGGATAGTGGGCCACGCCAAGGTAGCCAAAGGACGGTCCGCTGATATAGTCGTAAATCTCTCGGAGCCTTGTCTCCTGCGCGGCCTCCGGGCCGGAAGTCATTTCGTCCAGCAGATTCCAGACCTGCTCGTCCAATTCGACGTCCCCGCAGGTATAGCGGCCGTCGGGACCGAAGAAAAGCCGGTCGACATTGCCGTCGGTCAAATGGGTTCCATCTTCTTGTATGTAGTACAGCCCATCCGTCTCCATGGAAAGCTGCGGCTCAACCAGCTCGGGTTCCGGTTCCGGTACTGGTGCCGGCTCGGGCTCGGGCTCAGATTCCGGCTCTGGCAATGGCGCAGGCGAAGGTTTCGGTTCAGAATCTGCGGCGGAGACAAACTTTTCCGGCTCTGGTACCAGAGTTACCAGCTTGTCCGGCTCTGTCTCGGACGGCTTGCAGGCCTTTTCAGTTGCTTGGGACGCGCAGCCGGACAAAATACCTGCCAGCAAAAACGCCGCCAAAAGCTGTCGTTTCATACGCTCTCTCTTTCTTTGTCGTCGTTAAGCGATTGCAGCCCCCTCATAGACGGCGGCCAACGCGTCGCCGGGCGCGGTCTCCTTCGGCGAGAGCAGCACCACATACCACAGCTTCGCACCTGTAGGCAGAAAACGGACCCGCGCCTCCATGGCAGGCGTATCCCCTACCGCCGGAGCTTCCAAGACATAGCCCGACTCCAAATCCGGGTCAGGGCCGACCGTTACAGCTTCCGTCGCAGGCGGGTCGGTATAGTAGGCCTGTAAAAGCCCTACCGCCAAACGGATTTGCTCTGAATCGCCCAGCCCCGACCCGTCCAAAACCTGCGCGTCCAGCCGGGGCAAGGCTTCTCCCTCCTTGGTCAGCAATGTGACCCGGGTCTTGGGGCTCTCCGTTTCACTAACCAGGGCGTTCTTATCGTAGGACAGCCGAAGCGTTCCATAGAGATGTTCTTCCGGACTTGGACCGGCCTCTTCCGCGTCTTCGGGGAGTGGCTCCGGTGGCTGATAGGCCTCCCGGTCAGGCAATTTGGGCAATTCTGTCTCCGCCGGCTCGGTTGTCTCCGCTTCCAACTGCTCCTGGCTGGGCGGCAAAACGTCCTCCTTTGGCGTATAGAACAGCAGCCACAGCAGAAAGACCGCGCTTCCCAGCATCAATGCCAGAACCAGGATCATCACTACATAGAACGTTGTTCTTTTTTCCCCCATTACGCCGCCTCCTTCCCTGCCCGGTCAATTCGCTCGGGAGCGGCCGCCTTGTGCAGCTGCGGGAAAGCGTTCCGGTCCTGCTGAAACAGAATGAACGATTTGCAGTCCCGATAGAGCAGCGACGATTTGGCATAGACCAATCCCTGGTTATCGCCCGGAACGTCCCGCATCTGGTCGGTATCCCGGTAACGGCTGGGTTGGACATAGGGGTCGGCCACCAGGAAATATCCCTCTCCGTCGATCACCTCATAGTCGGCCAGAACCATATAGTGCTCATGACTTGTAAACGCGCCGGCCACTACATGGATGATGCCCATATAGCCCTTGTTGCCAATCTGATCGGCCAGCTGTTCCATGTCCAGTTGATTCTTGGGAACAATCACCGGAGACTCCAGCACCGTACCATAGCGTTCCTTTTCCAGGTTGGTGTATTTTTTGGCGATGCCCTCAAAATACTCGTTTGGCAGGCCGTAGCTGACCGGCCAGTTTCCCTCAAGCGCGTAGGTGCGCATCCAGCGGGGGGTAATCTCCACCATATGGTAGGTAGAGAACACCATGGCGGCGCAGGCGCAGCCGCAGCCGCGGTCCTTCAGCGTCGCGCCGTTGCCCTCAAACTCAAAAATTTCCTCCGCCCAATCCGGGTCGGTCTGGGCGAAATAATAGAGCTTGTCCGCAGTGCCGTCGCGATTGATGGTGCCCTTGGTGTCGTTTTTAACCATGTTATACTTGTAGACAATTTCAATATCATTACGCATCTCCGCGCTGATCGCGGGCAGTTTGTCCAACAAATACAGTGTCAAGCCGTCCAGCTGCGGCTCCTTGTCGGGCAAACCGCAAAACTGATAGAGGGTTTGCAGGAACAGCGCCAGATGTTCATCAAAATACTGTACCACCTCGGGACGGACCTGGGTATAGGTCACCAGCTCGTTGTGGGGGTAGAGATCGTTGGAGTAGAGGGCCCGCTTGACCTCCTCCACCTTCTGGCTCCTGTCACCGGGCTTGGGCGCGTCTGCCTCCTCGGGGAATTGTTCCAGAAGATACCGGGGCAGCAGCAGGCGCTGATACGCGACGCCATCCGCCTTAAATGTGGTCTCGCCAAAAAGCTGGGGCAGGTCCGCTTCGGCCAGTAGAGCATAAACGGCGTCGTTTGCCGACACTGCCGCCGCCAGCAGGACGCAGAGCAACAACGTCAGAGGCAATAAGATATGTATGCGCTTCATTGGACTATCCTTTCTCAGCCGGTCGCCAACACGTCCTGTATGGCTTCCTTCCCGGTCGCGTCGCGATAGGTATAGACCGTGAAGCCCTCGTACTCCAGCTGCCCGTCCTCTCCATCCCCCAGGCAGGATGAAACATAGGTCGTACTCGCCGGTTCGCCAATCGCCTCAATCAGGGCGTCAACCTCCGCCTTTTCCTCCGCCATCGCCTGGGCCAGCGCAAGCCGCTCCTCCGGTGTGGCGGGGGGCTCGGTTTTCTTGCCGCAGGCCGTCAGGGGCAGCGCCAGCAATGTGAATAACACCGCCGCCGTGGCGGCCCCTTTTTTCCAAATTCCTTTCATATTGTCCTCCTAAAATTCGCTGTACACAAAGTCTATTCCCTGCCCCTCCGTAAAGAGCCAGGTCAGAAAGATGGCGGCGGCAATCCCCGCATAGCAGAGCGCCCGCAGATACCAAATCTCCCGCAGGGCGGTTTCAACCCTGTTGATAAAATTCCACAATCGCCCGGTCAACGGCAAGCCACCCCTTCCATCCCAAGTGCATCGTATCACAAAGAAAATAGGGTTCGTACTCGAATCCTGTCAGGTCCAACAGCGTCACATTAGAATAATTTTCCGCGATATTCCGAACCTTTTCGTAATACTGCTCCCGGCGCACAGCGGAGAAGCCGGTGTAATCATTCCAGCTCCCGTGCATTGGCACATGGACAAACAGCACCTCTATGTCCCGCAGCGCGCATAAATCCAGCAGGCAGGACAAGTCGCCGTACTCCGGGGACTCGTCATAGCTTAGCGCCTCATCCTTTCCCGCCTGTTGGGACAGCTTTGCGCCGATGTACGTGCTGTAGTAGCCATCCTGCATATAAAACTCGTTATTTGTGACCATCTCCGCCGCCTGGGCCGATGCTTTTTCCTCCCAGACGGTCCAATCAAAGTCCAGCACAGGCGACCCGGTCCACTCGCCCCCGTCGCGCTCCGACAGCAATTTCCAAGCCCCGGCCAGGTCCTTGGCCTCCAGCAGCCACCCGGACAGGGCGGCATAGGGGACATAGGGCCAGCGGGGCGCACCGTTTGCCCAGGCGCGGCTTACCACATCCCCTGCGCTGTGCGCCACCGGATTGGAGCCGGTATTGTCCGCGTAAGCGGCAAACAGCGCCTGCACACGCCCTGCGAGGTAAGCCTTGACCGTCTCCGGCACGGCACCATCGCCGAGAATATTCAAAAGCTGCCGTTCAGAGTAGTTGGCCATAAACAGATCGGGCGCAATCCCGCCCTCGACATAGGACTGCGGCGCGGTAATGAGCACGATTTTTTTGCCCCGCAGCTCCTCCCCCTGTCCGCCGACATTGAGCGCATGGATGATAGACTGACAGGAACCCCGTCCCACCAAATCCACGCTGAGTCCGGAACCGGCGAAAAAATTGTACGGATGGGAGCAGATGTCGGTTGTTTTCAGCTCACTGGAACCAAAAATCAACAAATTGTTATCCTGCTGCGCCGCGCGCGACACCAACCACGCATTGGTGGTCTTCTCCCCGGCGTACTGTCCGGCGTGTACGGGGCCATAGTCCGGCATGAAAGCCCGGAGGCAAACCGGAACCGCCGCCAGTGCAGCCAGAACCGCCGCCAGCGTCAGCAGCGCGGCAATCCCCCTTTTCATTTCTCTGCCAACGCGGCAATCTTGGCCGGGGTGCTCAATTGGACCCGCTCCAACGCCGCCGGGTCCAGTTTGACCTTCATCTGGTTTTCCAACTCCACCAGCAGCTGCACCAGTCCAAAGGAATCCAAAATTCCCTCTTCAAACAGTTCCGTATCCGGTGTAATCTCGCCCTCATCGGCGCCGCAAATGCCGTTCAAAATCTCAATGATGGTATCAATCATAGCAAGCTCCTTTCAAAAAAAACGGCCCGAGAAGATCAGCAGGCCAACCCCGAACAGATGACAGGTGATAATCCC
This sequence comes from Oscillospiraceae bacterium, assembly GCA_022795735.1. Classification (GTDB taxonomy): domain Bacteria; phylum Bacillota; class Clostridia; order Oscillospirales; family Oscillospiraceae; genus Avoscillospira_A. The sequence continues at coordinate 9,094 of JAAWHG010000008.1, forward strand.
CATGATAACCCGTGGGACGGGACGCTTTTTCAGTTTCTTGAACCGTTTCCATCTTGTGTCCAACGCCTCGTTCACGCCCATCAGGACGCCATGGTAGCAACCGTAAATCAGGAAATGCAGACTCAAGCCGTGCCAAATTCCCATCAGGGTCATCGTGAGAAAATACCCCAGATAGGAGGCGGTACGTTTTCCCCGAAACCATTTCCCCCGCAGGGCCGTCATGCAGAAACGGGTGTAGACATAGTCCCGCAGCCAAGTGGACAGGGAGATGTGCCACCGCGCCCAAAAATCTTTGAGGTCAGCCGCCAGAAAGGGGCGGTTAAAATTGTCCGGTAACCGGACCCCCAACAGATACGCCGTCCCCACCGCCATGCGGCTATAGCCGGCAAAATTGAAAAACATGAATAGAGTGTATCCGTAGAGATAGCTCAGCGTCGGCAAAAATCCGCTTTCCGGCAGCCTCGCAATCCAGAGGTTCCAGATCAGGTTGCCCAGGCAGAAGTTATAGAACGCGCCGGTCGCCAGCTTCCACACGCCGTCCCGAAGCAAAACGGCATACGCTTCCCGCCCGGGAACGGAATGCAAATCCTCCGTAAAGCGGCGGTAGCGGTCCAGCGGCCCGGCGGACACGCTGGGGGCAAACAGAAGGAAATAGCTGAAATCCAGCAGATTGACCGACTTCAAATGCCCGTCATAGCAGTCCAGCAACACCTGTACCGCCCGAAAGCTCATATAACTAATTCCCAGCAATGAGAACAGCCGCAGCCTCGGAAACAGCCCGCCCAGCTTCACCGCCAGCAGCGGCGCAATAGACAGCGAGAGAAAAACCAGCAGTAGCCAGAGCTGTCCGCAGCGCCTTTGAAGCCGGACATAGCCGCAGCACAGGCCGGTTTCCAACGCCCAAAAGGCCAGCAGGGTCACTCTGGCTGTCCAGGAGTCGAACACGGCCAGCAGCAGCGCGGCGGTGGCAAGTATACCGTAACCCCGCGTTGACTTTCCCAAAAGCCCCAGCACAGCCGCCGGAATCAGCACGACAGTCAGGACGCAGAAAAAGGCGAGTCCGCCGTATGGGGTCATGGGGTTCCCTCCTTCACAGCCTTGCGGCCAGCGCCTTTTTATCGACCTTCCCGTTGGTGTTCAGGGGGAAGGAATCCACCGCCAGAATCTTTCGGGGAATCATATAAGCTGGTAAGGTCCCCGCCAAAGCCTCCCTAATCTGCTTGGCGCGTTTCAGCGAGGGCAGTCCATCCGGCTTTTCCAGCAGTACAAAAGCGGTCAGCCCCGTCACCTTGCCGTCCTGGCAGACCGGAAGGACAGCCGCCCGCGCAATGTTTGAAACCTTGGTCAGGTTGCTCTCCACATCCTCCAGCTCCACCCGAAAGCCATTCAGCTTGACCTGCCCGTCCAGACGGCCCAGATAATAGAGCAAGCCTGCCTCCCGATAGCAGAGGTCGCCGGTGCGATAACCCCGAACGCCATTTTCTTCAAAGAATACCCGCTCGTTCAACTCCGGGCGATTTAAATAACCGGGGCTGACACTGCCGCCCAGGAGCAGCAGTTCTCCTTCCTTCCCGTCCGGAAGGTACCTGCCGGTCTCCACGTCGGCGATCTCACAGCGCAGATTGGAAAAGCCATAGCCAATGGGCAGCGACGCCCGGGCCGCACACAGCGCTTCGGTCACCTCCACTGCGGTAACCAGGACGGTCGCCTCGGTGGGGCCGTAGGCATTATACACCTTCGCCCCGGGAAAACGTTCCAGCATCTGCCGCCCGAGCTTGCAGGTCATAACCTCGCCGCAAAAGACAAATTTCTGCGCGCGGGGCAGCAGCGCCGTGCGGAACTGTTCCGACTGCAAGCACAGCTCCCCCAGCGAGGGCGTCGAAACCCAAAGGCTGATGCCCGACTCTCGCAGGGTGGCAAACAGGACCGGGGTATCGTTCAGCGCCGCCCGGTCAACGGTATAAAGGGTCATACCCCGGCTCAGGGCGTAGTAGAGGGCGCAGACCGAGACATCAAAGGAGTAGGAAATCTCATTGAGGCAGACACCCCCCTCTTCCGGCAGCACAAACCATGGCGCGACGCCCCGGTCAAAGGACGCGATATTACCCGCCGTCACCTGCACCCCTTTGGGCCGCCCGGTCGAGCCGGAGGTGAAGAGGATATAGGCCACCTCCTCCGGCGCAATCCAATTGCCGCGAGCGGGCTCGCCGCCGGATGAGAAAATCTCCGCAAGGGCGGCGTCGTCCAGCACCGTTTCGGCTTCGAGGCCCATGTGGTAAAAGTCCACAATCACACGGGGCCGCACCTCCTCCGCGATCTGCGCCGCCCGCTCCCGGGGAAATGTGGTGTCCACCGGCACATAGCCCCGCCCCGCCTTGAGCGCGCCAAACATGCAGGCCGGGATATCCAGCTCCTTATGCCCATAGATCATAACGGGCGTCCGGTCATCGCCAAAGGTATCGAGCAGCCACGCGGCGAACGCGTCCGAACGCCGGTCCAGTTCGGCGAAGGATAGCATATCTTCCCTGTATCGGATGGCGGTCCGGTCCGTAGCGGCGTATTTTTTTAAGGCCTCTAAAAGAAACAAAACAACAACCTCTTTTTATGAATCTGTATCCATTCTAATCTCTTCAAAGCGGTGGGTATCCCGCATCCCCTCGCTCTCCCGCATAAAAAAGTCTCTGGGGTTGCCGGCAAAGGTACTTCCATAAAGGGGGTCAAAGTGATACACCCTCCCATCTTGAAGTTTGCCCGCCGTCCAGGCGTGGTCCACCCACATGCCGTCCTCCCGAAGAAACTGGCCGGTAACGATAACGGCCTCGCAGCCCAACCGCCGCAGCAGCACCGCCGTCAAGGCAGCCTCGCCGTCGCAGTTGCCCTTGCGCTTGTTCAGCGTCTCCCCGGCCAGCTCATTCACCAATTGATCCGTAAAGCCGCCGGCGGTGTCCGCCGTACCCGGCCGGTACTTGATTTCCGCGCAAAGCCAATCATATACCGTCCCCATATTTTCTTCTTGGGACGCCTTTGGGTCACAGATTTCCTGTAACAGGGCCAAAACCGATTCGTCCAGACTTTCCACGCCGGTAACCGGCCCCGTCGGGACGAAAAGCTTAGACCGAAATTGCTGCGCAATCATCAGCCCAGCCAGAACCAGCGCCGCAACAATACAGCCGCCCACAACGATAACCGGCCTCTTCCTCATACTTTTCGTCGCTTCCTTTTTATTCGCTTCGGTGTTCCGAGATAATTCCAATCGCACTCACCTTGCCGTCGGTAAATTCAAAATAAAGGGATGCCGGTTCATTGTCCGGCGAGGCGGTCTCCTTCTCATAGGACAAAACGGTTCCCGCCTCGGTGTAGCCATCGCCGTAGGTTTCCACCACCTGATCGCGGCTGTCGCCCAAGGCGATTCCCGCCGGAGTCTGCACATCACCGCCGGTGCAGTAAAGCTCCATAAGCTTGTCAACGCCGCCGTCCGGATAGGTATAGACCACTGCGTTTTCATAGGTATAGGTCTTGTCCATTCCATCGTAGACGCAGGAGATGGCCTCCGCGTATTCGTAAGACCCGCCAAGGCCATTCAGCACGTCGAGTACGGACGCCGCCGACAAGGTATCCTCTATCGTGACCCCGCCGATTTTCAAGGCCGGGTCCGCCGCCGCCTTCGATCCGCCGCAGCCGGTCAGCAGCAGCGCCAGAACGACGGCGTATCCGATTGCTTTCTTCATTATTCCGCCTCCGCGTCCACCACAGTTTCCACACCGTTCTCCTTATAGGTAAATACCAAAAATCCATCGTAAAAAAGGACCCCATCGTCGCCCGGTCCGGAACAGGAGTACTCATAGCGGCTGCTCTCCGGCTCTCCGATGGCGGCGTAGAGCGCGCTGATGTCCTGATCCACGCAGGCCAGCGCCTTTTCCAGCCTGTCGCCGGACGGCTCAGACATGGGTGCCGGCTCCGGTGTTGACTCGGGTTCGGGCTCTGGTATTGGTTCCGCTACAGACTCCGATATTGATTTCGGTTCCGCTTTGGATTCAGGTTCCGGCTCCGCCGCAGAGGGCGTATCCTCTCCGGAGACTGTAGTCTCCGCCGCTGAAATCTCTGGGGCAGATACCGGTGCCGGCGCAGCCTCCTTTGCAGTACAGGCCGTCAGCAAAAGCAAGGCAAGCGTCAGGGAAATGCAACTGCTCTTTTTCATGCTTGATCTCCTAATTTTTGATATAATTCGCCGGCGCGGTTTCATAGGTAGACTTGAACACGCCAAACTCCTCATTGCTGATGCCGTTCTGGATGTTATTGCTCTCAATTTGGGCATCGAAGATCAGCGTCTTGCCGTCCATCGGAATTTCCAGCCATGCGTGCGGGTAAGCGCTCGGGCCCCAGCGAACATAAGCACAGCGTCCGATCACTGCCGCGGCATCCAGGCCCAGCCGTTTGGCGCAGAAATAATAGGCGGCGGCGTAATTGTAGCAGTCTCCCTTTCCGGTCTCAAAAATCTTTTTCGCATACTCCACCGCATCCGCGTGGGGCATGGTCTTGACGGTGTCGGGATAAGCCTCGTTGCGGCCCAGGTATCTGAAGGTACGGATGACGCGATTGCAGGCATAAAGCTTTTCCGCCTGGGTCATGTCCGCCTTTGTCTCTTTCTGTAAAATGTCCTCCACATACCGGTCCAACTCGGCGTCGCCGCTTGTGTAGCGTCCGCTGGCGTCAAAGTGAAAACCGTGCCATTCGCCGTTTTTCAGCAAGGTCCCTTCACTGGTGCAGAAGACCGGGCTTCCGTCCACCAGATGGATTGCCTCGTCGGCATACACCCTGCCATGATCTTCCGAAATCAGACAGCTCATGCCGCCCACTTCCCGCAGGCCGGGCGTCTCGTCCACCGTTCCGTTCTCTTTTATATAGTACGCCACTCCATCCAGCGCGTGCAGGCCGGGCGTAAAGGTTGGAATCTCCACCCCGCTCCAGTCCTCGCCGTGGTCCACTGCGGCTTCCAGAACATCATAATAGGCAAAGTGATTTTTCGGCAGGTCCAGAAATACCTGTCCCGTCAGCCGGTCAATGGCCGCCCGGTCCGGGGTCCTGCCAAAGGCGCGGTTGCAGATGGCAACCACCGTGGCGCGGTCCGCCTTCTCCGTCGGGACAAACCGGGGCAGTCCCTCCAGCCAGCCGCGCTCCCTTGCCGCCTCCACCACCGGCGCATACCATGGTTGGCCCGCAGACGCCTCGGGCGTCTTGACATCCAGCGCGCGGCAGAGAATCGTCAACAGCTCGGCGAGACTGATGTCCTGAAGCGGGCGCATGGAGCCGTCGTCATAGCCCCGGAGGACACCGGCGAGCTGTGTCACCGCCGGCCCGTACCATGCCGCCGGGTTCACGTCGGTAAACTGCCTGCCATCGGGCGCGGAGACGCCGAGGTTGCATAAAATCTGCGCAATTTCCGCGCGGGTACAGGTCTTTTCCGGCTGGAAAAAGCCCTTGTTTCCCTTTATGTATCTCTCCCGGAACATTTTCTGCGCCGGAGCCGGTTCCCGCGCAGCCAGTAAATCCGCCTGTAAGCTCACATCCGGCTCCGCCGCCTCGGCCGCCCTCCGGTCCTCAAATTGGCAGCCTGCCAAAAAGGAAGTCGTGATTGCCAACGCCAGCGTCAGGCCGGCAAAGCGTGTACCATATTTCAAAACCGCTCACCCTTCTTCCCTGCCGCCCACAACGGAGCGGCCGATTTTGACATATTTCCTCAAATTAGATTATACCCTGCGGCCGTAGGCAAGTCAATATTCAGATCGAAAAAAGCGCTACTTTGACACGGCATCGAAAAAATAACCATTGTCAAACCGTCCCCCGTGGTGTATAGTAGTGATAGAAGCAATAAAGCCTACTCATTTAATGATAGAAAGGATGAGCTGATATGACGCTTGGAGCCTTGATCTGGCTGTCCCTTGCCATCCTCCTCGGCATGATTGAAGGCATGACGGCAGGACTTGTGTCCATCTGGTTCGCAGGCGGCGCGGTCACGGCTTTTATCATCGCGCTGCTCGGCGGGGGATTCGTTCTGCAAATCGTCGTATTTGTCGTAGCCTCTGCAATCCTGCTGGGCTGTATGCGTTCCCTGACCCGAAAGAAAATACTGGTTGAGACCATCGCCACCAACGCCGACCGGATTTTGGGCCGCTTGGCAGTGGTCAGCGAGCCCATTGACAACCTAAAAGCCACCGGCGCGGTGCGCATTGACGGCGTGGAATGGACCGCCCGCTGCGAATCGGAAAACATCATCAGCGCTGGCGAGACGGTCAAAATTTTGCAGATCGACGGCGTAAAAGTCGTGGTCGAACCGGCGTCCCAGCCGGTGGACGCCGAAAAACCGGCTGCCCAACCGGCCGGGCAGCCGGAGCCGGCGGCTGGCTCAGCCGAACCGGCCGCCAGCGCGTCATAAAATTTGAAGGAGGAATTTTATCATGTCGGAATATGGACCCATTATTGCAATCGCCATATTGGTAATCGCCGTTCTGATTCTGCTCACGCGCAACATCTTTATCGTGCAGCAGTCCCGCGCCTATGTCGTCGAGCGTCTTGGCGCCTTCGCCGCCGTCTGGCAGGTGGGTATCCACTTTAAGGTGCCGTTTATCGAACGGGTCGCCAAACGGGTCAGCCTCAAGGAGCAGGTCATGGACTACCCGCCCCAGCCGGTTATCACCAAGGATAACGTCACCATGCAGATTGATACGGTGCTCTATTTCCAAATCACCGACCCCAAGCTCTACGCATACGGCGTCGAGCATCCCATGAGCGCCATTGAAAATCTGACTGCCACCACCCTCCGCAACATCATCGGCGATCTGGACCTCGAGCAAACCCTGACCAGCCGAGACATCATCAACACCAAGATGCGCGCCATCCTGGATGAAGCCACCGATCCCTGGGGCATCAAGGTCAACCGTGTCGAGCTGAAGAACATATTGCCGCCCCAGGACATCCAAAACTCCATGGAAAAGCAGATGAAAGCCGAACGCGACCGCCGGCAGGCCGTTCTCCAGGCCCAGGGCCAGAAGGAGAGCCAGATTCTGGTGGCCGAGGGCGAAAAGCAGTCCGCCATCCTGCGGGCGGACGCCGCCAAGCAGACCGCCATCCTCAAGGCCGAAGGCGAGGCCCAGGCCATTCTGGAGGTCCAAAAGGCGCTGGCCGACTCACTCAAGCTCCTGAACGAGGCCGCCCCCAACGATCAGGTCATCAAGCTCAAGGCGCTGGAATCCATGCAAAAAATCGCCGACGGCCAGGCGACCAAGATCATTATTCCGTCGGAGCTCCAGGGCCTCGCGGGACTGGCCTCTACGGCCAAGGAAGTTTTTAAAAGCTGACGGGAGGCGTTGCCTGTGAGCTTTGGCTCGGCAATCTTTCTCTTCGCGTTTCTCCCGGCATCGGTGGCGCTCTACCACCTGATTCCGGGAACGCGGGCCAAAAATATCTGTCTTCTTACGGCCAGCCTCCTGTTCTATGGGTTCGGGAGGCTGGCTGATTTGCCCATATTGGTCGGACTGGCCCTGTTCAACTATCTCTTGGGCCTCTTTCTCCGCCGCCGCTGGGTGTTGGCCCTGGGAGTCTCGCTGGACCTGGGCGTTTTACTATTCTACAAATTCCTCTTCCCCGCCTCGCTTCCACTTGGCATCTCCTTTTTTACCTTTCAAGCGATCTCCTACCTGGCGGACGCCTACCGGGATCCGGCGCAGACCAGCCGCCGCTTTATCCCCCTGCTCCAATACCTCTGTTTTTTCCCCAACCTGATCTCCGGCCCCCTTTGGAAATTTCAGGACATGCGCCCTATGCTGGAACACCGGCAGACCACGCCGGAAGCCACCGCCAAGGGATTGCGGCGCTTTACGGTTGGACTGGGCAAAAAGCTGCTGCTTTCCGCGCCGCTGGGGCTGGCCGTGGACACCGTCTACGCGCTGGACCCCTTCGCGCTGGATTTCCGCACGTCCTGGCTGGGGGCTGTCTGCTACGCCCTCCATCTCTATCTCGATTTTTCCGGCTACAGCGATATGGCCCTGGGCCTGGGGTCGATGTTTGGCTTCCAGCTGCCCGAAAACTTCGACCTGCCCTATCTCGCAGTCTCCATTACCGACTTCTGGCGGCGGTGGCACATCTCCCTCTCCCGTTGGTTCCGCGACTATCTCTACATACCGCTTGGCGGCAATCGCAAGGGGCCGGCGCGAACTGTGTCCAACAAGCTGGCCGTCTTCCTCGCCACCGGTCTGTGGCACGGCGTCAGCTGGACCTTCCTCCTCTGGGGCCTTTGGCATGGGCTGCTGTCCGCTCTGGAAACGGTGACCCCTCTGAAAAATACGAACCGCCGCTGGTACGGGCGAATCTACGCGCTGCTGGCCGTGGTGACCGGCTTCGCGCTGTTTCGCGCCGGAACGCTGGCGCAGGGCTTTGGGCTGATTGCCAAGCTGTTCACCGGCTTTTCCCTCACCGCCGCCTCCACCCGTCTATTGGCATCCGCATTGACTAACCGGGTGCTGCTGGCGCTGTTGCTCGGCCTGCTGATCTCCGCCGGAATCCCGGCAAGGCTGTCCCGCCGTTTGGACGGCAAATCCGGAGCGGAGACGCTTCGTTTCGGGTTGACGCTTCTTCTTTTGACTGCCTGTATCACCGCCCTGGCCTCCGGGTCGTTCCAGCCCTTCATTTACCAGCAGTTCTAGGCTTGAGAGGTGCATTGATGAAAAAAAACTGGTATTCTCTGTTCACTGTTCTGTTTCTCCTTCTCTGCGCGGCTCCGTTCCTCTTCATGCCCCTCCTGGGACCCTCTGAAGCGGCGGCAAATGAGGTTTTAGCTTCCCGTCCTATTTTGTTTACCAAGCACGGCCTGAATTTTGAATATCTCAACGATTTGTCTGGCTACATTGGCGACCGCTTCGCCTTCCGGCAGGAGCTGGTGACTGCCAACGCGTCCCTGACCGCCGCCCTGTTCCACGAGTCCGCTTCACCCTCCGTTGTACTGGGCAGCGACGGCTGGCTCTATTACGCCAACACACTGGACGACTATCTTGGCACGTCCGTCATGTCCCGCCGCGAGCTTTTCCGCGCGGCCCATACCCTTGCCTTAGCGCGGGAATACGCGGAATCCCAAGGGGCGCGCTTCCTGTTTACCATCGCGCCCAACAAAAACGCGCTCTACCCGGCGCATATGCCAAAAAAATACCCGGCCGCACAACAGCCGGGCAACCGGAAACATCTGACTCTTCTGCTGCAGCAACAGGGTGTCCCCTACTGCGATCTCTACGCAACCCTGTCACAAGAACCCACGCCGGTCTACTACAAAACCGACAGCCATTGGGACGGCTATGGTTCCGCTCTGGCCTGCGACGCCCTGGTCAAGGCTCTCGGCGGCACCGGCAGTCTTTCGTCGGAGAATTTCACACTGGCGGGCCACCGGGGCGACCTCTACGAGATGCTCTATCCCGCCGGGACGGCGCTGGAACTGGGCCGCGTATTGGCGCGCCCACGCACGTTCTCTTATGTAGGCGGCTTTCACGCGGCAGACGATATGACCATCCGAACCAAGAGTCACGGCGATATGGGCAGCCTCCTGATGTTCCGCGACTCCTTTGGAAACCTCCTGCACGCCGACCTTGCCGAATCCTTCTCCCGCGCCGTCTTCCTCCGCTCCACCGCCCTGCGGTTCGATTTGCTGGACGGAGCAGACACCATTATTTTCGAACTGGTCGAGCGAAATCTCCCGCAGCTCCTGACCAACCCGCCGGTTATGCCCGCCCCTGTGCGTCAATTTACACCTCCCACGGATACCATTGCCGCCACAGTTGAATGGACAAAGCGCCCCTGCGAAGAGCTGCCCGAACTGGCCTGTTATACGGGAACGGTCTCCTTGCCCGAGCCGCTCGACTGGGATTCTCCACTCTATGTCACGCTGAACGGTACAACCTATGAAGCCAGCTTGACCGCCCCCGCTGGACAGGACTTCACCCTCTACGCCCCCGAAACGGAGACGGACCCGCAATTTTTCATCCGAAGCGGCGGCATCTGGCTCTGCTGTAAATAAAGAAATGGCTTCCGCCTGTCAAAAAGCTGTTTTGACAGGCGGAAGCCATTCTGTATCCACTAAATCTCCTGCCGTCCCTCCAGGGCGCGGAGCAAGGTAATTTCATCGGCGTACTCCAACTGGCTGCCCACCGGAATACCATAGGCCAGCCGGGTAACCCGGACCTCCAACGGGCGCAGAAGCCGGGAGAGATACATCGCCGTCGCCTCTCCCTCGGTGTCGGGGTTGGTCGCCATAATTACCTCCCGAACGCCGCCCTCGGCAACACGGGCCAACAGCTCTTTAATCCGGATGTCGTCCGGACCCATATGGTTCAATGGAGAAATCACGCCGTGGAGCACATGATATACCCCCTGATACTCCCGCGCCCGCTCCAACGCCACCACGTCCCTCGGCTCGGCGACGACGCAGATCAGGCCATGGTCCCGCTCGGGGTCATCGCAAATCGCGCACAGCTCTCGGTCCGTCAGATTCTGACACGCGGGGCAGGGGTGAACCTTGGCCCGCGCCTCCCGGATCGCCTCGGCAAACGCCTCCGCCTCCTCCTGCGGAAGCCCCAGAAGATGAAAAGCCAACCGCTGCGCCGTCTTACCGCCGATGCCCGGAAGCCTGGCAAACTGTTCGGACAGGCGCTCCAGGGCTGCCGGAAAGTGTCTCATATCACAGCAGCCCGCCCAGATTCATGCCGCCAGTCAGCTTGGACATGCTGGCCGCCGATTCCGCGTCGGCGGTACGCATCGCCTCGTTGACCGCCGCGATGACCATGTCCTGAAGCATTTCCACGTCTTCGGGGTCCACCGCCTCCGGGTCAATGGCCAACTCGGTCAGCTCGTGCTTGCCATTGACCGTCGCCTTGACCATGCCGCCGCCCGACGCCGCCGTGAAGGTTTTCGCCTCCATTTCCTCCTGCATGCGCATCAGCTCTTGCTGCATCTTCTGCGCCTGCTTCATCATGTTCATTGATTTACCGCCGCCTGTGCTTGGCATCCCGCCGCGATAGCCCTTCGCCATCTGACATCTCTCCTTACTCGTCGTTATGTTTCACCTGTAGCCGGTCTCCCAGGGGCTCGCCGTTGTGAATCAGCTTCTGCAAAATGTCTCCGCCGGCCCCGCCCTGCACCGTGACCTTGAGCGCAACCTTTCGCTTCAATCGCGCCGCAGCACACCGCCGCAGCGGTTCGAGGACCGGCTCCCGGTTGATAATCCCCTGTGAAAACTCGCTGTCCGCCTGTAGCTCCAGCACATCGCCCCGCAGCACGGGCACCGTCTGCGGCAGCACGCTCCGGTCCCCCGGCAGCAGCTCCGGGGATACGTCGCTCATCAAATCCACCCAAAAGCCCGCCGGAAGGGTTTCACACACAGCTTCCGCCGTTTCCTCCCGTTCCTCTGCCGGCGTTCCGGCCTCCGGTTCGCCGTCCCCCGCCGAAACCGGCGTTGGCGGCGCCGCCACAAAGCTGCCCGACGCCAACGCCGTCTCCAAACGGGATATTCGGGCGTTCAGCGATGCAATGTCCTGCCGCAGCGCCGGGCTGCACAGCTCCAAAAGGCACAGCTCCGCGTCCAACCGCTTGTCGGCGCTCTGTGAAAACCCCGACGCGGTCTTTTGCAGCAGCGAGGTAACCCGCAGCAGCTCCCCGGCGGAAAAACGGCCCAAAAGCTGCCCGGCCTCCTTCCCGCTCCCAACGCCGGAAAGCATGGCCGCGCCGCTCTTGGGCGCGGTCTTCAAAATCAGGAGGTCCCGAGACAGGGCGCAAAGCTCGCTCAGCATCGCGGCCACATCCTTGCCCTGGGCGTAGAGCCTGGAAAAGATTCCAACCGCCTCCGCCGCGTCCTGCGCCGCAATGGCCGACATCAGCGCGACGGTCTGCCGGCTCCCGGCAAGGCCAAGCCGCTCGTAGACCAAATCCCCGGTCAGCGTCCCCCCTGCGGAAGCGCACTGGTCCAGCAGGCTCAGCCCGTCGCGGAGCGCGCCGTCGGCCAGCCTTGCCAGCAGCTTGGCGGCCTCCGGCTCCAACGCGATGTCCTCCCGTACCGCCACCTCCATCAAGCGCCCCTCCACATCCTCCGGCGTCAGCCGCCGGAAGGAGAACCGCTGGCAGCGGGAGAGAATGGTCGCCGGAATCTTGTGCGACTCGGTGGTCGCCAAAATGAAAATCAAATGGGGCGGCGGCTCCTCAATAATCTTGAGCAGGGCGTTAAAGGCCGCCGTGGACAGCATATGCACCTCGTCTATGATATACACCCTGCGCCGGAGCTCGGACGGCGTATACACCGCCTCGTCCCGCAGGGTGCGGACGTTGTCCACGCCGTTGTTGGAGGCGGCGTCAATTTCCAGCACATCCATGCAGCCACCCGCGTCAATCGCGCGGCAGGCCGGGCAGACGTTGCAGGGATTGCCGTCCCGCAAATCTTCACAGTTGACCGCCTTGGCCAAAATCTTCGCGCAGGAGGTCTTACCCGTCCCCCGCGTCCCGGTGAAGAGGTAAGCGTGGCTCAGCCGCCCGGTGGAGAGCTGGCTCTTCAGCGTGTCGGTCACGCTTCGCTGCCCCACCACGTCGTCAAAGGTCTGCGGCCTGTATTTCCGATATAGGGCCTGATACAAGACACATTCCTCCAAAAAAGCCGATTGGCTCATGATTAGATCGCACACCGGCCTCTGAATGTACATTATACCCGTTACCCGCGCAGCCAGCTCGGAAGCGGCTGCCTTGTGGCACACGGAAGGGTCCGCTTAATGCTGCTCGGTTCCCCGCCTGACATGGTTCACGGGTTTCCGTTGCACAAGACCGATCCCTCATCGCCGCTTACGCGGGTCAGACAATACAATGCACACCCTCGGACCGGGATTCACCCCCGCTACAGCGGATTGCGGGCGACAGGGCACCGCTGACTCCCCGGCTAGTGCGACCTAATCATAAGCCAATTGGCCTGTCCATGATCTGGTTAATCTATAATAAGATGGAATTTAATCCGCCTTGCTCTCAACGAAGTCCACCAGCTCGCCGACCGTCGCCAGCTTTTCCTCGAGCTCCAGCTCCACGCCGATTTCCTGCTCCAGGTCCATCACCATTTCGACCATGTCCAGCGAGTCAATGCCCAGGCTTTCAAAGGTGGTGTCGCGGGTGATATCCTCTGCGGGGATGTCCATCTGGTTTGCCACATATGCGGCGATTTTCTCAAACATATCGTCGACCTCCAAATGTATTCATCAATTCATCGCGGCGATCCGCCGTGTCCCTCTCTATGATACGGATTTTTTTCCCGTTGTCAAGGACTAATTCAGAAAATCCTTCAGCTTCTTTGATCTGGACGGGTGGCGGAGCTTGCGCAGGGCCTTGGATTCGATTTGCCGGATGCGCTCCCGGGTGACTTTGAACCGCTGCCCCACCTCCTCCAACGTGAGGGGATGCCCGTCCTCCAGGCCAAAACGCATCCGGAGCACCATCTCCTCCCGCCGCGTCAGCGTCTTGAGCACATCGGTCAGCTGTTCCCGCAAAAGGTTGTACGACGCGGCCTCCGCCGGCTCGGAAGCGGCGGCGTCCTCGATGAAGTCGCCCAGATGGCTGTCCTCCTCCTCCCCGATGGGGGTCTCCAGGCTGACCGGCTCCTGCGCGATCTTCAAAATCTCCTCCACCTTGTCCACCGGCATGTCCAGCTCGCGGGAGAGCTCCTCCGGCGTCGGGTCGCGGCCCAGAGTCTGGACCATGGCGTGCTGGGTTCGGATGACTTTATTGATGGTCTCCACCATATGGACCGGGATGCGGATGGTCCGCGCCTGGTCGGCGATGGCTCGGGTAATCGCCTGGCGAATCCACCAGGTCGCGTAGGTGGAGAATTTGAAGCCCTTGGTGTAATCGAACTTTTCCACCGCCTTGATGAGGCCCAGATTGCCCTCCTGAATCAAATCCAGCAGCAGCATGCCCCGTCCCACATAACGTTTGGCAATGGAGACCACCAGGCGCAGATTGGCCTCGGCCATCTGCTTCTGGGCCTCCTGGTCGCCATCGACCATGCGCTGGGCCAACGCCTGCTCCTGTTCCGGGGAGAGCAGAGGAATCTTGCCAATCTCCTTGAGATACATGCGCACCGGATCGTCCATCTTGAACCCGTCGGCCAACACCTCGGTGTCCTCTTCCAGGTCGAGCTCCTCGCCCTCCATCTCCTGAAGCTCCTGGTCGGTGGGCGGCGGGTCAATAGAGTCTCCCAGCACTTCCAGCACGTCGCTCACGTCGATCTCCACCCCTGCCGCCTCCAACTCATCGTAGAAGCGCTCGACGGTCTCCTTGTCGGCCTCAATGGCGTCCAGTGTGTCGATGAGCTGCCGGGACGGAAGCCTGCCCCGCTTTTTTCCCTCCTCCAGCAGACCGTCCAGACGGCTGCGGATGCCGGCGTCCATGTTTTCGCCGCTGCGCGGGTATTCATCTACCATGGTTTCGTTCCTCCGTATGCTTTTTTCTCCTGAAGCCGCCGCCGCATTTCCAGTAAATCCGTAGGGGCGGCGATGTGTGTCTTCTCATATTCCTCTCGGATAATTCGGAGGCAGTCATCCATTGCCCGGTCACTGACCAGCTCGTCGTGCCTGTCCGCCACACCGCTCAAATGGCTCAGCTCCTCCTCGTTCAGCGCCTCTCCCAGGCCCGCAAGGCTCACCTGAAGATCGGACGCGCGGCGTTGTTTGAGCATCTCATAGGTCCGGCCCAAAAGCTCCGACGAAAACTGACCGCCGGTCAGCCCGCCGCAGCGTTCAAACAGGGCCGGTTCCTTGAGCAGCATCGCCAGCAGCTTTTCCTCCGCCACGGCGGAGCGGACGTTGTCATAGCGAATCTTGCGGCTCTGCGGCTGCTGGGCGGCGGCGGGCGCCAAATCCTTCTGCTGCCGCAGTCGCTTTTCCCGCGCTTTCTTCTGCCGGAAAGCCTGCTCGACTTCAAGCTTGACCGCCTCCGTCGTAACTTTGGCAAGCTCAGCCGCGCGGGCCCCATAAATCTCCCGCTCCACCGCTCCCGGCAGTCCCGCCACATAGCGGGCGGCCTCCCGCAAAAACTCCACCCGCTGGTCGTCCCGGCTCAGATCGAATTTGCGGCGGATGCTTTCCAAGCCGTAGGCCGCGTGGTTCTCCGACTGATCCAGCAGCAAGCGGAAGCGGTCGGGCCCATACTGTTTCAAAAACTCGTCCGGGTCCTTCGCCCCCTGCATCCGCAGGACGCGAATCTCCACCCCGCTTTTCTCCAACAGGGAGATGGCGCGCCGGGTGGCGTCCTGTCCCGCCTGGTCGCCGTCGTAGGTGATGACCACTTGTTTGGTGTACTTTTGCAAAATCAGGGCGTGCTCCTCGGTCAGGCTGGTCCCCAGAGAGGCAACGGCGCAGTCGAAGCCATACTGGTGGAGGGCGATGGCGTCCATATAGCCCTCGGTCAGAATAATGCGGCCCTGCTTGCTGTTTTTGGCGATATTCAGTGCAAATAAGTTTTTTCGTTTGTTAAAAATCAAATTTTCCGGAGAATTCAGATATTTCGGCTTGGAGTCGTCCATCACCCGTCCTCCGAAGCCGATGACATTGCCCGAGACGTCGATAATGGGAAACATCAGGCGGTTTCGGAACCGGTCATAGACCCCGCCCTTCTGCCCCTTGAGCAAAAGGCCAACGGCCAGCAGTTCCTCCTTCTCGTAACCCTTCTCCCGCATCGCCTCTTCCAACCCGTTCCAGCCCCCGGGCGCGAAGCCGAGACCGAAGCGGGCCACCGTCTTGGAGGACAGGCCGCGCCGCACCAGATAGGCCCGCGCCGCCTCCCCCACGGGAGCGAAGAGCTGGCTCCGGTAATGCCGCGCCGCGTCTTTGCACAGCGCCCGCAGCCGTTCCTGACGGCGATAGGTGGAGCTCTGATTTCCGTCCTCGGGGACCTCCAGGCCAACCCGCCGCGCCAGAAAACGCACGGCGTCGGGATAGTCCAGCCCCTCCTCCTCCTCGACGAATCGAATCACGTCGCCCCCCTTGTGGCAGCCAAAGCAGTAATAGAGCTGCTTATCCGGACTGACCGAAAAGGAAGGGGTCTTCTCGGTGTGGAAGGGGCAGAGGCCGAACAGCTTTCCCCCCTGCCGCTTGAGGTGGACATACTGCCCGATCACCTCGTCAATGGGGTTGCGGGACACAAGTTCGTCCAAAAAAGCCGAAGGAAAGGACATGGTTTTTCACCCCCTAGATTGTGCAGGAAGCAAAAAGCTATACATTATCGAAGCTGCCAGCCCTGAGGAATAAAGAGCCTGGAAAATACGTCCACCGCATAGTTGTCGCTCATGCCGGCGATATAGTCGCAGACCGTGCGGGGCATTCCTTCAAAGTCCAGCTGCGGCCGGAAGTCGGAGGGCAGCTTGTCGGGGTGGTTGATGTAGTAGCGGTAGAGCTGGCGGATGATCTCCTTGGCCTTGGACTCCTCCGCCTTTGCCACCGGATTGTGGTACACCCGCTCAAACATAAAAGTCCGCAGATCGTCCATCGCCTTTTGCACCTCCGGCGTCAAACGGATCTCCCCGCCGCCCGAGGCCTCAATCGCAGTCACCACCAGGGTGTTAATCCGGTCCCGGTGGGTCCAGCCCAAGACCGCAGAGATGGCGCGGGGGATATCGTCGTTGCTGAGAATGCCCGCCCGGGTGGCGTCGTCGATGTCGTGGTTAATGTAGGCAATCCGGTCGGAGAGGCGGACAATCCGGCCCTCCATGGTTTCGGGAATGCGTTCGCCGGTGTGGCCCAGAATACCCATACGGGTTTCATAGGTCAAGTTTAGACCGGCGCCGTCGTTTTCCAGGAAATCCACAACCCGAAGCGACTGCTCATTGTGACGGAACGGCGTTCCCATCACGTCGGTCAGCGCCACCTCCCCCGCGTGTCCGAAGGGGGTGTGACCCAAATCATGACCCAGCGCCTGCGCCTCCGCCAAATCCTCGTTGAGCCGCAGGCCCCGCGCGATGGTGCGGGCAATGCGGGCCACCTCCAGCGTATGGGTCATACGGGTCCGGTAATGGTCGCCCTCCGGTTTTAAAAACACCTGGGTCTTGTGCATCAGGCGGCGGAACGCCTTGGAATGGGTAATCCGGTCGGTGTCCCGCTGGAAACAGGTACGCGCCGGCGATTCGGTCTCCCCGGCGCGGAGACGGCCCCTAGACCGGTCGGAAAAGGCCGCGTAAGGGGAGAGCCGGGCATGTTCCTCCTGTTCCAAGCGTTCTCGGATGATCTGAGGCTCCAATGACATCTCCCCCTTTGTTTACACGCTCGGCGACGGGAAAAACGCCTGTCCCGTCACTTCGCAGCCAACGCTTCCGTTGCTCAGCTCCTGAAGCGCCAGGCGGAAGTTCTCCACCTCCCCCGCCGGAAACATCGCCGTGACCAGCACATCGGCTGTGTACGCCGTGTCGGAGACCTGCCCCCCTTTGGAGGCAATCAGCAGCTTCAGCCGCTCAAACAGCGGGTAAGGGCACAAAATCTCCACCTTGCTCCAAAGGCGGTTGACCGCAATCCCCGCCGCGTCCAGCGCGTCCTTCGCGCCCCTGGCGTAGGCCCGGGTCAGACCGCCCGCGCCGAGCAGAATGCCGCCGAAGTAACGGGTCACCACGCAGAGTACGTTGGTCACATTCTCCCGCTGAAAGACGTTGAGCATCGGCTGTCCGGCGGTGCCCTGCGGCTCGCCGTCGTCACTGTAACGCTCCAAGCCGTTCCTCAGCCGGTAGCACCAGCAGTGGTGCCGGGCGTCATGGTGTTTTTTCCGGACCTCCTCCAGACGGGCCTTGGCCTCGGCCTCGGTCTCCACCAGGAAGATATCGCTTCGAAAGGTGGACCGTTTTTCCGTAAACTCGGAAGTCGCCGTCTCAAGGGGGGTCAAATATTCATCCATCCTCAGTCCTCCCGAAGATAGGGCCTCAAACGTCCCGCCAACGTCTCGCCGCACACCGCCTCCACCGCGATGCCGCCGGCCTCATAGTCCACCTTCCGCACCTGGGCCTGGGAGTGGAGGATGTCCAGCCAGCCGCCTTGCTCGTAGGGCAGCAAAAGGCGCACGCAGCGCTGCCGGCGGGACAGCTCCTGTTCCATCCGTTGGAGCAGGGCGTCCAACCCCTCCCCCGTCGCGGCGGAAATGGGCAGCGCCCCGGACTCTCGCGGCAGCTCGTCCGGATGGGCCAGGTCGGCCTTGTTGTAGCAGCGCAGCACCGGCGTATCGGGGGCGGCCAGCTGCGCGATCAGATGATCCACAACCGCAATATGCGCCTCCCGCTCCGGGTCCGCCGCGTCTACAACATGCAGCAGCAGATCGGCATAGCGCAGCTCTTCCAGCGTGGCCTGAAATGCCTCCACCAGATGGTGGGGCAGCTTGGCGATAAAGCCGACGGTGTCCGACAGTAGAACCTCCAACGTATCGGACAGCTTTAAACGCCGGGTGGTGGTGTCCAGGGTGTCGAACAGCCTGTCGTTGGCCGGAATCCCCGCCCCGGTCAGGCGGTTTAAAAGGGTGGATTTCCCGGCGTTGGTGTAACCGACAATCGCGACCACCGGGGTTGCGTTCTTAATCCGCCGCTCCCGCTGTACCGCACGGATGCGCCGCACCTCTTTCAACTCCGCCTCCAGCCGCTGAATGCGGCGGCGGATCAGACGGCGGTCTGTTTCCAACTGGGTTTCGCCGGGGCCGCGCGTACCGATTGCGCCCTCCTGCCGTTCCAAATGGGTCCACATGCCGGTCAGGCGCGGCAGCAGATACTTATACTGGGCCAGCTCCACCTGAAGCCGCCCCTCCTTCGTCCTGGCCCGCTGGGCGAAAATGTCCAGAATCAAAGCGCTGCGGTCCAACACCGTTACGCCGGTCATCTGCTCCAGCGCCCGGTTCTGCGAAGGAGAAAGGTCGTTGTCAAAGACGGCCATATTGGCCTCGGTGGTCTCCAACAGAGATTTCAATTCCTCCACCTTGCCCTCCCCCAGAAAACTGTGGGGGTCGGGGGCGTGGCGGTTTTGCAGCAGTTTTGCCGTGCAAACGCCGCCGGCGGCCTCCAACAGCGCTTCCAGTTCATCCAAGGTCTCGTCGGTGGCGGTCTCCGACGCGGCAAACACATCCGCGTTGAGTCCCACCAATACCGCTTTTTCGATTTTGGCCTTCTCCGGCGTCATCCGGTATCCTCCAAATTAGTAATAAATCTTAAAAAAACCCGCACCGGCATGGTGCGGGCTTTTGGGCGCTTATTTGAAACCGTACTTCTTGTTGAAGCGGTCCACACGTCCACCGGTGTCAACCAGCTTCTGCTTGCCGGTGTAGAAAGGGTGACACTTGGAGCAGATTTCGACCTTGATATCCTTCTTGGTCGATCCCGTCTCGATCACCGCACCGCAGGCGCAACGGATAGTAGTCTGCTCATAGTTGGGATGGATGCCTTCTCTCAATGCTGTTCACCTCTTTCGATTCACAAAAAGGGCGCATGGCCCTACTCGTTTTATTATGCCCAGCTAGTATAGCACAGCCGGAGCCGTTTTGCAAGTGTTTTTTTCTATCCCAAAGAGCTGGCAGGAAAAGTAAAATGATTCGGTGCACAGAAAGCCCCGCAGACATCTGTCTGCGGGACTCCCTTTCAGCGGTTCCCAAGCTCTCGGATGATTGCGGCCGCCCTCTGGACCTCGTTCCTGGTGTTAAAGGCTGAGAAGCTCAGCCGCAGCGTCCCGGTCTCCAGGGTCCCGGCGCTCTCATGGGCCAGCGGCGCGCAGTGGAGGCCCGCGCGGACCGCCACCTCCCGCGCGGCAAGCTCCTGGGCCGCCGTCTCGCAGTCCACACCGTCCACCGTCAGCGACAAGACGCCCATTTGCGCCTCGCCATGGAAGCAGCGGATTCCGGACGCGCCGTCCAGCCCCTCCAGCGCCAGCTCCAAGAGGCCGCGCTCATGGCGCAGCAGCTCTGCGGGACCTTGCCGCTGCACAAAGCGCAGGCCCTCCGCGAGACCACAGATACCGGGGACGTTGTGGGTCCCCGCCTCCCCTGCGTCGGGTGGAAAATCCGGCATCTCCTGCTGCCGCGAAAGGCTGCCCGTGCCCCCTTCCATCAAAGGCTTTAACGGGTGGCCGCACAGCAGTATCCCCGTGCCCTGCGGGCCGTAAAGCCCCTTGTGGCCCGGCATGGCGATGAAGGCCGCTCCCAAATCGCGCAGCGAGATGGGCCAGTGCCCCGCCGATTGCGCCGCGTCAACAACCAGGGGCACCTCCCGTTCCCGGCAAAGCCGGGCGATCTCTTCAATGGGAAGCCGGTAGCCAAACACGTTGGAGACGTGGGTGCAGACCACGGCGTCGGGCCGGACGTCGAGCGCCGCCTCAAATGCGCGCAGGGTATCCGCCGGGTCAAAGAGCCTCCGCCCCGCGACCCGTACCTTGGCCCCGAGGGCATAGAGAGGACGGGTCACCGCGTTGTGCTCAAAGCCGGAGATCACCGCCGAGCCGCCGGGGGATACCAGCGTCTTGATCGCCAAGTTGAGCGCGTGGGTCGCGTTCATGGTAAAGACCACCTGCTCTGGCTCGGCGCCAAAGAGCTGTGCGGCCAGCGTCCGGCATTTAAAGGCGGCCTGCGCCGCCTCCTCGGCCTGGCAGTAGCTTCCCCGGCCCGGCGAGGCGCAATGCCCCATCGCCCAGATCATCGCGGCGGCAACCTGGGCGGGCTTCTGAAGGCTGGTTGCCCCACAGTCCAGGAAGATCATAGCCATAGCTCCTGAAAGCGCCCGCCCATGCCGCGTGCGAAAACCCGCTCGAAGCCCGCGCCGCCCTTGCGCAGGGCGTAAACCGCAGGACGAAGGTTGGAGTGGCGGAGCAGCAGCGCATAGGCGCAGCCCTGCCTCGCGATGGGCTCGGGGGCGCGAAGGAAACGGGCGTCAATTCTGGCCTGCGCCAGCACCGCCGCCGCCAGCTGCGCCCTGGTCAGCGAACGAAAGGTGATATATACTTCTGTCATGGTAGATTCCTCCCTGTCTATCCTATGCCCGCAGACGTCAGGAAGCGACAGCGTCGGAAGAAATTGCGCCAGGTCCGGTATAAATTGTTGACAAACGGCGAAAATCGTCTATAATACTTTAATGTGCTACATCTCGAAACATGTGATAGCATTTGAGGAGGAGAAAAGTATGCAAACAAGCAAACGGAGGCTCTGGTCCTTCCTGCTGCTGGCGCTGGTCCTGGTCCTGACGTGTATGCCCGTCCTGGCCTCGGAGCCCGGCCCGGACGAGAGCAAGCTGATCGACTGTCCGGACTGCGCCGCCGCCGGGGTCGTCCTGTCCGAGGATTTGGAAGCCGTCCCCTGCGAGACGTGCGGCGGGTTGGGTCAGATTCCCTCTCCCAGCCGGTTCTACAATACCTTCTGGGCGCTGATACCCCCCATCATCGCCATCGCGCTGGCCCTCATCACCAAGGAGGTCTATTCCTCTCTGTTCATCGGCATTCTGGTGGGCGGACTGCTGTGGTCCAATTTCAGCTTTGAGGGAACCATCCTGCACGTCTTTAACGACGGCATTGTCGCCTCGGTCACCGACAGCTACAATATGGGCATTCTCATCTTCCTGGTCATCCTGGGCGCGATGGTCTGCCTGATGAACAAGGCGGGCGGCTCGGCGGCCTTCGGGCGGTGGGCCAAGGTCCACATTAAAAGCCGCGTCGGCGCGCAGTTGGCCTCCGTCGTGCTGGGCGTTCTCATTTTTATCGACGACTATTTCAACTGCCTGACTGTGGGCTCCGTCATGCGGCCCATCACCGACAAGCACAACGTCTCCCGGGCCAAGCTTTCCTATATCATCGACGCGACAGCCGCCCCGGTGTGCATCATCGCCCCCATTTCCTCCTGGGCCGCCGCCGTAGCGGGATTCGCCGAGGACGGGCAGGGATTCAACCTCTTTCTGCGCGCCATTCCTTACAACTACTACGCCCTGCTGACCATCCTGATGATGGTGGGCATGATTGTCTTGAAACTCGACTTCGGTCCCATGACGCGGTTTGAGAAAAACGCCATAGAGAAGGGTGATCTTTTCTCCGGCAAGAATCCTTACGCCACCACCGGGGATGATACCCCTGAAGACAAGGGCATCGTTCTCGATCTGGTGCTGCCCGTCATTGTCCTGATCGTCTGCTGTGTTATCGGTATGATCTACTCGGGCGGCTTCTTTGAGGGGGCAGGCTTTATCGAAGCTTTCTCCGGTTCCGACGCCTCGGTTGGATTGATGCTGGGCTCGGCTTTTGCGCTGGTGTTCACCGTCATTTACTACCTCATCCGCCGTTCCATGAGCTTCCGCGACATGATGTCCTGCATCCCCGAGGGCTTCAAGGCCATGGTTCCCGCCATCCTAATTCTGACCTTTGCCTGGTCCCTCAAAGGTATGACCGACTCGCTGGGCGCCAAGGAGTTCGTCGCCGCCGTCGTCAAGGGCTCCGCTAAGGGCCTTCAACTGATTCTCCCGCTCATCGTGTTTGTGATCGGCTGCCTGTTGGCCTTTGCCACCGGCACCTCCTGGGGCACCTTCGGCATCCTTATCCCCATCGTGCAGAACGTCTTTTCCATGGACAACCCCATGGCAATTATCTGCATCTCCGCCTGCATGGCAGGCGCGGTCTGCGGCGACCACTGCTCCCCCATCTCCGATACCACCATTATGGCCTCGGCGGGCGCGCAATGCGACCACGTCAACCACGTCTCCACCCAACTTCCGTATGCCATCGTATGCGCGGTGGTATCCGGCGTGACCTACCTGATCGCCGGCATCCTCGTCCATGCCGGGGCTCCCGGTCTTTTGGGACTGCCCATCGGTGTTGTATTGATGCTGGGAACACTGTTCGTTATGAAGAAACTCCACCGGGCGTAGGTCTTATTTTGAATCCGTCAAAGCGCAGTACGGCGGCCCATTTTCCGCCGTACTGCGTTTATCCATTGGGAGGAAAGAACAAATGAGCGCACAATTCGGGCCCGCCGGCAACGCGCAGGCCTTCCCCTACAAGTCCTCCACCGATGCGCCGCGCTGGCTGGCCGGTCTTGGCCTCGACTGCTACGAGTACCAGTGCGGCAGAGGCGTCAACATCAATGCGGACACGGCGCATAAACTGGGAGAGGAGGCCCGTGCGCATGGAATCGGCCTCTCTCTCCACGCCCCCTACTATATCAACCTGGCAAACCCGGCTCCGGAGAGCTTGGAAAAGAATACCCGCTATATTTTGGAGTCCTGCCGCGCGGCCCATTGGATGGGCGCGAAACGGGTGGTGGTACACACCGGAGCCGTCATGAAGCGTTCCCGCCGGGAAGCGCTGGACACCGCCCTCGCGTCGATGCGGGCGATCTTGCAGGTCTGGGAGGGCGAGGGCTTTGCCAGCATCGCGCTCTGCCCCGAGACAATGGGCAAAATCAACCAGCTTGGAGACCTCGGCGAGGTACTGGAGCTGTGTACGCTGGACCCAAGGCTGATCCCGTGCGTGGACTTCGGACACCTCTACGCGCGAAGCCTTGGCACGCTCACCGGCCCGGATGCCTGCGAGGCCATGCTGGACAAAATTGAGGCCGCGCTGGGGCCAGGACGGGCCAGCCGGTTCCATGCCCATTTCTCTCGAATTGAGTTTACCACCAATGGCGGCGAGAAATGCCACCGTTCCTTTGCCGATCACGGCGGCTTCGGCCCCGATCCAGCGCCCTTGATGGCCGCGGTAGCGCGGCGGGGATGGAGTCCCACCTTCATCTGCGAAAGCGCGGGGACCCAGGCGGAGGACGCGCTTGCCATGAAACAACTGTACCGGCTGTCCGCCGGTTAGACACCCTCTGACGAAAGGAAAGGAAACGCCATGGCTAAAAAAACCACAAACTGTATCTGGCAGGACCGAAAACGCCACTTCCGGCTGCCAATCAGCTTCACACGCTATTCGATGACCGAGGACCGGCTCTATCTGAAAACCGGCTTTCTGAACCTCAAGGAGGAGGAGATATTGCTCTACCGGGTTCAGGACGTCACCCTCAAGCGCAGCCTTGGACAGCGCATCTTCGGCGTCGGTACGGTATGTGTCCGCTCGTCCGACCTGAGCGTACCGCACCTCGATCTGGTCAATATCATCAACTCCAAAGCGGTCAAGGACATGATTAGCGACAAGGTGGAGGACGCCAAGGACCGGCGGCGGATGCGGACAACCGAGCTGTTGGACCTGGACGGCGCTGACCGTGACGGCGACGGCATCCCCGACTATCTACAGCATGACTGCGATTGAGCAGGAAAAGGACTGAGCAAAACAGTTCTGAGGAAATTGCAATGTTAATTTGCGTTGCTTGCCGCAACGGGCCCTCCTCCGTATAATGGGCGGTGAAAGGAGGTGTTCCCGATGCTAAGCGAAAATTTGAAAGCAATCAGAAAATCCAAGGGGCTTTCACAGGAGGAGCTTGCAATCAAGTTGAATGTGGTGAGACAAACGGTCTCGAAATGGGAACAAGGTCTGTCGGTTCCGGATGCCGATCTGCTGATTTCCATATCGGAGGTATTCGAAACACCTGTAAGCACACTGCTTGGAGAACCCGTTGTCGAGGCAAAGGCGGATGGCCTACAGGTAATTTCCGAGAAACTTGAGGTCATAAACCTACAGCTTGCGCACAGGAAAGCAACGAGGCAAAAAGCACTCCATTGGCTTTTTATCTCATTGTGCGGAGTGATCGCGGCTCTTTCTACCGCCCTAATCGTATGGAAGAGTCCTTACTTGGGTTGGAATTATAGCCAACCCGAAACCGCAGTAATCGGAGTGATGTTTCACGCATTCGAGTGGGTGTTCGTAAGAATAGCGCCGCTTGCCTTGATTGGAGCAGTTGTTGGAGTTTGTCTCACACGGAAGAAAGGATAAAATTTTCCAAACCGCCGCGGAGTGTAGAAAAGCGTCCGGTTCCCTAAATGAGAGAGCACTTTTTCTAAAAGCTAAAAAATCCCGCAGAAGGTTTCGTTCAGAAAACCTTCTGCGGGATTTCTCTGTTGTGGAGTTTCAGATTTTCGAGTTTTTTACCGTCTCTTTTTTATGCCAGCTTTTTCCGTCCGGACCGCTGGAAGAGCACAACACCGCCGACCAGCACGATACCGACGATATCGGTGGCCCAGCCGGGATACAGCAGGGTCAGGCCGCCGATGATGCTGAGAATGCGCACCAGCGGCGACATCTGCCGGTAGACATAGCCGCCCAACCCCGCCGCTACGCCGAAGATGCCGACGAGAGAGGTGACACAGATCTGGATGACCTCCAGCGCATTGGTGTCGAGGAAGAGCATGGAGGGGCTGAAAGCGAAAATATAAGGGACGATAAAGGCCGCGATTGCCAATCGCGTCGCGTTGACGCCGGTCTTCATGGGATTGGACTTGGCGATGGCGCTGCCCGCATAGGCGGCCAGGGCCACTGGCGGCGTAATGTCCGCGACAATGCCGAAGTAGAACACAAAGAAATGAGACGCCACACGGGGAATGCCCAACTGAATCAGAATGGGCGCGCAGGTAGAGGCCATGATGCAGTAGTTCGCCGTCGTCGGCACGCCCATGCCCAGCACGATGCAGCAAATCATAGTCAGGAAAAGGGCGATGAACAGCGAAAGCGCGGGAATCGGAATCAACCGACTGACGTTCACCACCGCGCTGACCAGACGCGAGGCCAGTCCTGTCACGGTAATGCACCCGGCCACGACGCCCGCCATGGCGCAGGCCGTCGCCACGGTAATACAGCCCTTGCCGCCCGCTTCCAGCGAACCGACAATCATCGAGCCGGTCTCCTTTGCCATCTCACCGACACCGCCGCCGTCCTGACGGGCCTTGCGGAAGAATCCCGGCAGGCTGACCACAATGGCCGCCACAATGGCAATGGACGCTGAGTATTGCAGGGAACGGGCGTTCGTGGAAACCATCGCCACCAGCAGCACCAGGGGGAACAGCAGGTAGACGCTGCGAATCAGAACGCGCATCTGGGGAAGCTGATTCCGCGGGATGCCCTGGAGGCCGAGCCGTTTGGCTTCCAGATGCACCGAGATAAAAATACCGGTAAAGTACAGCAGGGCGGGCAGGATGGCCCGCATGGCGACCTCGGCATAGGTCACATCCATGTACTCGGCCATCAGGAAGGCGGCCGCGCCCATAATCGGGGGCATGATCTGCCCGCCGGTGGACGCCGCGGCTTCCACCGCCCCGGCAAATTCGCCCTTGTAGCCGGTCTTCTTCATCATGGGGATGGTGACCGAGCCGGTTGTGACCGTATTGCCCACCGAGGAGCCGGAAACCATGCCGCAGAGGGCGGAGGAGATGACGGCCACCTTTGCCGGTCCGCCTGAAGAGCTGCCCGCAACCCAGTTTGCCATGTCGATGAAAAAGCTGGAGATGCCGGTGCGCTCCAGGAACGCGCCGAAGATGATAAAGACGGCGATAAACTTCGCGCAGACCTGCACCGGAGTCGCCATGACACCGGAGGTGCCGAAGAACAGGGTGTAGATAATGCGGAACAGGATTTGCTGCCAGTTGGCGATCCCCTGTTTGGCAAAGCCGTCGGCAAAGGTATAGATCAGCAGAACGCCCACTACGCAGAGGATGGGAAGGCCTACGCAGCGGCGGCAAAGCTCCGCCAGGACTAGAATGCCAATGATACCGATGATGGTCAGGAACCAGGTCATTTTAGCGGCGCTGGTGACCGTTTTGACGATGGTCCCATAGTTGAGGCAGTAATAGAAGAAGCAGGCCGCGCCCACCACCATAATGATGATATCATACCAGGGCATGGAGTTGACCGCACCGTGATTCTTCCGCGCGGGGTAGGTCAAAAAGCCCATAATGATAATGAGCCCCAGGAAAGCGGTGAGCCGGATGGGCAGGTCCGCTGTGCTGAACAGCGTGGACCAGATGCAGTAGACCGAGAACAGCGCCATGACAATCTGTACGATGCGGTGCGCCTTTCCCTCCCAGATGCGGGTGGCGGACTCACGGTCATACTTGCGCATCACCGCGTCCATTTCCTCGGCGGTGCCCACGGAATCGTCTATTGCTTCGCTAGACAGTTTTTCTTCTTCGTCCCTTTTATTTCGGGCCATATTCTATGGATACCTCCTTCTCTTTTTTCATAAAAGAAGAGGGCGCGTTGCAGTCTCTTCTGTTGCAACGCGCCCTTTTTCAGCAGATCATCAATAGGTCCCTGCGGGGACGGTGAAGGCGCTATAATAGGGGGAGGACTCAAGCAGGGTGCTGGTATGCTCGTCGTCCAAGCTGACCAAGTAGACCGGTCCGGCGGTGGCCAAGTCGATGATGGCGGGCGTCGGCGCGCCGGCTACGATGAAGGCCGCGTCGATCTTGCCGTCCTTCAGGCTGTCAGCGCTGTCGCCAAAGCTTTGGTACACGGCGCTGATGTCGTTCTCACCCATGCCGTAGGACTCCAGCACGTCGAGGGCGTTGAAGTACACGCCGGAACCGGCGGCGCCGATGGAAACCGTCTTGCCCTTCAGGTCGGCGACCGACTTGATCTCGGCGTTGGTGGTGACGATCTGCACCTGCTCCATATAGAGGGCAGCCACGGTGGAGAAGCCCTCAACCTTGGACTCGAACAGACGCTCGCCGTTGTAGCCGTAGCTCATAACGTCGGACTGCACGAAGGCCAGCTGGACGTTGCCGGCAGCCAAGTCCTCAATGTTGGCCTGGGAGCCGCCAGAGGTGACTGCGGTCACGATCAGGTCGGTGTTGCTGGAGACAAAGGAGGACAGAACGCCGCCGTAGGCGTAGTAGGTGCCGGTATCGCCGCCGGTACCAAAGGTCAGGGCCCCAGTAGCGCCCTGGCCGGCGCCTTCCTTGACGGAAGCGACCTGTTTGCCCTGCTCCTCAAAGTACTTAGCCGCGCCGGGATGATAGGGCACGGAGGTTACAGAGGAGGCGAAATCGAGGTCGAGCTCGCCTCCCTTGGCGTGCTGCTCGGTGATGGCGTCTTTATTGTCGAAGATGGTGGAGACCAGCTTGTAGACGTCGTCCTCCGGGATATCGTCTCTGGCAATAATCACAGCGCCCACCGCGACGGTATCGGCGTCGGTCGGGGCGGGGGCGTCAGGACTGGCCGCCTCCTTCTTCGCACAGCCAGCGAACATAGCGGTCAACATCAGAACCGCCAACAGAATGGATACAATCTTTTTCATGGTTCGTGCCTCACTTCCAATTTATGTAGCATGTATCTTTCATACACCTGAATATGATAACGCATTTCAATTCATTTTGCAACTGTAAATTTAATTTTTTTTCACAGTTTCCTCATTCTTTGCAGGCAAGTACGGCGTTTTCAAAATTGGTGCGACTCTGTTTGAAAGAAATCTTGCATTTTTTCAGGTTCATATAAAAAGCGTGGGCCGCGGGGGACAAAACCCGCGGCCCACGCCGGACAAAACCATTCAGGGACAGTGGGCCAGCGCGCAGAGCTCGCTGAGCATCTGGGGCAAACTCGTTTCCATATCCTTGGAGGAGAACTGGCAGGTACCCACCTGCTTGTGGCCGCCACCGTTGTACTTGAGCATCAGGCTCCCCACGTCCAGGGTACAGGTCCGGTTCAGGATGCTGTAGCCAACCGCCGCCGAGCAGCCCTCCCCACCCTTACCGCTGACAATCCAGGCGGATATATTCTGCTCCGGGTAGAGGCTATAGATCAGGAAGCGGTTGCCGGTGTAGATGGGCTCCACGCCGCGCAGATCGGAAATGATTACATTGCCTTCGACACGGGTGTGCGCCTTGACCATCTCCTTGAATTTTTCGGCCTGTTCGTGGTAGACCTCAACCCGCTCCGTCACGTCCGGCATGGCAAGGATCTCGGCGGTGGTCATGGTGCGGCATGCCTTCATCAGCTCTTCCATGAGAAGATAGTTGGGAAGTCTGAACTGCCGCCAGCGGCCCAGGCCGGTCCTGGGGTCCATCAGGAAGCCGATCAGAATCCAGCCCTGCGGATTGAGGACCTCGTCAATGGTGAGGTTGCCGGAGTCCACCTTGTCCACAGCCTCCATCATATCGCCAAACTGCGGGAAACGCGCCGCGCCGCCGTAGTACTCGTAGATAATGCGGGCACAGGAGGGCGCCTGACGGCTCTCCCCTTTGTATTTGCCGTTCAGCTCCAGGCGCTCATGCTCGCTGGAGTGGTGGTCAAACCACAGGCCGCAGCCCGGCACGTAGGGCACGTTTGCCAGACAGTCGTTCTCGCCCACCTCCACAAGACCGTCCTGAAGGTCCTTGGGATGCGCAAACTTCCAGCTGTCGACCACGCCCGCCTCGAGCAGGAGCGCGCCGCAGGCCAAGCCGTCAAAATCGGAACGTGTAATCAATCTCATTTCCTATGTCCTCCAATACAATTCGTTATGTTAAGAAGGCGCGTTAAATTGCGACAAATTGACGGGTACAGTATAACATATCATACCAAAATTTGCAAGACACCGCGAGGCATTTTGCCCGGCCCCGCAGGGCGGGACATGCTACCGGGAGAGGGCGAGGAGGGCGTCCAGCACATGGTTGGCCGCCGCCTCCTTGGAAAGGAGCGGCAGCTCTTCGATCCCCTTTGCCGAGATGAGGGTCAGCACGTTGGTATCCACGCCAAAGCCGGCTCCGGCCTGCTTTAAATTGTTGGCGCAGATCAGGTCTGCCCCCTTTTTTTCCAGCTTGAGACGGCTGTTTTCCACCAGGTCACGGGTTTCCATCGAGAAGCCGCAGAGAACCTGCCCGGCCCGGCGGTGTTCGCCCAGCCACCCCAAAATATCCCGGGTCCGCCGCAGCGGGAGGGTGAGACCGGCGCCGTCTTTTTTCAGCTTGTCGTCCGAAACCTCGGCGGGCGCATAGTCGGCCACCGCCGCCGCCATCACAATGATATCGGCCCAGTCCTGCCGCGCCGTCACCGCGTCGAACATCTCCTGCGCCGAGACAACGGGGACCGTCTCCATCAGCGGGGGCGGCTCCAATGCGGTGGGACCCGAAACCAAAACCACCTCCGCGCCACGGAAAGCCGCCATTTTGGCGACGGCATAGCCCATTTTGCCGGTGGAATGGTTAGACAGGAACCGCACCGGGTCTATTGCCTCCCGGGTGGGACCGGCGGAGACCAAAACCCGTTTTCCCGCCAGGTCGTGCGGCATGGCAACGGCACGGAGAACGTGCTGAATCAGCAGCTCCGGCTCGGGCATCTTGCCGGGACCCAACGCGCCGCAGGCCAGACGGCCCTCGGCGGGGGCGATGACCTCCCACCCGTAGCGGCGCAAAAGGTCCAGATTGTCCTGGGTGACCTGGTTTTCGTACATTTTGGTGTTCATGGCCGGCGCTATGAGCTTCGGACCGCGGCAGGCCAGGACGGTGGTGGTCAGCATATCGTCGGCGATGCCGTGGGCAAGCTTGGCGCAGACGTTGGCGGTGGCGGGGGCGATCAGGACTAGATCGGTCTTGTCTGCCAAGGCGATATGCTCCACCTTATGGGGGAAGTTGCGGTCAAAGGTATCTACCGCGCAGCGGTTGCCAGTGAGCTGTTCAAAGGTCAGGGGGGGGATAAACTGGGTCGCGTTGGCGGTCATGACCACCTCGACGCAGGCGTGCAGCTTGACCAGGGCGGAGGCCAGATAGGCGGCCTTGTAGGCAGCGATTCCGCCGGTGACCCCCAGAAGTATGGTTTTGTTTTTCAGCATGACAGAGACCTCCGAAATTTGATGGAACGAAATGATTTTTGATTATAGCAAGTTTTTGTGGCTGCCGCAACAGAATATTCGTCTTGCTCCCATTTAACCCCGCCGTTTTCGCACTGCCTCTGTCAGCAGAAATTCGATCTCTCCGTTGATGGACCGGAAATCCGCCTCGGCCAGGGCGGCAATCTCATTCCAGAGGCTGGGGGACAGACGGAGAAGGAGCTGTTTCTTCGCCTTCTCCCTGGTTTTTAATTCCTTTTCCCGGCGGATGACCTCCGCCTCCAATTCCTCGACCCGTTTCAGGCGCTGCTGAAGCTGGGCCTCTTTTTGCTCCAGATTCATCTCAATAGAGCGAGCCGCTGTTGAGAATGGGCTGCGCGTCCTTGTTGCCGCAGAGGATGACCAGAAGGTTGGACACCATCGCCGCCTTGCGTTCCTCGTCCAGCACCACAACCTCCTCTTCTCCCAGCTTGTCCAGCGCCATTTTGACCATACCCACCGCGCCGTCCACGATCTTCTGCCGCGCCGCGATGATGGCGACCGCCTGCTGCCTTTGCAGCATCGCGGCGGCAATTTCCTCGGCGTAGGCCAGATGGGTGATGCGCACTTCCTCAATTTCCAGACCGGCGGACGCCACCCGCTTTTGCAGCTCCACCCGCATGCTGTCGGCAATCTCCATCGCGCTGCCGCGCAGGGTCTTTTCGGGTACGCCGTCGCCGTCCAGGTCACCGTCCTCGCTGAACACGTCGTAGGGGTAGAGCCGGGCGATGTTGCGCACCGTGGAGTCGGCCTGAATGCTCAGATACTCGGCGTAGTTCTCCACCGCGAACACGGCCCGCGTCGCGTCCACCACCCGCCAGATCACCACCGCGCCGACAATGATGGGATTGCCCAGCACGTCGTTGACCTTCTGCCGCTTGTTGTCCAGGGTCTGCGTTTTGAGAGAGATATTTTTGCCCGTTCCGACTCGGGTGACTGTCAGGCTGCCGCGCTTGAGCGACTCCTCTTGTTTTGCGTTGGCCTCCGCCACGGCGACGGTGTAATTGGGATTGAAGGTCGTGCAGAACGGATTGACATAAAAGAATCCCGACTGCTTGATCGTTCCGTAGTATTTGCCGAACAGGGTCAATACACGCGCCTCGTTTGGCCGTACAATCTTAAGTCCCGCCAGGAGGATGGGGCAGACAATCCAGCCCAGGATTGCCAACGTTGCCATCAGCACCACCAGCAGCGCCAGTTCCCCGCCGAAATAAAAGCAGCCGCTGGACACCCGAATACACGTAAACACAAAACCTGCCGTACACAAAACGATCGCCAAGAGCAGCAGGAACAGCATCCCCATTCCGTTCTGGGGCCGCAGCTCCCTTTCCATAATGTTGTTGGTTTTCATATGTAACGCCTCCGTTCTTTTCTGATATTATTTTAATATCAAAAGAATATTATCACATAATAGAATTCCTGTCAAGCCTTCGAGAACAGAGAATTTCACAAGCGGTGAAAAAACTTGACACAAATCCCAATCAATGCTAATATACTGGTGACAAATGAATATCGCGAGGAACGAAAAGAGTACCGTACCGGAAGCGTCAGAGACGCCCCGCCGCAGGCTGAAAGCGGGACGCGTGAGAAGGAACGGGAACGTGCATTCGGGAGCGAGGGGAGACCCCGTACAGGCCGCGTGAAGGCTCACAGCAAGAAATAAGAGTGGAACCGCGAGTAACCGATTTACCCGCCTCTTGAAACAGCAATTCAAGGGGCGGGTTCATTTTGGAGGAGATCGTCCGTGCATCTGATTGAAGACATTCGCGCCTACCGGAAAAATGACCCGGCGGCGCGCAGCGCGTTGGAAGTGGCGCTGCTCTACAACGGCTTCCACGCCACCTTTTTCTACCGCGTCGCCCATTGGCTCTATGTTCACCGCCTGCGTTTTCTCGCCCGTCTGATCTCGCAGCTCGCCAAATTTCTCACCGGCGTCGAGATTCACCCGGCGGCAAAAATCGGGCGGCGGCTGGTCATTGACCACGGAACCGGCATCGTCATCGGCGCGACGGCTGAGATCGGCGACGACTGCCTGCTCTACCAGGGGGTCACCCTCGGCGGCACCGGCAAGGATGTTGGAAAGCGCCACCCCACTTTGGGCAATAATATCATGGTGGGCTGCGGGGCCAAAATCCTCGGCCCTTTCAAGGTGGGCGACAACGCCCGCATCGCCGCCAATTCGGTGGTTCTGCGCGAGGTGCCGGAGAATGCTACCGTTGTCGGCGTTCCGGGCCGCATTGTAAAAATCAGCGGCGAAAAGCATGACCACATCCACACCCCGGACCCCATCATGCTGGAAATTGAACGCCTGGAAGAGCGGGTCGCCTGTCTGGAAGCGCTGTTACAGAAGAAGAACGGAGGATAAACCATGTTTCTCTACAACTCAACCAGCCACAAAAAAGAGGAATTCAAACCCAAGGATTCCAGTATTGTCAAAATGTACACCTGCGGTCCGACGGTCTACCACTACGCCCACATCGGCAACCTCCGCAGCTACATCATGGAGGACGTGTTGGAAAAATTCCTGCGCTACAGCGGCTACAATGTCAAGCGCGTCATGAACATCACTGACGTGGGCCATCTGGCCTCCGACGCCGACACCGGTGAGGATAAAATGCTGAAGGGCGCCAAGCGGGAACACAAATCGGTCATGGAAATCGCCCAATTCTATACCACCGCCTTCTTCGAGGACTGCCGCAAGCTCAGCATCAAACGCCCCGACGTCGTGGAGCCGGCCACCAACTGCATCGGCGAGTATATCGGCATCATCACACGCCTCCTCGAAAAAGGATACGCCTATCAATCCGGCGGCAACGTCTACTTCGACACCTCCCGTCTGGACAAATACTATGTCTTCGACAATTACAGCGAGGATGATTTGGAGGTCGGCGTCCGCGAGGGGGTGGAGGCCGACGAGAACAAGCGCAACAAAAACGACTTTGTTCTCTGGTTTACCAAGTCCAAGTTCGAGGACCAGGCCCTCAAATGGGATTCCCCCTGGGGGGTGGGTTATCCCGGCTGGCACATCGAATGCTCGGGGATTTCCCTCAAGCATCTGGGCGAGGACTTGGACATCCACTGCGGCGGCATTGACAACGCCTTTCCCCACCACACCAACGAAATTGCCCAGTCAGAGGCCTACCTCGGCCATCCCTGGTGCGGCTATTGGTTCCACGTTCACCATCTGAACACCAACACCGGCAAAATGTCCAAATCCAAGGGCGAGTTTCTGACCGTCAGTCTTCTGGAGGAAAAGGGCTACGACCCGCTGGCCTACCGGCTATTCTGCCTCCAGTCCCATTACCGCCGGGGTCTGGTCTTCACCTGGGAAAACCTCGACAACGCGGCGGGCACCTATCAAAAGCTCATCGCCAAGGTCGCCGCCCTCGACCCGGACGCGCCCGGCGACGTAGACCCATCCGCCTATGAACCGTTGGACGGCAAATTCCGCGCCGCTTTGGGCAACGATCTCAACACCTCCCTCGCCGTCACCTCGGTCTACGACGTACTCAAGGCCAAGACCAACGACAAGACCAAGCTGGCCCTTCTCAACGCCTTTGACCGCGTTCTCGGCCTCTCCCTCACCGAAAAGGCCGCTGAAAAGCGAAAGGAAAACGCCAAATCCGCAACGGTAGGCGGTTTCCTCATCCAGGGAGAGGACGACCCCGACGTCAATCAATTAATTTTGGCCCGGCAAGCGGCCAAAAAAGCCAAGGACTTTGCCGAGGCCGACCGCATCCGCGGCGAGCTCAAGGACAAGGGAATCGAGTTGACCGACATTCCCGGCGGCGTCCAGTGGCGGCGCGTGTAACTCTATTATTTCAGCAAAAAGGGCTTCCGGCGATACGCCGGAGGCCCTTTTTCGTCTTACGCTATGGCTCCAATATTTCCTCTAACCGGAGGACCTCAAAGCCCTCCCGTTTACCCTTGAGCTTGATGGTGTCGCCCAGGGAGGTCACACGAGCGCGATCCCCCAGCGCGTCGGCCACGGCGCGGGAGACGTAAACCGTTCCCCCCGGGGCGTTGGCCTCCAGTCTGGCCGCCGTGTTTACCGTATCCCCAATGGCGGTGTAATCCATCCGCATCGGCGCACCGATGTTGCCAACGACGGCGGGGCCCACGTTGACCCCCACGCCAAACGACACCGTGCGTCCATACTCCTTTTGGAGCTTTTCCGCCAACGGCCTTGAGCCCTCCACCATTGCCATGGCCGCCTTACAGGCGTTCATGACATAGTCCTCCTGGGGCAGCGGCGCGTTCCAGATCGCCATGGTGCAGTCTCCCACGAACTTGTCCAAGGTGCCGTGGTTGTCCATGACGCACTGGGTTGTCAGGGTGAGATATTGGTTTAGAATCTCCACAATCTGGGGCGGGGTCAACACCTCGCTCATCGTCGTAAAGCCCCGAATGTCCACAAAGAGGACGGCAATGTCGGTCAGCTTTCCGCCTAAGTCCAGCGATTCCGAGCCATCGCGCAGCAGCTCGCGGATGACAGAGGGGTCCACGTAACGTTTGAAGGTGTTGGTCACCCGCTGCTTTTCCATGGCCGACTGAATATAGTTCAGGGCAATGCACACCACATACAGCACCGTCACCCCCAACGGAACCCACAGCGCGTGGAGCAGAAGCCCCTGCGAAGCGCAGACCACACACAGCAGCAGCCACCCGCCGCAGAGCGCCGCCCACAGCGCCGTGGCAATCAGCACCCGCCGCCGCCGGAAGCCCAGGAACGCCAACAGCAGCAGTCCAAACAGCACGGCCAGCTGAACCGTGTCCCCCGCCTCTTTTTTGTAATCGCCCCACAGCAGAGCCTGTAGCGCGTTGGCATGAATTTCGATACCATACATCTGTTTCGCGTGGCTGTTGGCGGTGAAATAGGCGTCCTGCATGCCTGCCGCATAGGGACCAATGAGGACGATACGCCCGGCAAAGAAATCCGGTTCTATCTCGCCCAGCACCACGTCGGCGAGGGAAATTCCCTCGTCAAAGTCGCCCGGCAGGCCGTTATAGGGCAGATACCAGAAGCCGCGCTGGTCCACCGGCGGTTCGGTTACCGGCTCCCCGCCAACATACGCCCGGTAGAGATTGGCCGCCGCCAACGCGAGGGAAGGGATTTCCGCCCCGCCGGGCGGCTGTACCCGGAGCAGATGGTGCCGCAGGAGGCCGTCGTCATCCGCCATGACGTTGATATGACACAGCGTCGCCGCCTCCCGCAGGGCGTCATAGGGGACGGCGCTCCCCTCTTCCAGAATGGAAAAGTCCTCGTAGCTGTACGTCCCGTCCGCCCGCTGGACCATGTCCCGTCCAAAGGTGTAGGCGCTGGCGGCGATGACGTTGCCGTATTCCGCCGCCGCCTCGGCCAGCCATGCGTCCAAATCCGGGTCGTTCTCGCCGGTGAACAGAACGTCGATGGCGATAGCTGCCGGGCGGCAGTCCTCACTGGCGTTCAGGGCCTCGATGGCCTGGGCGTAGAGGTCGCGGGTCCAGGTGGTAAAGGGGCCAAATTCCGCGATGGCCCGGTCGTCCATCCCCACCAGCACGATTTCCCCATCCTGGGGCGTCCGGCGCTG
The DNA here is from genome assembly GCA_022795735.1 of Oscillospiraceae bacterium. Lineage (GTDB taxonomy): Bacteria > Bacillota > Clostridia > Oscillospirales > Oscillospiraceae > Avoscillospira_A. The sequence continues at coordinate 45,417 of JAAWHG010000008.1, forward strand.
GTACAGGAGGTCGGACGCCGTCTGATCCAGGCGGTACACCAGGCCCAGGGCCGCCAGCAGCGTCATAGCGCCCGCCGCCAGCACCGCCCACAGCAGCGTCCTGACCAGCCCTTTCCCCCGCTCAGCCAACCGGAAGCTCCAAAATGGTCTGAGCGAAGCTGTCGCATACCAGGAGAGTATCCCCCTGAAGCAGAAGACCGGACGGGTCAATCAGGCGCAAATCCTCCGTGCTGTAATCCCGTGCCGCGACGGTGTTCACCCAGCCATCCCGAATCCGGCGGATCGAGCTGTTGCCGGTGTCGGATACATAAATCGTTCCGTCATCGGCCACTGTCACGGCGGTAGGCGCCGAAAAGGCCGCCATTTCCGCCGCGCCGTCGCCGCAGCCGTCCGCCCCGCTCCCGGCGGCGACGGTCAGCTTTGTGCCGTCCAGCCGGGAAACGCGATTGGCGCCCGTCTCGGCAATGTAGAGAACGCCGTCCCGCCAGCAAAGGCCCATCGGGTCGCTGAGGCCGCCGGCGGCAATGGTCAGGGTCCCCTTGGCGTCCAGCTTACGGATGGTCCCGCTGAATGTGTCCGAAATGTACAGGTTGCCCGCGCCGTCGGCGGCAAGGCCGGTGGGGTGGGCAAGATTTTGATTGAGCGTCGTAACCGTTCCACCAGCTAACAGGCGCAGAGCGTTGTTGGACGCGTCGCTCACCGCCCAGCCGTCCCTGTATGGGGCGATGGCCCAGGGCTCGCCGAAATAGCTCTCCAGTAGCTTCGCGTCGTGGTAGCCGCCCACGGGCCTGCCGCCAATGTCCTTGACGGTGTCGCCTCCGGCGTAGACCTCCGCTTTGCCATCGTTTACCCGCCAGATTTTCTTATTGTAGAGGTCGGTCACCAGCACGCTCCCGTCCTCCATGGCGGCAATGCCGTTGGCCCCGAAGGAGGCGTCCATAAAGCCGCCTTCTGACAGAAACGCAACACCGGCGCGCCGCATCAGTATCGTGGCCGCCTCGGCGCGGGTGACCGCCGCGAGGGGGTCCAGCCGGGCGTTGGGCTTGCCGGTAATCAGGCCCTCGGCGTTGGCCCACGCCGCCGCCTGGACGGCTTCGGGCGAAACCTTGTCCGCGTCGGCGAAGGGCAGCTCCGCCCCGTTATCGGGCGCGCCCGCCGCCTGCCACAGCAGCACGGCCAGCTCCTCCCGCGTGATTGCCTCGGTGGGGTCGCCCTCGCTCTCTCCGGCCCAGGAGGCCGTCATGCGCCGGGTCAGCGCGCCGCCGGGGTTGAAATGGGTCTCGTCGGTCCCCGCCATCAGGGCGTGTTCCTGGCAGTAGGCCACCGCCCCGGCGTACCACGCGCCCCCGGGGACGTCCTGATAGGACGTCCCCGCAGCCATTACGGGAATGGCCAGCGCCAGCGTCAGCGCCGCCCCCGCAATCGGTTTTCTCATGTCTCCTCTTCCTCCTGGTCGGTGTGATCCTCCGTCTCGCCGGGCTCGGTCTGGCCGGGGGCCGGGATGGCCGGTTCGGTCGGAAGCAGCGCCTCGGGCGGGGTGACGGTTCCCGTGTCCTCCGGCGTTGTGCCAGCGTCGTCCTTGGGTCCTTCGGCACCGTCCGTGTCCTCCGGTTCACTGGGGGCCTCCGGGGTTTCGGGCTCGGCCGGCTCCGTGGGAGTCTCAGGCTCGGCCGGCTCTACGGGTTCCGTGGGGGCCTCGGGCTCTATGGGAGTTTCGGGCTCTACGGGGGTCTCGGGTTCCGTGGGTGCCGTAGGCTCCGCAGGGGTTTCGGGTTCAGCCGGCGCTTCCGGCTCCGCCGGGGCTGCGGGCGCTTCGGTCATTTCAGGCAGAAGCGATGCTGCAACTAGGGTAGCGGGTGTCGTTGTTTGAGGGTAGACGACAGCTCCGTCCATTGTAATGCTTCCATTGCCATCTACATTATATTGATATCCGAATATAGTACCCGTTGGACCCTCGATAGACCCATTGAGATGAATCTGACCATTGATCCACAGAGCCGTGTTTTCTAGAATCGTCAAAGTTACACCACCTGGGATGGTCAACTCTGCCCCTTTCGGAATAGTCCAACTTGCATCATCCGGAATGGTCATGTCCTTGTGGAGGGTCACTTTGCCTGCTGTCGCGCCAACCATTTTCGCATCGGAGTCGGAATAGAACACAATACCATTTTCCAGTACTATGCCGCTGTCATCCGTAGCAATGGCGTTCCACCCGGTTGGGAGACATACAAAAGCATCGCCCTTGATTTTGACCTTCGCTCCTGTACCGTAGCCAATACCCGCCATATCCCCGCCATTATAATCCGTCCCACCGGACGCTATCACGGTGCTGTCCTCAATCGTGATTCCACTGCTATAGCCTTCTTCGAGAGGAGGGGTATAGCCGCCTATGCCTACCTTTCCGCCGCCGCCGGTAGCGGTCAGCTTTCCCTTGCCTTTGATGGTCAGCTTTCCGCTGCCGTCCTTTTGCAGCCCTGCGAAATTGTCACTGCCCGTCAGTACATTATCGGAGTTCTCAGACAAATGAACGGTTACATTTCCTGTGTACCCCTCTGGAATCAGAAACGCGGTCCCGCCTTTGTCCTGCATGTTGATTTTCACATTGTCCAGCGTAACATCGACCGACGGGGCATCCTTCGAAACCTCTATCCGGTCTGTAGTTTCTTTTTTACTGCTGATTGTGAGCGCCTTTTCCGACAGGATGGTCAAAACACCGCCGCTGTAGCTGTAGTCTTGCCCATAGGTGCCGTGCTTCACTTTGAAATCGCCTGTGTCAGGCTCCTCGGATCCGTCCGGGTCTGCTGGGCCTGTGGGTTTTTCCGGCTCTTCCGGCTTCGGTTCCTCGGGTTTCGGCTCATCCGGCTTGACGGGCTCATCCGGCGTCACCGGGACGTCCGGCGTACTGCTTCCGCCGCCCGAGCTGTCCGAGCTGGAGCCGCCGGGGATGGTGGCGTTAATGCTGACACCCGAGGCGGCCTGGATTTGTCCCGCCATCTTCCCTAGATTCTCCAGGATTATCTGGTTGGCCTGCGCGGCCTTCTCCTGGTCCTCCGCCAGCTGTAGTTTCACAGCCACGGGCGTCACCTTTGACATATCCAGTCCGGAGGCCATTTGAACCCTGTCGCTGAGGCTGGAGTCTTCCAGCAGCGCGGCCAGCACGAAGCCTGGTATCCCCGGTACGGTTATCTTCGATGAGCTTATCTCCGCACCCGGAGCCATCGCGACGCTCTGACCAGCCCCCACCAGGGTTATCCCATGCTTGGTCATATCAAATTGGTGGGACTTTACTACCACACTGCCCTCCAGTATGCTCACAAGGGATGTGCCCCTGTTATAGCCCATCCAGCCGGCGGTGCCGCGAACGCCCGCCACCATCGTCGCGGTGCAGATGTTGAGGGTCTCATCCTCTTTGAGCTTCTCGGTGACGTTGAAGAGGAGGTTGCCTGATTTGACAAGCAGCTCCAGACTCTTGCCGTTCTTGTGGATTTCCACCTCGCTGTTGGCGTCGATTTTGACCAGCTTGGTGTCGTCCAGCGCGACCCAGGCGTAGCTCGCCGCCCCGGTCGTCACGGTGTAACCGTTATAGAGGCGCATCTTGTCCCGCACCGAGACGCCGCGCCCGCTCGCGTTGGAGACCGAGACCGTTCCCTCGGTCCTGGTCAGCTGCATCGTGGACGCCGTCTCCGCCGCGAGGGCCGCCGGGGCCAGCGTGACCAGCAGCGCCAGCGTCAGCAGCAGCGCGCCCAACCTTTTTATGTTCCTTTTCCTACACATTTAATAGGACTCCTTTCCCAAATTTTGATATCGCCTTACCGGCGCTGTCAACCGTCTTATGGAGAACGTCCAATGCCGTTCATGGCGCTCCCTCCTGTTCCCAGCAGCGGCTTTCGATAAACAGCCGGGTCAGCTCCGGGTCGAGCTTGCCCTCCCGGTTGGCCATCCCGTCCAGAATGACCAGCGCCTTTTCCACCGGTATCCCCGGCTTGTAGGGCCGGTCGTCGGCGGTCAGGGCGTCAAAGATGTCCAGAATGGTCACAATGCGCACCTCGACGGGAATCTGCTCCCCCCGCAGGCCGTGGGGATAGCCGCTGCCGTCCAGAAACTCGTGGTGCATGGAGGCCCAGTCCCGCACATGGGCGTATTCGCCGGGGAAATTGATCTCGCCCAGCAGCTTGCTTGTGACCACGACATGGTCCTGCATGACCGCCCGCTCCTCGTCCGAGAGGGTGCCCTTGCGAATGTCCATCATCCGGTGCTCCTCGGGTGGGAGCCAGGGGCGGAAGGTCCCGTCCTCCGCCTCGTAGGTACGCGCCGCCAAAACGTCCAACGCGGCGACCCGATTTTCGGACAGAACCCCCGCGCTGTTGCATACCGCGATCAGCTCCTCCGCCTCATGGGTCTGCCGGACCAGCTCCTGCCGCTCTTCCGCGGTCAGCTTCCCTTTGAGTTCATCAATTTCCGCTCGGAGCCGGATTACCTGCATCCGGTGGACAAAGTCTGTGTATTGCTTGGGCGTCATCCGCCCTTCTTTGTTCATAATCCCCAGGGGGATAACCAGCTTGCCGATGTCATGCAGCCAGACGCTGAGCAGCAGTTCCTCCCGCCGGTCGCCCACGAAGCGCTCCGGCTCCCCCCGCGCCCGGGCCAGGCGGTTGAGATAGTCGAGGAACCGTTCGCCGTAGGCCACCATATGTCTCGTGTGGCTGCCGTTGTAGGGGGTGCGCTCGTCGACGGCGGACGACATCACCCGCACGAAGGACTGAAACAGGTCCTTGATCTCCTCGATGTACCGCACGTTCTGGATGGTGATGGCCGCCTGCGACCCGACCGATTCCAGCATCAGGGCGTTGTCCTCGGTGAAGGCGCAGATGTTGCCGTCCCGGTCGAGCGCGTTGAGAAGCTGGATGACGCCCAGCTTCTGGCCCTGCCGGTTGCGCAGCGGCACCACCAGCATGGACTGGGTGTGGTAGCCGGTGATCGCGTCGTACCGGGCCGCCCCTGAGAAGTCGCATTCGGTGCTGGTGTAGACGTCCTCAATGCGCACCGTCCGGTCCTCGATGATGGACAGGGCGCAGACGTTCTCCCGCCGCAGCGGGACGGGGGGCAGGTCGGGGTCCTTGCCGTCGCCGCCGTCATAGGTTTGCAGGGTGTCGTTGCGCATGATTTTGAAGCGCAGCGCGTCGCCGTCGAGCAGGTACAGGGTTCCGGCGTCGCAGTGGGCCAGGTCCATCAGGCAGGCCAGAATTTCTTCCAGCAGGCGGTTCAAATCCCGCTCGTAGGAGAGCAAAACGCCCACCTTGAGGATTTTTACAATTTCCTCCTGTGTCATCAAATGGCGATCACCATCCCTTCCCTGGCAAAGACGCAGCTCGCGTCCCGTTCTCGGGCCAACTCCTCCTGGCGCAGGAGGAACGCCCCATCGTAGTTGTTGTTGAAATGGGTCATCAAAACCCGCCCCGCCCCCGCGAGCCGGGCTACCTCCAGCCCCTCTTCCCACGTCGAATGGCCCCATCCCGGCTTGGCCGTCCCTGGCGCGAAGTGGGCGTCCCACACCAGCAGCCCGCAGCCCTGCGCGAACGCTCCCAGATCGGTCCGGAGGCGGCCGTCCGGCTCGCAGTCCAGGGCGTAGACCAGCCGCTTGCCCGCCCCGTCCAGCCGGTAGTAGAGGCTCCCGTCTGGGTGCAGCCCCGCCAGGGCGGTCATACGCACGCCGCCCAGGTCGTAGTCCATGCCGGGCGTGACCTCGTAAAAACGCACCGTGGCCGGAAAGTCGGAAAAGGTCACCGGCCAATAGGGCGGACGGATCAACGTCTCCAGCGTCCGCCGGACGCCAAGGGGGCCATAGATGCGAATCTCCCGCTCCGGGTCAAAAAAGGGGGAAAAGGACAGCAGGCCGAGGATATGGTCCATATGGAAATGGGTGATTAAAATATGAAGGCGGCGCGGATTGGGGTCGTTTTGAAGATCATGGCCCAGGGCGGACAGCCCGCTTCCCGCGTCCAGGACGATTCCCGTCCCGCCGCAGCGGAGAAAAAAGCAGGAAGTATTTCCCCCGAATGGGTCCCCCGCATCCGGCCGGGGGAAGGAACCCCGCACGCCTCGGACCTCCAGCCTCCAATCCTGCCCCATATCCTTGCCTCCTTATAGTTATACAAGATTTATTATAGCACCAAACAAGCGATTTGGCAATATCAGGATTACATGTTTTTATGTGTCGGATTTGTGAAAAATCTTTCTTTCCCTGTTGCCATACAGGAAAAAATAAACTATAATAAGGGCGTAGCGGACAGCCGGCCTCCGGCGTCCGGTATAAAAAACAAATGAAAGGTTGGAGATTCCCATGAAGAAATTGCTTTGCTTGCTGCTCGCGCTGTCCGTCGTCCTGTCTCTGGCGGCCTGCGGCGGCAAGCCCGCTGAACCCGCTCCCACCACCGAGCCCGCAGCCCAGCCTGCTCCCGAGCCCGCTCCCGCCGAGCCCGACGCCGAACCGGCTCCCGACACGGAACCGGCTCCGCAGCCCGCCGAGCCTGACGCGTCCGCCGAACCCGCCCCAGCTCCCGAGGCCCCGGCCAATCCCGACGACATTCCCGACAACATGACCTCTGACGACGGCAAGTACCAGGTCGCCTTCATCACTGACGTGGGCCAGCTGAAGGACAAGTCCTTTAACCAGGGCACCTTTGACGGCGTGAAGACTTACGCCGCCGCCAATGGCAAGAGCTACAAGTACTACCAGCCCGCCAACGGCGACCAGGCCACCGACGACGACCGCTACGACGCCATGAAGGCCGCCGTGGACGGCGGCGCCGAGGTCGTGGTGTGCGCCGGCTTCATGCAGGGCGCCGCCCTGGAAAAGGCCGCCAAGGAGTTTACCGGCACCAAGTTCGTCTTCATCGACGGCTGGACGCTGGGCCTTGACAACGTTGTTGGTATTACCTTCAAGGAAGAGCAGTGCGGCTACTTCGCCGGTTACGCCGTGGTTCGCGACGGCTTCACCAAGCTCGGCTTCTCGGGCGGCGGCGGCGGCACCAACCCGGCCTGCTGCCGTTACGGCTACGGCTTCGTCCAGGGCGCCAACGCGGCTGCCGCCGAGATGGGCGTGAACGTCGAGATGAACTACTCCTGGCAGTTCGGCGACAGCTTCAGCGCCTCTCCTGACCTGCAAGCCCTGATCTCCGGCTGGTACACCAACGGCACCGAGATCGTCTTCGCCTGCGGTGGTTCCATGTTCCAGTCCATCACCGCGGCCGCCTCCGCTAACGACGGCTTTGTGGTCGGCGTGGACGTGGACCAGTCCAGCCAGTCCGACACGGTGGTCACCTCCGCCATGAAGGGCCTTGCCGACGCCACCGTCTGGGCCTGTGAGAAGGCTTTCGACGGCAGTTGGGACGAAATCGGCAACTCTGAGGTCGCCCTTGGCGCCGAGAACGGCGCGACCGGCCTTCCCACTGCTACCTGGGGTATGGAGACCTACACTGTGGCCGAGTACGAGGCCCAGTTCGCCGACGTGGTGTCTGGCGCTCTGGTCATCGACAACGACTACAACAACCTGGAGCAGGAGTACTCCAACCTCACGCTGAACATTATCTAATCGCTGGGCGATAAAAATAGAACGCTTTCAGGCTTGATGCCTGAAAGCGTTCTTCTTTTGGGGGAAGATTTTCAAAGCGGTCCGCGCCGGCCGCAGGCGCTTACTTGAACCGCCGGACGATTCTGTTAATCCCCAGGGCGATGGAGTTGTTCTTTTCGATCAACGCCATCAGCTCGGCCACCATGGACCGAGTAATGCGGTTTTTCTCGGTGATGGTATCCACATTTTGTTCGTTGCGGGTCACGATGCTGTCAAAAGACGCGGCCTCTTGCTTGATATTGTGGACAATTTCGGCAATCCGCTCCAGCTCGCTGCCGGCCTCGTCCATCGAGTCCTTCAGCCGTCCGGCCATGGTCTGCATGTTTGCGAAGCCGCCGCTGATGTCGGTACGGATAAAGTTGATAATCTCCTCGAAGCAGGCCTCAATTTTGACAATGTTCTCGTTCATTGTGGTGCAGATGTCGTAAATCTCATTGGCGGCGTTGGTGGAGGTCTGCGAGAGGGTCTTGATCTCGCTCGCGACGATGGAGAAGCCTTTGCCCGCCTCGCCGGCCCGCGCCGCCTCAACCGAGGCGTTGACGGCGAGGATGCTGGTCTCGCTGGCAATGTCCTGGATGGTCCGGACCTTTTCGTTGATTTGGGTCAGCTCCTGGAGATAGGACATCGCCGTTTTGATATCCCGCTCGGTTTGGATGGTCTTCTCATTCAACGCGTCCACACGGCTGCTGGTGTCCGCCATCATCTCGCCGGCCACCTGAATCCGGTGGGCGTTGGCCTCCTTGCTCTCGTCCGTAATCTGGTTGATTTCCGCGACGTTGCCGTTGACCTGCTGGATGGTCTGGGTGGTTATATGGATATTGTCGGAAAGGGCGGCGGTGGCATCCGAATTTTCGGTGGTGCAGCCGGTCAGGGCGGCCACCGTCTTCTGCATGACCGCGGAGCAGCCGTTCATCGAATCGGAACAGTCGCCAAGGGTGTTGATGATGTCGCGGAAGGTGTAGCTCAGCATACTGACCGAGGTGGAAATCTGCCCCACCTCGCTGCGCTTTCCGACATAGGGAAGTATGTCGGTGTTTTCTCCGAGGCACAGATCGCTCAGCTCGTTTACCGCTCGATTCACCCTGCCCAGCGGCCTGGTGATAAGCATCGAGGTGACGACGGTGGACAGCAGGGTCATCAGGAAGGTCAGCACACCGAAAAAGATGGTGGTAGCCCGAATCCCACGGCTGTCGTCGAGAATCTCGTCCATGGAGGCCTTCATGGTCAGAGTCAGGTTGATGCTGGGAACATAGCGGTAGGCAATGATGTTCTCCTTATCGGCGGTGTAGTACACGCCGGAGGCAACTTCGTCCTCGCTCTCGGCCACCAGATTGAGGACAGCCAGCATATCCTCGTCCTCAATCGGCTGGACCAGCAGGGTGTTGTCGGTGTGATAGGTATACACACCGTCGGTGGCGTCCAAAATGGCGAACTCCATGTTTTCCAATCCGGAGATCTCCAGCTTTTCAAAGAGCACGTTCATGGACGAGAGGAACGGGCCGCCGCCAACCAGACCAACCGGCTTGCCCTTCTCATCAAAAATCGCCATACGCAAATTGAGAATCAATTGGCCCGAAGCGGGGGACATAAACGCGCCGCCGTTGTAGAAACCGCTGGGCGAACTGGTCATGCTCTGAAGATAGGGCGCCAGGCCGTCTCCCTTGCGGGTGACCATGCCCACCGCCGAGGGGTTGGAGTGGGCCAGAACTTGGGTATTCCAATCGCTTATGTACACGCCCTCCCAGTCCGGCAGGCCGGTGTAGAAGCGCTCGGTGTAAACCTGCGCAGCCTCCTGATAGGCGGGGTCACCCGGATGGTTGAACAGATCGACCACGGCGTTTGCCTTGCCGAACTCGCGGAGGGTGACCCCCTGTTCCTCAACGTAAACCTCGATCACGCTGGATTGCCCTTCCAGGGCGGTGGTCATGATGCCGATGGCGTTATCTTGGAGGGCGGCCGACACGTTGTTGCCGACGCCAACGGTGAGTAGCGCCAGGAAAATGAGTGAAATAAAACCGACGCTGACGGTAATAATGGTCGCCATTTTCATGTTTTTCATTGTAATCACCATGCCGGGGCGGTACCCGGTATCATCTAAAATGAAAAAGCAGCCGCAGAACTTGCTTTTCCAAGGGGAACCGGTGCAATGGCAGCCGAATCTTCATACGGTCCAGCTATCTCTTATGCTCGGTCTCGCAGTAGGCGCAGCGGTAAGCACGCTTGCCGTTGGCCTTGCGGCTGAGCAGGAAGATGCTGTCCAGCTGCGGCTCGGCAGAGGTAATGCAGCGTGGATTTTTGCACTTGATGATGTTGACGATCTTGTGCGGCAGCGCAAGCGGCTGCTTTTCCTCCAGCCTACCATCGCGAATGACGTTGATCGTGATGCCAGGGTCGATATACCCCAGCACGGTCAGGTCCAGGGCGATCAGGGAGTCGATCTTGATGATGTCCTTCCTTCCCATCTTGTTGCTCTTGACGTTCTTGATGATGGCGACGGAGCAGTCGAGATCGTTGAGATTGAGGTAGCGGTAGATGTCCATGCTGCGGCCCGCCTTGATGTGGTCGAGGACATAGCCGTTTTGAATGCTGTCGATATTCATGGCTGTACCTCCAGCAGCTTCATGATGAGGGCCATTCGGATAAACTTGCCGTAGACGGCCTGCCGGAAATAGGCGGCGCGGGGGTCCTTGTCCACGTCCACGGTAATCTCGTTGACGCGGGGCAGCGGGTGAAGGATGCGCATGTCCAGCTTTGCCGCCGCCAGCTTGGCGGGGTCGAGAATATAGGTGTCGCGAAGGCGGAGGTAGTCGGCCTCGTTAAAGAACCGCTCCCGCTGTACGCGGGTCATATAGAGGATGTCCAGATCGGGCATGGCGTCCTCCAGGCTTTCGGTCTCCGCATAGGGCAGGCCGTTCGGTTCGATGGTATTCTCTTTGAGATAGAGGGGGATTTTCAGCTCGGGGGGCGAGATGAACACAAACCGGATACCGGAATAGCGGGAAAGCGCGTTGACCAGGGAATGGACGGTCCGTCCGAATTTAAGGTCGCCGCAGCAGCCGATGGTAAAGCCGCTCAGGCTGCCCCGCTCCTTGTGGATGGTCAGCAGGTCGGTCAGGGTCTGGGTGGGATGGTTGTGGCCGCCGTCGCCGGCGTTAATGACCGGGACGGTGGAGACCTGCGTGGCGGCGAGCGGCGCGCCCTCCTTGGGATGACGCATGGCAATGATGTCGGCGTAGCCGCCCACGACGCGGACGGTGTCGCCCACCGTCTCCCCCTTGGCGGCGGAGCTGGACTGCGCCTCGGAAAAGCCCAGCGTACTGCCTCCCAAGTCCAGCATCGCGGCCTCAAAGGACAGCCGCGTCCGGGTGGACGGTTCGAAAAACAGGGTCGCCAGCTTTTTATGGCGGCAGACCTCGGCGTATTTCGCCGGGTCCTGGATGATGTCCTCAGCGGTGGCAATCAGCTCGTCCACCTCCTGAACGGACAGATCGGTGATGTCAATTAAATGCCGCATGAACGCTACCTCCCCCCGGCAATCCAGGATTCATCCGACGGGTTGTCGCGAAAGGCTATGAGCCTCGCAATATCCGCTTCTTTGATATATCCCTCCCGCGCGGCCACCTCGCAGACGGCGTCCAGATTGGAAAGGCTGTGATTTTCCACCCCGGCGGCGGCCAGCCGGTCCAGGCCCTTCCGCATGCCGTAGGTGAAAATGCTGGCGACGCCAAGCACCTCGGCCCCCGCCTCCCGCAGAGCTTCCACCACCTCGATGCAGCTCCCAGCGGTGGAAATCAGGTCCTCGACTACCACCACCTTTTGGCCAGCCTCCAACTTTCCCTCAATGCGGTTCTGCCGTCCGTGGTCTTTATTTCCGGACCGGACGTAACCCATGGGCAGATTCATCAGATGCCCGCAGATGGCGGCGTGGGCGATTCCGGCGGTGGAGGTGCCCATCAACGCCTCGCAGCCGGGGTAGTATTGCCGGATGATCCCACACAGCCCTTCCTCAATTTCCGTCCGGACCGCCGGCGCGGTGAGGGTCAGGCGGTTGTCGCAGTAAATCGGGCTTTTAATCCCGCTGGCCCAGGTGAACGGCTCGTCGGGCCGCAGGAACACCGCCCCGATGGACAGCAGATTGTGGGCGACGGTTTGCGCTACGTTCATAGTCTCCTCCTATCCCAAAAACGCCTCGACAGCCTGTTCATAGGCCGCGATGGGGTCGGGCGCCTGGGTGATGGGCCGCCCCATTACAATGTAATCGCTGCCCGCCCGGGCCATGGCCGGGGTCATCACCCGCTTCTGATCTCCCGCGTCGCCGCCGTCAAAACGGACGCCCGGCGTGACGGTCAGAAATCCCGTCCCGCAGCGTTCCTTGACCTTGGCCGCCTCCAGTGGGGAGCAGACCACGCCGTCCAGCCCGCTCCATGCAGCGTTCTTCGCGTAAGCCAGCACGGTCTCCTCCATGGGGACGTCGATGAGCAGCTCGTCCTTGAGCGCCTCGGGGCCGGTGGAGGTCAGCTGGGTCACGGCGATGAGCAGGGGCCGGGAGCCGTCGGGCCGGGTCAGCCCTTCCAGGGCGGCCGACATCATGGCCGACGTTCCGGCCGCGTGGATGTTCACCATATCCACGTCCAGCTTGCTCAGCACCGCCATGGTGCGCTTAACGGTGTTGGGGATATCGTGGAGCTTGAGGTCGAGGAACAGCCTGTGTCCCCGTCCTTTGAGTGCTCTGACGATGTCCGGCCCCTCGGCAAAATACAGCTCCATGCCGATTTTGACAAAGGGCTTCCGGCCCTTGAACTGGTCGATAAACTCCACCGCCTCCACGCCGGTTGGAAAATCCAGTGCGATGATGACGTCCTTGTTCATGAATGCGCGCCTCCTGTCAGTTTTGCAATATGATCCACGCCCAGCCGCTCGCATACGGCGGGCAATTGCTCCACAATTTCCTTGCAGGCGTAAGGGTTCCGCAGATTCGCCGCCCCCACCTCGACAGCCGCCGCCCCCGCCAGCATCATCTCGCAGAGGTCCTCCGCCGTGGAGACGCCGCCGCAGCCAATAATGGGAAGATTGACCGCCTCGTACACATCCCAAACCATCCGCAGCGCCACTGGCAGCACCGCCGGTCCAGACAATCCGCCGGTCCGGTTGGCGAGCACCGGCCGTTTGGTCCGAAGGTCGATGCGCATCCCCAGCAACGTGTTGATGAGGCAGAGCCCGTTGGCGCCCTCCGCTTCGCAGGCACGGGCAATTTCGGCAATGTCGGTGACGTTGGGGGTCAGCTTGACATAGAGCGGCTTATTGGTGACGGCCCGCGCCGCCCGTGTCGCCTCCGCCGCGCCCGCCGCCGAGGTGCCGAAGTTTTTCCCGCCGCCGTGAAGGTTGGGGCAGCTGATGTTGAGCTCAATGATGCCAATTTGGTCGCAGGCGGACAGTTTCTCACAGTTGGCCGCGAACTCCGCCGTGGAAAAGCCGCCGACGTTGGCAATCAGGGGCTTGTGAAACCGTTGCCGCAGCGCGGGCAGCTCCTCCGCAATCACCGCGTCCACGCCGGGATTTTGCAGGCCCACGGCGTTGAGCATTCCCGACGGCGTCTCGGCAACGCGGGGGGTGGGATTGCCGAAGCGCGGCCCGGCGGTCGTTCCCTTGAAGGAAATGCTGCCCAGGATATCCAGATCGTAGAGCGCGGCGAACTCCTTCCCGTAGCCGAAGGTCCCGCTGGCGGGAATGACCGGGTTGTCCAGCCGGAGGCCGGAGAGGGTAACCGATAAATCTACCATACGATCTCCTCCCTTCGAAACACCGGCCCGTCGGCACAGACCCGGCGGGGGCCGCCGCTGGTGTGGACCGTGCAGCCCACGCAGGCTCCGAAACCGCATCCCATGCGTTCCTCAAAGCTGTACTGCCCGCCGGTCAACATGGGCACGGCATACACGCCCTTCAGCATCGGGGTAGGGCCGCAGCAGAAGCAGTAATCGCAGCCGGTCTTCCCAATAAGGGCGGTCACCAACCCCTTCTCGCCGGCGCTGCCGTCCGCCGTAGCGAGCAGCGTTTCGCAGCCAAGGGCCTGAAACTCCTCTACATAAAACTGATCGTCCGCCGTGTTAAACCCCAGCGCCACAACGGGCGCGATTCCCTTTGCCAGCAGTGCTTTTGCCAGCCCATACAGCGGAGGGACTCCCACGCCGCCGCCAATCAAAATAGGCCGCCGGGGCGACGCCTCCACATCGTAGCCGTTTCCCAAGCCGGTCAGCATGTCGAACTTTGTCCCCGGCGCGTACTCGCAAAGCTCCTTGGTGCCCGCGCCGAGAACGCGGCAAATCAGGGTCAGCGTCCCCTCCCCCCAGTCGCAGACCGAAATCGGGCGGCGCAGAAACCGTTCGGGCAGCTGGATATTGACGAACTGCCCGGGACGGGAGATGGCGGAGGCGTCGCCCGCAAAACGGAGCTCGAAGACGTCAGCGGTCAGCCGCCGCCGGCTGGTCAAGGTCATGACCGTCTGCTTCATATACCAGCTCTCCCTTACAGAATGTCATTTTAACAGCCGCCGAAACCCGCTCCCCCGCAAAGGGGGTGGCGCGGCCCTTGGAACGGAAACGCGCCGGGTCAACGGTGTGGGGCGCGTGCAAATCCAGCACCGTCAGATCGGCGTCCGCCCCCTCCGCAATCTGGCCGCCGGGCAGTCCGAAGATGCGCCGGGGACGGACGGTCAGCCGGTCCAGCAGCGTCTCCAACGGCACGCGGCCCGTCTCCACCAGCCTCGTATAGAGAACCGGGAAGGCGGTTTCCAACCCCACGATTCCCATGGCGCTCTCCCGCAGTCCTCTGGCCTTTTCTTCGGCGGTGTGGGGGGCGTGATCGGTTGCGACGCAGTCGATGGTCCCATCCAGCAGGCCGGCCAGCAGCGCGTCGCGGTCCGCCCGGCTCCGGAGGGGGGGATTCATCTTAAACCGGCCCTCATCCTGTAAATCCTCGTCGCAGAGCGTCAGGTAATGGGGCCCGGTCTCGCAGGTGACGGGCAGTCCCCGCCGCTTGGCGTCCCGCAGCAGGCCGACACTCTCCTTGGTTGAAATGTGGCAGGCGTGGTAACGGCAGCCGGTTTCCTCCACAAGCCGCAGGTCCCGCTCGAGCTGCCGCCATTCGCTCTCCGAGCAGATGCCGGGGAAACCGTGTTCCCGCGCCCACACGCCGTCGTGAATGCAGCCGCCGCGAAGCAGCGCGTTGTCTTCGCAATGGGCGGCGATGGGCTTGTCCAGCGCCTTGGCCCGCCTCATCGCCTCGCGCATGACCGCCTCGGACTGGACGCCCCGCCCGTCGTCGGAAAATCCCGCCACATAGGGGGCCATGGCGTCAAAATCGGCCACCGCCTCTCCCTTTTCCTCCCTTGTGATCGTCCCATAGGGCAGCACGCGGATTTTCGCGTCCCGCTCGATCCGCGCAAGCTGGATCCGGAGACGCTCCAGGCTGTCCGGCGCCGGGTTGAGGTTGGGCATGGAGAGCACCTGGGTGTATCCTCCAGCCGCCGCCGCCGCCGTCCCAGTGGCAATGGACTCCTTATAAGAAAAACCGGGCTCCCGCAGGTGCACGTGCACATCCACGAAACCCGGTACGATATAACAGCCCCGCAGGTCGATGACCCGGGCGTCCGCCGTGGGAGCGTCGGGGGAACAGGAGACAATACGCCCCTCCGAGATGGTGAGCGTCATCGGCCGGAATACGCCGTCCTGTAAAACAGTCCCGCCTGTGAGAATGGTACGCATAGTGGCCCTCCCGTTATTTCAAAATTCTACCGCCAGAATTATAGCCGATTTTAGCCTGCATGTCAATCGGAAGGGGCCCTATTCACCAGCGGACCCCACTGTCCTCCGCAGGGGAATCGCCGATCCAATCGCCGCGCGTGTTGACTGAATCAGCGGTTCCCCCGCTTGCCGGATTCTCTATTGGGGAACCGGCAAGCGGAAACCTTTTCGGAAGACTGTTTTTCTGAAAGAATGGATTCTTATCTGCTCCGCTTCAGCTTGAACTTGCTGGTCTCCTCCTCCAGGCGGTGAACCTGCGCGAACAGCTCGGAGCTGACGGCGGCGGACTCTTCGCTGCTGGCGGAGTTGGTCTGCACAACCGCCGACACCTGACCGATGCCCTCCGACACCTGGGACAGCGACTCGGCCTCCTTTTGGATGGCGTCGGCAATCACGCCAATGGCGCTGTTGGACTGCACCACCAGCTCCAACGCCTGGTTCAGCGACTGGGACACTTCGCCCACAATATGGCTGCCCCGGTTAGTGGCCTGCACCGAATTTTCAATGAGGCCCTTGGTGGCCTTGGCCGCCTCGTCCGACTTGGAAGCCAGGCTGCGAACCTCGTTGGCGACCACGGCGAAGCCCTTGCCCGCCGCGCCGGCCCTGGCGGCTTCCACCGCCGCGTTCAGCGCCAAAATGTTGGTCTGGAAAGCAATGGATTCGATGGTCGCGATGATACGGCCGATCTGCTGGGCGGCCTCGGTGATGTCCGACATCGCCGCCACCATTTCTTCCATCTGATGGCTGCTGATGGTGACTTGCTCGTTGGTCATGCGGGCGCTCTCCTGGGCCTCGGCGGCAGCCTTGGCGTTGTAGGCCGCGCTCTTGGACAGCTGGTCCACCGTGGCGTACAGTTCCTCTACCGCGCTGGCCTGCTCCGTGGCGCCCTGGGCCAGGGCCTGCGCGCCGCTGGACAGCTGGTCGGCGTGGCCGCTCACCTGACGCTCCGCCATGGTGATGCCAGCCATGGCGTCCGAAATGGACGTCGTGAACCGGCCCAGCGCGCTCTCAATGGTCTTGAAGTCGCCTATGTAGGGGATGGAGGTGGACACGTCAAAGTTGCCCTGCGCCAGCTCCGACATCACCCGGTCGATGTCCTCCACATACTTGCTGATGCGCTTCACCGAGTCCTCCAGCGTCTTGGCCATCTGACCCAGCTCGTTCTTGGACTGGTACTTCATCTCCAGCGCGAGGTTGCCCTCCTGAAGAGGCTTGACCCGCTCTGTAATCATCAGCAAAGGCTTAACAACCGAATGCAGCACGTACACTACCAGGCTGATGAGGGCCGTCAGCGACAGCACCAGACAAATCACCGTGGAGCTGTGCATAAGAGCAATGGTATCGTTTACGCTTGCGGTATCGCTTTCGCTGAGCTCCTCAACCCGCGCGACCAGCTGCTCCATCACGCCAACCACCTGGTTGAGGTTGCTCAGGATGGTATCCTGATAATAAATCTGCGCCTGCTGGACGCCGCCCGGCCCCTGCTGCTTCAGCTCCAAGGCCGTGCCCGCCGATGCGTGGAGCTCCTTGTGCAGCGGCTCAATCTTCGTGCGCAGCCGCTCGATCTCAGGGTCCTCCAGCGTCAAATCGGCATACAGCCACTGGCCCAGCACGCAACTGGTGTGGTCCAGACTTCCGGTAAACTCGCTGCCGCCGTAGAGGGAGTTGCTCAGGTTAGCCGACCACTTGTAGTGCGCCGTCTCCGCCTTATAGACTTGGTCCAGCATATTCAACGCCAAAACATTCGCCTCCTGCGCTTTGTCAATGCGCAGAATATTTGCCGTGGTCACGCCGCTGAACAGCATGATTGCGATGAGGGCGCAGACCACCCGAATCATAACCGATCTTTTGATACTTTTACCCATAAAAGCAGGTCCTCCTAAATCGTTTTTGTATTGGGGGGCTCATCAAGACGTATCGGCGGCATCCATCACCTCTATTACGCACAGGTGGCGGCCGTCGGCGATCCAATAGGCACCAGCGGCCGCGCTAAGTGATTTTCATTATATACCAAACCCGCGCCTAATGCAACCTCTTTCTGACTGGAAAACCGCCAGTTTGATTGCCCGGGTGCATATTTTCGCTCAGGCGGTAAATACTGAGGCCACGAAGGAGGGCGAGTCATGTTCATTTCCTTTGTCCGGGCGGTTATCCTCTACCTCTTCCTCGTCGCGACCATCCGGCTGATGGGCAAACGGCAGTTGGGCGAGCTCGAGCCGTCGGAATTTGTCGTCGCGATTTTGATCGCCGACCTGGCCTCTGTCCCCATGCAGGACGCGGGCACTCCCCTCCTCTCGGGGGTCATTCCCATCCTGACCGTGCTGGCGCTCGAGCTGATTCTCTCGGTGCTCGCCATGCGCTTCCGTCTGGTCAGGCAGGTGCTAAGCGGCAACCCAATCCTGCTCATGCGCAACGGGCAGATTTTGGCGAAAAACCTGGCCCGCACCCGTATCACGGTGGACGAGCTAGTCCAGCATCTTCGGGAGAAGCAGATCGTCGACCTGTCCTCGGTGCAGTATGTGATTCTTGAGGTGGACGGACAGATCAGCGCCATCGTCCATCCCAAGTACCAGCCGCCTACCGCTATGGACGCCCACATTGAGGTGGACGCCGCCGAACTTCCGGTGACCTTAATCAGCGACGGCAAGATCATGGAGGACCGCCTCAAGCCGCCCCAGGACCGCGCCTGGCTGGAACGGGAGCTCAAACGCCTCGGCTGCGGGCCGGACGAGGTCTTCCTCCTGACGGCAACCCAGAGCGGTAAAATCTATCTCTCGAAAAAGGAGGGGGCCCGGTGAAATTTCTTTACACGGGTTTGGGTATTCTGGCCGTCTGCCTGCTGCTGTGCATCGTGATGACCACGGTGCTGGACCGCTTCACCAGCGAAGCCGTTTCCCATATGGAACAGGCCCGCTCGCTCGGCGAGGCCGGGGCGTATGAACAGGCGGCGCGTTATGTTGAGAAGGCGTCCGTGAACTGGGAAAACCGCATGGGCTTCTTCGGCATCATTCTGCCCCACGACCATCTGGACGAGGTGGGCAGCGCGTTCCGCCGGGCGCAGGTCTACGCCAAGAACGCCAACGGCGACGAGTTCGGCCCAATCTGCGTCGAGCTGATCGACACCCTCCGAAACCTGTCGGAGATGGAGACACCCCATTACTATAATGTGTTCTGATCCGCTGTAATGTGCCTCGGCGCACCCCTTCCAAACGCCGGAAAGGCGGCTCACTCCCGCTCCCGCGTGGGTGAACCGCCTGTTGTTCCGTCTGCGCTCGCCGCCTGAAGGCGGCAGCCGTGAAGGGATTTGTCTCCGCAGTACTCGCCCAGGGGGACAAGGGAGGTACATCCGCCCCCCTGGGCTTTCCCACAGAGACACAAAAAGCGGCGCAGGGAGCTGTGTCCCCTGCACCGCAAAGCTGCACACACCCAAAATATTTTTTCCCGTTGATTATCGCGGGGAAAAACGTTATAATGGGTTCAGGCGCAGTAAAATGCTGTGTGGGAGGTACCGACTCCTGCATAGGGACGTGCGGTGTTCCAGCACTGCACGTCCTGCCTTTAGCTTTTGTGTCTCTTGCTTACATGATACTACATTTTGTCAAATCTTGCAAGTGCTTTTTCCCCCTTTTTAATTGAAATTGGGTCTTGCATTTTAAACCAAAATGTGCTATACTCTTTCCTGCTAACGCAGGGTTAGTACATCGGTAGTGCATCGGCTTCCCAAGCCGAGAAGGCGGGTTCGATTCCCGTACCCTGCTCCAGCTCAGAAATTCCCATGACTGCTCCGTTTCCACCGCGTCGCGGTGAAAACTGCGCCGTCATGGGAATTTCTTCGCTACCAACTGCGACCCGCTTCGCTGGGCCCGCAGTTGGGGTTTTTGTCCGTGTTGAGTGCTGGGCGATAAATATTGTTGGGCTTGACTTTGGTTTTTGTGCATTCTGACGGTTGAATATTTATACCGATTGGATGTATAATATGCAAACATATTAGGGACGGAAGGTGAAAATGTATGAATAAACCGATTATATTCATTGACGGCCAGGAGGGCACCACCGGGCTCCAAATCTTTGACCGCTTGTCCGCCCGGGACGATATTGAGCTCCTGACAATTCCCGAGTCCCGACGGAAGGACCCCTCGGCCCGGAAGGAACGGATGAACGCCGCCGACCTTGTATTTCTCTGTCTCCCCGACGCGGCGGCCATCGAGGCGGTCGCTCTCGTGGATAACCCCGACACCCGTATCATCGACGCTTCCACCGCCCACCGCACCCAGGACGGCTGGGCCTACGGATTTCCAGAGCTTTCCCCGTCGCACAGAGACGCCATTCGCGACTGCAAGCGGATTGCCAACCCCGGCTGCCACGCGACCGGCTTCATTTCCAGCGTCTATCCCCTCGTCGCGGCGGGCCTGATTCCCGACAGTGTTCCCCTGACCTGTTTCTCTCTCACCGGCTACTCCGGGGGCGGCAAGAAAATGATTGCCCAATATGAGGGGGAGAAGACCGGCGGCATGTTCAGTCCCCGCCTTTACGGTCTCAATCTGCACCACAAACATATTCCGGAAATGCAGCTCCATTGCGCACTGAAACATGCGCCGTTATTTTGCCCTGTTGTGGATGACTACTATAAAGGTATGGCAACCACCGTTATGCTGCCGCGTAGGCTTTTAAAGGCCGGAACCTCCGCCCACGATATTTATGACGCCCTTGCCGCCCACTATGCCGAGGAAAAGCTGGTACATGTCGCCCCCTTTGGCTGGGACGAACCCATGATCGACGCCAACGCCATGGCCGGAAGGGATTCCCTGCTGCTCATCGTCAACGGCGGCGAAGAGCAAACCATCGTCACCGCGCTATTTGACAATCTGGGCAAGGGCGCGTCGGGCGCGGCCGTACAAAACATGAACCTCGCCCTTGGCTTTGAGGAGACCAAGGGATTGGAAAGATAGGAGCGTATCATCTATGCTGCAATTTATTGACGGCGGCGTCTGCGCCGCCAAGGGCTTCCAAGCCGCCGGCATTCACGCCGGCGTGAAGACCCATGCCGAATGGAAAAAGGACGTTGCCCTGATTCTGTCCGACAGCGAATGCGCCGCCGCCGCCGTGTTCACCAAGAACAAGGTCAAAGCGGCCCCCATTCTAGTCGACTTGGCCCATCTGGCCGACGGCAAAGCGCGTGCCATCCTCGCCAACAGCGGCAACGCCAACGCCTGCGCCCCCCAGGGGGAGGAAAACGCCAAACGGATGTGTGAAGCGGCGGCCAAGGCCATCGGCTGCCGGGTGGAGGACGTTTTGGTCTCCTCCACCGGCGTGATTGGGCAAACCCTCAACGTCGAGGCCATTGAAGCGGCGGTTCCCGGTCTGTACGCCGCCCTCGCGGCCACGGCGGAGGGGAGCGACGGCGCGGCCCACGCCATTATGACCACCGACACCGCCAAGAAGGAGACGGCGGTGGAATTGACCATCGGCGGAAAGACGGTACGCATTGGCGGCATCGCCAAGGGCAGCGGCATGATTCACCCCAACATGGGCACCATGCTCTGCTTCCTGACCACCGACTGTGCCATTTCCAGTGAGATGATCCGGGAGGCGCTGCTGGAAACCGTCAAAGTGAGCTTTAACCGCATCAGCGTCGATGGCGACACCTCCACCAACGACAGCTGCATCGTCCTTGCCAACGGCATGGCGGGGAACGCGGCCATTACCGAAAAGGGCCCCGATTATCAGGCCTTTGTCGAGGCGTTGCGGGTCCTCTGCGTGGTGCTCGCCATCAAAATGGCGTCCGACGGCGAGGGCGCCAAGCATTTGATTGCCTGCAAGGTTTCCCAAGCGGAGAGCGAGGACAAAGCCGAAGCGCTGTCCAAGTCCGTCATTTCGTCCACCCTGACCAAGGCGGCCATTTTCGGCGCCGACGCCAACTGGGGCCGCGTCCTCTGCGCGATGGGCTATTCCGGCGTGTCGTTCGACCCGGAAAAGGTCGGTATCTCCTTTGCCAGCGCCGCCGGGGAAATTAAGGTGTGTGAGAAAGGGCGGGGCCTGGCTTTTGACGAGGGCTGCGCCAAGCGGATTTTGACCGAACACGACATTGAAATCAACATCACCCTGGGTGAAGGGGAGGCCGATTGCACCTGCTGGGGCTGCGACATCACCTACGACTATATCAAAATCAACGGCGATTACAGAACATAATAAAAAGGGGCGGTTTCCATGTCATCCCATGAACAGCAGGCCAAGACGCTGATTGAGGCCCTGCCCTACATTCAGAAATTTACTGGAAAGACGATTGTGGTCAAGTACGGCGGCAACGCAATGATTTCCGACGAACTGCGCAGCGCCGTGATGAGCGACATTGTGCTCCTCGCCCTGGTGGGCATTCATGTCGTCGTGGTCCACGGCGGCGGGCCGGAAATCAGCGACATGCTGAAGAAGCTGAACCACACCTCCCGTTTTGTGGACGGGCTCCGTTACACCGACGAGGTGACGATGGACGTGGTCCAATCGGTGCTCTGCGGCAAGGTCAACAAAAACCTGGTTGCCCAGCTCAACCGTCTCGGAGGCCGCGCCATCGGCCTCTGCGGAATCGACGGCCAGCTCTTTCAGGCCGAGCAGTTGGACGAAAAATACGGTCTGGTGGGCCGTGTCGTGGGCGTGGACCCGGAACCTGTGACCAACGCCATGTCCAGCGGCTACATTCCGGTGGTCTCCACCGTCGCCCAGGGAGTGGACGCCGACCGCATCTACAACGTCAACGCCGACACCGCCGCCGCCAAGCTGGCGGTCGCCCTCAACGCAGAAAAGCTGATTCTCCTGACCGACGTGCGCGGTCTTCTGCGCGACCCGGAAAACGAGGAAACCCTCATCCGTTCGGTAGGCGCGCTGGAGATTCCCCAGCTCATCAGCTCGGGCATTGTGTCGGGCGGAATGATTCCCAAGCTGGAGTGCTGCGTAGACGCCCTCAACGGCGGCGTCGGCCGCATTCATCTGCTGGACGGGCGCATTCCCCATTCCATCCTCATTGAGCTGTTGAGCAACCAGGGCATCGGCACCATGCTCCACAAAGAATTTTAAACAACGCCGCGCAATACAGCCTCTAGTGCGCTGCATGCAGAAAGGAAACCGGCTATGACTTCTCAAGAGATCAAAGCCCTGACCGGGCAGTATATCATGAACACCTATGGCCGCTTCGACGTGGCCATCGACCACGGCTCCGGCGCAACCGTCTACGACCCCGAGGGAAAGGAATACATCGACTTCACCAGCGGCATCGGCGTCTGCGACCTGGGCTATGGCAATCAGGCATGGGCCCAAGCCATCGGAACCCAGGCCGGAAAGCTGGGCCACACCTCCAACCTCTTCTACACCGAGCCCCCGGCGCGTCTGGCGGAGACGCTCTGCAAGCGTACCGGCATGCGCTGCGCCTTCTTCGCCAACGGCGGCGGCGAGGCCAACGAGGGCATGATTAAGCTGGCCCGGAAATACAGCTTCGACAAGCATGGAGAGGGCCGGAACGTCATCATCACCTTGCGCAACTCCTTCCATGGCCGCACCATCACCACCCTGAAAGCGACGGGGCAGGAGGTCTTCCATCAATACTTCTTCCCCTTCACCGAGGGCTTCCGCTACGCCGATGCCAACAGCATGGATTCGCTGCAAGCCGCCGCTGGGGATGATGTCTGCGCCGTGATGGTGGAGCTGGTACAGGGCGAGGGCGGCGTGCTGCCCTTGGAGCAGGAATACGTAACGGCGCTGGCCGCGCTGTGCCAGGAGCGGGATTGGCTGCTGCTGGTGGACGAGGTTCAGACCGGCGTAGGCCGCACGGGGACGCTGTTCGCGTTCCAGCAGTACGGGATTACGCCCGACGTGATCTCCTTTGCCAAGGGCATCGCGGGGGGGCTTCCCATGAGCGGCATTCTCGCCAACGAGAAGTGCCGCAGCGTCCTCGGGCCGGGGATGCACGCCACCACCTTCGGCGCGAACCCGGTCTGCGCCGCCGCCGGGTTGGTAGTGCAGGAAACGCTGAGCGACGAATTTTTGAAAGAGGTCGGGCAAAAGGGCGCGTACCTGCGCGAGCAGATCGAAGGACTGCGCCTCCCCTGCCTCGGCAAGACCAGAGGGCTGGGATTGATGATCGGCATTGAGGTCAAGGACGGCTATCAAAAGGGCGAGATTGTCGGCAAGCTGATTGAAAACGGCCTGTTGGTCCTGACCGCCGGGCCGGGCCTGCGGCTTCTGCCTCCGCTGGTCATTACCAGGGATGAAATGGACAAGGGCATTGCCATTATGAAGAACACGCTCTCCTGATGCGAAGCACAAAACGAGGCTGCGAAAAGCAGCCTCGTTTTGCATTCCCCGGGAAACGCTTGTCCGCGCCGGTGGTTCCGCTTACCGTTCGGGCATCCGGAAACCGGCGAGCGCCCGGTTCAGATAGTCGTTAAACGGTTTCATGAGGCGGAAGGTTTCCGCTGTGCAGCGCAAAAACTGCTCCGCGTCGTCCAACGCCCCGTCTTCTATCGGATATTCCAGATACCAGCTCTTAAACTTGAGCATTTCCGCCTGGGGATGGTCTTTTTCATAGCCCGCCGGGACATTTTTGAGGGCGGTTCCCCGCACCGAGAAATGACTCTTAAATTCCGGCTCGTTGACAATCTGCTCCCACTCCGCGCCGTGCTCGGAAATATAATCCCGCACCATCCGCGTCGCGTCCTTGAACATGTCCGCAAACAGGCCGCCGCCTAAAAAGGATTGATTTCCGGGCTTTATCATCAGATAATACCCCACCGGAATGGGCAGCTTCCCCATTGCGGATATGTGGGCGCGGAAGGCGGGGTTATAGGGAGACTTGTCATGGCTGAAACGGGTATCCCGATTCAGCTTGAAGGTGAGGGTTTGGGGGACGTTGTGCACAACGCTGGGGTCAAATTCACCGATCCGCAAAATCAACGCCTGCAAAAATTCTTCAAATTCCGCGTTCGCCTCCTTGTATTCCGCCTTATGGGCGTGATACCATTCCCGGTCGTTGTTTTCGCTCAGGCCGGTCAAATAGCGCAGGATGGTTGTCAGATTCATTGCGCCGCCCTCCCATTCCGGACCACCGCCAGCGCGGGTCCTTCTAAAAATTTTTGAATATACTGCTTCAACGCCTCTGGCGATTGGTAGGTCTTGCAGAACGAAAATTCCTCCGAAAGCTCGTCAATCGCCTCCATCGCCTCTTTTACCTCCAAGATTGTCTCCAGGGGGACCGGCGCGGCGGCGTTAAAATCCATATGGGCCGGAGAGATCCGGTGGTTTTGAATCGCGTAATTGACCCGGTTGACACAGCGGCATGTTCCGCCTCCATACTCGCCGCAATACTCACGCAGGAAATCCGCCATCTTCCTCCGCACTCTGGACAGCTTCTGGCGGTACGCTTCGGGCGTGACGCCGAGAATGTCCCCCGCCGTCCGGCTGTCCACCTTGAACATCGTGCCCAGAATGAAGACGCACCGGCTGTCCACGTCGAGGCATTGGAGCATGACGTTTGTACAGGACATTTTCAACTCCTCCGCCAGCACCGATTTTTCCACGTCCTGGGTCAGGTCGGGCACGTCCTCCACCTTTCCGTTGCGAATGTCGTCTCCATAAAACTCAAAGCTGAGGGGAAGCTTGGCAAACATATGCTTTTTATAGTTTTTCAAATGGTTGACCGCAATTCGAAATACCCAAGTGGAAAAGGCGCTGTCCCCTTTAAACTCAGACAAATGGGTCATCACCTTGAGCAATATGTCCTGCGAGGCGTCCTCCGCGTCCGGAAAGGTTCCGAGCATCCGCAGCGACAGGTTGAAGACCAAATCCTGCACGCTGGCAATCACCGCCTCCAGCGCGTCCTTGTTTCCGGCGGTGGCTTGGGCGATGAAACCCGATAATTCTTTGTTTGTGATTTTGTCCATAGTCTTTACCTCCTCTATCTAATTAGACAATTGAACTGTCGCAGTGTGACAAGATTTTCAAAAAATATTATATCACATTATAACCGGAAAAACAGCCCCGAACTGCCTAAAACAGGCGGTCCGGGGCTGTTTTTTTGTTTTTTTATTCCGTCCGGCGGCACTGTTCGGCATGGTATACTTTGCCAACCGCCCAAACAGGAGATTTATTTTCTCCGCTCACAGTATGTATCGGGTTGATTTTCCGAAAAGTTAATACCATTTTTTAAAAAATTTTTTTGGTCGGAAAGGTATACTTTGCCGGACGATTTCCCATTTTTCGGGAGAAATACATCCGTTTTCTTCCGGCCCGCGCAAGCCGGTTGAACAAACCCTCCGGCGCGAACGGCTGCGGCCTGTGGCCACGGTCAAAGCCAGTTCGCAACGCCGCCGCGCCGAACTGTAGGACAGAACGGCCCGGCGAATCCCGAAATTTCACAATAGAAAGGAAGCTATTACCATGAGGATTCAACACAACATTCCCGCGATGAACTCTTATCGCAACTACAGCAACAACGTCAGCAAGGTCGCTAAGAACCTGGAAAAGCTGTCCACCGGCTACAAGATCAACCGCGCCGGCGACGACGCCGCCGGTCTGGCGATTTCTGAGAAAATGCGCATCCAGATCACCGGTTTGGAGAAGGC
>JAAWHG010000037.1 GCA_022795735.1 Oscillospiraceae bacterium
GCCGCAGGGAATCCTTTGTGGATTCCCGAGGATTTTTGGGACATATGACGGTAAAAGGCGCTGTCCCGGCGCCAAAGACGATTTTTCAAACAAGGCCTAGTATAATGCAATATAAATTTTTGTCAACCATGGAAAAAAAGACCGCCGCAGAAACAGCCGCGGGCAGCCTGCGCCGCCCTATTCGCCCGGCTGCCAAAAGCTCAGGTTGAGGTCCACGTCGCAGTCGATGCCGTCCACCCGCCCGGTGCTGCTGTACTGCCAGATCTGAAAGCCGTAGCGGAAATCGGGGACCGGGGCGTACTGGGCCAGCCAGAGCACGTATTCCTCCAGCGCGACCAGATTGTAGTGCTGATAGCCGAAGGCCTGGTTGAAGTAGACCCCCGCGCGGTAGCCCTCCCGCTCGATGCGGCGGCAGAAGGCCCGGGCGCAGCCGGTCAGCACCTTGGGGTCCATGCCGTCGGTGCGGGCCTCCCCGATAATCTCCTCCCAGTCATAGATGATGGGATAGGTGATGTCCAGCCCTTCAATGGCGCGCAGCACAATCTCGGCCTCCTCCTCGGCCTCCTCCCGGTCCAGGGACTGGGAGAAGAAATAGACGCCCACCTCAATGCCGTTTTCCCTGGCCCCGGCGACGTTCTCGTAGAACAGCTCGTCCAGACTGGTGCTCCCCTCGGTATAGCCCCGGTAGCCCACCCGGATCATGGCGAATTCCACCCCGGCGGCGGCCACAGCCGCCCAGTCGATCTTGCCCTGATGGGCCGAGACGTCAATGCCCTGCCTGGCCTTGGGCTCGCCGTCATAGACAATAAATCCGCCCTCCTCCCGGAAAAGGCTCAAATCATAGGGATTGGGCGCCGGCTCGCGCGCCGGCGGCGTCTCCACAGCCGGTTCCGCCGGGGGCGTCTCCTTCTCTTTTTGGGAGAGCTTCCCAACAATTTCAAAGGCGAGAAACAAAACGGCAAAGCATGCCGCAACCAGTAAAAAGCTCCTCGTCAGCCTCCGCGTACTCCTGTCCCGTTTGACCGCTTTCATTCGCGCCGGCCTCCTTTCATCCGCCTGTTTTACATTTTTCGGCAGAATGCGATGCAATTATACGAGGAAAGTATAGCACAATTCCGGCGTTTCGCCAAGTGTTGATTTCTTTCACGGTATTTCCTCTTGTGTTTCCCGTGATTTTGGTGTATGATAGTGCTAGATAATTATAGTTAAGGGAGGGGTCGCCATGGCCGATCAAACCTATGAACGCGATGAGGAGCTTTTGGAATCCCGGCGTCTGCGGCGGATGGAGCTCAAGCGCAAGCGCATGATTCGCAACCGGATCATTCTGGGCGGAGCCGCGCTGGCGCTGCTCCTCTTGATTGTTCTGATTGCGAGGGGCTGCGGCAAAAAAGAGGACACCCTGCCTGAGCCCGCCGTCCCCGCCATCACCCCCGAGGTGCAGAAGCCGGAGCCGGCGGAGCCCAAGCCCACGCAAACCACCAAGGCCACTCTCTCCGCCGTCGGCGACATCATGGTCTACGCCAGTCAGGTGGAGGACGCGAAAAAAGAGGACGGCAGCTACGACTTCTTGCCCTCCCTCGCCTCGGTGAGCACCCTGCTGACCGCCTCCGACATCACGGTGGGCAACTTTGAGGCCAACTTCGCGGCCGAGCCCTACGCGGGCTTCCCCAACTTCAGCGCGCCGCCCTCCCTGGCCGACACCCTGGCCAGCCTCGGCTTCGACGTGCTCCAAACCGCCAACACCTACAGCATCCAAGGCGGCCTGACCGGCCTGTCCAGCACCATCCGCACCATCCGCGAAGCCGGGATGGACACGCTGGGCACCTATCTCTCCGCCGCCGACAAGGAGGAGCATCAGGTGGTGGTGCGGGAGGCCAACGGCATCAAAATCGCCTTTATCGCTTTCACCAAGAGCGTCAACAACATGACGCTTCCCACCGGCTCGGAATACGCGGTGGACCTGCTCTGCACCGACTACGACACCACCTATAACAGCCTCGACCGCAGCGCCATCACCGCCGCCGTGTCGGCCGCCAAGGCCGAGGACCCCGATATCATCGTCGCCATGCTCCACTGGGGAAGCGAGTTTGAGTCGGACATCAGCAAGCCGCAGCAGGAGGCAGCCGATCTGCTCATCGAAAACGGTGTGGACGTCATCCTGGGCAGCCATCCCCATATTGTAGGCAAAATGGAGTTCAAGGACGTCAAGGTGGGCGGCAAGGACAAGCGGGTCTTCATCGCCTACTCCCTAGGCAATTTCCTCGTGGGCAACGAGCGCGGCCAGGCCAGCAACGCGCCCTCCTCCTTTGAGAGCGTGATCTTGAACCTGGAGTTCACCAAGGAGAACGGCGAGACCACCATCTCCGGGTGCAATTACGTGCCCCTGTACATCATGGACAACGGCGAGGACGTTATCAACCGCTACCAGGTGCGCAACGTCTACGACGTCTTGGACAACAGCCCCGACGACGACACCAAGGCGCTGATGGAGCAGGCCATCGCCCACCTGAAGGCGGACACCGAGAGCACTTTCGACCGCGGAAATTGAAAGGGGAGCCTTTTTGAAGCGAAACGACTACATAAGCTGGGATGAGTACTTCATGGGGGTGGCCATGCTGGCGGCCCGGCGGAGCAAGGACCCCAGCACCCAAGTGGGAGCCTGCATCGTCAGCGCCGACAACATCATCCTCTCCACCGGCTATAACGGCCTGCCCAAGGGCTGCTCCGACGACGAATACCCCTGGGCGCGGGAGGGGACGGAGACCAAATACCCCTACGTGGTCCATGCCGAGCTCAACGCCATTCTCAACTGCAACGGCAAGTCCCTGCGGGGCGCGAAAATCTATGTGGCCCTCTTTCCGTGCAACGAATGCGCCAAGGCCATCATTCAGGCCGGTCTGACCGAGGTGATTTACCTGTCGGACAAGTACGAGGACAGCGCGCCGGTCCAGGCCTCCAAACGGATGCTGGCGTCGGCGGGGGTATCCCTGCGGCGGCTGACGCCGTCCCGGGCGGAGATTACCCTCGATTTCCGCGTGGACAAATAAAATTGGAAAAACGCGCCATACGCTTTCCGGGCGTATGGCGCGTTTTGCTGGAGAGATACTATTTCTAATTGCGAATGGCAGGTTATGAACACTTTCAGGAAAAAAATCGCAAATCAAAAAGCGATTTCCGGGTCCCGGTCCGAGAGAGCCGCGCACGACGCGGCTTTCGGTTTTTGGAAAGGAAATCGTCCTTGTTTTTACTAACCGGCGCCGCGCGTTTTTCCCCCGCGTCCGGTCATATTAGAAAAGGCGCTTGCGGCTGGCGCGCCATATCAGGTGAAGGGATGGGGAAAAGATGGAAAAGAATTGGATTCGGAGGCTGCTTCTGTGGCCTCTTGTGGCCGCCCTCCTGGCGGTTGTGGCGTCGGCCGCCCTGCCGGAGCGGCTGACCCCCGTGGGACGCACGGTGGGCATTCGCCTGGAGTCGGACGGGCTGGTCGTGGTCGGCTTTGAGGAGACCCGCTCCGCCGCCCGGGACGCCGGGCTCAAAATGGGCGACACCATCAAACGGGTCAACGGCGAGGACGTGGATAGCTGCGAGCGCTTCAAAATGCTTGCAGCAGCCGCCGGCGGGGAACCGCTGAAGCTGGAACTGCTGCGCGACGGCAAGACGGTGGAAGCGGTGGTGCAGCCGGAGCAGGACGGCGAAACCTACCGTCTGGGCCTGATGCTGCGCGACGGCATGGCGGGCATCGGCACGGTGACCTTCTACGACCCGGACACCGGCTTGTACGGCGCGCTGGGCCACGGCGTCAACGAGCTGCAATCCATGGTGCTGCTGCCGCTGGCATACGGTGAGATTTTACCCTCCCAAGTGGTGGAAGTCCAGAAGGGAGAGGGCGGCGCGCCCGGTATCTTAAAGGGCGCGTTTGACGTGGAGGAAC
Organism: Oscillospiraceae bacterium; assembly: GCA_022795735.1. GTDB lineage: Bacteria > Bacillota > Clostridia > Oscillospirales > Oscillospiraceae > Avoscillospira_A. The sequence goes on from JAAWHG010000037.1 coordinate 3,932, forward strand.
GGCTGGGCGAGGTGGACGCCAACACCTGCCACGGCATCTTCGGCAAAGCCGACGAGGCGTTGAGCGACGACGCGCCCATTTCAGTGGCCAGCGCCGGGGAGGTCCACACCGGCAGCGCGACCATTCTCTCCAACGTGGAGGGCGACAAGGTCGAGTCGTTCACGGTGGAGATCACCAAGCTCTTCCCGGCGGGGCAGGACATGGGACGGAATTTGCTGCTGACCATCACCGACCCGCGTCTGCTGCAGGCCACCGGCGGCATTGTGCAGGGGATGTCGGGCAGTCCGATTTTACAGGACGGCAAGCTCATCGGCGCGGTGACCCACGTTTTGGTGGACAACCCCGCGCAGGGATATGGGATTTTTATTGAGAATATGCTTGAGAGCTGTCCCGCATATTGCGAGGCGGCGTAACAGATGAGCCAGACGGCGGAGAGGTCGTCTGGCTCGTTTTTTATCCATGAAAGGTTTTTTCGGTTTTCCTGACGCAATTTGTTTCCATATCTGATACTCTGGAATATAGATAAACAGGAGGTTGGGGCATGGGGCATCATCTGAAATGGATGGCGCTGATATGAATTGATTCCTGTATGGGGTGCTCCCGTCTTACTATATAACGAAAGAAGAAGCATCCGTTTCTGGATGGAAAAGCTGGCTCGGAAATCTGGCGGAGGTGTTGCCTGGAAAGCTGATTGGCGGTACAATATACTATAATATGGATCGTCGTTTGCCAGGAGAATCAGGCCGAATCTGGTATGAGGCTGACTTTGATTATCAAGGGGGATTCCGAAATTCCAAGCGGCTGCTTTATTCAAGTGATGGTCTTGTTTTTGTAACGTAAGATCACTATACCTCTTTCTATGAGATAGGGCTTGGAGAAGGGAATATATTATGAAACAAATTATATTGGATTTTGCCGGGGCCAAATCTCTGTTGATGCTCCATGAATATTTGAAAACGGCGTTTCAATTTCCACAATACTATGGTCATAACATGGATGCGCTTTGGGACTGCCTGTACTGTTCTTTTGAATTTCCTACAATAATTGTTTTAAAGAATCTGGACAAAATCCCAAAGTCCATGAACGAAGCCGTCAAGCGAATGCTTAGCGTATTTGACAGACTGCAAGACATGGATTCAAAGATTACTGTGTGCGTTGAGGGAAAGGAACGGCGTATAGTATGAATCAGAATAAAATCTAAGAACCTGTATTCATAACCGGGGGATTTTGCCGCCCCGCAAGACGGTGTTCAACGGTTGTGAATCCAGGTTCTAAGAACGGAATTTTCATCGACAAGATGCTCGAGAGCTGTCCGGCGTACCAGGAGGCAGCGTAAAAGGGCGGGCGACCGGCGGGCCGCCCGCCCTTTCCCTGTGAAAAGCGGAAAGCGGCCCGGTTCACCGCCTCGTTTTTCCAGAAAACGCGTACCCTGCAAGACGCGCCCCCGCCGCCCCCGCCGCAAATCCGACCAGTAGCCCGGCCAGGACGTCGGTGGGATAATGTACCACCAGATACAGCCGGGACAGAGCCATAAGCAGCGCGAACAACAGCCACAACCCTCTCCGGCGGCTTCCCGTAAAATACAGAGCGCTCATGGCGGCCATGGCGGCGGTCGAGTGGCCCGAGGGGAAGGAAAACCCGCGTTCCCCGACGCTTCCTCCCTCCATCCACCATTGCCGGATGATGTCGGCCGCGCCGTCGAACGGCCGGGGCCGGGCGACCAGCGGCTTGAGCAGGAGGTTGGTGCACAGCGCGCCCAGGGCCAGGGCCAGGAGGACCGCCTCCCCCGCCCTTCTGGTCCGGGGGAAGGCCAGCAGAAGCAGCCCCATCAGAATCAGCGCGATGCCGCCCTCCCCTAGCAGGTCGAACAGTCTGGCCAGCGGTCCGAGCACCGCGTCGGCGTTGCTTTGTTGCACAGCGTGGACCGCCCCCAGAATGGCTTGGTCAAAGCCGGCGCAGGCCGTATCCAGCCATTGGGCAAATGCCGGTGTACCCATTGCCGTCCCTCCTTCCCCTTACAGGATAAGCAAATCCTTCGGCGCGTGGGTGATATCCTCGCAGCCGCCCTCACCGAGGACCACGACGTCCTCAATGCGGACGCCGAAGCGGCCCGCCATGTAAATCCCCGGCTCGGCGGAGATCACCGCCCCGGCGGGGAAGGGCTTGTCATTGCTCTGGGCGGCGTTGGGCGGCTCGTGAATTTCCACCCCCAGGCCGTGGCCGAAGCTGTGGGTGAAATACGCGCCGTAACCGGCCTTGTCAATCACCGCACGCGCCGCGCCGTCCACCGCCTTGCCGGTCACCCCGGCCTTGGCCGCGGCAATGCCGGCGGACTGGGCGGCCAGCACGGTTTGGTAGACCGCCGCCATCTCCTCGGTGGCATGCCCCAGGGCGACCGTCCGGGTCATGTCGGAGCAGTAGCCCTGGTACTTACAGCCAAAATCCATCGTCACAAAGTCCCCCGCTTCCAGCGCCTGATCGGAGGGGACGCCGTGGGGCATCGAGGTGCGGGCTCCCGAGAGCACGATGGGGTCGAAGGACACGTCCTCCGCCCCACCGCTGCGCAGCAGGAAGACCAGCCGGGCCGCCAAAAAGCGTTCGGTGACACCCGGGCGAACCTCGTTCAAAATTTCATTGAGGACCCTTTCGGCGATGCGCTGGGCTTCCCGCATTCGGGCAAGCTCCTCCTGGTCCTTGACCGCGCGGAGGCCGGTCAACAGCGCGGAGGCCGGGACCAGCTCGCAGGGCAGCGCTTCCGAATAACGGCGGTAGTCCGCCACCGTCATATAGGCGTTGTCAAAGCCCAGACGCTTGAGGCCATGGGCCTTGACCGCTTCGGCAAACAGGTCCCGGTAGGGGTGCTGCTGGTCGCGGAGTCCGATTTCCGCCCCCGCAATGTTGGCCCGCGCCGCCTCGATATACCGCCCGTCGGTCCAGTAGCGCACCGCGTCCGGCGTGATGAGGCAGGCTCCGTCGGTGTCTGAGGCGTCGAAGCCGGTGGCGTAGAAGCGGTTGGCCCGGCAGGTGAGAAGGACGGCGTCCAACTCCGCCCCGGGCAGCGCCTGCTGAATCCGCGCAAAATGGTTCATCTCGTTTCCTCCTCTTAAAACGCCCAGTTCCCCGCCCGGAAGATAGGAACGGTTTCCCCGCCAAACGTCTCGGCGTCCACGTTCAGCCCGGCGCAGCCGATCATAAAGTCCTCGTGGACAATGGAATCGTTGACCCCGAGGGCGCGGCACTCTTCCAGGCTTCGGTTTTCAAACCCGTCCACCGTGTCGCAGAAGCCCGCTCCGAGCGCCAGGTGGCAGGCCGCGTTCTCGTCGAAGAGGGTGTTGTAGAACAGCAGCCCGGCGTTTTGGATGGGGGAATCGTGCGGCACCAGCGCGCACTCGCCCAGAAAGGCCGCCCCCTCGTCCATCGCCACCAGCTTTTGGAGCAGGGCTTCGTTTTTCCCGGCCCTGGCCTCCACCACCCGGCCCCCTTCAAAACGAAAGCGAAGGTCCTCAATTAACTGGCCCTGATAGGACAGGGGCATGGTGCCGCAGACCACACCCTCCGCCTCCCCCCGCTTGGGGGAAATAAAGACCTCCTCCGAGGGAATGTTGGGGTTGAAGACGATGCCGCGCAGGCTGGTCTCCGCGCCGCCCCGGAAGCGTCCCTCCGGCATCATGCCGACGGTCAGGTCGGTGCCGTTTGGGGCGGTGTAGCGCAGAGAACGGATGCCCAGGCTGTTGAGCCGTTCGCAACGGGTCCAGAGGTCCCGGTTGTGAGCCTCCCAGGTGGCAATGGGGTCGTCCATCGCCCTGGAAGCGGTGAGAATGGCCTTCCACAGCCGTTCCTGGGCGTCGGGAACGGGGCCGAAGAGCTTTCGCGCCCACGCCGCGCCCGGCACCGCCGCGATGCACCATTGGTAACGGTTTTCCGCCTTGTCCCGGTAGGGCTTGGCGATCTGACGCTTGCGCTGTTGGGCGGCGGTAAATTTGGCGGCGTCCATGCCGCAGAGGCCGTCGGGGTCCTCGCTGAGGAGGTAGACGCGGCAGGGCAGCGTTTCGGCAAAGTCGCGCAGTTTTTCCTCCTCCCAGGTCCGGACCTCGGCCAACGCCTCCTCGCTGCGGTACTGGGTGTGCAGGCGCTGCAGCGGCTGGTGGCTCCAATCCACCCGGACCGTCCGCGCGCCGACCTCATAGCAGGCCTCGGCCAACAGCTCCACGAAGGCCGGCTGGTCCAGCTCGGCCTCAATCCAGACGTCCTGGCCGGGCTGGACGTTGACGCCCATTCGGGCGATCAGCCGGGCGTAATTTTTGAGTATCCTTTCCTCCAAGGGTTTTTCCTCCTTTTTGAATCTGTACGCGTGTTCCAAACACCCTTTGTCCGCTCCAAGGGTCGGAAAAGACGCCGCACCCGGACGTGTGCCGGATGCGGCGCAGGTCTCATTCCTCCAGACGGTCCCGCACCGCCACGAGAAAGCCTTCGGTGTCCACCGTCGTGGCCGCCCCCTTCTCCCAGAGGCCGGCCAGGTCCCGGGTCATGACGCCCGATTCAATGGTGTCGAGACAGGCCCGCTCCAGCTTGCCGGCGAACGCGCACAGCGGCTCGTTGCCGTCCAGCTCCCCGCGCTTGCGTAGCGCGCCAGTCCAGGCGAAGATGGTCGCCATCGGATTGGTTGAGGTTTTCTCCCCCTTGAGATGGCGGTAATAGTGCTTGGTTACGGTGCCGTGGGCCGCCTCATACTCGTACTTGCCGTCGGGGCTGACCAGCACCGAGGTCATCATGGCAAGGGAGCCGAACGCCGTGGAGATCATGTCGCTCATCACGTCGCCGTCGTAGTTTTTGCAGGCCCAGATGAAGCCGCCAGGGCTGCGGATGACGCGGGCCACCGCGTCGTCGATCAGGGTGTAGAAATAGGACAGCCCCGCCGCCTCGAAGCGGGCTTTATACGTCTTCTCATAGAGGGCGGCGAACCGGTCCCGGAAGCGCCCGTCGTAGATTTTCGCGATGGTGTCCTTGGCGGAGAACCAAAGGTCCTGCCGGGTGTCCAGCGCGAACTGAAAACAGGAATGGGCAAAGGACTCGATGGAGCTGTCCTTATTATATTGCCCAGACAGTACGCCGCCGCATTCAAATTCATAGACAGTCTGCCGCCGCTCGGTCCCGTCGGGGGCGGTGAGTACCAATTCGGCCTTCTCCCCAGGACGGACGCTGTACTCGGCGGATTTGTAGATGTCTCCGTAGGCGTGGCGGGCAATGGTAATGGGGGCCTTCCAATTGCGCACCGCCGGGCGAATCCCGTCCACCTGAATGGGGGCGCGGAAGACCGTCCCGTCGAGCAGGGCGCGGATGGTGCCGTTGGGGCTCTTCCACATCTTATGCAGGTGATATTCCTCCACCCGGCGGTCGTTGGGGGTAATGGTGGCGCATTTGACGCCGACGCCGTATTTTTTGATGGCCTCGGCGCTGCCGGCCGTGACCTGGTCGCCGGTCTCGTCCCGGTGGGGCAGGCCGAGGTCGTAGTATTCGGTTTTCAAGTCAACGAAGGGGAGGAGAAGCTCGTCCTTGATCTGCCGCCAGAGGATGCGGGTCATCTCGTCGCCGTCCATCTCCACCAGCGGGGTGGTCATGGGGATGCGTTGGGAGACGGTCCGTCTGGGCCGTTCCTTGTGTACGACGCACTCGCAGCGGTTGATGGGGACGCCCAGCTCGTGGAACCGCCGTTCATAGTCGGTCATGACCCCCGTTTCGCCCTTTGCGTGCAGGTCGTTGGTGACCGCTTTGATCTCCAGGCCGCAGTGGGCGAACTCCTCCAGGGAGAAGTCAAACAGGGGCCGGCTGTCGGTCTTAAACCACAGCGCCCCGCCGTCCCGCAGGGCGGATTTGTACCGCTCGAGGAAGGCGCGGAAGGTCAGGCGCAACCGCGCGGTCTTGTTCCGGGGCCAGGGGTCGGGGAAGTTGAGGTAGATGCGGTCGAGCTCCCCGGGGGCAAACAGCTCGGGCAGCACCGCCGCGTCGGCGTCCATAAAGAAGACGTTGCCCACCCCTTCCCGGACGGCGTGTTCCATCGCCATTATCATGGCGTCGGGGACCTTTTCCAGGGCGAGGAACAGGACGCTGGGTTCGGTTTTGGCGGTCTCGATGAGAAACCGGCCCTTGCCGCAGCCGATCTCCAGGCGCAGCTCCGCCGCTTCGGGGCGCAGGGTGCGCCAACGGCCCCGGTATTGTTTGGGGTCCCGGATCCAGATGTCGCCGCAGGCCTCCATCCGGGGTGCAAGATTATGTTTTTTCCGCATTCGCATAGCTTGAAATCCTCACTGGTTCACAATTTTCCTGGTGATTATAGCAGATTTCTATCCGTGCGTAAAGATACCTCTTGCTATTTCCGTGAAAATTTAGTATAATGGTTTCATTGCGGCGGGACTGCCGCAGTTGGCATCCGGGTATAGCGCAGTTGGTAGCGCGGGTGGTTTGGGACCACCAGGCCGTGCGTTCGAGTCGCACTACTCGGACCAGCTCAGAAATCTCCACCACCGTTCCGTTTCCGGCTTCGCCGAAAACTGCACTATGGTGGGGATTTCTTCGCTTTCCGCCCGCAAACGCTTCGCTGGTTTGCGGGCGGAGGGGCGGCGGGCTTTTTGCCCGCCGCCCCTTTTGTTTATTCTGCCTTATCCATCGGCCCTGCCATTGCCCGTCGGTTACCGGCGGCGGACCCACCTGCCAAACAGGGTCTTCTTATAACGAAGAAGCTCCTCCTTGGCTTTGTCGAAGTTTCCCGCCTTTTGCAGATATTGCACCCCCGTTTTGATGTCCTCCGGCATGCCGCCCAGACCTCTGGCGTGGATGTAGCCCCGCATATAGTCCGCCTCCGGGTTTTGGAAGGTCATTTTGTCCATATACGCCATGGCCTGGCGGAAATCCTGCGGCGTTCCCCAGCCGTTGAAGCTGCATTTGGCCAGGTAGAACACCCCCCAGGTGCTGTTCTGCTTCTGATAGGCGGTGGAGAGATACCGATAGGCCTTGTCGTAATCCTGCCGGACCCCCTCTCCATAAAAATACGCCTTGCCCAGCAGATTGCACGATCCCTCGTGGATCGGATTGCCAGCCAGCTCCTTTTCAAAGCATGTCACGGCGTAGGCGGCGTCCTGTCCGACCCCCTCGCCGTTGAAGTAGCAGCGTCCCACGCTGTACCACGCCCCCGGATGGCCGCCCTCGGCGGCCTTTTCGTACCAGCCGGCGGCCTCCTCCTTCCGTCCCGCCTCTCTGAGATCGTCGGCGTAGATGGCCTGCATGATGGGGTGGCCCGCCTCCGCGCCGATTTTGTACAGGTCCCGGGCCTTTTCCGGCTGGGGAGCGATGATGTCCTCGTCGCCCTCGCGGTAATACTTGTTGAGATTGTTGGCGGCAAAATACACCCCGCCCCGGAGCGCCTTCCAGAACCAGTCCTCGCACTTGGAGATGTTCTCCTTCAGATAGGCCCGAAACGCCTCGTGGCTGGGGAAGTCGTCCCTGCCTTTATTTTGGATGCGCAGGAAGTCCCACCAGAAGTAGGAATTGGCCACCACGTACTGGGCGAAGGCGTCGCCGCCCTCCGCCAGCTCCAACGCCTCATCCAGCGCCTCCTGCAAGCTGGCGAAGGGCATCTTTTTCTCCACCGACGGGGGCAGCTCGCCCGAGCGCAGGGCCACCAGGACCCCCAGGGCGCTGCCCTGTTCCACCGACTTGCGGAGCAGACGGGTGGCTTTCGCGTCGTCCTCCGGGAACCGGTGGCCCGCCCACACATACTGCCGCCCGCAATAGCACCGCGCCAACACGCAGGTCGCGTCTCCGTCCCCGTCCGCCGAAGCCTTTTCCAGCAGCGCCAGGGCCTCCTTGCCCCGGCCTGTGCGCTCGTTGTAATAGATGTCCTGGAGCGCTTGCTTGACCTCGTTGCTTAAAACTGCCGGCATATGAATCAGACTCCTTTTATGTAATAGTATGGCTTATGCTCACTGGGCCCGCCCGGCGGCGCGGCGGCTCTGCTTCTGGCGAAATTCCCGCTCAAAGCACTCCCGCTCCTCCTCGTCCATGGTCCAGAAATCTATGCTCGCGTCGTTCTCGCCGCGCCGCGCCTCCGGCACACGGAGCGCCAGACAGTCCGCCGCCGCCTGCAAGTCCCGCTTGTCGTGAAAGCTGGTGACGGTCCGCTGCCAGCGGTCGTCGATGAGCACCAGATTCAGCTCCCGGGAGGTGCGCGTGCCGGTTTCGGTGTGGTGGCGGTGGATTTTATCGACCACAAAGATTCCCCGGATACGGTCAATCCGGTTTGCGCCGTCCCCCAGCACCCATTCCCGGCCAATGCCGACCGAGCCAAACCACAGGGGATCGTCCTGTAGGTCGTTGTCCACCATGGCGAAAAGCTCGGCAACCGGCGGGGCCTCGTCGGGATACGGAAGCTGGCTCCGAATGGATTTCGCCAGCGCGCTCTTTTCCGGAAAGAACGTATCCCGCACGGCGGCATAGCCCAGGTAGAGGCCGCCGATCAGCAGCAGCGGGCCGCCGATGCCGCAGACCGCCAGCGTCACATAGTCCATGGTCTCCCAATAGGCCCGGTCCTGCCCCAACCCCACCTTGAGCATCCAAAGCAGCGCCGCCGATACCGCCAGCACCACCAGCGCCCAAATCAGCCAGACAAGCCGTTTTCGGGTCCGGCTGAGGCAATAGCCCTCCGAGACGCCGTGTGGGTTGTTCTTCCGCCGGATTCCCACCAAGATCAAGATGATGGGGATGGCGAAGAGCCGCAGCGCCACAATCAGCAGCGCGTAGACCACGATATTCCAGGGCCAGGGCAGGAACCGTCTGTTTTTTTCCTTCATCGCGTTCGCACACCTTCTTATACAAAAAATCGTATAGAAAAATCTGCTACATATTTTACTATATCGTCCGGGCTTTGTCCAGTCCTGACATCGCCTGCACGGTTGAATCGGGGGCCGCGCAGGCGCGGTACAATTTTCCCCCGCGTCTATTGCGGCGGCATCGCCAAGGCGGAGCACAGCCTGCAAAGCCGCTGTCCCAAGGCCGTTTGGAAGCCGGGCAAGCTGGTGAACAGCGGCGCGGCGGCCTGGGCCAAGTCGGTCCTGGGCGCGTAAGTCCGTCACCGGCCCGGCTCGGGCGGCGCTTACCTACTATTCAATCTACGACGCCGCCCGGGCCTTTACCACTGAAATACCCCTCATATCTCAACACGGATTTTTTCAAAAAAGGTTCCCCTTTCCTCACCCGTTCCGTCCCGGCCTGTGCTATGCTGGACGGGTAAACCAATCAGGAAAGGGAGTGCGTGATGAGCACCGAAAAAATTTTGGACAGGGCCAGCTTTCTCAAGGGCGTTGCGGTGGGCCGGACCCTTTGGCGTTTGGCCGGAGGGCCGGCCGGACCGGCGCCGGAGGTTGGCCCCTTTCAGATGAAAATCGACTTGCAGCCGTATGGGCGCACCCTGTTTAACGCCGATATGCGCGGAACCTTCCACATCGATTGGGGGGACGGCAGCAGCGAATCGGTTGATTACAACGGGTCGAACGGGCTGGAGCACGAATATCCCGCCCTTGGCGTCTATACCATCACCATCGAGGGGGATTTGCGCCTGCTGGGGCACGGACCGTGGACCCGCAACGGTCTCAAGGCGGTGGTCGAGCTGCTCTCCCCCCTTCCGGCCTCTCTCGAGACCATTTCCTACGCCTTCAGCGAGTGCGGCGGGCTGACCTCCATTCCGCCCGACCTGTTTTCCCGCTGCGCCGGTCTCAAGAGCTTGACGGGCTGTTTTTCCAAGTCGCCCATCGCCGCCATTCCGGCGGGGCTGTTCGACAACTGCGCCGCCGCGGTCAGCTTTGACTCCTGTTTTGCCAACTGCACCGCCCTGACCGCCATCCCGGCGGGGCTGTTTGACAGGTGCGCCAAGGCGGCGGCTTTTGACAACTGCTTTTTGGGCTGCGCCTTGATTGCCGCCATTCCGGCGGGGTTGTTCGGCAACTGCCCCGAGGCCAAAAGCTTCTCCAGCTGTTTTCATGAATGCGCGGCGTTGGTGGACATACCCGGCGGGCTCTTCCGCGGCCTGCGGAAGGCTACCACCTTTTCCTCCTGCTTCGGCTGGTGCGGCGCGTTGGCCTCGGTTCCCGACGATCTGTTTGACGGCTGCGCGGCGGCAGTCTACTTTGACAGCTGCTTTCAGATGTGTACGTCGCTGGGCGCTGTCGGGAGCGGTTTGTTCGCGGACAGTCCCCTCGCCGCGCGGTTTCGCGCCTGTTTCTCGAGTTGCAGCTCGTTGACCAGCGTACCCGACAGCCTTTTCGACGGCAATGCCGTCACCCAGTTAAACGAGTGCTTTTTGCGCTGCACCAAGCTTGCCCACGCGCCCGCGCTGTGGACGAAGTTCCCCAACGCTACCCACACCCGATGCTTTTTGAGCTGTAAGATGGCCGACAACTATGAGGATATCCCCACCGACTGGAAATAGGTTGGATGAAAAAGACTGTGCAAAATGGACAACCATACCTTCCATTTTGCACAGTCTCTTTTTTGTCCGGCGTCTTCTTGACGGATTATGTAAATTTATGAATGATTGCGTACAAGGGAAAAAACTTTGCTACTGCCAGCATTGCACGTTTGGTTCGGTTCATAATGTTGTGCAGCCGCTATGCTGCGGCCACGTTTACAGCGTTCAGCTGGCTGATGTGCGTGGAATCGTAAATTCTACGGAATTTGATGCGGAGCTGGTCGTGGTTGCCTTATTTCGGACATAAACTTTCACATCTCGTTCTGTACTTACAAAGGATTTCAGGCTCAATGTGGAGTTGTAAATGTATCTCCATGATGAATCGGTATCCAGCTTATACTGCATTAACGCGTTGCACCCGGTAAGTGTGTTTGTTTCGTAGTTATATGCCAATCCGGATGGCGCCGCACTGCGTGCGTAGAGGGTGAATACCTTGTGGGCACTCGTGGGAGAGGTCACCGTTGCCATATTCCGGACCTGAATCACGATGCTGCCGCCTTGCGGGATGGTGTTTATCAAGTCGGTGGTGGAAAACGACGTCTCGGTGACCGGCGAAAATGCGCCGCCGCCGATCTGCATTTCCATTTTCGTTGATAAGTATTTGATTTGCTCGTTGTTTAAGTCATAGGTGCAGGATGGCGCTGAACCCGCTTTGTAAAGCGTTATTGTTCTATTTGCCGAGGCAAAGGACTGCGCCGTCGCCTTTACGCGGACGTTGTAACTCGTCGAAACGGCTGGGATTTCAAACACCACGCCATCGTTGCTCTGTACATCGGTCCACGTCGTTTCCGTCGACTTCTTGTACTGCATCGCTGTTGTCACGCCCTTTAAGGTAGCTTGTCCGTGTACGCTGTAATCAAATGTGAGCGAGCTTGGCGTTGCCGGTCTGGCGGGAATATTGAACAACGTAGCGCCGGAGATTGGGGTCGTACTGGTCGCGGCCCATCTCAGATGAAGCGTTTTTGCCGACGTGCCGATCAATTTGGAAATATTCCACTGTCCGTTTGAAATTGTAAGCGCCGTCCAGGACGAGCCGGTGGTACTGTATTGATAATTCCCATTTTCAAGTCCGACAATGGTCTCGTTCGTGTAGTCCACACGCCCCACAGGACCATTTGCCAGCGGCGGGATGGTGAATTCCACCGGCTTTGACGCGGCCATGGTGTTGGTGGGTTTCATGCGGACATAAACCGGAACTGCTCTCGCTGTTTCCGCAAAGTTCTGGAGTGATAATGTTGCGCCGGGAATTGCTTTCCAAGTACCGGAATCTACTTTGTACTGCATGGCAGTGGAGCAGCCAGTCAGCTTGATGGCAATGGGGTCAAATACAACTGTTGTTGGCTGTTCGCTTCTGGGATACAATTTAATTGTCATTTCGCGTCCGGCCTGCTGCGTCGAAGTGCCCTTATAGCGAATACCGACAATCATTGTTGATCCGCTTGGAATTTCATCTATAATGCTGGACAGAGACACGGAATCTCCTTGTAAATCTGCATAGGCGCCGTCGCCGACTCGCATCTCTATGCCGTCCTTCAGGTTCGTCAGCATTTCTGTTGTTGTACTGTACGTTGCCCCAGGCGCATACCTGAGGGCCGGCAATATAACTTCCTGACTCTGAGAAGGATTTCCGTCGCCGTTGGCTGCGTATCGGACCAGGTAGGTAGTCGCCGAGAGCGCGCAGTCAAAATACATGGGCTCGTCCGTGCAGGGGAGCCAAGAGGACGTTGTGCCTGATTTGAGCCGGTACTCCATAGAGGAATCCGCGCCAGAGAGAACCATCTGCCCACTCCCCTGATCGTACACAAAGTCTACGGCAGGTGCATCGGCTCTTCCTTCATAATCCCAATAAATGTAAACGTTTGTCTCGAGGCGTTCTGACTTTGAGGTTTTGCCGACCAGATAGGTTTCAATGTGCCCAACAGTAAAAATTGTATACGGAGCCTCAACATTTGGCTTTTTTATTGTGTACTTATGCCTAGCCCGGAATGGAATCGCTGATATTACCTCAATTTTACTGCCCGCGATTGTCTCATTGCCTCCATCGACCCGGGTGTAGCACCCTCTGGTTCCTTGGCCTTCCTGCATAACATAGATGTCAACAGAATCTCTATAGTGTGTTTTCGCCCCCTTGTTATCATAAGTACAGATTATATTTTCGGCAACAGGATCATCAAACCACATGGACTTTGAGGTCCACCTTAAATCACTTCTTGATATATCTTCTGTTGTTGACATTGGATTTGATGAATCATTATTCTCGCTTTCAACTCTAGTAACATATAAGCCCGTCACAGGAGCAGGCGTTGATGAATACACGGAAGCATCATCCACCGCCGAAGATTCTTCTATTTCTAGGTCGACTCCTTCCAAATCAAAATCCTTCTTCTCCAACTCTGTCACAACAAGCGTTTGATCCGGCAGGGATTCAAAATCAGATTCTGTCTTGGATTCCATAGACAAGTCTGCCTCAGACTCCGCTTCAGGTTCCACCGCCGGTTCTGCCTCAGGCTCCACTGCCGGTTCTACTTCGAGCTCTGTCTCAGGCTCCATATCGTAATTAGCTTCCATATCATCCGCCGAAATGGTTGATGCTGCCAAAACAACCGTGCTGGACATAAACAAGTTCAAAATAAGCATAATGCTTACAATCCAGCAAACCCGATTTCTTACCCTAACGTTCATATTGATTCCTCCTAATCATAATTTTGTTTACTTTCCCCAATGTTTATCCAGCATAAGTTCTGACTCATTGATACATTTTTCGATCACCCCCTTAATATCATAGGTGCTGCTTTTAACCACCATATTTTGCAGTGTGTCACGCATTCCGCGGTAGAAAGCGCGAACGTCAAATTCCAAGTTAAAGAGCGTTTCAAATTTGGACGGGGATGTCAAATATTCATCTCGTACTCGATCCCATGGCTCTGTCAAAAGCCCTGCCTTGCGCAGTTGGGCTGGAAAATATTTAAATCCCATCTCATATCCCATATGGGAACGAAGTTGATTTGCCCCTTCTACGCCCAATTTTTTTGCATAAACGCCCGTTTTGAATAGTTCCCCTTGCATGCTAAGAAAGTCCAAATACGACTCTCTTCCTTTATATTTTTCAAAAATTGCCGCTTCTTTTTCTTCATGGCTCATACCACGATACCCAAGCGGCGCAGCTACCACATCCGATATGATCTGTTTTGCTTCCTCACTATACTCGTCTTGGCTTATCAGCCCCTGCGCTTTCAAACTGTCTTTAAGCGGAATAAATACATATTTACTAGTTTCCTGATTAAACTGATAGTTAATATCGCACCAGTCCAGTGACATCAGTCCAACGCATGACGTAATCGCTGACAATCTACCACCAAAAGCTGTGTTATACTGGTTCCATATCGTGGTATAAATATCTTCATAACTCATGCCGGAATAATCGGATACCTCGGCCATCTTACGCAGCTTTTCCAGCTTTGTTTCAGTCGAATCACTGGTATAGATGGCAACCGCGTCCTCCGGCCGGATCACAGGTTTTTTTACCTCCACCGCCCGGTCTGCTGTTGTTGCGGCCAATTGTTCGGGCTCCTCCTCGGGTACGGCGCCGGAAAGCGTGA
>JAAWHG010000038.1 GCA_022795735.1 Oscillospiraceae bacterium
TATGCAAAAACAGATTTTTGAGCAGGCTGCATAAATACGGCAAAAGCCCTTACCGATGTTGCCATCGGTAAGGGCTTTGTAATATGGTTTTTGTCACCCGCAAGCCGCAAAGAAACACTTTTCACCTGCAATCCACCGGGGATACAGAATGATACGGCCTATGGGGAGCGTTATCAAATCGTTATCAAAAGAGAGATGCAAAACCGCCTATCCCTTGCGCCGCAACGGGTTCGGAGTTTCAAGAACTCACTCCCACTCAATTGTCCCCGTAGGCTTCGGCGTCAAATCGAGCAACACTCGATTGACCCCCTTCACCTCATTTACGATTCTAGCGGTAATTTTATGCAGCAGGGCGTAAGGGACCTCCTCAATGGTAGCGGCGGTAGCGTCAACCGAGTTAACGGCCCGCAAAATCACCGGCCAATCAAAGGTGCGCAGCCCGTCCAGAATACCCGTCGATTTAAAGTCGGGCACCACAGTAAAGTACTGCCAAACCTTCCCCTCCAAGCCTGCGGCGGCGAACTCCTCCCGCAGAATGGCGTCCGACTCTCGCACCGCCTCCAGACGGTCCCTCGTAATCGCCCCCGTGCACCGCACGCCCAAGCCCGGCCCCGGGAAGGGCTGACGGTATACCATCCCGTCGGGCAGTCCAAGCGCCTTGCCAACCACGCGCACTTCATCTTTAAACAGCAGCTTCACCGGCTCCACCAGCTCGAAGTTCAAATCCTCCGGCAATCCGCCCACGTTGTGATGTGCTTTGACCCCCTTGGACTCCAAAATATCCGGATAGATCGTCCCCTGCCCCAGGAAACGGATGCCGTCCAGCTTCGCCGCTTCCTCGGCAAAAACGTCGATGAACTCCTTCCCGATAATCTTACGCTTGGTCTCCGGGTCGCTGACCCCCGCCAGCTTGTCCAAAAAGCGGTCCGCAGCGTCCACATAGATCAGATTCGCGTCCATCTGGTCCCGGAAGACCTGAACCACCTGTTCCGGCTCGCCCTTGCGCAGCAGTCCGTGATTCACATGGACGCACACAAGCTGCTTGCCAACCGCCCGAATCAGCAGCGCCGCCACGACAGAGCTGTCCACCCCGCCGCTCAACGCCAGCAGGACCTTTCCATCCCCGATTTGGGCCCGCAGGGCTTCAAGCTGCTCCGCAATGAATTTCTCAGCCAGGGCGGGCGTTGTAATCCGCTCCATGTTTTCCGGACGTTTGTTTTCCAACATAAAATTCACCGTGCCGGCCGCTGTGCCAGTCCAGGAAAATCATCCCGGCAATCGGCCGCCTTTCTTTAAAATATATGAAACAGCAGGAAAAAGCGCTTGACAGCCCGTGCCTCGCAGGCAACAGCGGGCTATTATTTCACAAACTTGGCGATTGCCTGACAGAGGTCGTCGATGGGCGCTGCGTCCCCCTCCTCCACCGCGTCAACTATGCAGTGCCGGATATGGTCCTCCAGGATCACCTTGCCTATGTTGTTGATAGCCGACCGCACAGCGGCGATCTGCACCAGCACCTCTGAGCAGTCCCGCCCGTCCTCCACCATATTGCGTACCGACTCAAGATGTCCGATGGCCCGCGAGAGACGGTTCAATACCGCCTTTGTGTTCTCATGGGTGTGACTGTGTCCATGACTGTGCTCGTGCGGGATGCCGTGCGCATGCAAATATTCGTGGCTGTGCTCCATGACGCCCCACCTCCTTACATTTTTTATATCATACCACATTTCTGAAAAAATGCAAAGGATTTTACATGAAGATTCCGCCCGCCGCCCTTTGACAAAGCGGAGCCGTTGGGATATAATATCACCGGAAAGCAAAACACCCCCGAAGGATTATTCGGAAAAAGGAGTGAGCCCCTATGCACCTCGATCACGATCATCCCCACACCCACGCCAACCAGCCCGACTGTGGCTGCGGCGAACACAGCCATTGCGGC
The DNA here is from genome assembly GCA_022795735.1 of Oscillospiraceae bacterium. GTDB lineage: Bacteria > Bacillota > Clostridia > Oscillospirales > Oscillospiraceae > Avoscillospira_A. The sequence continues at coordinate 1,940 of JAAWHG010000038.1, forward strand.
GACCACGCAGCGTGCGCCGCGTGCAGCGAACACCATGACCCACGGGAAGAGCTTCTGGCCCTGATGCGCTATATGATCGGCCATAACGCGCAGCACGCCAACGAGCTGGCCAAGCTGGCCCATAAGCTGGAGGAGATGGGCGACCGCGCCGCCAGCGATCAGGTTCTCCAGGCCGTGGGCGACTACGAGAAGGGTAACCTGCGCCTCTCCACCGTCCTGGCCTCCCTCGACCACAAGCAGGAGGTGAACTAACCATGTGCCTTTCCAGCGTCTACCGCAGCGAAATTGCCGACAACAATCTGCTCCTGGGCAATGTCCAGCGCATCGAGTGCCACAACGGTACCGTCACCCTCACCGACATTCTGGAGCGCCAGGTCAGCATTGAGGGCAGCATCGTCATGGCCGACCTGACCGCCGGCAAGGTCATCGTCGCCCCCGCCTCGTAAAAGGGCCACGACATGGCAAATTACGAGATCGTCCGGGAGATCGCCAACAGCTGCTCCCGCAACCAAATGCGCGACGTCTTCTTCGAGGAGGCCGAGCTCGACGACCCCGAGGCGTGGGTCCGCGCCCGTATCCAGGGCGACGACCTGCGTACCGAGACCCAGACTCTGCCCGGCGGGGCGGTTTGTGTCTACGCCGAACACGCCGGTCTTTTCCAGAAATTTCTATTCACCCCCATTGACGATTGAATTTTTGTGAAATTTCTCTAAATTTCTTTTAATTATGCCTTGCATTTTATGCCTCCAATGTGTTACCATAAGGGTATCTTAGATATAGGAGGTGGGGTTTGAGCCATGGGCGCCTCAGACGAGCTCTTCCGGGGGTTTCTACAGCTGCTCATCGCCAACCTGGAGGACGTACTCGCGGAGCGCGACCCCGAAAAGCGGCAGGCCCAGCTTGAGAGCCTGCTTTCCAGCCTTAGGGCCACCCTCGACGGGTGACCATCCCAATCCCACTCTGGAGGACTGACTGACACTATGGCAACACACACCATCGCCGTCGCCGGGAAGGGCGGCGTCGGGAAGACGACAATCTGCGGGATGCTCATCGACCGGCTTTCCAAAAAGAAAGAAGGCCCCATCCTTGTGGTGGACGCCGACGCCAACTCCAACCTCAATGAGGTCTTGGGCATCGAAGTTGAGACGACGCTGGGCGCCATCCGCGAGGAAATGGCCCAGGCCGAGCTCAAGGGCACCATCCCCCCCGGCATCACCAAGCAGGAATACGCGGAAACCCGCTTTTCCGAAGCGCTGGCGGAAGAGGACGATTTTGACATGCTGGTCATGGGCCGGACCCAGGGCAAGGGCTGCTACTGTTATGTCAACGGCGTGCTCCAGTCCCAGATGAATAAATACGTGCCCAACTACCGCTATGTAGTCATCGACAACGAAGCCGGTCTGGAACATGTCAGCCGCGGCACCCTGCCCCATGTGGACACCATGCTGCTGGTAAGCGATTGCTCCCGGCGCGGCATCCAGGCGGTGGCCCGGATTGCGGAGATGGTGGGCGATCTGGAACTCAAGCCCGGCGTTATGAAACTGATCGTCAACCGCGCCCCCGGCGGCGTTCTGAACGCCGGGGTCCAAGAAGAAATCGAGAAGCACGGCCTGCAGCTCGCCGGGGTGCTGCCGCAGGACGAGCAGGTCTTTGCATACGACTGCGAGGGGAAGCCCACCTCGAAGCTCCCCGAGGACTCGCCCGTCAAAACCGCGCTTCGCACAACCATGGAAGGCCTGGGGCTCTGAGGGCGCACGCCCTCAAGCCCCGTGTCTCAAATAATCGCACACGCCAAAAAATTGTAAGGAGGATACATAGTTATGGCATTTACTCCCAAGGCGCAGGCATTCTCCGCCCACATCAACGCTGTCACGCTGGGCACCGGTGACAACAGCGTCGTGATCGGCGGCGAAAACGTACTGCCCTTCTACACCTTTGACGCCCCTATCGAGAACGCTCCCAAGATCGGCATTCAGATCTCCGACCTGGGCCTGACCCAGCTCAACGCGCCCGGCTTCCAGGAGCTCTACGCCGGCTGCAGCACCATGGCCGAGATGGCGAAAAAGGCTGAGACGGTGGAGGGCGTTTCCTTCCTGTGCCTTGTCTTTGAAGGCGCCGACCCCAACGGCGAGGACAAGTCGGTTGACGAGTGCGTCGCCCAGTTGAAGGAAGTGGCCGCCGCCACCACCAAGCCCCTGTGCATCATGGGCTGCAAGAACGTGGAGAAGGACGCCGCTCTGTTCGCCGCCATGGCCGACGCCATCGCGGGCAAGAACGCCCTGTTCCTCTCCGCCAAGGAAGAGAACTATAAGCAGGTCGGCGCTTCGGTCGTCATGGCCCAGAACCACAAGATGGGCGCTGAGTCCGCCGTCGATATCAACCTGGCCAAGCAGCTCAACGTCGTCATCGGCCAGCTGGGCGTGGACACCCAGTCGGTTCTCATGAACATCGGCACCGCCGCCGCCGGCTACGGCTTCGAGTACGTGTCCTCCACCCTGGACCGCGTCAAGGCCGCCGCTCTGGCCCAGAATGACACCCAGCTCCAGATGCCCATCATCACTCCCGTCTCCACCGAGACCTGGAACACCAAGGAAGCCGTCGTCTCCGAAGAGGATATGCCCGAGTGGGGCAGCCGCGAAGAGCGTGGCATTGAAATGGAAATCACCACCGCCGTGGCTTGCCTCGCGGGTGGTTCCGACGCTGTCGTCATGGCGCACCCGAAGGCTATTGCCTCCGTCGCCAAGATGATCAACGCCTTGATGTAATCCAGAAAGGAGGATGTAGAAAATGGCTCTGAAAGGTTTAGATATTTTTAAGCTGTCTCCCAAGACGAACTGTAAGGAATGCGGCAGCCCCACCTGCATGGCGTTCTGCATGAAGGTCGCCCAGGGCGCCGTCGGCATCGACAAGTGCCCCCACATGAGCGATGAGGCGCTGGCTCTGCTGTCCGAGGCCACCGCGCCCCCGATGAAGACCATCACCGTCGGCGCCGGCGAGTGCGAGCACAAGCTGGGCGGCGAGACGGTCCTCTTCCGTCATGAGAAGACCCTGGTCAACAAGAACCTGTTCGCCATGCCTGTCGGCACCTGCCTGGACGACGCCACTGTTGACGCCCGTCTCGAGGCCATGAAGAAGATTGATTACGAGCGCATCGGCGAGCGCGAGTACGTGGAGTTTGTCTACGTCAACTGCTGCGACGGTGCCGGCGCCGACAAGTACCTACCCGTCGTCAAGAAGGCCGCCGCCACTGGCCGCGTCCTGATCCTGAGCTGCACCGACGTTGACATCGCCAAGCAGGCTCTGGAAGTCTGCAAGGATTCCAAGCCCATCCTGAACGGCTGCACCAAAGACAACGTGGACGCGATGAACGCCCTCGCCACCGAGGCCGGCGTCGTTTTGGGCGTTCGCGGCGCTTCCGTCGAGGAGATGTATGATGTCGTCGCCAAGCTCGAAGCCGCCGGCAACAAGAACCTGATTATCGACGTCACCGGCGCCGACGCCAAGGAGACCCTGAAGAACGCCGTGCAGCTCCGCCGCGCCGCTCTGAAGGACGGCGACCGCACCGCAGGCTATCCCTCTATCGTCAACGTGGCCAAGCTGGCCAAGGGCGACACCCACCTCCAGACCGCTCTGGCCTCTCTGTTCACCCTGAAGTACGGCTCCATCATCGTTATGGAGGAGATGGGTTATCCCGAGGCCCTGGCTCTGTACGGCCTGCGTCAGAACATCTACACCGACCCGCAGAAGCCCATGAAGGTCGCCCCCGGCATCTACCCGCTCAACGGCGCTACCCCCGACGATCCCTGCATGATGACCGTCGACTTTGCGCTGACCTACTTCCTGGTTTCCGGCGAAATCGAGCGCTCCAAGGTGCCCATCAACCTGATTATCACCGACGCTTCCGGTATGTCCGTCCTGACCGCTTGGGCCGCCGGTAAGTTCTCCTCCTCCACCGTCAAGAAGGGTTTTGACGAGCTGGAGATCGAGAAGAAGATCAACAACCGCACCCTGGTCATCCCCGGCAAGGTCGCCGTCATGAAGGGCGAAATCGCCGACAAGCTGCCTGAGTGGAACGTCGTTGTCGGCACCCGCGAGGCCGTCGAGATTGTTAAGTTCCTCAAGGACGGCGAGCATGTCAAGGCCGCCGAGGCTGTCGCCAAGCAGAAGGCCGAGTCCGGCTTCGTTGCCAAGAAGGTCGAAGTCAAGGAAGATGCCCCCATCGACTTCGACAAGCTGGTCTATCCGGAGATCAAGGTCACCGAGCAGTCGGTCAAGTTCAAGGGCTACGATCCCAGCAGCCCGAAGTTCGTCACCATCGGCGAGCGCATCCACTGCATCAGCCCCGTCATCCGCGAGGCCATGAACAACTACGATCCCGAACCCATCCTGAAGCGTGCCGCCGAGCAGATCGCCGCTGGCGCCACCTATCTGGACGTCAACATCGGCCCTGCCGAGTCCAACGGCCCCGAGCTGATGACCTGGGCTGTCCGTACCCTCCAGGAGAACTTCAACAACGTTCCTCTGGCTCTGGACACCGCCAACAAGAAGGCCATCGAAGCCGGTATCCGCGTCTACAACCGCACCAACGGCAAGCCCATCGTCAACTCCGCTGACGCCGGCTCCCGTATCAGCTACATCGACCTGGCCGCGGCCAACGACGCCATCGTCATCGCCCTTTGCTCCGCCGACGGCATCGCGAAGGACAACGACGAGCGTATGCACCACTGCCACAACATGCTCGACCGCGGCATCGGCCTAGGCATGGAAGCCGACGACCTGTGGTTTGACCCGCTGTTCCTCGTTGTAAAGGGCATGCAGGACAAGCAAATGGACGTTCTGAACGCCATCAAGATGTTCGCCGACGAGGGCTTGAAGTCCACCGGCGGTCTGTCCAATAACTCCAACGGCGCGCCCAAGAACGTTCGTCCCATCATGGACAGCGCTCTGGTTGCCATGTGCATGATGCAGGGTCTGACCTCCGCTATCGTTAACCCCTGCGACCTGCGCCTCATGGAGACCATCAAGTCCTGCGACATCTTCAAGAACCACGAGCTGTACTCCGACAGCTACCTCGAGATCTAATTCCACGTTCATCCCAGCAAATCAGGGCCGCCCGAATTGGGCGGCCCTTTTCTGTTAGAAAGATTTTTATGAAACGGATTGACAAATTAGACCAATCAGTCTATAATATTGGCATACAAAAGGAATAGGAGCGGACAGGATGACAAAGGGGGAACAGTCAAAACGCAAGATTGTGGAGACGGCGGGGGAGCTGTTCTGGAAGAACGGATATACCAAAACCGGAATCAATGAAATCCTCAAGGCCACCGGATTGCCAAAGGGTTCCTTTTACTATCATTTCGAGAAAAAGGCCGATTTGGCCGAAGCCGTTCTGCAATATTATAGTCAGGTTGTTCTGGACTTACTGCAAAAAATTGCAGAGGAATCCGATTCATGGGATCAGTTTTGCGACGCCTTTCCGCAGGCTTTTCAGGAAAAATTGGGTGACCGGCGGTATTACGGATGTCCGCTGGCGGTTGTGGGCATGGAGATTGCGTTCCAAGAGCCGGAGCTGGCAAAGCTTTACGGCAAGGCGTTGGAACAGGTCAAAGACGTGCTGGTGCAGACCCTGCGCGCGACGGCAGGTGAGCTGGAACATCTGGAAGAAACGGCGGAGCTGTGCTGCGCCATCTATGAGGGAAATCTCGTATTATATCGCGTTTCCAAGGACCCAAACATACTGCTCCGCCTGAATGCCCAATTAAAGCAGGCCGTCCGGCACAGCAGCGGGAAACAGAAAAGCGCCCATTTTCCATAGATAAATTTTTCACTCTTTCACGCAAAAAACCCTGTACAAGCCTCTGATTTTTTGTTATATTTAACAGGTAAAATAAGCCCTGAGAAGGACGCAACAATTAAAGGAGGCAAATCTGTCCCATGAGTGCTTTGACTGACCTGATTTTCGCGGGTTCCAACGCTGTAGCCGGCCTGACCGAGGGCGCTGTCAACGACGCCATCGCCAAGTACGGCCCCGACCAGAAGGTCGCCTTCCCCGACACCGCCTACTTCTTCCCCACCATCTACGCCGCTACCGGCGTCAAGGTCCAGAAGCTGGGCGATCTCCCCGCCTGCGTGGGCGTGCTCAAGAGCCTGATTACCAACAAGCCCGAGCTGGGCGACGCCCTCAACGCCGGCCTCGCCACCGCCGTCGGCGCGGAAATCATCGAGGGCCTGAAATATATCGACGGCGCGGACCCCTACGCCAATGAGTCGGGCATCGGCTTCGTACCCGATCCCATCATCCGTTCCCTGGGCGTACCCCTGGTCACCGGCGATATCCCCGGCGTGGCCGTGGTCATCGGCAAGGCGGACAACGCCGAGGACGTCGCCAACGTCGTTAAGGACTACCAGTCCAAGGGTCTCCTGACCTGCATGGTGGGCGAGTGCATTGAGCAGGCCGCCGCGCAGGGGGTCAAGATGGGCCTGGAAATGCGCGTCGTCCCCCTGGGGCACGACGTAACCTCGGTCATCCATGTCGTCACCATCGCCGTCCGCGCCGCCCTGATCTTCGGCAGCCACAAGGCCGGCGACCTCGCCGGTCTGTTGGAGTACACCAAGAACCGCGTCCCCGCCTTCGTCAACACCTTCGGCGCGCTGGACGAAGTGACCGTCTCCGCCGGTGCGGGCGCAATTGCCCTCGGCTTCCCTGTCATCGCCGACATCGACCTGGGCGACAACCAGGTCCCCGGCGCGCTCGAGTCGGTCCTGGACCACACCCAGACCGTCAAGCACTCCCTCGAGCTGCGCAACATCAAGATCAAAGTCAAGGAGCTGCCCATTCCGGTGGCCTTCGCCTCCGCCTTCGAGGGCGAAATTATCCGCAAGAACGACATGCGGGTGGAATTTTTCTCCGGCAAGAACACCACCTGCGAGCTGGTCACAACCCGTAACATGGACGAAATCGAAGACCACAAGATCGTCATCGACGGCCCCGATATTGACAACGGCGACACCGACTTCGCCCTGGCCACCTACGTGGAGGTCGCCGGCGCCAAGATGCAGAAGGACTTCGAGTCGGTCATTGAGCGCAAGTTCCACACCTGGTTCAACTATATGGAAGGCGTCATGCACACCGGCCAGCGCAACCAGTTCCGCATTCGTGTCAGCAAGGAAGCCTTTGACAAGGGCCTCCGGATGAAGGATTTTGCCGAAGTCCTCTATGTCATGATTATGGACGAGTTTGACGCGGTGGTGGACAAATGCCAGATTACCCTGGTCACCGACAAGGCCAAGGCCAAGAAGATTCTCGACGAAGAGGCCATGCCCGCCTACGCCGCCCGGGATGACCGTCTGGCCTCCATGACCGACGAATCGGTGGATCAGTTCTATACCTGCATCCTGTGCCAGTCTTTCGCCCCGGCCCACTGCTGCGTAGTCACGCCGGAGCGCTTGGGCCTGTGCGGCGCGGTCTCCTGGCTGGACGCCAAGGCCACCAATCAGCTCAATCCCGCCGGCCCCTGCCAGCCCATTGAGAAAACCGGCTGCACCGACGAGCGCACCGGCCGCTATGACACCGTCAACAAGATTGTCGCCGAGTCCACCCACGGCGCGGTGGAGCAGGTCACCCTGTACTCCATTTTGGAGGACCCGATGACCTCCTGCGGCTGCTTTGAGTGCATCTGCGGCATCGAGCCGGTGTCCAACGGCTTCGTCGTGGTCAACCGCGAGTTTAAGGGCATGACCCCCGCCGGCATGACCTTCGGCGAATTGGCCTCCATGACGGGCGGCGGCGTTCAGACCCCCGGCTTTATGGGCCATGGCCGCCACTTCATCGCCAGTAAGAAGTTTGCCAGCGCCGAGGGCGGCATTGAGCGCATCGTCTGGATGCCCAAGGAGCTCAAGGACGACGTGGCTACGCGCCTCAACCAGACCGCCAAGGAGCTGTACGGCATCGACAACTTCACCGACATGGTCGCCGACGAGACCATCTGCGAGGACGCCGAGGGCCTCATGAGCTTCCTGGAAGAGAAAAAGCATCCCGTTCTCGGGCTCGCGCCTCTGATGTAAGCGGATATCAGCCGTGCGCCCGGGGGAACCAGCTTCCCCCGGGACCCGCGCGGTATGTGGGAAAGTACCGGTAGGCGTGTGCGGTGTTTTCCCATGTATCGTGCCGAAAATAATGAAAAGTGAGGTAACGTCATGCACGAAGTAATTTTCACCTTTGAAAACGGCGGCGAAGTCCGCGCCTCGGTCCAGGACGGCCTGTCCCTCCTCGAGGCGGCCCGCGCGGCCAACGTCGCCATCGACGCCCCCTGCTCGGGCAACGGCTCCTGCGGCAAATGCCGGGTCAAACTCCTGAAGGGGGAGGTCAGCGCCCTGCCCACCGCCCATCTGACCGCCGAGGAGTTGGCCGACGGCTGGCGGCTGGCCTGCGGCTGCAAAGTCATCGGCGACATCACCGTCATGGTACCCGATATCGCCTCGGCCTATCAGAGCCGCATGAAGACCGCCGACCTGTCCACCGGCGAGGAGGTCGCCATTTTTGAAAAGCTCATGGCCGACGTAGCCGATGCCGGCATCCAGTTCCAGAACAGCTTCGACTGCGTCCAGCTTACAGTAGATGAGCCCACCCTGGACGACACCATGCCCGACAACGAGCGCCTCGCCCGCGCCCTGGCCGCCCAGCTGGGCGTGGAGACGGTTGACATCCCCTTCTCCGCCATGCGCCGCCTCGCCAAGGTCCTCCGCGAGGGCAATTTCACCGTCTGGTGCGCCGGACGCCGGGTGGGCGGCACCTTCGAGCTGCTCGACGTGACCGCCAAGGAGACCCCCATGTGCGCCGCCGCCATCGACATCGGCACCACCACCGTTACCGCCGTGCTGACCGATCTGAAAACCGGCAAAATTCTCGCCAAGGCCTCGTCGGGCAACGGGCAGATTCGGTTCGGCGCCGACGTCATCAACCGGATTATTGAGCAGGGCAAGCCTGGCGGACGCGAACGGCTGCAAAAGGCCATTGTCGACGAAACCCTCAACCCCATCCTCCAAGCTCTGTGCAAGAGCGCCTTGCTCTCCCCCCAGCGCATTCTGCGTCTCTGCATCGCCGCCAACACCACCATGAACCATCTGTTCGTGGGGGTGGACGCCTCGCCGGTCCGCATGGAGCCCTACATTCCCTCCTTCTTCCGCTGGGAAGGGCTCAAGGCCCGCGACCTCTCCCTCAACGCCAACGGCGCGGCCGATGTGGTGCTGGCCCCCAACATTGGCTCCTATGTCGGCGGCGACATCACCGCCGGCGCGCTGGCCAGTCTGTTGTGGAACAAGGAGGAATTTACCCTCTTTATCGACCTGGGCACCAACGGCGAGCTGGTCTTCGGCAACTCCGACTTCATGATGTCCTGCGCCTGTTCCGCCGGTCCCGCTTTCGAGGGCGGCGACATCTCCTGCGGCATGCGTGCCACCGACGGCGCGATTGAGGCGGTGACCATCGACAAGGAGACCATGGACCCGCACTTTGACATTATCGGCGAGCCCGGCCAGAAGCCGGTGGGCCTCTGCGGCTCCGGCATCATCGACCTGATCTCCGAACTGTTCCGCTGCGGCATTCTCTCCCCCAAGGGCGAGTTTATCCGCGAGGGCAAGCGGGTCCAGCGCGACGAGCACGGGACGGGCCGCTATATCCTGGCCTTTGAGGACGAGTCGGACACGGGCCGCGAAATCGCCCTCAACGAGGTGGACATCGACTCCTTTATCCACGCCAAGGGCGCGATCTTCTCCGCCATCGACACCATGCTGCGCTCCCTCGACATGGACGTCTCTGTCCTGGAGCACGTGCTGGTGGCCGGCGGCATCGGCAGCGGCATCAACATGAAAAACGCCGTCAACATCGGCATGTTCCCCGACATTCCGCTCGACAAGTTTGAATATATCGGCAACTCCTCCCTCTCCGGCTCCTACGCCATGGTGCTCTCCGAGGAGGCCGAGCGCAAGACCTACGAGCTGGCCGCCAACATGACCTACCTCGAGTTGTCCACCTATCCGGGCTATATGGACGCCTTTATCGCGGCCTGTTTCCTGCCCCACACCGACAGCAGCCTCTTCCCGTCTGTCCAGCAGGGGGTGTAAGCCTTGGAGGTTGTCAATCATAAGGAAGAGGTCCCCTTCGAGCATTACTGCAAGGAATGGGCCGCCATCGACCCGGTGGCCTGCGGCGAACGCAGCCAGGTCCCCTTCGACCGCAACGCCGGGACCTTCCGCATTACCATGCTCGGCGTGACCTACACCCTCCACTGGCCGCAGTTTTCCATTGAGGGCGAGGGATTCGCCTCCTCCAACCTTCCCGCCCAGGTGCTGCTGATGCGGTACATCATGACCGCGACCCCCGCCCCCTTCCAGGGGACCTTCCTGACCTTCCGCGAGATGCCATGGGGCGAAGTCTATATCAAGCCCTTCACCGGCCGCTGCATCACCCGTGCTGCTTTCACTTTTGGGACCCGGCTGGACGCTTTCCGTTCCGCCATGGATAAGCTGGGCGCTACCCCTGTCCCCCACGGCGACGCGGCCTATGAAGTCGAGTTCCTGCCCGGGCTGTTCCTCCAGACCATCGTCTGGGAGGGGGACGACGAATTCCCCCCCAACAGCCAGCTTCTCTTTTCCGACAACTTCTCCGAGGTTTTCGCCGCCGAGGACCGCGTGGTCTGCTGTGACATCCTCATCAGTGTCGTCAAAAGCTTTATGTAGTCGAATCCATCCGCACGCTGAAAAGCGCCTGTTCCCGCACAAGGGAACAGGCGCTTTCGCGTCCCCATCAATGGGAAAGCAACACCGAACGAATCAACGCCCGAAATCGTTCGGCGCTCTCCTCGATGGAGCCGTTATTGTCGAACTCATAGTCATAGCGGTATCTGCCGACCCCGTCATCCGCGTCGTTGCCATACCGCCGCCCGCGCTCCCCCATATCCCGCTTGACCAAGATGGTGACGCAGGGCAGGGCAACGCCGCTTACGAATTTCTCAATCTGATCGCTCTCTCGAATATGCACGCAGAGGATATCAGCAGGCCCGGAACAAAACCTCTCATATTCGCCCAGAAGATAACGGTTCGGCAGATCGTTATAGTCGGCGAATGTGCGCTTCAAATTGGCCAGAAACCGCCTGGACCTTTCATCCTTTTCCCCGTTCCAGCCGTATGCTGCCGCAATCTCCTTAATCGGCGTAATGGCGGAAATGTTGACGACTTGATATACCGTCCGCAGCGCGTCGCACAGGGTATCCTTTCCCACGCCGCCCTGTCCGTTCATCACAACCACCAATTTCTTTTTTTCCATCCCTTTTCCCCATTCACAAACCGTCATATTGTAAATACCACGTAAAAACCTTGACACCTGCCGGGAAATCTGCTATCATAGATTACGAAGTAAAAACCCATTTGTTCCGTGCGGAAAGCACACCATGGAATCGGGTGTAAATCCCGGCGAGTCGGTCACTGTGAAGCCTTCCCTGCTCCATGGGGAAGGATAAGTCAGATACATGGTATAATGGGCCTCGTTTCTGCCAAGACCAGAGCGTGTGCGAGTAAATGTGCCGCCCGGTCATGCCGTGGCGGTTTTTTGCGGTGGCTTTACCCTCCGGCCACCGCATTGGGCAGAATTTACTTCGCGCCCCGGGTTCGGCCCCCCGGGGCGCATTTTTTATTTATTCCGGAACCTTGGGCAGTCTGGCAAAGCTCGCCGCCAGCTCTTCGTCGGTCGGAACATAGTCGGTCATCTGGCCGTCGTGAAATTTTTCATAGGCCACCATGTCGAAATAGCCCGTACCTGTCAGGCCAAAAACAATGGTCTCCCCCCTGCCGGCTTCCTTGCACGCGACCGCCTCGTCAATGGCAGCCCGAATGGCGTGGCTGGACTCCGGCGCGGGCAAAATGCCCTCGACCCGGGCGAAATACTCCGCCGCCTCAAAGACCTTGGTCTGGTCCACGCTGACGGCCTCCATGAGTCCGTCATGGTAGAGCTGCGAGAGGGTGGAACTCATGCCGTGGAAGCGGAGTCCGCCGGCGTGGTTGGCCGAGGGAATGAAGCTGCTGCCCAAGGTGTACATCTTCGCCAGCGGGCAGACCATACCGGTGTCGCAGAAATCATATGCAAACCGGCCCCTCGTAAAGGACGGGCAGGAAGCCGGTTCCACGGCGACGATACGGTAATCCGCCTCGCCCCGCAGCTTTTCACCCATAAAGGGGGCAATGAGCCCACCCAAATTGGACCCACCCCCGGCGCAGCCGATGATGACGTCGGGTCTGATTCCATACTTGTCCAGCGCGGCCTTGGTTTCCAGTCCGATCACACTCTGGTGCAGCAGCACCTGATTGAGGACGCTGCCCAAAACGTACCGGTAGCCCTCCTGGCCGCCGGCGGCCTCCACCGCCTCGGAGATGGCGCAGCCCAGCGAACCGGTGGTGCCGGGGAACTCGGACAGAATCTTCCGCCCCACACTGGTGGTGTCGGAGGGGGAGGGCGTGACCTTCGCCCCGTAAGTGCGCATGACCTCACGGCGGAAGGGCTTCTGCTCATAGGAGCACTTGACCATATAGACCTGGCAGTCCAGCCCCAAATAGGCGCACGCCATGGAGAGGGCGGTGCCCCACTGGCCCGCTCCGGTCTCGGTCGTCACCCCCTTGAGCCCCTGCTGTTTGGCGTAGTAGGCCTGGGCAATGGCGGAGTTCAGTTTGTGGGAGCCGGAGGTGTTGTTGCCCTCAAATTTATAGTAGATCTTGGCGGGCGTTTGCAGTTTTTCCTCCAGACAGTAGGCCCGCACCAGGGGAGAGGGCCGGTACATTTTATAAAAATCCCGAATCTCCTGGGGAATCTCCACATAGGCCGTATCCTCGTCCAGCTCCTGACGCACCAGCTCCCGGCAGAATACGCCCTCCAGCTCGGCGGCGGTCATCGGCTTGCCGGTGCCGGGATGGAGCAGCGGCGCGGGCTTGACCTTCATATCAGCGCGGACATTGTACCAAGCCCTCGGCAGCTCCGATTCCTCGAGGTAAATCTTATAGGGAATTTTCTGATCCATGTTGTATATCTCCTTTTGCGATTGGCTTTCGCTGGAGATAATTTTACAACCTCAGTCGCAATTTGTAAACACCTTTTTCAGATTTGCCGTGAGATTTCCCGCCGGAGCCGGAGGATAATCCGTTTTTCCAGCCGGGAGATATAAGACTGGGAAATGCCCATCATGTCGGCCACCTCTTTCTGGGTCTTCTCGGCCCGCCCGCCCAGGCCGAATCGCATCACTACGATGCGCCGGTCCCGTTCGGGAAGCCGCTCCAACGCCTGGCGCAACAGCTGTAAATCCACGTCGTCCTCCATGGGCCGGACCACCGTGTCCCCGTCGGTGCCGAGGACGTCGGAGAGCAGCAGCTCGTTTCCGTCCCAGTCGGTGTTGATGGGTTCATCCAGCGACACCTCGGTCTTTTGGTTGGAAATTTTGCGGATGTGCATTAAAATCTCATTTTCAATGCAGCGCGAGGAATAGGTTGCCAGTTTGATATTCCGGTCCGCCTTGAAGGTGTTGACCGCCTTGATGAGGCCGATGGTGCCAATGGAAATCAAGTCCTCGATGTTCACCCCCGTATTTTCAAACCGCCGGGCGATATAGACCACCAGACGGAGATTTCGCTCGATCAGCACCGACTTGGCCGCCGGGTCCCCCGCCTGCAGCCGGGCAATGAGGGCTTGCTCCTCCGCTCCCTTGGGCGGCGTGGGCAGAACGTCGCTCCCGCCGATGTACATCACCTTTCCCGGGCGCAGCAGGCCCAGGCGCACAAGCAGTTTCAACAGGCTATCCTTCATAACGTACCTCCGATAAGTGCAGCATATCCGCCGCCGTCCGACAGCGGGGTGGGTGAAAAGGCAACCAGCGCGCCCTGAATGGACCGCTTTCCAATCCGCACCGCGTCGCAGCGCATTGCCAGCAGCATCGCCCCGCCGGTGCCCACGGCGCGGTAGGGAATCAGCCGCCACTTTCCGCTGGGCGCGGCCTGGGCCATCCGGGGCAGCAAATCGGCCGGCCGCGCAAAGCCGGCGCCCTCCAATCCCTCGGCGGCGGGCGGCGGGAGCAGCGCCTTCGCCACCGGCCACTCCGCCACCAGCACGCCCCGGTTGCTCGCCGGGTCGGTCAGGGTATTCCCGCTGTCCCGCAGGGCGGTCAAGCGGGCGCTCCTGGACCCGAACCGCACCTCCAGCTCCACCAGTTCGCCGCCAGTGTGACGGGCCACCCGCGACAGAACCGTCCTGGCGAGCAGATAGACCGCCGCCGCCGTCAGCACCAACGCACCGGCGCTGAGGGGGTAATAGGCCGCGCCGTTGACCAGCATCAGACCGGTCCCAAAAATCTGAAGCATGGCCAGCACCAGCCCGCCAAAGGCCAGACTCAGCGCCAGAAAAATCAGTCCGAATTTGACCGTCCCGCGCCCCGGCCCCTCGGCGATCAGCAGCATCAGGACCAGGGAGAGAATTTTACAGGGCAGGCCGCATAGAATTTCAAAACCCGGGATAGCGCAGCCCACCGCGTAGAGCCCGCCTACCACCGCCGCCCCCAGGAACCGCCAACGCCGCGCCGGCGTCCCGCCCAGCCACGCGCTGCCCAGAAACAGGAGATAATTGAGCATGGCGTTCAAAAGAAACAGGGAGTCCACATAGATGGTCACGACTTTCCTCCTCCCCCCTAGGCCTTGTTTGAAAAATCGTCTTTGGCGCCGGGACAGCGCCTTTTTCCGTCGTATGTCCCAAAAATCCTCGGGAATCCACAAAGGATTCCCTGCGGCTTTTGTGCCATCCGCCGAAAAAATTCGCCGCCCCGGCATCCAAAACGATTTCTC
>JAAWHG010000009.1 GCA_022795735.1 Oscillospiraceae bacterium
GCATAAAAAACTCACCGTTACCAGTTGATCTGGTAACGGTGAGCCAATAGAACTTTTTTTGTTTATTTCCCTGGTCTACCTTGACAGGGGCGGATCACATACAGCTCAGGGGGTTTTTCATCATTCGATCAGGACGTAACCTCGGTATCAAAGGGATTGGCCGGAAGGGCCGGGTCGTCAGAGGGCTCGGGCTCGGGATCAGGTTCGGGATCAAGGGGCGTCCACGGGTCAATGGGCTCAACCGGTTCTGGGGGAACGGGGTCAACCGGTTCCGTAGGCAGGGTGGGATCGGTTGGCTCAATGGGAACCGTGGGATCGACCGGCGTGGTAGGATCAAGCGGATTGGAGGGTTCGCCCGGTTCTGTCGGGTCAACCGGCGCGTTGGGATCGGTTCCCTCGGGCGGCTCTTCCTCCTCCGGCTTACCGGTACCGACGATGGTGATCCGGTCGCGCTTGCTGTAACGGCTGTAGGGGTACTGGGCGGGTTCCCGCTCGCCGATCTTATTGCCGTCGGCGTCATAGCGCTGGATATAGAGGGTGACGGCATAACCGGTATAGGGACTCTGGGTGGTTTCCCGGTAGCCCTCGGGCTTGGTCTCATCCTCTTTTTCGACCTCGCTCCAGGGAATAGTGGCGGTGGTAACCGACTCAACTTGGATGGTTTCGTCGTTCTCCTTGGTGCCGATCAGGCGGATGTGGACATAGCCGTCGGAGACCGAAGCTTCGATCCGCAGGGGGTATGGGGTGGAGTTCTCAAATTTAAAGTCGAGGGAGCCCCAGTAGATGGTGGCGTCGGCGCCCATGGGAACGTAACTGACCAAGAACATGTGCTCGGTGCGCTCCACCACGTTCAGGTCGGCGAGAACACAGCAGAGGTAGATGGTGGAGGCAACCTGGCAGACGCCGCCGCCCAGCTCGGGCTTGGATTCGCCGGAGACATAGACCGTGGCGGGCTGGTAGCCCTTGGCGGCGGTGCGCTCACCTACAATGTCGTTGAAGGAAAAGATATCGCCGGAGTTGAGGACGGTGCCGTTGATGGCCTTACAGGCGAGATCAAGGTTGTTGGTCCGGGACCAGTTGGTGACGTGGGGACTGTCGTAGGAGGCCAACACGTCGTGGAACAGCTTTTCCTGAAGGGTCTCCCGGGTGACGGCGGGCTGTACAGCGGAAAGGCTGATGGTAAAGGTGCTGCCCTCCTCGGCCATGGCCTGCTTCTGCTTGGCGGCGGCCAGGTCAAAGCCATAGCCCTCCTGGGCGTCAATGATTTCCTTGCGCTCGTTGTCGTAATAGGCGTCCTTCATGTCGGTGCACAGCTCATCGTAGAGGGAATCGAGGTCCACCGGGGCATAGGTACTCTCGTCGTAATCAAACTCGAGGGGGGTGAAGTCGTTGCTCATAAAGGCGGCGACCACCGCGTCATAGAGACTGTCGGCGTCCAGACTGCGCTGGCTGCGGCCAACCTGGACGGTCAGTTCGGTGGGAATGGTTTCGCCCTCCGCATTGGCGCCGGTGACAATCTCGTAGCTGGAGTCCTGCTTCTCTGAATAAACCTCCTCCGCCGTCTGGTCGATGGTGGAACGGATGAGGGCCTCGTCAAGGGTCAGGGATTGCTCAATATTGATCTCCTGGACGCTGGACCCGGGGCTCAGACGGTTGCGCAGGGCATTGAAGATGCCTTTGTCGCGGCCATAGCTCCAGGCCTCGTCAATGGCGCCCTCGACGTCGAGGCTGATTTTGGTGACCTCGGGGTCAAAGCTCAGCGTTCGGTCGGGAAGCTTGACGATCAGGGTGGAGGTGCCGTAGGTGCTGTCCACCGCGTTGCGTACCGCCTCGGTGGCAGCCTCGCGAGACATACCGCCGACGTCTACCCCCGCCACAAGGACGTTGGGGAAGATGGTGTCCGATTTGGCGACAGCCGCCGCGTACCCGACGACGCCGACTACCGCCGCGACGACCAGGGTGCCCGCAATAACGAGTCCGGCAATCAGACCCTTGCCGCCGCCGCCGCCCGATTCCTTCCGCTGCGCGGTGGAACGGGGCTCTCTTTTTCTTTTTGGTTGTTCGTATTTTCCCATGCTCTTCTCCCCTAAAATCATCGTCCGAAAACGGGATGAGAGTCCGGACAAAGTAAAATTCTCTCCATATCATTATAGCCCGGAGACAAACAATAATCAAGGTTATTTTCGTTACTTTTGCGTTACAGGAATGCCGGAAAAAGTGACAAGTATTACAAAGAAGGACCTTGCCCTGGTTTGAGGGCGGCGTAGGCGTCGACAAATCCCTGGGCTGCCTTGAGCGGCTGCTCCTGCCGGCCCAGGACGCGGCGCAGGGCGGGAATCTTGCCGGCGGAGAAAAAGACCTTGCCGCGGAAGGCGGGTTCGGCGCAGATGGCGCTGATAAGTGAAAAGTCAAAATTCGCGAGGGTAAAGTGAAGGTCGGTCCCGTTTTGCTTGATGGAGTCGATGCCGGCGGCGGCGGCCCTGGCGCGGAGAAGGGCTACGTCGATCAAATTGAGCACCGGCTTCGGCGGGTCGCCGAAGCGGTCGACCAGCTCGTCGATGACATCGTCGGCATCCTCCTTGGAACGGATGGCAGCCATGCGGCGGTAGAGGTCCATCCGCTGCTCGGAGGAGGGAACGTAACTCTTGTCGATATTGGCCTGGACGGCGAGATCACAGAGGCATTCGGGCTCCTTGATCCGCTCCTCGCCCTTGGCCTCCAGTACGGCGTCCTCCAGGAGCTGGAGATACATGTCATAGCCGACGCTGAGCATATGGCCCGACTGTTCGGCGCCCAGCAGGTCGCCCGCCCCCCGGATTTCCAGGTCGCGCATGGCGATTTTGAAGCCCGAGCCGAACTCGGCAAAGTCCCGAATGGCGCTGAGGCGTTTGTCCGCCACCTCGGAGAGCACCTTGCCGGGGCGGAAGGTGAGGTAACAGAAGGCGTGCCGGTTGGAGCGTCCGACGCGGCCCCGGAGCTGGTGGAGCTGGCTGAGGCCAAAGCGGTCGGCGTCCTCGATGATGAGGGTGTTGGCGCCGGGAATGTCCACGCCGGTTTCGATGATGGTGGTACAGACCAGAATCTGAATCTCACCCTCGTCCATCCGCTGCATCACGTCGCTCAGCGCTTCCTCGCCCATCTTTCCATGGGCGGCCGCGATGACCGCGTCGGGAAAGCGTTCCTTGATGCGGGCGGCGGCACGGTCAATGGTTTCAACCCGGTTGTGGAGATAGTAGACCTGCCCGCCCCGTTCCAGCTCGCGGCGGATGGCGTCGTTGACCACGGCGTCGCTGTACTCGAGGACGAAGGTCTGGACGGGATAGCGGTTGTGGGGCGGTTCCTCAATGGTGGACATGTCCCGAATGCCCGAGAGGGCCATATTGAGGGTGCGGGGGATGGGGGTTGCGGAGAGGGTGAGGACGTCCACGCCACGGGAGAACTCCTTGAGCCGCTCCTTGTGGGTGACGCCGAAGCGCTGCTCCTCGTCCACGATGAGCAGGCCGAGGTCTTTAAAAGAGACGTTTTTTTGCAGCAGCTTGTGGGTTCCGATGACCAGATCAACCCCGCCTTCGGCCATGCGGCGGATGGTATCCTTCTGCTGCGCCGCCGTGCGGAAGCGGGAGAGCACTTCCACATTGACCGGGAAACCGGAAAAACGTTTCATGGCGGTGACGTAGTGCTGTCGAGCCAGGACAGTGGTGGGGACCAGAATGGCGCACTGTTTGCCGTCAAGCATGCACTTCATGGCGGCGCGGAGGGCCACCTCGGTCTTGCCGAAGCCCACGTCGCCGCAAAGCAGGCGGTCCATGGGGCGCGGGGTTTCCATATCGCGCTTGATTTCGGAGACGCAGCGGAGCTGGTCGTCGGTCTCGGTATACTCGAAGGACTCCTCAAACTCGATCTGCCAGGGGGGGTCGGCGGGGAAGGCGTACCCCGGGAGGCGCTGGCGCTCGGCGTAGAGCTGAATCAATCCGGCGGCCAGGTCCTGGACCGCCTTTTTGGCGCGGGCCTTGGACTTTTTCCACTGCTCGCCTCCCAGCTTGTTGAGCCGGACCGACGCGTCCTCGCCGCCGCCGATATACTTGCTGACCTGGTCGAGCTGGGTGACCGGGATATAGAGTACGTCGGAGCCCTGATAGTTGATTTTGATATAGTCCTTGATTACGCCGTCCGACTTGATGGGCTCAATGCCCGCGTAGCGTCCGATGCCGTGATAGGTGTGAACCACCAGGTCGCCCGGGTTCAGGTCGGTGAAGGCGTTGAGCTTTTGCCGGTTGGTGACCGTTTTGGGCGCGGCGCGGCGGCGGGCCGGCTTGGGGGCGGTCTGTCCCTCGGTCAGGATGGCGAGCTGCAGCTCGGGATACTCAATGCCGGCCGGGAGGGAGCCGCCGGTGAGAAGAAGCTGGTCCTTTTGGGGAAGGCGCTGCTCGGTGTAGCAGAGAAAAGAGGAGAGATTGCTTTCCCGAAGGAGGTCCTGCAAAATCTCGCCCCGCCGCCGGTTGCCGGTGAGGACCAGGACGCCGTAGCCTGATTTCTGGTAATAGGACAGGTCCTGCACGGCGGTTTGGAGGCTGGCCCCGTAGGGCGGGAGCTGCTTGGCGGAGATGGAGAGCAGCTGCTTGGGGGGACGGGCTTTGGGATAGGAGGCGGCCAGAAAGTTATCCAGATAGAGGACGGAGCGGCCCGGAAGGTGGTCGAATAGGTCCTCGTACTCAGCGGAGAAGTCGCACAGCTCTCCCACGAGAAGACCCGATTCCAGCATGCCGTCCAGCTCCATGGCCAGCGTTTCCTGCCGCTGCTTGGCGGCGCGGAGGAGGCTGCCATGGTCGCAGAAAATTACCAGGGCGTTTTCTGGAATATAGGAAACAGCGGTGGCTCCCTGGGGATAGATCAGACTGAGATAGCGGTCGGCGGCGGGGAGGGAGGCACCGTTTTCCAGGAGTTCCCGGTCTCGCTCGAGGGTTTGGAGCAGGGGTTCGTTGCGGTGCTTGCGCCGCTTTTGCCGGGCAATGAGAGCGGAAATGTCCTGACAGAGGCCGGAGAGGCCGTCCGGGTGGAGGCCGGGCTGGGTCTCCGCCATGGGGAGAAGCACCGCTTCGCCGGCATTTTCAGTCCGGCGCTGGGTCAGGGGGTCGAAAAAGCCCATCGCGTCCAAATCATCGCCAAAAAATTCCATACGAAGAGGGTGGTCGTGGGCTGGGGAGAAGACGTCCAGAATGCCGCCGCGCAAGGCGTATTGGCCGGGACCCTCCACCAGGGCACAGCGGGAATAACCGGCCCGTTCCAGACGGGCGGTCAATTCCGGCAGGGGGAAGGAATCGCCGGGGCGAAGGGTTGCGGTGGCGGCGCGGAGGAGGTCGGGGGGCATGGTGCGCAGGCACAACGCCTCCAAGGAAGCGATCAGGAGGGGCGTTTTCCCGCCGGCGAGGGCGGCGAGCTGGCGAAGACGCTGCTGCTCCCAGCCGCGGGAGACGGCGGAGACGTCGTAAAAGGTCAGCTCCCGGGTGGGGAGGATGGGCGCGGTCTCGCCGAGGAAGGCTGCCAGCTCCGACTGGAGGCGGCGGGCGGCGGTATCGTCCTGGCAGACGACGACGGCGGGACGGCCGGACTCTTGGGCGAGGGCGGCGATGAGGTGGCTCCGCGCAATCTGGCCCGCGCCTGAGACGGCGGCGGTGCCGCCCGACGCGGCGGCGCTTTTCAGGGCTTGATAGGCGGGCAGGGGGTTCAGTGCCTTTAAAAGGATGTTCATGGCTTCACCTTAGCGAATGGTCTTTTTTAGAACGGAGATATATTGCGCTTGCTGCTTTTGAAAAATGCTTTGGCAGAGAAACGCAGGCGGAATTTTTCCGGCGTGACGTCTGTCAGAGAAGGGACGGTTTTCCAAGCCGTTTGCAATACGGCCTTAACACAGGAGATGGCCATGCTGGCTCTCCTTGAACTGTGAAATCTCTTCCTCCAGACGGTTTATAACATGTATCATGATATAAAATATGGTTTCATAGTGCACAAACGACAGCGCGTTCTGGTCCCAGAGAAATTGAAGCTGGGCGGGGAACTCGTCGTCGGGGAGCCAGAGGCGCAGAAGGGTGGAAAAGGAACCGAATACCGGAATCACAAAGGCCAGGTCCCCGCCCGGACCGTCGATTCCGCCAAGGGCGCGGCAAGCGGCTGGAATGCGGTCCAGATTTTTGGCCAGCCACGCCGCCCGCTCGGGCGATTCCAGCGCCGACGGCCCCGACGCCGCGCCGCGCAGGCTGCCTGTCAACAGCCATTCGCCGGTCAGAACAGGCGGCTTGCCGCTGTGGCAGAGGATGTCGTAGACCGATAGGACCTCCTCAAAACCGGCCCGCGTCCAGACGGGGCCCCGTTCCAACGCGCCGGTCCGGCGGGTGATTCGGTAGGGCTTTGCCACAAAGTCCAGATAGATATAATCTGCGTCGGCCTCCAGGGAAAAGCTTTGGATAACGGCCTGCTGGTCGTAGTTCAAAAATAGCGTTTCCGCCTGCCGGGCGGCGAGCTCATAGTTGTTTCTGCGTTCCATACGAACCCTCTTTTCCGCGCCAAATGGGGGCAAAAAGGGAACCCGGCCCCCTTTGCCCCAAATTCAGCGTGTATCTATTATTTTCCGTTAAAAAGCGACGAGGCGCGTTCCAGACCCTCCCGCAGGATGACCTGGGCGGCGCTGGCCGCCCGTTCAATGGCCGGGTCCAGCAGCTCCAGCTCTCTGGCCGAAAAGCGGGAGAGCACCCAATCGGCCAGGTCGTAGTCGGGGTGCGGTTTGGCACCAACCCCGATTTTGATGCGGGGAAAGGCCTGACTGCCCATGCAGGAGATGATCGACTTGACGCCGTTGTGCCCGCCGGCGGAGCCATCCCGCCGGATGCGCAGACGGCCCACGTCCAGGTCCACGTCGTCGAACAGCACCAGCACCCGCTCGGGGGGCAGCTTGTAGTAGTCGGCGGCCTGACGGACGGCAAGGCCGCTGTTGTTCATAAAGGTCTGGGGCTTGAGCAGCAGCGCCCGAAGCCCGCCCACGTCGCAAAGACAGGTCAGCGCCTGAAATTTGGCCCGGTCCGGCTTGGCTCCGGCCTCCCGGGCCAGGGCGTCGAGGGCGCGGAAGCCCACGTTGTGCCGGGTCTTCTCATACTGCGCGCCCGGGTTTCCCAGGCCTACGATCAGATAGTCGCAGGACGATCTCCGAAACAGCATGGTCAGAACAGGGAGGAGATGGAGACCTCGTCGAAGGTGCGGCGGATGGCCTCGGCAAAGAGGGGGGTGACGTCCAGCTGGCGAATCTTGCTGCCCTGGGCCTCGGGGGGCAGGGGGATGGTGTTGAGGAGCATCAGCTCGGCGATGGGGCTGTCCTGAATGCGCTGTACCGCCGGGTTGGAGAGGACGCCGTGGGTGGCGCAGGCGTAAATCTCCTTCGCCCCTCCGAACTCAACCAACGCCTTGGCCGCGTTGCAGATGGAACCGGCGGTGTCAACCAGGTCGTCATAGATAATGCAGGTGCGGTCCTTGACGTCACCGATGATGTTCATGACCTCGCACTGGTTGGCGCGCTGGCGGCGTTTGTCCACGATGGCCAGATTCATGTGCAGCTTGGTGGCGAAGGTCCGGGCGCGGCCGACGCTGCCCACGTCGGGGGATACGACGATAATATCCTCAGGGTTTTCAAACTTGTTGCGGTAGTACTGGACGAAAACCGGGTTGCCCAGCAGATTGTCCACGGGGATGTCGAAGAAGCCCTGAATCTGCGAGGCGTGGAGGTCCATGGTCAGAACCCGGTGCGCGCCGGCGCAGGTAATCATATTGGCGACCAGCTTGGCGGAAATGGGGTCGCGGCTCTTGGCCTTGCGGTCCTGGCGGGCGTAGCCGAAATAGGGGATGACGGCGGTGATGCGTCCGGCCGAGGCGCGGCGGCAGGCGTCGATGAGAATTAGGAGCTCCATCAGGTTGTTGTTGACCGGCTTGCAGGTGGACTGGATGAGAAATACATCCGAGCCGCGGACCGTTTCGTTGATGCCGACCGACGCTTCGCCGTCGGCAAAGGCGGTGACAGTGCAG
Source organism: Oscillospiraceae bacterium (assembly GCA_022795735.1). Classification (GTDB taxonomy): domain Bacteria; phylum Bacillota; class Clostridia; order Oscillospirales; family Oscillospiraceae; genus Avoscillospira_A. The sequence continues at coordinate 8,068 of JAAWHG010000009.1, forward strand.
TCTCCCAGGGGGATGCCCAGCGTGCGGCAGACTCCCTCGGCAAAGGGCCGGTTGGCATTGGCGCAGAATACCTTGACATCTTTTCCGTGCGTTATCATATGTTCAATCCCTCTCCATCTTTCGTATGACATATAATTTCGGAACTTCGTACTTCTGATCGGGAAACCGCTAGGCGGCTACCTTTTGTTGAGACGGCGCTTGACCCAATCCCGCTTGTTGGCCTGACGGGCGCGGGCGATGCCAAGGGCCTGGGGGGGTACGTTGTCGGTGATGGTGGACCCGGCGGCGGTGAAGGCCCGGTCGCCCACCTGAACCGGGGCGACAAGATTGGTGTTGCAGCCGAGGAAGACGCCGTCGCCAATGGTGGTGCGGTGTTTTTTGACGCCGTCGTAGTTGCAGATGGCGGTGCCGCAGCCAAAATTGACCGACTTGCCCACGTCGCTGTCCCCGACGTAGGTGAGGTGGGGGACCTTGGTGCCGTCGCCGATGGTAGAGTTTTTGATTTCCACGAAGTCGCCGATTTTGACGTTGTCGCCGATGACGGTGCCGGGCCGGACGTAGGCGAAGGGGCCGACAATTGCGCCGCCGCCCACCTTGGCGTCGTAGAGCTGGGAGGCGTTGACGGTACAGCCGTCTCCCAAAGTGACGTTTTCAAGCAGGGCGTTGGGTCCAATGACGCAGTTCTCGCCGACGGCGGTATCCCCCCGGAGGATGACGCCCGGCATGAGGACCGAACCTCTGCCCACGCGGACGGTGGGATCAACGTAGCAGTTTTGATAGTCCCAAATCTCCACCCCGGCGCGGACCAGGTCATGGAGGTGCTGGCGGTTCAGAATGGGCTGCCAGGCCGCCAGCTCCTCGGGGCCGCGGAGAGAATAGACCCCCTCGCGGTCGGTGAAGGGCTTGCCCCGCTGGCGGAGAAAGTCCAGGAAGACGCACCGCTCGTCCAGCGCGTCCATCAGAGCCTGACGGCCCACGTGGTAGACGCAGCTGGGAGCGGGGATGACGTCGGCCTGGGCGGCCATGTCGGGGGCGACCAGCACGGCGGGGCCGGTGACGACGACGGTTTCCCCGTCGGTTTCCTCAGCGGTGGAGAGGAAGACGTGGAGAAGGTCGGGGACGTCCATGCTGTTGGCGGCGGTGAGCTCGACGCCGCTGGGGAAGCAGGCTCTGGCCTCTTCGAGCCAGCGGTCATGGCAGATCAGGAAGAAACGCGCCACGCCCCGGGCGGCCAGGGAGGAGACCAGCCAGGACAATAGCGGGCTGCCCATAATCCGTGAGAGCATCAGGGGCCGGGCGGACCCGGTTTTGGAGGAATCGTCGGGCAGGAATATGACGGCGGAGGAACCGGCCATTGCAAATCGCAACCTTTCTGAGCCGCGCGGAGGCGGTGGGATAATTCAACTACTCTAGTATAGCAGATAAAACCAGATTTGTATAGAACAAACGGGGAAAAATTACGGGACGGCGGCATGTTTTTATCTTGCCTTGGGTGACAATTGTTAAATTGGGACGAAAAGACGGGGTTTGGAGACGGGGTTCGCCCGTTTCCAAACCCCGCGCTTGTGTGAACTGGTGCCCCCGTCCCCCGAAAGCATACACCTTTGGCGTGCGCAGAGCTTTTTTGGTTTTCGATGTGTAACTATAAAAAGTATAGCTATATAAAAAATATATATCATGATATATTAAATTTTCACCAGATTGATTTCCGCGCATGGCGGGGGTTTTGGTTGCAAAAGCGGCGGCTTTTGTGCTATAATACCCCTGCAAATTCAGGAGAGGGGGCGGGCCTTTGGAAGCCAAAACGACGGCGGTTACGCCGGAGCAATGGAGGGCGCAGGAGGACTGCTGCGCCCGTCTGCGGGCATATTGGCAGGAGCGGGGCACGGTTCCGGCGGCCTACGTGGAGACCTACGGCTGCCAGCAGAACGAGGCCGATTCGGAGCGTATCGCCGGAATGTTGGAGCGCTGCGGCTATATCCTCCAGGAGGAGGCCGAGGGAGCGGACGCGGTGGTGGTCAACACCTGCGCCGTCCGGGAGCACGCCGAGCAGCGTGTGTTCGGCAACGTGGGGGCGATGGTACACGGAAAACGCCGCCATCCGGGGCAGAAGATTTTCCTCTGCGGGTGCATGATGGGACAGCCCCATGTGGCGCGCAAGATTCAGGACAGCTACCGTCACGTGGACGGCGTGTTCTCCACCCATCATCTGTGGCGGTTCCCGGAGCTGCTGTGGGAGACGGTGACAACCGGCAAACGGGTCTTCGCCACCGAGGACGCGGCGGGCTCCATTGCCGAGGGACTTCCCGTCCGGCGTGCCCCGGGTCCACGGGCGTGGGTGTCGGTGATGTACGGGTGCAACAATTTTTGCAGCTATTGTATTGTTCCCTACGTCCGGGGCCGGGAGCGCAGCCGGAAACCGGAGGCGGTCATCGACGAAGTGCGGGCGCTGGCGGAACAGGGGTACAGAGACATCACCCTGCTGGGACAAAACGTCAACTCCTACGGCAAGGATTTGGGCGGTGGGATAGACTTTTCCGGTCTATTAGAAGAGCTGGCGGCAATCCCCGGCGACTTCTGGCTCCATTTTCTGACCAGCCACCCCAAGGACGCCTCGGCCAGACTCTTTGACACGATGGGCCGCCATGAAAGGCTGGCGGGCCAGTTACACCTGCCCTTCCAGTCGGGCAGCGACCGGGTGCTCCAGGCGATGAACCGGCGTTATACGGCGGCGGAATATCTGGCGCTGGTGGAGTACGCCCGCGCGGCCAAACCGGGCCTGGTGCTCACCGCCGACGTCATCGTGGGCTTCCCCGGCGAGACCGAGGCGGAGTTCGAGGACACCATGCGGTTGGTAGAGCGGGTGCGCTTCGACGCGCTGTTCACCTTTATTTACTCGCCGCGCAAGGGTACCCCCGCCGCCGGGCTGCCCGACCCGGTCCCCCGGGCGGAGAAAATCGCCTGGTTTGACCGGCTGTGCGCCCTGCAAAACCGGATTTCGGGGGAAAAGCACGCGGAATACGTCGGGAAGACCGTCCGGGTGCTGGTAGACGGACGGGAGGAAAACGGTCCGCTGACGGCCCGGACCGAAGGGGGCCGTCTGGTGCGGCTGACGGGGCCGGACAGCCTGATCGGGAATTTTGCCCAGGCGAAAATCACCGGCTCGAGCACTTGGTCGCTGCTCGGAGAGGCGGCGGAATGACAGGGAGGCGTTTATGGAAGAACTGACCCCCATGATGCGGCAATACAGCAATATCAAGGCGGAAAATCCCGACTGTATCCTCTTTTTCCGCCTGGGCGACTTCTACGAGATGTTCGCCGAGGACGCCAAGGTCGCCGCCGCCGAGCTGAATTTAACCCTCACCACCCGGGACCGGTCCAAGGACAAGGAGGACAAGGTCCCCATGTGCGGCGTACCCTACCATTCCTGCGAGGGATATATCGCCCGTCTGGTGGCCAAGGGATACAAGGTCGCCATCTGCGAGCAGATCGAGGACCCCGCCCAGGCAAAGGGGCTGGTCAAGCGGGACATCACCCGCATCGTCACCCCCGGGGCGCTGACCGAGAGCGCCATGCTGGACGAACGGCGCAACAACTATTTTGCCTGCGTCTTCGAGGAGGACGGGGTGTATGGGGTGTGCTTCTGCGACATCTCCACCGGCGCGTTTTACGCCACCTCGGCTTCGGGTTCCAGCGCGGCGGAGCGGGTGATTAATGAGCTGGCCTGCTTTTCCCCCTCCGAGCTGTTGCTGGGAGGCGGCGCGGACCGGGAGGTGCTGCTGCCGCAGGCTCTGCGGGAGCGGTTTCACTGCTGCGTGGACGCGGGGGCGGCGGAACGCTTCGAGCTGGAAGCGGCGCGCGCTGAGGTTACGGCCCAGTTTGGGGCGGGGGCGGCGGAGCTGGAGCCGGTTCCCGCGACCCTTCGGGCGGCGGGCGCACTGCTTCAAACCCTGAAGCGGCTGCAAAAGTCCGCCCTCGGCAATGTGCGCAGTGTGGAATACTATGTGTCGGGCCGGTTTATGGACCTGGACCCGACGGCGCGGCGGAATTTGGAGCTGACTGAAACGCTGCGCAGCAAGGAGAAGCGGGGGAGCCTTCTGGGGGTGCTGGACAAGACCCGCACCGCCATGGGGAGCCGTCTGCTCCGGAGCTGGCTGGAGCGGCCGCTGCTCAACCCCGCCCTGATTGGCAAGCGGTTGGACGCGGTGGCGGAGCTGGCGGGGGACACCGTGGCGCGGGAGGAGTTGATCGAGCTGCTCCGCCAGGTGTCCGACCTGGAACGCCTGATGGCGCGGATTGTCAACGGCACCGCCAACGGGCGCGACCTCGCCGCCCTGTCGGCGGGCTGTGAGAACCTCCCGGCGCTGAAGGAGGCCGCGAGCCGCCTGCAATCGGGATTGCTGGCGACGATCGCCGGGAGCCTGGACCCGCTGGACGATCTCAAGTCGCGAATTGACCGCTGTCTGGTGGACGAGCCGCCGTTCAGCGTGCGGGAGGGCGGGTTAATTCGCGAGGGTTATCATGAAGAGGTGGACCGCCTGCGCTCGGTCATGGACGGCGGTACCGGCGCGCTGGCCGCCATTCAGGCGCGGGAGCGGGAGAAGACCGGTATTCGGACCCTGCGGGTGGGCTACAACAAGGTCTTCGGGTATTACATAGAGGTGTCCAAAGGGCAGGCCGGTCAGGTGCCCGACAGCTACGTCCGCAAGCAGACGCTGGCGAACGGGGAGCGCTACATCACATCGGAGCTCAAGGAGCTGGAAAACACCATCCTGACGGCGCGGGAACGGATTGCGTCGCTGGAATACGAGCTGTTCACCGAGGTCCGAACCTGGCTGGCCGGGCAGACCGAACGGGTCCGCCAGACCGCCGGGGCGGTGGCGGCGCTGGACGCGCTGAGCTGCTTTGCCCATGTGGCGGTCAAAAACCGGTATTGCCGCCCCGAGGTGGACCTCTCAGACGGCATCGTGATCCGGGAGGGACGGCATCCGGTTGTTGAGCAGATGCTGAAGGACGCCCTCTTTGTCCCCAACGATACGGTGCTCGGCGCGGAGGGGACCGGCGCCGCCATTATCACCGGTCCCAATATGGCGGGCAAGTCCACCTATATGCGCCAGGTGGCTTTGATTGCGCTGATGGCCCAGTGCGGCAGCTTTGTGCCGGCGGCGGAGGCGCGGATTGGCGTCGTGGACCGGATTTTTACCCGCATTGGGGCGTCGGACGATCTGGCCTCGGGCAAATCCACTTTCATGGTGGAGATGAGCGAGGTAGCTGAAATGCTCCGTAGCGCGACGCCGCGTTCCCTGCTGATCCTCGACGAGATTGGACGGGGCACCTCCACTTTTGACGGCATGGCGATTGCCAGGGCGGTGCTGGAATACGCCGCCGACAAAAAACGCCTGGGGGCGCGGACCCTCTTCGCCACCCATTATCACGAGCTGACCGCCCTGGAGGGAGAGACGGCGGGGGTGCGCAACTTCAACATCGCCGTCAAACGGCGGCAGGGGGAAATCGTCTTTCTGCGCAAGATTGTCCCCGGCCCGGCGGACGGCTCCTTCGGCGTGGACGTGGCGCGGCTGGCCGGACTTCCCGAGCGGGTGGTCGCCCGGGCGCGGCAGCTTTTGAAGGAGTTGGAGGCTGGGGAGGGTAAAACCGTCCCGCGTTCTGTACCCCAGGACGATCAAATCAGCATGACCGATCTGCGGGGGGACGAGGTGCGCAGGCGGCTGGAAGGAATCCATGTGGAAACCCTGACGCCAATCGAGGCGCTCAATACCCTCTATGAGCTGAAAAAGCTGCTGTAATAGCGGGCGGACCGACAAAAAGCCGCGCCGTGAAACGGTACCGTTTCGCGGCGCGGCTTTTCGTATTCAGTCAACGTCGGCGTAGTCGTCGTACTCCGAGGGACGGAACCTGCGCTTGCAGCAGCGCTGGGCCGTGAGGACGTCCCAATATCCGATAATCAGGCAGACGGCGCCGGCCAGCGCCAGACTGCTGCCCACAATCTTCAATACAAACCGGGCAATTTTCATGCTCTTCAACCGCCTTTCCCGCGAAAGACGCCGGCGGCCCTTTCGCTTCCAATGGTTATTTTTACAAAACCTAGTATACCCAGTTTCAGGGAAAATGGCAAGCTCTTTTTGCGGCGGGGCGGAAAATTTCGGTTTGGAAGGGCGGATGCGGTTCGATTGAGTGTGGACAAGACCGGCGAAATATGCTATAATGAAACCTCATTAAGCTGTATCTTAACTTTACATAACGCGCCAAAGCGCGGGAAGGGGTGCTCTATGCAGATATCAGAACGGGTCAAGCTGTGCCAACAGTCTCCCATGCGGAAATTTTATCCGTATTCGGTGGAGGCGGTACGGCAGGGAAAGAAAATCTATCATCTGAACATCGGCCAGCCCGACATCCCGACGCCGCCCGCCTTTTTTGACGCGGTGAGCGCTTACGCGTCCGATGTGCTGTCCTACGCGCCCTCGCCCGGCGCCCCCGAGCTTTTGGACGCGGTGCGGGATTACTACGCCAAGCTGAACGTTCCGCTGGATTCGTCCGACATTCTGATTACCACCGGCGGCAGCGAAGCGTTGATGATGGTGATGCTGTCCATTTTAAACCCGGGAGACGAGGTCATCATTCCAGAGCCCTTTTACCCCAACTATGCCGCCTTTATCCATGCCGCCGGCGGCGTGATTCGCCCGATGGACACCAACCCGGCGGTGGGATACTGGTATGCCGACCGCGCCCGCTTCGAGGCGTTGATTAACGAGCGCACAAAGGCGCTGCTCATCACCAATCCCGGCAATCCCACTGGCGTGATCCTCAGCGAGGACGAGATGGCGATGATTAAGGACGTGGCAAAGGAGCACGATCTCTACCTCATTTCCGACGAGGTGTACCGGGAGTTTTATTACGCCGGAGAGGGCTTGCGGACCATGCTGGAGTTCGAAGACGCGGCGGATCACGTGCTGGTGGTGGACTCGGCGTCCAAACGCTTCTCTGCCTGCGGCGCGCGGGTGGGCGCGCTGATCTCCCGCAACAAGGAGCTGTTGGGGCAGTGCTTGAAGTTCTGCCAGGGCCGTCTGGCGGTGGCGTCGCTGGACCAGGCGGGGGCGGTCGCCCTTTACGGTCTGGAGCCGGCGTACTTCGACCAGAACCGGGCCGAATACAAGCTGCGGCGGGACACCGTGGTGGGCAAGCTCCGCGAGATCCCCGGCGTGATCTGCGAGGAGCCCAAGGGAGCCTTTTATCTGATGGCGACGCTGCCGGTGGACGACGCCGACAAATTTCAGAAGTGGCTGCTGACCGATTTTCAGGACAAGGGTGAGACCGTCATGTTTGCGCCCGGCGAGGGCTTTTACGCCACGCCTGGGAAGGGGAAAAACGAAATCCGCATCGCTTACGTCCTAAAACAAGAGGATTTGGCCCGTGCTATAGATTTGCTGGCGCTGGGCATCCGGGAGTATAACCGCGAAAATGCCTGAGTGCGGGCAACATTGCCAAGGGGGAAGCGCGTATGGATTTGACGGAACGCCGGCTGTCCGGCGAGACCATTTTTGAGGGAAATATTATTAAGGTGGGGCTGGATCAGGCCCAACTGCCCAACGGAAAAATTGTGTCCCGCGAGGTGGTGTACCACCCCGGCGGCGTGGCGGTGCTGGCGCTGGACGAGGATGAGACGGTGACGCTGGTGCGGCAGTTCCGCTATCCCGTCGGGCAGGTGATCCTGGAATTGCCCGCAGGCAAGATTGACCCCGGCGAGGATACCCTTTTGGCCGCGAAAAGGGAGCTGAGCGAGGAAACGGGCGTGGAGGCCGGGGACTGGACTTATCTAGGCTATGCTTTGGCCTCGCCCGGCTTTTGCGACGAAGCCCTGCATATGTATCTGGCCCGGGATTTGCGCCGGGTAGAGTGCCATCCGGATGTGGACGAGTTCTTAGAGGTGACAGCTTTACCCTTTCAGGAGTTGGTCAGGATGGTGATGGCAGGCTCCATCATCGACGCCAAAACGGTAGCGATGACGCTCAAGGTAAAGACGCTGCTCGGAATGTAGCATCAAAAAGAGGCTTTAACAAACAGACGACAACCAGCAGAAGCTGCCCTCCTGGGGGCAGCTTCTGCTGGTTGTGTGTTTAAGGATAGATCACGGCCCGTTTCTGTAAAAGCTCCAGAACAATCAGCTTCACTATCATGCTGGATTCTTCCTGAATCAATTTCTCGCGAAAAGAGGACTTCTCTCATATTTCCTCAAATTCAAGCAATTTTGCAGGAGGTATTTGTAATGCCTCGGCAATAGAAAGCAGCTTTTCTAAGGATATGGCAACAGCCATACCGGGTGCCTCCACTTGCGACAAAAATCCAGAACTCATGTTCGCCTTTTCCGCAAGCTGCGCCTGGCTGTAGCCGCGTAGTTTTCTATAGTAACTGATCTTGATACCGATCTGAATGTAGACATCCGTAAATCGGTTTGAACTGGATTTCGACATCAACGCACCACCTCATGGTAGATATGGTATCATTTTTTGAACAATGCGAATACGTTGCAAAAACTAGTAAATTATAGTTATATACTAAAGTACATGGGAGAAGCGCTTTTACCCAAAATAAAAACCACGGAAGGTATCATTTAGAGAACCTTCTGTGGGATTTTATTGCCCTGGATTTTCATATTTTTGAGTTTTTCCACCCCTTTCTCACACTGGCGCGGGACCGGCCTCTCTCTGTTTTCTGTATTTTTTTGGTAAATTTTGTGATTTTTAACAATAAAAAGCAAGGCGACATTTGTGATATAATATAAAAATAAAATTTTAATAGTAGAAAGAGTTATGAAAAATGTACACAGAAATTCCGATAACCGAGCTCGTGAAATTCCAGCCAAAGGAACTGAAGGATTATGCCGTCAGCGATTCCGATTATATGGATTACTGTTATGAAACTGGCTGCACCTTGTCAGGCGGCTTCATCGTCTTTGGCGGCTGGCTGAAGGTTTTTCCGGGGGATATTCTCGGAGACGGCATAAAGCGCGAGGCGTACTGCGCGATGGGCGGCCTTGGCATTTCTGTTTATCACGACACGGGAAGATTTATGTGCTCTAATGGCGGATGCCCAAGTAGAAAGTGGTGGACGCCGCATTATGTCTATTATCATACCGCGTCTGTGATGGCCTATGCGGCAAGCGAGGCGAACCCGGAGGGAGCGATTATCTTTTTTGATAAACACTCCAACATTATTGCCGCAGTGAAGCCGGATACGTCAAGATCGCCGTTCATTGGAGGCGGAACCGTAAACTGGGAGAAGGCGTAACTGCAACAAAAGACGTCCCGCTGCGCACAGCGGGGCGTCTTTTTTAGAGCAGCGGCAGGAGTCCGTCCGCTTCCTCCAAATCCATGTGTTCGAGGAGGACGCGCACGTAACGCGCCACGCTGTCCACGTCGTCCGGCCCGCTGCGGTAGCCGTTGCGCCAATATTCCTCCGCCAGGGCGGCGCAGCGGCGGCGCGTCCCGGCGTCCCGCGTGACGGCGAGCAGCCCTGTCGCGTTTCCCAGCGCCAGCTCCGGATGGGTCAGGGCGAGCTGTTGCAGGGCGTAAATCACAACGCTCTCCAACCGGTCCCGGACCGACAGCGGCTCCATTCCGGCGTATTCCAGCAGCGTGTCGGTCTCCGCGAGGGTCATGCCCAGATGGAGGCCCAGCGCGATCAGGTCCCGGCGGCGGGGGACCACGCCGTGCTGCTTGAGCAGGGAAAGCTGCTTTTCTACCCGCGCGGGGAGTTGCAGACTGTGTAGGCTTCCCCCGCCGTCCCGCGTGGCCTCCAACCGCCGCATGGTCAAAAAGTCGCCCAAAAACCGTTCCAGCTTGAGCTTTCGTGCGCACAGCTCGGCCCCAAACTCCCGAAAAAAGTCGGAGAACGCCGCTTCAGTGTCAATCAAGGCCAGACGGGCGGCCAGCATCGTTGTGGAGATGGCCGAATCACCAGCCGGGAGCTGCTCCGGCAGCAGACGGCGGTACAGCGCGGCGGCGTCTGCGTAACGGTACCCCGCGCCGCCCCCTGCGCGGCGGCGCAGGCAGAAGATACAGGCGGCGTCGAACGGGTCGCGGGGATTGAGGCCGCAGTAGCCGCCGTAACGGGAGAGCATGCCGCTGACCGCCTCGGGCGGCATGGACGCGCCGAAACCAACCTTGAGAAAGCTGTCCCGGCTTCGCGGTGCGCTCCCCTCGAGCCGCCATGCCTTGACGGTGTTGCGGCTCAGCCCGGACAGGGCCGCGAAGCGGCTGTAGCTGAGGCCCGACCCGTCCAAGAGGGCGGTGAAAAAGTCTTGCCACGGCTCGTTCCAACCCTCCGTCCCGCCCAACAGAGTCAGCACGTCGGCCACGGTCTCGCAGCGGTCAATGGGCCGGTTATCCATCGTCCCACTGGCAGACAAAGCCGCATCGGGACTGTTCAAACAGTTCCATGCCCCGGTCGCGGGAATCGTTCCAGACCCATTCCCGCCCGTCCTTCCGGTAGAGCATCAGGAAATGTTCTTCCCCGCCCTCGTTGTTGGGTTCCCCAATGGCCCAGGCGGCGAACGAGAAGGGCTCTCCCGTTACCCACTGAAAGCCGCTGCTGCTGTTGCGGTTGTCCGCGCCGAGCCAGGCAGTATCGACCCCTTGTTCCTCGAGCATCGCGGTTACCTCGTCCATCTGGGACTGATCGAGAATGGTTGCCAGATGCCCGCCCCGGGCCTCGCAATAAATCCGGGCTTCTTCCCAGGTCATGGCCGCCTTGACCACGGTATAACGCCGGATGGGCGCTTCATTTTCTGCGCCGGATTGGAGCGGCTGTCCGTCCGCCTCGGGGTCCGCCGCCTCCTCCGGCGCAGGCTCGGACAGAACAGGATCGGGAGGCGCGGGAAGAGGCGGCGGCACGGGCGCGGCCAACCGCGTGAACAGGGCGGTCAGCGCCGCCGCGGCGCAGAGCCAGCCCAAAATCGCGGCGGCGGGCCAGAAGGGGTCAGGTGGATGCAGCGCCTTGATAAAGGCCTCCGCCGAATCGAAGCGGCGGCGCGGGTCGCTGTGGCAGAGCTTCAAGACCGCCTTTTTCAGCCGCCGGTCCCCTGCTGGCGGCGGCGGAAGACGGGCGCCGTCCCACCGGCGGCGGATGGCGGCTTCCCGCTGGGCATAGGTGGCGTCCTCGCCGCTGAGCGGGAGCTGGCCCTGGTTGAGGAGCTGGTAGAGCACAACGCCCAGCGAATAGAGGTCAGCGCGGCTGTCATAGGCCCCGCCCCGCGCCACCTCGGGCGCGAGATAGGCCGCCGTCCCAGCCATGGTCTCCAGCAACCCCGCGCGGCTCCGGCGGGCGATGCCGAAGTCGCCAAGCTGAAAGCGCCCGTCAGGGGTGCGGTACAGGTTGGCGGGCTTGACATCCCGATGAATCAGTCCCGCCCGGTGGACAGCGGACAGGGCGGCGGCGGCGTCCTTCGCCAGGGTTCGTATCTGTGCGGCGGAGATGACCTCCCCTTCACGCAAAAGCTCGGCAAGGCAGTCCAGCCGCTCCATGCGGAGGAGAATGTCCCAGCCGGACAGCGTTCCGTCCTCATAGAGAGGAAAGCGGTCCTCATCGTAGAGCGTGACGACGTTGGCGCAGGCGCGGAGGCGGCGCAGGGCGGCGATCTCCTCTTGTGCCTCGTCCAATTGGCGCGACAGGCCATCACCCTGCCCGAGCAGAGTGATGGCCTTGACCACGCAGGGCAGACCGGTCCCGTCCTGCCCATCGGAGAGGGCGTATACGCTGCAACCGCCGCTCCGGTAGAGTCTTGCCCCGAGCTGCCAGCGTCCCCAAAGCGGGGCGTAGGCGCGCAGGCGTTTTTCCAGAGGGTCCACAGCCACACCTCCTAGATTTCAGGCGCGAAAACCGGCTACAAATTTTTCTTCTTGTACACAAACCACAGCCCCGCCGCGCCGAGCACGGCGAGATAGGCCAGCAGCACCCCGATGCCCCACAGCCCCGCCGGCTGGCCGTAAGCGATGGCGCGGACCATGCGGCTGGCCTGGGACAGGGGCAGAGCGGCGATGAACTCCCGCAGGCCATGGGGAATGGTGTCGGAGGAGAAAAAGGTGTTGCAGAGATAGGCCATCGGCATGATAAAGTAGTTGGAAAACCGGGGCACGTCGGCGTGGCTGCGCGCCAAGAAGGAGATAACCACCCCCAGCGCCGCGAAAACCGCTCCGTTTAAAAACAGCACCACTAGAGACAGGAGGTTGAAGGTCAAACCGGTCTTTGCGGGAAGGGTCAGCAGCAGGACGATGCCGCCGGCGTACAATCCCCGCAGTCCGCCCGCGAGAATCTGCCCCGCCACAAACTGCCACAGTGGCGTCGGCGAGATGATGACCTGGTCAAATGCCTTTTCGTAGAGCCGCTGCACGTTGAGATTTTGGGCAATGGCGTTGAAGCTGCCGTTCATGGTGGTGAGGGCGACCACGCCGGGGATGAGGAAGTAGAGATAGGGCTGGCCGTTCATCTCAGTGCGGATGCCCCAGCCGAAGACGATCAAATACATGGCCGGCGCGATCATGGCGGCCAAGGTAATCCGGACAAAGTCCCGGCGAAACTCCCGCCACTTTTCCCACAAAATCGTGATAATTCCCATACTGGCCGCCCCCTATGAAAGCTTCTTGCCCACCCGTTCGACGAAAACGTCCTCCAGAGTGGTATCCCGCAGGGCACAGCGCCCGTCCAGGCCGGAGAGCCAGTCAATGGCGTCTTCCCGCCGCTGGAAGTACCGGCTTTGTACCCCGTCCTCCGACAGCTCGTCCACGGCGAAAGCCCCCAGCCCCTCGATGAGGGCGGCTGGGGTATCCACCTCGGTGAGCCGCCCGCCGTCCATCAGGGCCACCCTGCCGCAGAGGGATTGCGCCTCTTCCATGTAATGGGTGGTCAGCAGAATGGTCAGGCCCTGCCGGTTGAGGCGGCGGAGCAGGTTCCACATCTGGCGGCGGGAAATGGCGTCCATGCCGGCGGTGGGCTCGTCGAGCAGCAGCAGCTCGGGATTGGTCAGCAGGGCGCGGCAGACCATCAGCTTGCGCTTCATGCCGCCCGACAGCTTGCGCACCGTCTTGCCCCGGTGGGCGGACAGCCCCGCAAATTCAAACAACTCCTCCGTCCGGGCGCGGATATCCCGGACGGGCATATAGTAGAGACGGCCCTGATACTCCATAATTTCGTCCATATTCATGTCTTGGCGCATGGAATACTCCTGGGTGACGACGCTGACCTTGCGCTTGATCTCTTTGCGCTGGCGGGTGAGGGGCTCGCCGTCGATGCGGATTTCACCGGCGGTGGGCAGGAGCAGGGTGGAGAGCATGCCGATGGTGGTGGTCTTCCCGGCGCCGTTGGGGCCGAGGAGGCCAAAAAACTCACCGCTGCCGATGGTAAGATCAATGCCGTCCACCGCTGTAAAGGAACCGAAGCGCTTGGTCAGACCGGACAGCGCAATCACTTTTTCGGCTCCTTGGCGATGATGAGGGAGTAGTATCCCGCGTCGTCGGGGATTTCATCCACGCTGCGGTAGACGTGCTCGTCGGGCATCCCGCAGTTCTCCACCATGACGACATCCTTGCCGCTGCGGCGAAGCTGCTCCTTGACCTCTTTCATCCGCCGGCCCGACTTCATCAGGACGTAGTTGTCGGGCAGATCCAGCTCCCGGTCCAGCCGGTGGACGGCGGGGACGATGTGGAGCTGCTCCTCCCACTCGGCCAGCGAGACGTTGGCCCGGGCGGCGGCGGCGCAGAAGGAGGTCACGCCCGGAACCAGCTCGGTCGCGTATCCGTGGGCGGCGACCCGTTTCTGCACATAGAGATAGGTGGAATAAATACTCGGGTCGCCCAGGGTGAGGAAGACGACGTTCCGGCCCTCCCGGAGATGGGCCTCGACGGCGTTGGTGGCCTCCTGATGGCCCCGTTCCAACGCCTCGGGGTCGTGGGTCATGGGCATCTCCACCGAGAGGAGGGTTTTTTCCTGTAGCGCGGGCTCGGCCTGGAGGGCGATCTGATAGGCCACCGTCTCCTTGGCGGCTTTGCCGGGGCAGGCGATAACCTCATTGTCGCGAATCAGACGGGTGGCTTTGAGGGTCATCAGTTCGGGGTCGCCGGGGCCCACCCCGACGCCGTATAGCGTACCTTTCATATAACAGTCTCCTTTTCTTTATATTTGTTGAATCAGCCAGCCCTTTTGCTCGGCCAGCTTGCGTAATTCCAGATTTTTTTCGTTCATCGGGCCGGTATCCTCCAACGGGCAGACCGCCTTGCCGCAGGACGCCATCAGCGCCTGGGCCCGTTCGAAGGTCTCGTCCGAAATGGGGCAGAACGGACGCTCCGCCACCAATCCGGCGGCCAACGCTTCGGCTACGGGGAAATCCAAATCGTTTCGGTGCAGAACGCCCGCCGCGAAGGGAATGCCCCGCCGCTGCAGCCGGCGGTAGACCGAAATTCCGCTGCCGCCGCCGCCAATGACAAAGACCTCAGGCGTTCCGTCCACCCGTTCCAGCTCCACACTGCCGGAACCGGCGTGATAGCTCCCCCGCGCCACGCCGAACAGCTCGGCGATGCTCCCGGCGGTGAAGATTTCCTCCGGCGGGCCGCAGCGTCCGATTCGGTTTCCCTGCACGCACACCACGTAGTCAGAGGCCTTTTGGGCCAAATCCAGCTCGTGGAGCGACATCAGCACCGCGAGGTCCTTTTTGCGGACCATGTCCTTTAAAATGGCCAGCAATTCCAGCTTGTGCCGGATGTCGAGGAAGGAGGTCGGCTCGTCGAGCACGATGACCTCCGGCTCCTGACAGACCGCCCGGGCCAGCAGCACCCGCTGGCGCTGCCCGTCGCTGACGCGGGAAAAGTCCTGCTTGGCAAGCTCCGCCGCGTGGACCAGCTCCATGGATTCGTGGACCTTGTCCCAGTCGGCCGCACTCAGGATGCCGAGCCGCCCGGTATAGGGGTAACGGCCGGTGGCGACCACGTCCTCACAGCGCATCAGCTCCGGCTTCACCCGGTCGGTCATCAGCACGGACAGCCGCTTCGCCACGTCGATCTCGGTCATGCCGGCCATGGCGCGTCCGTCCAGATAGACCGTCCCCCCGATGAGGCGGAGTTGGCGGATGATGCTGCGCAGAATGGTCGATTTCCCCGAACCGTTGGGGCCGATGAGGGTCATGATTTCCCCGCGCTGGAGGGATAGGGCGATGTGTTCAATCAGCGCCTTGCCCTGATAGCCGACCGACAGGTCGTCGGTACGCAGATATGCCCCGCTCATTTGGCAGACCTCCGTTTGGCTAGGATGTAAATGACAATGGGCGCGCCGAAAAGGGCGGTCACCGAGCTGATGCTCAGCTCGGTCGGGGAGAAAGCGGTCCGCGCGATGAAGTCGCAGAGCAGGCAGAACACCGCGCCGCCCAGGAAACAGGCGGGGAGTATGACCAGCGGCTTGGCCGTTCCAAACATCGCCTTCATCAAATGGGGCGCGGCGATGCCCACGAAGGACACCGGCCCCGCGAAAGCGGTGACGCAGGCGGAGAGGATGCTGGAGAGCAGAATCAGCCAAATACGCAGGGCGCGGATGTTGACCCCCATGTTTTGGGCGTAAACCTCCCCCATCTGATAGGCCCCGATGGGCTTGGACAGGAAGAAGGTCAGAAATAGGGCCGCGCCGGCGACGATGGCAATCACCCGCAGATTGTCCCAGGAAATACCGGAGAAGCTGCCCAGAGACCAGTTGTGGAGGTTGACAATGTTGGCGTCGTCGGCGAAGGTGACCACGAAGTCGGTAACCGCCGAACAGATATACCCGATCATAACGCCGCCCACAACCAAGAGGGAGGGCTGGTGTATATAACGGGAGATCAGCAGAATAAAGCCCATAGAGACCATCGCCCCGGCAAAGGCGGCCAGAATCATAAAGATGGACCCGATGGCCCGGCCTCCGCTCATGAGGAAAATCATGACCAGCGCGACGGTCAGCTTGGCCCCCGAGGAGATGCCCAGAATGAAGGGACCGGCGATGGGGTTCGCGAAAAAGGTCTGAAGCAGAAAACCGGACACCGCCAGCGCCCCGCCCAAGATCAGCGCCGCCAGGGCGCGGGGGACGCGGATGCCCCATACAATCCGGTCCCCCGCCAGAATGCCGGCAAGGGAAACGTTCACGCTTCCGGCGGCGATGTTGGCCAGCAGCAGCAGCGCAAGGGCCACCCCCAGCAGGGCGTAACAAAGGCCGTATCGCGTTCGGGTCATAAACTCACTTCCATTATGTCAGTCTGTGCAGATAGGTCAGTTCCAGATTCTTCGGGTCGGGGGCGTTGAGGATTTGGTTCAGGTCGGCGATGAAGTCGCCAAGGCCCAGGCTTTCCTGAAATAGGTTTTTGCCGGTGCACCAGACATGGCCGTTTTGCACCGCCTTGAAATCGGCCAATACGCCGCTTTTGTCCACAAGCTGGGCAATGGTGGTCAATTCGGCGTCGATGGAGCTGTTGTAGATCAGCACGTCGGCGTCCTTCGCCCCGGCGTAAAAGGCCTCCATCTGCATCACCATAGTGGAAAGGGCGTTGCCCGCCTCGTCTTCCAAGCTGTCAAAGGCATATTGTCCCCCTGCCAGGGCAATGGATTTGGCGATGTAATCGCCGCTCTTGCGGACGTTCACCGCGCCGTTGGAGGTCACGTAGAAAAAAGCTACCGTTTTGCCGGTCTCCGGCTGGTCCAGAATGGGGGCCAGCCGCTCCATCTGGCCCTGGAAGAAGGCTTCCCCCTGGTCCTCAAGGTTCAGCAGGGCGGCGTAGAGCTTGATCCACTCCATCCGGCCCAGCGGGTGACTCTCGTAGCTGGACCGCTCCACCAGCACCGGAATGCCGAACCGTTCCAACTGTTCCCGAACCTCCGGGTCGTGGTAGATCATGGTGGACTCCACCGCCAGGTCGCAGCCGCCGTCCACGATGGCCTCATAGTCGGGGGCGCTGTATTTGCCCGCGTATTGCATGTCTCCGCGCTCCAGCGCTTCTTTGGCCTCCGGGATGTACCAGCCTTTGGCGTCCAGGGCGGAAAAGCGCACCCGGTCTATCGCGTCCAGCTCCCGGAAGAGGTCCATGGAGGAGGTGGCCGCCAGGTAGATGCGGTCCAACGGCTGTTGGAGCACCGCCACATCCGCCGGCGTTCCGGCGGGAATACCCGCCCCTTCGGGGACGATCAGATAGCGTTCCTCCCCGGCGACAGTCAGCAGCTTATAGCCGTCCTGGAAATAGTCCACCGTGAATTGGTCGGCGTATTGCAGCGGCATGCTGCCCTCGGCGGCCAGAGCGTCCCAAGCAAGGGCGGCCGCCGGAACGGACGCTTCCGGCGCGGGGGGCTCATGAGCGGCCTCCCGTCCGCAGGCGGTCAGCAGGAGAAGGGATAGAAAAATGAGACAGCGTTTCATTGGATTGACGTTGAGGCAAAGGTGAGGGTATATTCGATCTCGTGGGGTTCGCTCATGGCGGTGGTGTCGGCAAAGGCGGTAAAGGGGCGGTCAAAGAAGGGGACGGGGATTTCAAAGGTTGCGTTCCCCTCGGTCTGGATGGGGAGATACTTGTCCTCGCCCACGCGCATGTAGTCATAGTTGGGGCTGCCCCAGACCAGCGTGGCGACGGCCTTTCCGCCGGTGACGGTCAGCTTGGCGGGGCTTTCGACCTTGGCCTTGCCCGAGCCGCCGGACAGGCTTACTTCTGTGATATATTCCCCGTCGGCCAGTCCAAGGCTTTCCGCCGTCACCAGGTTGGCAAAGGCCTCGGCAGGCAGGGAATCGGCGCGGAAGACCAGGGTGCGGTCATACCAGATTTCCTTGTTTTTGCTGAAGGCGGCGCAGTCAAGCGCCTGATCCAGAACCGCCACGGGGACGGTAAAGGTGTGGGTCCCGTCTGGCTCCTCGTGGAAGGGGATGCAGTCGGACTCGGGCGCCGCGCCGGCTTCCTCGCCGGTCCCCATATAGACCCGCAGATAGCCTTGGCCGCCCATGTGCATTACGGCGGTCATCGTTCCGTCCGCGACGGTCAACTCGCAGGCCGTAATGCGAAACTTGTCCGAGCTGGAATCCACCTGCACCGGATAGGTTCCCTCGATCAAATCGTCCGCCGTCACGGCGGTCATGTCCGGCGCGGTGCCATCCGGCTTGGTTTCAGGAGCGGGTTCCGGCGTTTGCTCCAGTTCGGGGGCGGACGGAGTCTCCGGCTGCTGCGCGGGAACGGGCTCCGAAGAAGCGGGGGTGGACACAATGACGGAGGTGGGGCCGTCCGCGCCGCCGATGACGCCCACCGACGCGGCCTCCTTGGCGCAGGCGGACAGCAGCAGCGAAAGGGCCGCTGTGAGGATAAACGCTCTTTTTTTCATGTTTGGTCACAACTCCTTTGATAAAAACGGTCAAAAAATAAGGCCACCATATCACATGATGACCACGACGAAACAATCAGGGCATACGGACCAATTCCTCGTGATCCGGAGCGCAGGGCGCTCCCCGTACCGGCTCTGGCAGGTTTCCTGACTCGCGGCTCGGACGCGCGGGCGCTGTCTTCCCGGCCGCAATGGCCAGTGACATGTTAGCGCCGCGCTCGCCGCATACAGTGACGAGATCGTACAGGCCTCACACCTGTTTCCCTATTCTCCGCCCTTTGGGGCGGCACCAGAACGCTTATACAATTGAATATTCATATCATAGCATATTTCCCTTGTGATTGCAAGTCCCTTCCCAGTTCCCAAACGGAAATCAATTTCCGCATCCAAGGAATTGCGCTTCGTGGTAATTTTCGACACGAATTGACAGGCGTGGTTGAAGCTGGTAAAATAAGACCGCCCCCAAAGCGGGGGCGGTAAGGCACTGTGGAAAAGGCGGTCAGCCACTCCCTTGCGAAAGGGGGTGAGGCTTATGTGGCGTTCGCGCGTTTTGCGCTGGACGATGCGGGGTGTCTGGATTCTTGTAATTCTGGAAGTCTGCTCCATAAAAGCGCGTTGACCGCCAGGCTGCAACCCTGACGGTCAACTAACCATGTTTTAGTTGAACCACAAGGGCTGACCGCCTGCACAGCTGCCCTCTACCGGTATTATACCAGCGGGAATCCGCCTGTGTCAAGAGACATGGGCGGTTTTCTGCGGAAATCAAGAGGGGGAATCTGACAACCAGATTCCCCCTCTTGTGTGGAGCATTTCACACCATTTATAAAATCTTTGCCAAAAAACTTTGAAGGCGTTCGCTCTGGGGGCGGTCAAAAATGTCAGCGGGGCTGCCCTGTTCGACGATTTTCCCGCCGTCCATGAAAATGACATGGTTGGCGACCTCCCGCGCGAAGCCCATTTCATGGGTCACGCAGGCCATGGTCATGCCCTCCTTGGCGAGGCTCTTCATCACGTCCAGCACCTCGCCCACCATTTCCGGGTCCAATGCGGAGGTCGGCTCGTCGAAGAGCAGAATTTCGGGCGACATGCACAGCGCCCGCACAATGGCGACCCGCTGCTTCTGCCCGCCGGAGAGCTGGCTGGGATAGGCGTTGGCCCGGTCCTCCAGGCCCACCCGCTTGAGCAGCTCCATGGCCCGCGCCTCGGCCTGCTCCCGGTCCATCTTCAGCAGCTTGACGGGGGCGAGGGTCATGTTGCGCAGGACGGTCATATGGGGGAAGAGGTTAAAGTGTTGAAACACCATGCCCATCTTCTGACGGAATTTATCAATATCCGCCCCCGGCTTGGTGATGTCCACGCCGTCTACCGCGACGGAGCCGCCGGTCGGAACCTCCAACAGATTGAGACAGCGCAGGAGGGTGGACTTGCCCGAGCCGGAGGGGCCGATGATGACCACCGTCTTGCCCCGGTAAATGTCCAGGTCTACCCCGTCCAGGGCGTGAATCTGGGCCTTGCCGCCGCGGCCCTTGAAGTGCTTGGTCAGGCTGGTGACGGCGATGAGGGTCTCAGTGCTCACTGTCGCGCAGCCTCCTTTCCAGCCGGCCAACCAGCCAGGTGAAGAAGATCACCATAATCAGATAAATCACCGCCGCCGCCATCAGGGGCAGGAAACTCTGATAGGTCACGCCGCGAATGATGTTGACCCCGCGGGTCAAGTCGGTGAGTCCCACGTAGCCGGCCACGGCGGTCTCCTTGAGCAGGACGATAAACTCGTTGGCCAGGGCGGGAAGCACGTTTTTAAGAGCTTGGGGCAGCACGATATACCACATGGTCTGGGCATAGTTGAAGCCCAGGCTCCGTCCTGCCTCGGTCTGCCCAACGTCGATGGACATGATGCCCGAGCGGATGATCTCCGCCACGTAGGCCGCCGAGTTGAGGCCGAAAGCGATGACGCCAACCAAAATTTTGTTGTTGGAGCTGACCATGATGACAAAAAACAAAATCATGATCTGCACCACCACCGGGGTGCCCCGAATGATGGTCAGATAGACCTTAGAGACCGCGTTGAACAGCCACAAAAGCGCCTTGCCGGGGCCGGGGCGCATGGTTTCGCGGTTTTTATCCCACGTGGAACGGATGATAGCGATGACCGCCCCCACCGCAATGCCCAGCAGGACGGCGAAGAAGGTGACGATCAGGGTGTTTTTCAGGCCGGTTGTAATATAGGTCCAGCGGTCGTCCTTGATAAAGGCTATGTAGAATTGCTGCTGGAAGTTTTTCCACCAGGTTACCAACCATTGCAAGGGCGGAACCTCCTCTCTCAGACGGAGGGAGGACGGCGGGGCCGTCCTCCGGTCCTGTTATTCAGCGGTGATATACTTATCGACGATGCTCTGGACCGTCCCGTCGGCGATCAGCTCTTCCAGGGCCTTGTTGACGGCCTCGGTGAGGGGAGTGTTGGACTTGCTGGTGGCGATTGCGTAGTCCTCGGTGATATACTCGGTTTCCAGAATCTTCAATCCGGGGTTGGCCTGGACGAAGGCCTTGGCCGGTTCATTGTCGATGACGACACAGTCGATTTTGTTCGCGACGAGGGCCATGACGGCGTCCGCGCCCTTGGGATAGCGTTCCACATTCTCCTCGCCCAAGTCCTCGCTGCAATAGATGTCGCCGGTGGTGGTGAGCTGAACGCCCACGTGGTAGGTCCCGACGTTGTTAAACAGATCGTCGGCGGAGGCGATGGGCGAGTTCTCGGGGACGATGATGGCCTGGACGCCGGTGGCGTAAGAGGTGGAGAAATCCACGACGGCCTGCCGGTCCGGCGTGACGGTCAGGCCAGCCATGCCGATGTCAGCCTTGCCGGTCTGGACGGCGGCGATGACGGAGTCAAACTCCATATCCTCGATTTTGAGCTCGAGGCCCAGCTTTTTGGCGATGGCGGCGGCCACTTCCGCGTCGATGCCCACGATGAAACCGCCGTCGTGGTACTCGTAGGGCGGGAACTCAGCGTTGGTGGCCATGGTCAGATAGCCTTCGTTGGCGTAGGTTGCCTTCTTGCCGCAGGCGGGCAGCGCCAGCAGGGTGAGGGCCGCCAGCAGAAAGCATAGGATTTTTTTCATAATTGCATTCCCCTTTTCTTTGCTTTTTTAATATGTGTGAATTATACAGCTTTTGTGAATATAATGCAAGCCTTTTCCTACGCTGCGGAGCTATAAAATACGAAGCTTCGCCGGTGCTGCGTATTTACAGGGCGCCGCCCCGCTTCGGCAATGATGCAATTGGCCGCTTACTGCCCCATATGTGCTGGGGTAAGCGCCGCATTACAAGAACCGCCGCCAAAGACAAGATGCGTATTGAATGTTTTGCGGCTTCATGCTAAAATATCACTGGATGAGCGTGCAATCATAAAATCGCATATATTGTAGAGAAACGTACGCTATTGCCAAAATAAAAACAGGTGAAAGGGGAAGGTCGTGTATGAAGTCGATCAAATCAAAAATCCAAATCAGTATGCTGTCGGTAGTGCTGGTTGGCGCAGTGCTGATCGGTGTGATTACAGCCCTATTGAACGCCAACGGAATTGATGATGTTATGACAAAGACCTTGGGTCCCGCTACACAGATGGCCGCAGATGCGGTGGAGTGGAAAATGGGAAACTACTGGACGGCGCTTCAAGAGGCCGCCGCCTCTGATATTTTCCGGGAATCCGACCCTGCCGCCCCGGAACTGATTCCGCTTCGAGAAGATATCGCCCAGCGCAATGGCTTTTTATACACCGGAAAAATGGATAGCAGCGGTCTCTCGTCCACGGGATATAACTACGCGGAAGAAGATTATTTTCAACAGTGCAAGGCTACAATGAAACCCTATATCTCGGATATTATGAACGATGGGCAGCAGATGGTTTTCCTGCTAGAGGTGCCTATCATCACCGACGGCCGTTTTGATGGTGTAGTCTATGGCGGAATCAGCGCTGATTTTCTGTCAGACATCGTAAGTAATTTGTCTATGGGCAACGACGGCGTAGCCTATGTGCTGGACAATAGGGGAAATGTCATTGGCCATCGGGAGGCCTCTATCGTAAAGGAAGGCTCCAACATGATTGAAGCCGCAAAAACGGACCCCAGTGTAGCGGATGTAGCTGCTGTGAATCAGCGAATGATCCAAAGAGAAACCGGTTTCGGAACATATAACTTTTATGGTGACAACAAATTTGTAGGGTTCGCTCCCATTGACGGCAATCAGGAATGGAGTATCGCCATTGAGGCCAGCCAGCGGGAATTTAAATCCACTTTGGACCGGAGCATTATGCTGACAGTTCTGGTGATAGTTCTTGTTGTACTCGCCACATTCCCTGTGGCAGTCAACGTAGGCAGGTCTATCTCCGGCCCAATTCGATCCTGTGTTGCCCGGCTTGAGAAGATGGCCGACGGAGATTTACACACACCGTCCCCGCAAGTCAAGTCCAAGGATGAAACCGCCCAGCTGGCAAAAGCTCTGGAAACTATGCTGTTCCGTCTGAACGATGTGGCGCAGGATGTGTCCCAGCACCTGGGCAAAATGGCGCAGGGGGACTTTCAAGAAACGATCACTCGTACATATTGGGGCGACTTTGTAGCCATGGAGCAGTCCATCAAGACAATCCACAATTCTTTGAAAGATACGCTTTCCCAAATCAGCCAGTCCGCCGGAACCGTGGCCAGTAGTGCCGTTCAGGTATCCAACGGCGCGCAATCTATAAGCCAGGGGGCCACGGAGCAGGCCAGCGCAATCCATGAACTCTCCGCCACGGCCGACAGCATTGCGGAGAACGCCAGACAGACTGCGGCCACGGCAGAGGAGGCTGGGCACTTTGTGGCCCAAGCAGGCGCGCAACTTGGAGTCAGCGTGGATTATGTCCAAGAGTTAAACGCCGCGATGGAGAAAATCTCCGGTTCCTCCACGAAAATTAGCAAAATTATTGATACCATTGAAAATATTGCGTTCCAGACCAATATCCTGGCCCTAAACGCCGCTGTGGAGGCCGCCCGAGCGGGCAGTACGGGAAAGGGCTTTGCCGTGGTGGCCGATGAGGTGCGCAACCTGGCCTCTAAATCGAATGAGGCGGCCAAAGCCACTAAGGAGTTAATAGAGAGGTCTATCACTGCTGTTGCAGAGGGGGGTCAAGTGGTTACTAAAGTAACGGAATCACTGGATAAGACCAGCTCCATTGCGGAAAATGTAACGATTAAAGTAGACGCGGTTGTAGGAGCCGTAAAAAGCCAAACTGCCGCGATCTCCCAAGTTACCGAGGGAATTGACCAAATATCTTCCATTATCCAAAGTACCTCTGCCACTTCGGAGCAGAGTGCGGCTGCTGCGCAGGAGTTGTCGGGCCAATCCCTGCTGATGAATAAATTGGTGCGCAAGTTCCGGCTCAGCTAATCGTGAACCCGAACGATAACCGAACCTGTACCAGTAGAGACACCGCGAGGCTTTTTCTGCGTTCGAGTCTAAAATATATTGGGAGATGTTTTTTGACCTACATTTTTTCAGCCTGTTGTGCTATGATATAGAAGTGAAAAAGGAGGAAAATGCAATATGTCTGCAAACGTACTCGCCGGCCTGGAACCGCAAGCGGTGTTCGGCTGGTTTGAAAAGCTCTGCGCGATCCCCCACGGCTCGGGCAACGTAACCGCGATTGGCGATTTCTGCGTCCAATTCGCGCGGGAGCGCGGCCTCCGATGCCGGAAGGACGAGATTGGCAACGTCGTCATCTGGAAGGACCCCTCGCCCGGCTATGAGGACCATCCCGCCGTCATCATACAGGGCCATCTGGACATGGTGTGTGAAAAGGACCCGGACTGCGATTTGGATTTCAAGCGAGATGGCCTCCGCTTGGCCGTGGACGGAGACCGGCTCTACGCCAAGGGAACCACGCTAGGGGGCGACGACGGCTTTGCGGTGGCCTGCGCCTTGGCGGTGCTGGACGGCGAAACCCTCCGCCATCCGCCGCTGGAGGTGCTTCTGACCGCCGACGAGGAAATCGGCCTGCTTGGCGCGACGGCGCTGGACCCCTCCGATCTCAAAGGCCGCGTTCTGCTCAACCTGGACTCGGAGGAGGAGGGCATCTTAACGGTGAGCTGCGCCGGGGGCGCGACGGCGCAGATGACCCTGCCCGTGAAATGCGTGCCGGCGGAGGGAACCCGCTACCGGCTGGAGGTTTCCGGCCTGGAGGGCGGACACTCCGGCTCGGAGATTCACAAGGGCGGCGGCAACGCCAACAAGCTGCTGGCCGAGGCCCTCGCCGTCCTGGACTGCGCGTCGCCGCTCCGGCTGGCCGGCCTTGCGGGCGGGTCCAAGGACAACGCCATTCCCCGCGCCGCGTCCGCCCGCTTTATCTCCAGGGCGCCGGACGGGCTGCTGCAAACGCTGACAGCCAATTTTGAGGCCGGGGCGCGGGAACGCTTCCCCAACGAGCCGGGCCTTGCTGTCACCTGCGCGGCGGAGGGAGAGGCCGCCGAAGGATGGGACCGGGAGAGCACCGTCAGGGCGCTGCGGCTGCTGCGGGAGCTGCCGAACGGGGTACAGGCCATGAGCCGGGACATTGCCGGGCTGGTGGAGACGTCGCTGAACCTGGGCATTCTGCGCGCGGACGGCGGCACGATGGAGCTGGGACTGTCGGTGCGCAGCAGCCTGGGGCAGGACAAGCGGTTCCTGCTGGCGGCGCTGGAGGACTTGTCCGCCCGCTGCGGCGCGTCGTATTCGGTCCATGGCGAGTATCCGGCCTGGGAGTATCGGAAGGACTCCCCGCTGCGCGAGCGGATGGTCGAGGTCTTTGAAGCCCAATATGGAAGAAAACCGCAGGTGGAGGCCATCCATGCCGGATTGGAGTGCGGCATCCTTGCGGGCAAGCTGCCCGGCCTGGACAGCGTCAGCTTCGGGCCGGACATGAGCGGGGTACACACCTCGAACGAAACCCTGTCCATCTCCTCCTCGGCACGGGTGTGGCAATATCTCTGCGCCGTGCTGGAGCGGCTATAGAGACTGAAAAAATAAGGAGGGCTCGCCCGTCGGGGGCGGGCCCTCCCCTTTTTTCGACATTCCCCGTTATTTCCCAACATCTAGTGCGTATGACATAATATCATCACAAAATATTGTGGTCTAACCGACAGATTTCACGGGATTTTACCAGCCCATGTGCTACAATGGAGTCAGACGGCCGACAGGGGCGGGAAGAGGCGTCCCGGGGAATGGGACAGGCCGTTGCCCAAGGGAAACAAGGAGAGGAGGAGCGATCATGCAAGCGCTGAAAAACAGGGGGTTTCTTGACCGGCCCCGGGTGAGCTTCCTGCCGATTGGGGCCCTGCGGCCCAACCCCTCGCAGCCTCGGAAGGTGTTTGACCAGGACGGGCTGCGGGAGCTGGCCGACAGCATCACCCAGTATGGCATTTTACAGCCCCTGACGGTACGCCGGAAGCCGGACGGCTACGAGCTGGTGGCGGGAGAGCGCCGCCTGCGCGCCGCGAGGCTGGCGGGATTAAAGGAGGTGCCTTGCATTCTGCTGTCGGTGGGAGAGGAGGAATCGGGCATGCTGGCCCTGGTGGAAAATCTGCAGCGGCGGGACCTGGACTTTATAGAGGAAGCCGAGGGGTTGGCGCGGCTGATGCGGCTCTACGGCCTGAGTCAGGAGCAGGCCGCGGCCCGCATTGGAAAGAGCCAGCCGGCGGTGGCGAACAAGTTGCGGCTGCTGCGCCATTCCCCTCGCGTGCTGGCCGCCATCCGGGAGAACGGCTTGTCCGAACGCCACGCGCGAGCGCTGCTGAAGCTGCCCGAGGAGCAGAGCTGCCTGAACGCCATTGCCGTCATCGTGGAGAAGGGATTCAACGTCGCCAAGACAGAGCAGTACATAGATTACCTTCTTCAACCGCCGTCCCCACCAGCCCGGAGGAGGGGGCTGGGGCAGTTTGTGCTGCGGGACGTGAAGGTCTTCCTCAACACGGTGGAGCACAGTCTGGACCTGATTAAAAACGCCGGCATCCGCGCCGACAAGACCCAGGAGGAGACCGAGGAAGAAATTGTCGTAACCATTCGCATACCAAAGAAAGCGGGGTGAAATATTTGCCGCCGGGCGGGCCGTTGACAGCGGACCGCCCGGCGTGGTACTATGTAGCCACCTAGAGAGAGGGGGGTGGCGGCATGGGATTTTTTAACCGCCTGCATCGGGATTATCTGTGGCGCAAACTTTTGCCGGTCCCTTTTTTGGCGGCGGCGACGGTCGCGCTGTTTTTCCTGTTCTCCGGACCGGAGGCGCTGCGCTCCCTCCGCCCGGTTCCCCTCGCGTCACTGTCCCCCGCGAAATGGGAGGGAACCTGCGTCGTCTATGACGTTCCCTATATCTATGCCCAGTATATGCGGGAGCTGGAGTACCGAGGCGGGGTCAACACCGGCCGGTGCGTCGGCGGCGGCTACCTGATCGACCTGGAGCGGGACGGCACGGCGTCCTTTCGCCTGCTGGGGCTTTACATCCACGGCGACCGGGCGCTGCTGGAGCAGGCCGAAGAACTGGCCCGCAGAAGCCGCGAAACCGACGCGCCCGCCCCCATGCGGGTTTGGGGCACGGTGCGGATGATGGAGGCGGAGGAGCGGGCCCAATACAATGAGACCATCAAGCGGGTGTCGGACGCCTACGGCGGTAGCGGGCGGGCCGAGGGATTGGAGGACCGGGCGCTCCCGCTCTACATCGACGCCGGGCGCATCGACGGAAAACCGGCCTGGCTGGCGCGCGGGCTGCTGGTGCTGAGCCTGATTCCCCTTTTGTTGGCGGTGTGGCGGGTGGTTCAGGCCCTGCGAATCCGCCCGCTGCGCCCCCTCCAGAGGAAGCTGGAGGAACTGGGAGGCGGCGAGACCCTCGACGCCCTCTTGGAATCCTTTTATGAGGAGACCGAACCCATCGGGGGCGTCCGGGTGGGGCGGGACTTTGTGCTGCTGCCCGGTTACCTGCTGCTGCGGCCCTGGGAAATCGTTTGGGCCTACCGGGAGGGCGGGCTGTGCGTTCTGCGGACGCTGGACGGACAGCGGTATGAGCTGCCGCTGCGGTCGGAAGAGGCGCAGGCGGTTTTGGATGAGATTCTACAGCTGCTTCCGGGTACGGCGGTGGGCTATACCGACCAACTGGCCCGGCGCTACCAGGAGGACCGGGCGTCCTTCGCCGGCTGGTGGGACCAGTGCCGTCCCGGATGCTATCAGGAGGTCATTGAGGAGAGAAAGGGCCGCTTCTTCTGAAGCGGCCCTGATTCCCCAAAAAATGGGCCGTCTCACAGGAGACGGCCCATTCCATTTCAGGAAACTTACTTGTGGTCAACGCTGTACATGTGGCGGATCAGGTCGAGCACCTTGTTGGAGTAGCCGACCTCGTTGTCGTACCAGGACACGACCTTCACGAAGGTGTCGGTCAGCGCGATGCCGGCGCCCTTGTCGAAGATGGAGGTACGGGTGTCGCCCAGGAAGTCGGAGGAAACCACCGAATCCTCGGTGTAGCCCAGGATGCCCTTGAGCTCGCCCTCGGAAGCCTTCTTCATGGCGGCGCAAATCTCGTCGTACTTGGCGGGCTTGGCGAGGTTGACGGTCAGGTCAACGACGGAGACGTCGAGGGTGGGAACGCGCATGGACATGCCGGTCAGCTTGCCGTTGAGGGAGGGGATGACCTTGCCCACGGCCTTGGCGGCGCCGGTGGAGGAGGGGATGATGTTGCCCGCCGCCGCGCGGCCGCCGCGCCAGTCCTTCTTGGACGGGCCGTCCACCGTCTTCTGGGTGGCGGTGGTGGAGTGAACTGTGGTCATCAGGCCGTCGGTGATGCCCCAGTTGTCATGCAGCACCTTGGCGATGGGAGCCAGGCAGTTGGTGGTGCAGGAGGCGTTGGAGACGAACTGCATGTCGGTGGTGTACTTGTCCAGGTTGACGCCGCAGACGAACATGGGGGTGTCGTCCTTGGACGGGGCGGACATGACGACCTTCTTGGCGCCGGCGTCCAGATGGCCCTGGGCCTTCTCCTTGGTCAGGAACAGGCCGGTGGACTCGACAACGTACTCCACGCCCAGCTCGCCCCAGGGAATCTCGGCGGGGCTCATCTTGGTGTAGAACATGATCTTGTGGCCGTTGACGGTGATGGACTCGTCGTCGTAGGAGATGTCGCCCTGGAACTGGCCGTGCATGGTATCGTACTTGAGCATATAGGCCATATAGTCGGGGGTCATGCCGGGATCGTTGATGCCGAGGAACTCCACGTCGCTGCAGCAGATACCAGCGCGGAAGACCAGGCGGCCAATGCGCCCGAAGCCGTTGATACCGATTTTGATAGACATAGTAAATCAAACCTCCAGTCAATATTTTCCCGCGAAAGGCTGGCCTTTCGCCGGATAAGCATTTTAAATCATGGTTATTATAGCCCATTCCATCCCGAGTGTAAAGCTGTCAAATCATTAAAATTTTTCTCTCTCTTGTCTTTTCTTTTGGGGCATAGTATACTATAATAATCAAAAAGAATTGCGGCGTTTGGGAATGGGGGGAGCGAAAATGCCGAGATTTTTTGTCAACGGAAAAGAGGTCGAGGCCCCGCCGGGGGAAAAGCTGATCCGCGTCCTGCGGGACCGGTTGCGGCTGACATCGGTCAAGGACGGGTGCAGCGAGGGGGCCTGCGGGACCTGTACCGTCCTCGCCGACGGCAAGCCGGTCAAGGCCTGCGTTCCCAAGACCGACAAGCTGGCGGGCAAGCACATCCTGACGGTGGAGGGCTTGCGCGAGGAGGAGAAGGCGGTTTACGTCCGCGCCTTTGGCGAGGCGGGGGCGGTGCAGTGCGGTTTCTGTATCCCCGGCATGGTCATGAGCGCCAAAGCGCTGCTGGATCAAAATCCGGACCCCACCGAGGAGGAGGCCGCCTTTGCCATCCGCAATAACATCTGCCGCTGTACCGGCTATGTCAAGATCATTCGGGCCATTTTGCTCGCGGGCCAATATCTGCGCGAGGGCCTCCCCGACCGGCAGGCGGCGGAATGGCGCCCCGGCAGCCCGGTCCCACGGCTGGACGTGGAGGAAAAGGTGCTGGGCGGCGGCCAGTATCCGGACGACGTTTACATAGACGGGATGCTCTGCGCCAGCGCCGTCCGGAGCCAATACCCCCGGGCGGTGGTCCGGGCCATCCATACCGAACGGGCCAGGGCGCTGCCCGGCGTCGTGGGGATCTTTACGGCGGCCGACATCCCCGGCATCAACAAGGTCGGGCATCTCATTAAGGATTGGGACACCCTGATTGCCGTCGGGGACACCACCCATTATCTCGGGGACGCGATTTGCCTCGTCGCCGCCGAGACCCGGGAGGCTTTGGAGGCGGCCAAGGCGCTGGTCGAGGTGGAATATGAGGTTCTCGAGCCGGTGCGCTCCCCCAGGGAGGCCATGCTGCCCGGCGCGCCGCTGGTCCACCCGGGCGGCAATCTTTTGGCCCACAAGCACATCCGGCGGGGTAACGCCGCATTCGCCATCGCCAAGTCCAAACACGTGCTGACCCGCACCTTTCACACCCCGTGGACCGAGCACGCCTTTTTGGAGCCCGAGTGCGCCGTGGCCTACCCGGACGGGGACGGCGTGATGGTGCTGAGCGCCGACCAGGGGGTGTACGACACCCGGCAGGAGATCATGCCCATGCTGGGACTGGGGCCGGAACAGGTCAAGGTGCGCAATATGCTGGTGGGGGGCGGCTTCGGCGGCAAGGAGGACGTCACCGTCCAGCACCACGCCGCGCTGGTGGCCTATCTGACCAAACGCCCCGTCAAGGTCAAGCTGACCCGGGCGGAGAGCTTGCTGATTCATCCCAAGCGTCACCCGATGGAGATGGAATTTGCCCTCGGCTGCGACGAGAACGGAATCATTCAGGGGGTGGCCGCCAACGTCATTGCCGACACGGGGGCCTACGCCTCGCTGGGCGGGCCGGTGCTGGAGCGGGCCTGCACCCACGCGGCGGGGCCGTACAACTACCAGAACTTCCAGATTGACGGCTACGCCTACTATACCAACAACCCGCCCGCAGGGGCCTTCCGGGGCTTCGGCGTAACCCAGACCTGCTTTGCCATCGAGTCGCTGCTCAACGAAATGGCGGAACTCGTGGGCCTGTCCCCGTGGGAAATCCGTTACCGCAACGCCATCCGGCCCGGGCAGGAGCTGCCCAACGGACAAATCGCCGGTCCGTATACCGGCCTCGCCGAGACCTTGGAGGCGGTCCGCCCCTATTACGAGGGGGCCAAATACGCCGGCATCGCCTGCGCGATGAAAAACGCCGGCGTCGGCGTCGGTATTCCCGACATCGGCCGGGTGCGGCTGGAGGTTAAGACGGGCCGGGTTCATATCCGCGCAGGAGCGTCCTGCATCGGCCAAGGACTCGGGACGGTGCTCACCCAAATTCTCTGCGAGACGGCGGGCTTGGACCGCGAACAGGTGGTCTACGAGCGGTCGAGTACCGTTGACGCGCCCGACTCGGGCACCACCTCGGGCTCCCGCCAGACCTTGATTACCGGCGAGGCATGCCGCCGCGCCGCCACTGCGCTGAAAGAGGCGATGGACAACGCCAGCCTCGCGGAATTGGAGGGAAGGTCCTTTTCCGGTCAATACCTCGCCAAGACCGACCCGCTGGGGGCCGACGTGCCCAACCCGGTGAGCCACGTGGCCTACGGTTTCGCCACACAGGTCTGCGTTTTACAGGAGGACGGAACTTTAAAAGAGGTCATCGCCGCCCACGACGTCGGGCGGGCGGTCAACCCCCTCTCCTGCGAGGGACAGATTGAGGGCGGGGTGGTCATGTCGCTGGGCTTTGCCCTGACCGAGCGTTACCCGCTGGAGGACTGCCGCCCAACGGCAAAATTCGGGACGCTGGGCCTGTTCCGGGCCAACCAGATCCCCGCCCTTCGGCCCATTGTGGTGGAAAAGGCGGGGCTGGACGTCGCCGGCGGCGCAATCGGTTTGGGGGAGATCACCTCGATCCCAACCGCCCCGGCGGTTGCCGAAGCCTATTATAGGCTGGATGGAAAACGGCGCTACGACCTGCCCTTGGCGGGAACGCCATACGAAAGAAAGTAGCCCCGCCGCTTCACAGCCCCCGCCGCAGCGCCTGTAGTCCCTCCGGGGTGTCCACATCGGCCAGCTCGGGCTCCGGCGTTTCGGACAGAACCAGCAGATCGGGGTGGGCCCGGATGACCACCGTTCCCCCCTGGTCGCCCTCTAAGGCGGCCAGCTCGGGAAACAACGCGCTGGGAAACAGGCAGGGATTGCCCCGCCGCCCGTTATGGCCCGCGCCGACGATGCGGCTCGGGTCCTCCCGCCACCGCGCCACCACCCGTTCCACGCTCCGGCGGGTCAACAGGGGCTGGTCGCAGACCAGATAGAGGATGCCGTCGCAGTCGCGCAGCGCTTCGGTGCCCAGCCGGATGGTGTGGCTGAGGCCCCAGTCGGGATGCCGGTTGCGCAGGGACAGGAATCCCCGCGCCGCTGCCAGGGCCTCCACCTCGGGATACTGGCTTACGACCGCCACCCGGTCAAATTCCGGCCCCGCCGCCGCGTCGAGAGCCCGTTCAATCAGGCTTCGCCCGTCCAATCGCGCCGCGAGCTTGTTGCCGCCGAACCGCGCGGCGTTGCCGGCGGCCATCGCCACACAGCCGACCCGCTTTTTTTCCATACAGTTTCGCCTCTTCCAGACAGTTATAATCTGTCTGTAGTATACCCGAAACCGGTTTTTTCTGTCAATCCAGCGGATTTGTTCCGCGCCGCCAAATTTTAGGAGGGGTTTCCATGTCCGTGGGCAAAAGCATCCCCCGCGTCGACGCCTACGATAAGGCGGCGGGGCGGGCCAAATACACCGCCGACCTCTGTCCCCCGCGCGCCCTGGTCGCCAGGGTAAAACACGCGGAAACCGGCAACGGCGTTGTCAAGTCCATCGACGTGTCCAAGGCCCGCGCTGTGGACGGGGTGACGGCGGTGTTCACCTGCTTCGACGTCCCGAACCGCCCCTTTCCCACGGCGGGACACCCCTGGTCGCTCGACCCGGGCCATCAGGACGTGGCCGACCGGCTGCTGCTGACCAGCCGGGTCCGCTACTACGGGGACGACATCGCCGTCGTGGTGGCCGACAACGAGACGGCGGCCGGGCAGGCCCTGCGCCTCATCGAGGTGGAATACGAGGCGTATCCGGTGATTCTGGACGTGGACGAGGCCATGGCCGAGGGGGCCAGCCAGCTCCACGACGCCTACCCCCGTAACATCCTGGCCCACACCCAGATTTACCGGGGCGACTATCAAAAGGCGATTCAGGAGCCGGGACTCATTAAGGTCGAGGGCTGGTATGAAACGCCGACCGTGCAGCACTGTCACATTGAAAATCACATCTGTACCGCCAAAATGGAGGGAGGCCGCGTCGTGGTCACCACCTCCACCCAGATTCCCCATATTGTGCGCCGCGTGGTGGGGCAGGCTCTTGGCATCCCCTGGGGAATGGTCCGCGTGGTCAAGCCCTATGTCGGCGGCGGCTTTGGCAACAAGCAGGACGCCCTCTACGAGCCCCTCTGCGCCTGGCTGACCACCCAACTGGGCGGACGCCCGGTGACGATAGACTGTGCCCGAGAGGAGACCTTTGTCAACAACCGCGTCCGCCACGCCGAGCGCGCCCATATCATCTCGTGGGTCCGCCCCGACGGGACCTTCGCGGCGCGGAAGCTGGAGCTCTTTTCCAACCAGGGGGCCTACGCTTCCCATGGCCACAGCGTCTGCGCCAAGGGGTTGGGGGCCTTCCCCCAGCTCTACCCCTGCGACAACCTCGAGTGCGACGGCTACACCGTTTTCACAAACCGTCCTGCCGCCGGGGCCATGCGAGGCTACGGCATTCCGCAGGCCATGTTCCTCGGCGAGTGCCACATCGACGACGTCTGCCGCGCCCTGGACATGGACCCGGTGGACTTTCGCCGGGCACAGGTCATGCCGGTGGGATATCGCGATGAATTTTCCAAAAATGAAAACTATTTCGACACCTTCAACCAGGTGATGAACAAGGGAATGGAGGCCATTGACTACCGCCGCAAGCGGGAGCGCTACCGGTCGCAGACCGGCCCGGTGCGGCGGGGTGTGGGAATGGCCCTGTTTTGGTATAATACAGCGGTGTGGCCTATTTCCCTGGAAAGTTCCTCCTGCCGTATGGTCCTCAATCAGGACGGCTCGGTCCAGCTTCAGACCGGCGAAACCGAGATCGGCCAGGGCTGCGATACGGTTTTCTCCCAGATGGCAGCCGAGGCGTTGGGCGTCCCGGTGGACAGCGTCCACGTGGTCTCCACCCAGGATACCGATCTCACCCCCTTCGGCACGGGGGCCTACGCCTCCAGGCAAACCTATATTGGCGGATTTTCCATCGCCCAGACCGCCGCCCTCCTCCGGGAGCGCATTTTAAACTACGCCCAAGAGCTGACCCGCCAGCCGGTCCACAACCTTGACCTGCGCGGGGGCCGAATCGTCCGCCGGACGGACGGGCGGGGCTACATGTCTCTCGGCGAGCTGGCCACCCAGGCCCTTTACTCGGCCAGCCGCAGCGAGCACCTAACCGCCGAGAGTACCTATCAGATCAAGAACAACGCCTATTCCTTCGGCTGTTCCTTCGCCGAAGTAGAGGTTGATATCCCCCTGTGCAAGGTCAAGCTGCTGCGCATGGTCAACGTCCACGACTGCGGACGGCTCATCAACCCCGCCCTGGCCGAGGCGCAGGTACACGGCGGCATGTCCATGGCGGCGGGCTTCGGCCTCAGCGAGGAACTGCGGTTCGACCCCGCGACCGGAAAGCCGCTCAACAACAACCTGCTCGACTATAAGCTGCCCACCTTCCCGGACCATCCGGCGCTGGACGCTTTCTTTGTGGAGAACCCCGAGCCGACCTCCCCCTTTGGGACAAAGGCGTTAGGCGAACCCCCGGCCTGCTCCGGCGCGCCCGCCATCCGCAACGCTATCCTGAACGCCACCGGCGTCGCGATAAACCGCTGTCCCATCACGGCGCACGTTCTCTTTGACCGCTTCCGGGCGGCGGGACTGCTTTGATAAAGGAGATGGAACACTATGTATGATATCAAGGCCCTATACGAGGCCGAAAGCGTCCAGGACGCCATCCGTCTCCGGCTGGCCCATCCCGAGGCGCAGTTGATTGCGGGCGGCTCCGACGTGCTGGTGCAAATCCGGGAGGGCCGCCGGGCCGGCGCGGAACTAATCAGCATCTATACCCTCGACGAGCTGCGGGGGGTGACCATGGAGCCGGACGGGACCCTCCGGATCGGCCCCCTGACCAGCTTTTCCCACCTCGCCCGTGACCCGCTGATTCAACAGCATATCCAGGTGCTGGGCGAGGCGGCGGATCAGGTGGGCGGGCCGCAGATTCGCAACATTGCCTCCATCGGCGGCAACGTCTGCAACGGCGCGACCTCCGCCGACTCGGCCTCCACCCTCTTCGCCTGGGACGCCGTCGTCGAGCTGACCGGCCAGGCGGGAATCCGCCGCCTGCCCATCCAGGCGTTTTACCGCCGGGCGGGGGTGGTGGATCTCCAGCCAGACGAGCTGTTGACCGGCATCCTGATTCCCCGGGCCGCCTACGAGGGCTACCGGGGGCATTATATCAAGTACGCCATGCGCAATGCGATGGATATCGCCATCTGCGCCTGCTCGGTCAATGTGAAGCTGTCGGACGATCAGGAGACGATTGTGGACGCGCGCATCACCTTCGGTGTTGCAGGCCCCGTTCCGCTGCGCTGTCCCGCCGCCGAAGCCATTGCCAGAGGGGCGGCGGTTTCAGAGGAAACAGTCAGGGCGTTCGCCGCGGCGGTGCTGGAGGATATCCATCCCCGGGACAGCTGGCGGGCGTCGAAGGACTTCCGCGAGCACATCGCGGTGGAGCTGGCGCGGCGGGCCCTCAGGCGGGCGGTAGAATTGGAAGGAGGGACGCTCTGATGGCGCAGTATAAGCTGGTTCGCTGCCGGATCAACGGCAGGGACACCGAAACCATGGTGGACGTCCGGGCCTCGCTGACCGACCTCCTGCGCAACGATTTCAGCCTGACGTCGGTGAAAAAAGGCTGCGAGGTTGGGGAGTGCGGCGCGTGCGCCGTCCTCATCGACGGGGAGTGCTTCAATTCCTGCATCTATCTCGCCGTCTGGGCCGACGGCAAGGAAATCCGCACGTTGGAAAGTCTGCTCGGTCCCGGTGGCGAGCTGAGTGATATTCAGCAGGCCTTCGTGGACGAGGCGGCCATCCAGTGCGGTTTCTGCACCCCCGGCGTACTCATGACGGCGACCGAGATTCTCGAGTCGGGCAAGCTGTATACCGACGAGGAGCTTCGCAAGCTGCTCTCGGGCCACCTGTGCCGCTGCACGGGATATCAGAACATCCTGCGGGCGGTAAAAAAGACTATGTACCAGCGGCTGGGGCTTCCCCTGCCCGGCGCGGCGGAAGCATCCGCCATTTCATGAGGGCAGGACGATATGCGCGCGAAAAAGATCAACATCAATATCGTCGGGGCCGGGGAGATCGGCGTGGCCCTCGCCGGGCAGCTTACCGCCGACGGCTGT
Source organism: Oscillospiraceae bacterium (assembly GCA_022795735.1). GTDB lineage: Bacteria > Bacillota > Clostridia > Oscillospirales > Oscillospiraceae > Avoscillospira_A. Next base: position 44,060 of record JAAWHG010000009.1, read on the forward strand.
TCGGTCACCGTCATTGACACCGACCCGGCGGTGCTGTCGGGGGTGGCCAACACCCTGGATGTCTTCTGCTACCAGGGCAACGGCGCGTCCCACGCCACCCTCCAGGAGGCCGGAGCGGGCGACGCCGACGTGTTTATCGCCGTCACCGAGTCGGACGAGCTCAATATTCTGGCCTGCCTGACCGCCCACCTGTTGGGAGCCAAGCACACCATCGCCCGGGTGCGCAACGTCAATTATGCCCGTCAGACCGATTTCTACCGGGACCGCCTGGGCCTGTCCATGACCATCAACCCCGAGCTGGCCGTGGCGCGGGAGATCAGCCGCCTGCTCCGCTTCCCCTCCGCCACCCGCGTCGAGGTCTTCGCCGAGGGTCGGGCCGAACTGGTGGAGATGCGGCTGCAGCCGGATTCCCCCTTCTGCGACAAGAGTCTGATGGACATCGTCCGCCGGACCGACTTTGACCTGCTCATCTGCGCCGTCGTCCGGGGCGATTCCATTTTTATCCCCAAAGGAGGCTTTGTTCTCCGGGCCAACGATATTCTCTACCTGACCGGCGCGGCCGCCGCCTTCCGCAAGTCCTTTAAGGCGATGGAGATTCCTCTCCGTCCCCTGCACAGCGCCCTGCTGACCGGTACGGGGCGGATCGCCTATTACCTGGCCGAGCTGCTTGCCCATGAGGGGGTCCGCCCCACCGTCATTGAACGGAGCCATGAAAAGGCTGCCGCCTTCGGCCACTCCCTTCCCAAGTGCGCCGTGATGAACGACGACACCATCGGCTATTTCAACGCCCTGTCCGCCGCCGACTTGCGCAAGGTGGACGCCTACATCTCGCTGACCGACAGCGACGAGTACAACATGCTCGCCGGGATGTACGCCGATTCGCTGGGCATTGGGCGGGTGATCTGCCGGGTGAGCAGCTATTCCCGCCTCAAGGCCCTCGACCAGGGGCGGCGGCTTTCGACGGTGTCCCGGGAGGACACGGCGGTGGACTTGATTGTGGGATATGCCCGCTCGCTGATGAACGCCGACGGCAAAGACGCGGTGGAATCCCTCTACCGCCTGATGGACGGGCGGCTGGAGTTCACCCAGTTCCATGTCACCGCCTCCAGCTCCCACCTGGGCCAGCCCTTGAAGGAATGGCAGCTCAAGCCGGATATGCTGGTGGCCTGTATCCTCCGGGCCGGGCGGCCCATCCTCCCCCGGGGCGACGACGTGATCCAGCCGGGAGACAGCGTCCTGATGGTCAGCATCGGCAAACAATTGGTACGGCTGGAGGACATTTTTGTCAGCGGATAAGGCGGGAAAGGGATTATGAACAAGAGAAGGGTTTTAAACGTTCTGGGCCGAATTGTCCTGACCGAGGCCTTGCTGATGATTCCGTCCCTGGCGGTGTCGCTGTACTATGGCGACGGCGACGCGGGTTACCTGGCCGCCACCATTTTCCCGGCGGCCCTCCTGGGCATCCTGTGCTCCCGCATCCCGACGCCCGACGCCCGGCTCACCAGCCGGGACGGCTACTGTATCGTGGCCTACGCCTGGATTGTCATCTCTCTCATCGGGGCGGTTCCGCTGTTTTTGACCGGACAGTTCCGCTCCTATTGGTCGGCCCTCTTCGAAGTGGTGTCCGGCTTCACCACCACCGGTGCGTCGGTGCTGGCCGCGCCCGAGAGGCTGCCACACGGCGTCCTCTTCTGGCGGAGCTTTACCCACTGGGTTGGCGGCATGGGGGTGCTGGTCTTTGTGCTGATGATTATCCCCATGAAAAACGACAACTCCATGCACCTCATCCGCGCCGAGGTGCCCGGCCCCACCGCCGGTAAGCTGGTCCCACGGATGAAACGCACCTCAGCCATTCTCTACGGCATCTACGCCGCCATGACCGTCGTGCTGGTGATTCTCCTCCTCTTCGGCGGGGTTGGCCTGTTTGACAGCCTCTGCCTTGCCTTCGGTACGGCGGGGACCGGCGGTTTCGCCACCTCCGCCGCCGGGATTGCCGGCTATAACAGCCCCTATGTGGAGGTGCTGCTGAGCGTTTTCATGCTTCTGTTTGGCGTCAACTTCAACGTCTATTATCTGATTCTCCTGGGACGGATCAAGGACGCCCTCAAATCGGAGGAGGTTCGCTGCTATCTGGGCATTGTGGCGGCGGCCACCATCGCCATCACCCTCAACCTGTTTCACGGCCTTGCCAATCTTGGACTGACGCTCCGGCAGGCCTTTTTCCAGGTGTCCAGCATCATTACCACCACCGGGTTCGCAACGGTGGACTTTGACCTGTGGCCAGAATTTTCCAAGCACACGTTGGTGCTGCTGATGCTGGTCGGGGCCTGCGCAGGTTCCACCGGCGGCGGGCTCAAGGTTTCGCGGGTGATTATTCTGGTCAAGTCCTTTTTCGCCGAGATTCGTTATATCATCAGTCCTAAGTCCATCCAGACCGTCCGGCTGGAGTACAAGACGGTGGACAAGGCGACCCTCAACTCCACCCGCACCTACGCCGCCGCCTATCTGATGCTGGTGTCCCTGTCCACCCTGCTCATCTCGCTGAACGGCTACGATTTGACCACTAACCTCACCGCCGTCCTCTCCTGCATCAACAACATCGGGCCAGGATTGGCCAGGGTTGGCCCGACGGCCAATTTCAGCGTGTACAGCGACGCCGCCCAGGCCCTGCTGTCGGTGGTGATGCTGATTGGACGGCTGGAAATTTTCCCGATCTTCACCATTTTCTCCCGCTCGGCCCACGACCGCTGAGCCGGAGATCGAAACCCAGCCAAGGCCGCCGTTGGGGCCGGCTTTGGCTGGGTTTGTATGATTTCTCCGCTTGACAAACATGCCCGCCCATATTAGAATGATTGAAATAAAAGAATGACGCGATGAAAGGATGGATTTGTCATGAGCAAATACGCAGGAACGCAGACCGAGAAGAATTTGGAGGCGGCGTTTGCGGGAGAGTCCCAGGCCCGGAACAAGTATACATACTTCGCCTCCAAGGCTAAGAAGGAGGGCTTCGAGCAGATTGCGGCGCTGTTCCTCAAGACGGCGGACAATGAGAAGGAGCACGCCAAGATGTGGTTCAAGGAGCTGGAAGGCATCGGCTCCACCGCCGAAAATTTGGGTGCCGCCGCCGGCGGGGAAAACTACGAGTGGACCGACATGTACGAGGGCTTTGCCAAGACCGCCGAGGCGGAGGGCTTCCCGGAGCTGGCGGCCAAGTTCCGTTTGGTGGGCGAGATTGAAAAGCACCATGAGGAGCGCTACCGCGCGCTGCTGCGCAACGTCGAGGCCCAGGCGGTCTTTCAAAAGAGCGAGGTCAAGGTGTGGGAGTGCCGCAACTGCGGGCACATTGTCGTGGGCGAGAAGGCCCCGGAAATCTGCCCCACCTGCGCCCATCCGCAGGCTTATTTTGAGGTACACGCCGACAATTACTGAGTGCGGCAAAGGGAGGAGATCCGGATGGACCTCCTCCCTTTCGATTTTCCAAATGCCGGCCGGCGGTCAGTTTCCAACTCTGGTAAAGAGCATACTGCCATCCGAAAAGAACAATTCGAGCATATCGCCCGCCACATAATAATCGCATCCCGCCTGGAGGCTGATACGTCGTCTCCTGTGAAATATTTCCAGCGCGGCGTGCCAAAGAAAGCGGAGAAGGCGGTTTCATAGGTCAAGTCAGGATTATCCTCTCGATAGCCGCCCTTGACCATCTGAACATATTCATTTTCCGCATCGGACAGATTCGCTACGGCATCTTCCAGTTCCGTGCCGGCTCCATCCAGCGTAGCATGGGAACAAGCTGATAAGAGCAGAATCATGGCTAGCATGATTGAGACGACTTTCTTCATGGGCATATACCAGCTCTTTTCTCTAAATTTTAGGAAAACCACACGGCTGCCCCCGGGTGCGGGGACAGCCGCTTCTTTATTATCCCGGTTGGAAGACGTCCAGCGCCTTGTACGCGTCAATCCGCTGGGCCGCCTGGGTCCAGTCAATGCCGGAGCGGGCCCATTCGTAGTCGTTCCAGATGCGGTCCAATTCCGCCCTTACCTGGGGAATGGAGGCGATGTCTTCGCCGGCGGTGCGCGCCCAATAGTCGGGCAGCAGGGCGCAGGGGATTACGGCGCCGTCGTCCGGGTTGGGGTAGCCGGTGAGGGCGCGGAGCTGGCCGTCGATAAAGCCCTCTATGTTGAGCAGCGTCGTCAGGGCGTTGAGGTCGAAGACCTGCAGCGGCGCGCCCGCCGCGCAGGGAACCTCGCCGCCGGCGAAAAACGCCTCCGCGTCGCTCAGTTCGTACAGGCCGCCGCACACGCGGCGGAGAAAATCCAGTTCCGCCGGGGAGACGGGCTCCTGAAAGGATTTCAGCACCAGGTCCACACACTGTCCCAACGCGCCCAATACGCGGCAGCCGGGCAGCGCGGCCAGCTTTTCACCGACGGGGACCAGCCGTGCCAGGGTGAGGAGGGACCACACCCGTACCTGTATGTCCTCCAATTCCTCCGCCTTTTCCTCGATCTGCTCCACGATCTGGTTGGACAGCAGCGGGGCGTCCTCCAGTTCGCCGATACGGTCGGAACAGTCGGTGACGATTTCGTCATGAAAAAGCCGGTTTTTACTCGTCTTTTTGTAGACCTTGTCGCTCGCGCTGTAGACCGTGTCCGCCCGGCTCAGCCAGAGGACGGCCCGGCTGAGGTCGCCCTGTTCCATGGCGGCGACGCCCAGGTCGTAATAAGCCCGGGACAGGCCGTCCCAGTTTTTCTTTCGGAGGCTCTCCAGCAGGCGTTCCTCCGGACTTTTTTTCTCAAATAGACCAAACATAGCATTCATCTCCAACATAAAAAGAAATTAGGCGTGACGCTTTCTCGTGTAGGTGAGGTAGGTGTAGGGAATGCCGCCGGGGCAGCGGCGGACGATTTCCCGGGTATACAAGGTTTCGTCAAAGGGCGGGAAGAAGGTATCCCCCGCTACCGGGCAGTCGATTTCGGTGATATAGAGCTTGTCTGCCAGGGGCAGCGCCTCCTGATAGACGCGGGCGCCGCCCGAGACATAGAGGTCAAGGCCCTCGGCTTCAGCCAGCGAGACGGCTTCGGCCAGCGAACCCGCCCGCAGGCAGCCCGGGGCTTGGAAGTCTGGGTCGCGGGAGAGAATGATGTTGCGGCGGTTGGGCAGAGGACGCCCGATTTCGGCATAGGTGCGGCGGCCCATGACCACGGCTTGGCCGGTGGTCAGGTCCCGGAACCGGTGTTTTTCGTCGGGGAGGTCCCAGGGTATTTTGCCGTCCCGGCCGATCACGCGGTTATGCGCGTAGGCAACGACGATGGCGATCATAGATTTTCCTCCAAATCCCGCGCCAGCTCGTCGATGGTCTTTTTCAAAATGGGATGGCGCACGTTGGGCGCGATTTGGCGCAGCGGCTCGAGGACGAATGTACGCTTGTGCATCTCGACATGGGGAACGACGAGATCGCTGGTCTCAAAAACGGCGTCGTCGTAGAGCAGCAGATCGAGGTCCAGCGTGCGCGGACCCCAGCGGACGGCGCGCTCCCGGTGGGCGTCCTGCTCAATCCGGTGCAGCGCGTCGAGCAGCGCCTGCGGCGTGAGCCAGGTGCGCAGGGAGAGGCAGGCGTTGAGAAAGTCGTCCTGCTCCACGCCGCCATAGGGCGCGGTCACAAGGTAGGGGGAGACCTGCTTCACCCGGCAGCCCCGGACGCGGCCCAGCGCCGCGACCGCCCCGTCGAGATAGCCTTTCTTGTCGCCCAGGTTGGAGCCGAGGGCGATATAGGCGGTGTGCCAGCGGCGGGTGATTTGAAAGGATACGGTTTCCAGCGGCAGGCCCACCGGCGCCCACGGCTTTTTCAGCGTCAGGCCGACCCCGGCGAGCTTGGGCCATTGGTCGAGCAGCGCCGCCGCCAAATCCTCCGACGCGGCCTCAATGGTCTTGCGGGGATGCTCTTTTGTATAGGCGGTGGCGAAGGCGCAGACGGCTCCATAGTCCACCGAGTCGTCCAGCTCGTCCCGCGCGCCGGCCGTCCCCGCCGGCAGGTACAGGGTCAGGCTGAGCAGAAACTTCTGGCCGAGCTTGGTCTCCTCCGGCAGAACGCCGTGGTTGGCAAAGACGGTGAGGTCCTCGATATGAATCCGATCAAAGTCCATGTTCGCCGTCTCCTTCCCGCACTACCGCCTGCGCCATCCGGACGGCGCGGACGTTTTCCTTGACATCGTGGACGCGCACAAAGGACGCGCCGTGCAGCACGGCGAAGACCGTCGTGACCAGCGTGCCCTCAACCCGCTCCGAGGCGGGGAGGTCGAGGGTGAGGCCGATGCACGATTTGCGTGAGGTGCCCAGCAGCACTGGATAGCCGAGCCGGGCCACCTGGTCTAGGCGGTGGATCACGGCCAGATTTTGCTGGTAGGACTTCGCGAAGCCGACGCCTGGGTCGAGGATGATGGCGTCATCGGGGATTCCGGCGGCCTTCGCGATGGAGACGCTTTGCAGAAGGTCGCGGCACAGCTCGACGGGGAAGTCCTGATAGACGGCTTCTTTTCTGTTGTGCATCAGGCAGCAGGGGACGCGGTGGGCGGCGATCAGGGCCGCCATGTCCGGGTCGTATTGCAGGCCCCAGATGTCGTTGACCATATCGGCCCCCGCCCGCAGCGCCGCCGCGGCGACGCCGCTTTTATAGGTGTCCACCGAGACGGGGATATCAAAGCGGGCCTTGACCGCCTCGATGACCGGCACGACCCGGTCGATTTCCTCCTGCACGCTGATCTGGGTGTAGCCGGGGCGGGTGGACTCGCCGCCGAGGTCCAGAATGGCCGCGCCGTCCCGAATCATCTCCTCGGCGTGGGACAGGGCGCGGTCGCGCTCGGTCCAGCGCCCGCCGTCGGAAAAGGAGTCGGGGGTGCAGTTCAGGATGCCCATCACATAGCAGTCCTGGGCGGTGTTAAACTCGTGATTGCCGATTTTCATCATGTTATCGCTCGCTTTCTCCACGGTCAGCCGCGGAAGACCAGGTTTTTCTTTTCCGCCGCCCAGTTGCAGCCGGGCTCCGACGGACAGAACAGACAGAGCCGCGAGGCCTTGTCCGCGCGGTAGAGCAGTCCGGCGAGGCCGTCGCGCCGCGCCGTCTCCGGGTTCCGGTGGCAGGAGACGGCCTCTAAGACCGCGTCCCGCTCGGCGGCGGTGAAGCCGCAGCCGTCCAGAATTTCCCGCGCGGGGGTCAGGCCGGCCCGCTCGTGGGGGACTCCGTCCGGTCCGGCGCGGCCAAGGTCGTGGACCAGCGCCGCCGCGTAGATCAGGGCCTTGGGGACGCCGAGGCCGCGTTCGAGATTTTCAATCCAGGCCAGACGGGCCACGTCGGTCAGGTGGGCGATACCGTGCCGGCAAAAGGGCCGGTCCCGCTCCCGCTCCGCGATGGCGGCGAGACGCGCCCGCCACAGGGGGTGGCGGCAAATCCGGTCGGCGCGCTCCATCCTCAGTGCCGCTCCAGCATCCGGTAGAACTGCTCGCGCAGCGCCGGGTCGGTTTCAAACACACCCCGCATGGAGACCGTGGTGGTGCGGGTTCCAGGGCGCTGGACGCCGCGCATAGTCATACACATGTGCTCCGCCTCCAGCAGCACCATGACCCCCTGGGGGGCCAGCTCACGCATCATCGCGTCGGCGATCTGGGCGGTCATGCGCTCCTGAATCTGTAAGCGCTTGGCGTAGACCTCCACGGTGCGGGCCAGCTTGCTCAGGCCGGCGACCGCGCCGTTGGGGAGGTAGGCCACGGCGGCGGTGCCGTAAAAGGGGAGCATATGGTGCTCGCAGAGGGAATAGAAGGGAATGTCCTTTTCCAGTACCAGATCGTTTCGTTCGACAGAAAAGCGCTTGTGCAGATGGACCGCCGCGTCGTCGGTATAGCCGGCGGCCAGCTCCGCATACATTCTGGCGATCCGCTCGGGGGTCTCGCGCAGGCCCTCGCGCGCCGGGTCCTCGCCGATGCCCTCCAGGATCAGCCGGACGCCCTGTTCAATCTTTGACTTGTCCATTTATCTCACCTGCTCTGCGCCGGCAACTTGTCCGGCGTGTTTTGCCCATTGTACCATATTTGACGTGAAACGCAAGGCGGTCTTGCAAAAATTCGAAAAAAAACGCGCGGCGGAATTTGCCCAAGCCGTGGGGAATATAGTACGAAAAGAAAGGCGGTGGATTATGAGACCCCGAATTCTACTCTCCATGCCAATCGACACCCTCGACAACTATGTCGCAGCGCTGGCGCTGGCCGGGGCGGAGGCCGCCGGCGGCGAGACCGGCTGCAGCGGCCTCCTGCTGCCCGGCGGCGGCGACCTGGATCCGGCGCTGTACGGGCAGGCCCCCCAGGGGTGCGACCCGCCCGATCCGGAGCGGGACCGGCGGGAAATCGCGCTGTGCCGGAAGTTTTTGGCCGAGGGAAAGCCCATTCTTGGAATTTGCAGGGGGGCGCAGGTCATCGCGGCGGCCCTGGGGGGATCGCTCCTCCAACACGTCGAGGGCCACGACAGGCTGGACGGCGTGGACCGGCTCCATGAAACCCGTACCGCCGGGCTTCTCCTTCGCCTCTACGGCCCGGAGGCGGTGGTCAACAGCGCCCACCATCAGGCGATTGACTGTCTGCCGCCCGACTGCCGGTTGCTCCAGATTTCCGTGGACGGCGTCGTCGAGGCATTCTGCCACAATACGCTGCCGGTGCTGGGCGTCCAGTGGCACCCGGAGCGGCTGTGCGGTCAGTTCGCCAGACCGGACGCGGTCAACGGCCTCCCGCTGCTGCGGGCCTTTCTGGGCCTGTGCGGAGGGTGCGCGTGAGCAGCCTGGAGCGGGCCCGCCGCCTCCACCTTGAGCAGCCGTTGGTGGTGGCCCATGTGGATTTGCCCGCCGAATTGCAGCTTCGCCGCCAATACGGGGAGCCGGGGGCGCTGCTGCGGGACTATTTGCCCCGGTGCCGGAAGGCGGGAATCGGCGTGCTCATCGGCGCCGTCTTCGTCCACCCCGCCTATCTGCCCGACATGGCCCTTTCCATGGGGTTGGAGCAGATTGCCGCCCTCCTGGCCGAAATCGAGGAGAGCGGCGGCGCGTTCCGCCTGGCGCGGACGGCGCGGGAGCTGGACGCCTGTCTGGAGGCGGGGAAGGTTGCCGTCCTGCTGTCGATGGAGGGCTGCGAGCCCTTGGGGCGGAGCCCCTCGCTGCTGCGGGTCTTTTATGAGCTGGGGGTCCGCCTGCTGGGGCTGACCTGGAATCACCGCACCGCCGCAGCCGACGGGTGCGGCGAACAGGGGGGCGGTCTCACCCGGATGGGCCGGGAGCTGGTGGAGGCCGCCTGGGGGCTGGGCATGGCGCTGGACGTCAGCCACCTCAACGACGCCGGGTTTGACGGCCTCCTGGCGTTGGGGGACGGTCCGGTCCTCGCCTCTCATTCCAACTGCCGCGCCCTCTGCCCCCACCCGCGCAACCTGACCGACGGCCAGCTCCGGCGGCTGGCGGCGCGCGGCGGCGTGGTGGGGGTCAACCAGACCCGATTTTTGGTAAAGGAAAAGGACGCCGCGTTGGAGGACCTCCTCGCGCACGTCCTGTATGTCGAAAAATATGCTGGGCCGGGGGTGGCCGGCTTGGGGCTGGACCTGGCCCGGCCCTATATGGAGGCGCTGCCCCGTCCCCACGCCGTCTGGCGCGGATGGGACCCCAGGGAAGAGGACCTGCTGCCCGATTACGGCGCGCTCGAACAGCTGACCGCCGCCATGCTGGACGCGGGGCTCGGCAGGGAGGCCGTCAAGGGGGTGCTGGGCGGGAATTTCCAGCGCTTTCTCCGCGGGGCGCTGCCCTAAAATGCAAAGCCGCTCTCCGCCATGGAGACAAAGTCGTCGTTGGCGACCACGATATGGTCGATGAGTTGGATGCCCACGCCGCTGAGCGCGTCCCGGATGCGGCGGGTGGCGGTCTCGTCATCCTGGGAGGGGAGGGCGATGCCGCTGGTGTGGTTGTGGGCCAGGACGACGTAGGTCGCCCCGCAGGCGAGAGCGGTCTCGGCCAGCCGCCGTGCCGATATCAGGACGTTGTTGACGCTGCCCCGGTACATGAGCTGGCAGTTGCGCACCTTGAGCTTGCCGTCCAGGCAGAGGAGATAGACCACCTCGTCCCGTTCGCCAAAGAAATAGGGAAGGAGGTAATAGCCGCACTTGGAAAAGGTGTCCAATATCTCCCCCGGGTTGTCCCGCTCGCGCAAGTGCCGCTTGGCGACCGCCGGAAACAGGCTCAGCAGCACGGCGGACAGGACGGTGACCCCCTCCACCTGCTGGAGCTCCTCTGGGGTTGCTTCCAGCACCGAGGCCAGCCCTCCAAAGTGTTCGAGAAGGCGGTGGGCAATCGGATTGGTGTCCTTCCGGGGAATGGTGAAAAAGAGAAGGAACTCCAACACCTGAATGTCGTCGAGGGCGTCCAGCCCGGCGGTGAGATAGCGCCGGCGGAGTCGCTCCCGGTGGCCGTCGTGCATCCCCATGGCTTCCGCTCCCTCCCCTTTTATGATGATTCCGCGCTTTCCCGGCGGGGCGGTTACAACAGTTTTTTCAAATACTGTCCCGTAAAGCTCCGCGGGTTGCCCGCCACGTCTTCCGGTGTTCCGAGGGCGACAATCTGGCCGCCGCCAGAGCCGCCCTCGGGGCCGAGGTCAATGATGTGATCGGCGACCTTGATGACGTCGAGATTGTGCTCGATGACCAGCACCGTGTTGCCCGCCTCCACAAACTGCTGCAGCACGTCGATCAGACGGTGTACGTCGTACATGTGCAGGCCGGTGGTGGGCTCGTCGAGAATATAGATGGTCCGGCCGGTGGATTGGCGGCTCAGCTCAGTGGCCAGCTTGACCCGCTGCGCTTCGCCGCCCGAGAGGGTGGCGGAGGATTGTCCCAGCTTGATATAGCCCAGGCCCACGTCCACCAGGGTCTGCACCCGGCGGCGGATTTTGGGGAGGTTTTCAAAGAAGACCACCGCCTCGTCGGCGGTCATCTCGAGCACGTCGGCGATGGATTTGCCCTTGTAGAGCACCTCCAGCGTTTCGCGGTTGTAGCGTTTGCCCTGGCAGACGTCGCAGGGGACGTAGACGTCGGGGAGGAAGTGCATCTCGATTTTGAGCAGGCCGTCGCCGGAGCAGGCTTCGCATCGGCCTCCCTTGATGTTGAAGCTGAAGCGGCCCGGGCCGTAGCCACGCGCCTTGGCCTCGGCGGTGGAGGCAAAGAGGTCCCGAATGTCGTTGAACAGGCCGGTGTAGGTGGCGGGATTGGAACGGGGGGTCCGCCCAATGGGGCTCTGGTCAATGCTGATGACCTTGTCGAGCTGCTCCACCCCCTCCATCCGGTCAAATTTACCGGGGCGGAGGCGGGCGTGGTTGAGCGCGCAGGCCAGGCGCTTGTACAAAATCTCGTTGACCAGGGAGGACTTGCCCGAGCCGGACACGCCGGTGACGCAGGTGAAGGTTCCCAGCGGAATTTCCACCTCTACGTCCTGCAAATTGTTTTCCCGGCAGCCAAATACCTTTAAATACTGCCCGTTTCCAGGGCGGCGGGTCTGGGGCACCTCAATGCGCCGCGCGCCCGAGAGATATTGTCCGGTCAGCGAGCGGGGCTCGGCAATCAGGTCTTCCGCCGTTCCTTCGGCGACGATCTCCCCGCCGTGGACGCCGGCGTAGGGGCCGACGTCCACCAGATAGTCGGCGGCGCGGATGGTGTCCTCGTCGTGCTCCACCACCACCAGGGTGTTGCCCAGGTCCCGGAGGCGGCGCAGGGTTTCCAGCAGCTTGTCGTTGTCCCGCTGGTGCAGGCCGATGGAGGGCTCGTCCAGGATATAGAGGACCCCCATCAGGCTGGAGCCGATCTGGGTGGCCAGGCGGATGCGCTGGCTCTCGCCGCCCGACAGGGTGCCCGCCGAACGGCTGAGGGTTAGGTATTGAAGGCCGACGGCCTGTAAAAAGCCCAGACGGCTCCGGATTTCCTTTAAAATCTGCGAGGCGATAACCGCCGCGCTGCCCTCCAGCCTGAGGTTTGCCATAAAGGCAAGGGCTTCGGTGACGGGAAGCTTACAGAAGTCAGCGATGCGCATGCCGCCTACCGTTACCGCCCGGGAAATTTCGGACAGGCGGTCTCCCCCGCAGGCCGGGCAGGGACGGGTGGTCATGCAGCTCTCAAGCTCCTTGCGGGAGGCGTCCGACTGGGTCTCCTCAAAGCGACGCTCGATGTTTGGCAGAATCCCCTCGAAGGCCTGTTCCAGGGTCCCACGTCCGTTGCCCCTATTATAATGAAGGGTGAGTTTTTCGCCGCCGGTGCCGTAGAGAATGGCGTCCTGCGCCTCGGAGGGAAGGTCGCGAAAGGGGGTGTCCAGATTGAAATGGTATTTTTTCCCCAAGGCCTCGAAGTACATCCGCGAGATGGAGTCGCTTTTGACGTTCCCCCAGCCCGAGACTTGTAGGCAGCCCTCCAACAGGGAACGGGATTCGTCGGGGATGACGAGCTCCCGGTCGGCCACGAGCTGCGCGCCCAGGCCGGAGCAGGCGGGACAGGCTCCGTAGGGGTTGTTAAAGGAGAACATCCGGGGGGACAGCTCGGGCATGGAGACACCGCAGTCCTCACAGGCGTAGTTTTGAGAAAACATGGTCTCAACGCCGTCCGTTACCTGGTGGACGATGACCATGCCGCCCGACTGGGCTGCGGCGGTTTCAATGGAGTCGGACAGGCGGCGCTGCAGGCCCTCCTTCATCACAAGGCGGTCGATGACCACTTCAATATTGTGCTTTTTGTTTTTGTCCAGGTCAATTTCCTCGCCCAGCTCATAGACATTGCCGTCCACCCGCACCCGGGAATAGCCGCCCCGGCGGGCCGCCTCGATGACCTTTTGGTGCTGGCCCTTTTTGCCCCGGACCACCGGGGAGAGAACCTGAAAGCGGGTCCCCTCGGGCAGCTGCATGACCTTGTCCACGATCTGGTCGATGGTCTGCCGCCGGATTTCCTTGCCGCATTTGGGGCAGTGGGGAATGCCCGCGCGGGCCCAGAGAAGGCGGAGGTAGTCGTAAATTTCGGTGACCGTGCCGACGGTGGATCGGGGGTTTTTGGAGGTGGTCTTCTGGTCGATGGAGATGGCGGGGCTGAGGCCGTCAATATAATCCACGTCGGGCTTGTCCATTTGCCCGAGAAACATTCGCGCGTAGGAGGACAGCGACTCGACGTAGCGCCGCTGGCCCTCAGCGTAGATGGTGTCGAAGGCGAGGGAGGACTTGCCCGAACCGGATACGCCGGTAAAAACCACCAACTTGTCCCGGGGAAAGGCCAGGTCCACATTTTTCAGATTGTTTTCCCGAGCGCCCTTGATAATAATTCGATCCTGCATAGGTTCGCACTCCTGGGGGTTGGGTCCCGTTTCTTACCAAAACAGGGCCGGAATTTTTGGCTATTATAACATAAAGCAATGGAAATCTCAACAGGAAAGCGGGGCGGAAACAGGGCAAAATTTTAGGTGGCGGCTGTAAAAAACACCTTGACTTTTCCGTGCGAATGCGCTATTGTATGTCCTGGAGAAAAGAGGGAATCGCCTTGTTTTTTCCATATTTATTTTGTTTATAAAAGTAGGAGGAAAAAGAACATGAAAAAAAGAGTATCGTTGTTGCTGGCCCTGGGCTTGATCGCGGCCCTGGTTCTCGGCGGATGCGGCAAAAAGGATGATTCCGCTTCCTTGGTCGGCGAATGGCAGGCTACGCTGGAGATGGCCGACACCCTGAACGAGTCGCTCGCCAGTGATCCCGCCATGGCGGATTACATCAATATTGACAGCTTCGCGATGAAGATGGACCTGTCCCTCCGCGACGACGGTACGTTCACCCTCGCGCTGAACGAAGCTTCTGTCACCGAAGCCTTTGAAGGCATCAAGGCGCCGCTGAAGGACGGCATCACCGCTTATATGGAGGCCTCGCTCGAGGGCACCGGCATGTCGGTTGAGGACGCCTTGGCCGCCAGCGGCATGGATATCGACAGCATGATGGACTCGATGCTCAGCCCCGAGATGATTACCGCTTCCCTGGGTGAAGCCACCGAGAGCGGCAGCTTCGTTGCGAAGGACGGCAAGCTGTATTTCCTCGACGAGGGCGAGACCAAGCCCGGCGATGATTCCGCGGCTATGCCCTACACCCTCTCCGGCAGCAAGCTGACCTTGGATAAGCCCTCTAGCGGCGACGTCGGCGATCTGGCCGAGTTCTTCCCCATGGAGTTTGCCAAGAAGTAAGGTTTTGTACATAAATGAGCAAGCAGTTCACTCGTATGGGTGAACCGCTTGCTTTTTTGCTTGACTTTTGCGGGGAAAGCTGCTATGATGATATCGGTGTAGTAAATCTGCTGTGTGGGAGGCTCGTACTCCTGCACGGGGGCGTGTGGTGCGTAAGCATTACACGCCCTGTCTATTTTGCGCTGCCGCGCCCGGCATGGAGTGGAAAGATGGGAGACGGAATGGAGGAATCTTTTGCGGCTTCTCCCTACATTTTTCCATAAAACCCTTGCAATTTGCGGGCTGCGGTGGTATAATGCTCATGGATTAAGATTGGGATTGACGTTGAGGCTGGGGGTCCCCCAGTCTTTCTTGCTGAAAGGGCTGGTTTTGTATGAAAGTGACCGACCAGGTCCGCGCCTTTTCCCAGCCCGTCGTGGAGGGGCTGGGCTGTACTCTGTGGGACGTGGAGTACGTCCGCGAGGGTGGCGAATGGTTCCTGCGGCTCTATATTGATAAAGAAGGCGGCGTGGGCATTGACGACTGCGAGGCGGTCTCCCGCGCGGTGGACCCGATCCTGGACCAGGAGGACCCCGTCCCCGGACGTTACCATTTTGAGGTTAGCTCCGCCGGGCTGGAACGGCCTCTGCGGCGGCCTGAGCATTTGGCCTGGTCGCTCGGCAAGACGGTCGCCGTCCGGCTCTACCGGCCCCGGGACGGCGCAAAGGAATTTACCGGCGTCCTGCGCGGCTACGCGGACGGGAAAATCGTCCTGGAGACCGCAACCGGCGAGACGGCGTTTGAAAAGGACGAGATTGCCCTTGTGCGGCTCCATCTGGAAATATAGGGAGGAATTTGCGACATGAACCCCGAATTGTTCGAAGCGCTGGCCCAGCTCAAGCGGGAGCGCGGCATCGATTTGGATTATATGAGCGACAAAATCGCCGCGGCGCTCAGCGCCGCGTATAAGAAAAATAAAGAGGGCTACACCGGCAACGTCGCGGTGACGCTGGACTGGGAAAACAAGATCATGCGGATGTACGTGCAGAAGGAGGTCGTGGAGGACGTGATCTCCCCGAGCGCCGAAATCACGCTGGAGGAGGCCCGGCGAATCAGCGCGGGGGCCGAGCTGGGCGATTTGGTGGATGTGGACATAGACGTCAAAAACTTCGGACGGATTGCCGCCCAGACCGCCAAGCAGGTTATCATTCAGGGAATCCGCGAGGCCGAACGGGGGGCCATCTTCGACAGCTTCTCCTCAAAGGAGCATGAGATTCTCACCGGAACCGTTCTTCGCATCGAGCCGCGCTCGGGCGACATGACCATCCGCATCGGCACCGGGTCGGACCGCACCGACGGCCTCCTGTCGGCGACCGAGCAGGTGCGCGGCGAGGCCTATGTCGAGGGAGACATCATTCACGTTTATGTCGTGGAGGTCCGGCGCTCCAGCCGGGGGCCGCAGATTTTGGTTTCCCGGACCCATCCGGGGCTGGTCAAACGGCTGTTTGAGCTGAACGTGCCCGAGATTGAGTCGGGCCAGGTGGAGATCAAGGCCATCTCCCGCGAGGCCGGGTCCCGTACCAAGCTGGCCGTCTGCGCCACCGAGCCGGACGTCGATCCGGTGGGCGCCTGCATCGGCCCGCGCCGGTCCAGAGTGGGCGCGGTGGTTGACGAGCTCCACGGCGAAAAGATGGACATCGTGGCGTGGAGCGAGGACCCGGCGGTCTTTGTGGCGTCGGCCCTGGCTCCGGCGGATGTGATCTCGGTCCGGGTGCTTGCGGGTCAGAAGGCCTGCCGCGTGGTGGTGCCGGACGATCAGCTCTCCCTCGCCATCGGCCGGGAGGGACAGAACGCCCGTCTCGCCGCCAGACTGACCGGCTATAAGATTGACATTCGTCCCGCCTCCCAGGCGGAGGAGGAGCCGGAGGACGAGGCGGATTTGGAAGAGCTGGAGCTGGCCGGAGCGGATCTGGAAGAAATGGATTTGGCGGAGACCGATTTCGAAGAATTGAATGGGGAAGAGGCCGGGGCGGAAGAACCGGCGGAAGAAGAGAACGATTTGGAAGAGACGGCGGCCTCTGAAGAGGACGCCGAAGCGGAAGCGGAGACCGGAGAGGTTACCGAATAAGCAGCGGGAGGGGGAACGCCGCAGATGCCGAAAAAAATACCGATGCGCCAATGCGTTGGCTGCCGGGAGATGAAGCCCAAGCGGGAATTGGTCCGGGTGGTGCGCAGCGCCGAAGGCGAAATCTCGGTGGACTTCCGGGGCAAGGCTCCGGGGCGCGGCGCTTACCTCTGCCCCGATCCGGCCTGCTTGAAACGGGCGATTCGCGCCAAGGCGCTTGAGCGGAATTTGGACACCGCGATTCCCCAGGCGGTGTACGAACGGCTGGTCGAAAGAATGGAGGCGGGCGACGATGGAACATGACCGCGCACTGGGCCTCCTGTGCCTGGCGAAAAAAGGGGGCAACCTCCAATTGGGGGAGGAGGGCGCCGGGGCGGCCTGCCGGGCGGGGCACGCGCGGCTGCTTTTGCTGGCCTCGGACGCCGCAGGCAATACACAGCGCCGCGCCGGGAGCTTTTCCCAGGGGGGGAAGATCCCCATACGGTCTCTGCCCTACGACAAGGAGACGCTGGGGGGCGCGTTCGGAAGGGCGGTGTGCGCCATCGCCGCGCTGACCGACGTTTCCATGGCCCTGGCCTTTGTCAAGGCGTTGGGCCAGCCGGAACAGGACAGGCAGCTCCTGGAAGAGCTGGAGAGAAGAACCGAACGGGTCAGGCAGCGGCGGAAGGAAGAACAGGCCCACCGCAAAAACCTCAGACATGGTAAGAAGTAATTCGGAGGTGGCATCATGAGTTTAGTGAAATATCGGATCCGCGAGGTCGCGAAGGATCTTGAAATGCCCCCCAAGGCCGTTATGGAGCTGTTCGCGCAGCACTTCGGGCCCGCGAAGAACCATATGCAGGTCCTGGAGGACGATCAATTGAATTTACTCTTCGACGTGATAACTCAGCAGAATCAGGTCGAGGATATGAAGCAGGCCCTGGACGCGGCCAAGCCTACGGCAAAGCAGCCGGCCAAAGCGGCGGCCCCCGAAAAGGCTCCCGCGGCCGAAAAGGCCCCGGCACCCGACCGGGCGGCGGCCGGCAAGGCGCCCACGCCCGATAGGCAGGAGAGGCCCGCCGCCAAGGCGGCGGCCCCCGCGCCCCGGCCGGAGACCCCCGAGGCGCAGAAGAGTCCCAAGCCGCAGCCGCGCCCGGCGGCCCAGCCGCCGAAGGACAAGGCCAAGGAGCCGGAGCGCAAGCGGGAGCGCCGGGTGGTGGATACCTCCGCCGTCACGGTCAACTCGGCCCGCTTCGACGATCACGCCGACTCGCTGGTGTCCGAGCGGCTGCAAAACGCCAAGGGCGGAAAGCAGCGCATCGGCGGCAAGCAAGGGGGCAATAATAAAAAGCGGGGCGGTCCCCAGGGCAGCAAGCGGCGCAACGAGGAACAGGAGAAAATGCGCCGCCTCCAGCTCGAAATCGCCAAGAAGGCCCCGCTGGTGGTCCGCATTCCCGACGAGATTACCGTCGGCGAATTGGCGAGCCGGATGAAGAAGACCGCCGCCGAGGTCATCAAGCAGCTCATCAAGCTGGGCGTCATGGCCGCGGTCAACCAGACCGTCGATTACGACACCGCCGCGCTGGTCACCATGGAGCTGGGCTGCAAGGTGGAGCGGGAGGTGGTCGTCACCATTGAGGAGCGTTTGATCGACGCGCATGAGGACGCGCCCGAGGACCTCCAGCCGCGCAGCCCCGTCGTCGTGGTCATGGGCCACGTCGATCACGGCAAGACTTCCCTGCTCGACGCCATCCGCAAGACCAACGTTGTCGAGGGCGAGGCGGGCGGCATCACCCAGCACATCGGCGCGTATCAGGTGGAAATCAACGGGCAGAATATCACCTTCCTGGACACCCCGGGTCACGCCGCCTTCACCGCTATGCGCGAGCGCGGCGCGATGTGTACCGACATCGCCATTCTGGTGGTTGCCGCCGACGACGGTATTATGCCCCAGACCGTCGAGGCCATCAACCACGCCAAGGCGGCCAACATTCCCATTGTGGTGGCCATCAACAAGATGGATAAGCCGGGGGCCAACCCCGACAAGATCAAACAGCAGATCATGGAATACGACCTCGTCCCAGAGGAGTACGGCGGAGAGACCATTATGGTGCCCATCTCGGCCAAAAAGGGCATGGGCATCGACAGTCTGCTCGAAATGGTGCTGCTGACCGCCGAGATTCAGGAGCTCAAGGCCAACCCCGACCGTCAGGCCCGCGGCACCGTCATTGAGGCCAGGCTGGACAAGGCGCGCGGCCCCATCGCCACCCTTCTGGTGCAGAACGGCACCCTCCATCAGGGCGACGTCATCATCGCCGGTACCGCCGTGGGGCGTGTCCGCGTGATGAGCAACGCCAAGGGCAAGGCGGTCAAGTCCGCCGGTCCGTCGGTGCCGGTGGAGATCACCGGCCTGGGCGAGGTGCCCGGCGCGGGCGACGTGTTCAACGCCGTCGAGGACGAGCGTATGGCCCGCCAGCTGGTGGTCAAGCGCAAGGACGATGAGAAGGCCAAGGCGGCCAAAAAGCTCACCAAGGTCACCCTCGACGATCTGTTCGCCCAGATTCAGGAGGGCAGCATGAAGGAGCTCAACATCATCGTCAAGGCCGATGTGCAGGGCTCCGCCGAGGCGGTCAAGGCGAGCCTACTCAAGCTCAGCAACGAGGAAGTACGGGTCAAGGTCATCCACGCCGGCGTCGGCGCGATCAACGAGTCTGATGTCCTGTTGGCCTCCACCGCCAACGCCATTATCGTCGGCTTTAACGTCCGCCCCGACGCGGCGGCCACCGCCTCCGCCGCCAGAAGCAACGTGGACATGCGGATGTACCGGGTCATCTACGACTGCATTGGCGAGATCGAGGCGGCTATGAAGGGTATGCTTGATCCCAAATTCCGCGAGGCCGTCATCGGCCACGCCGAGGTCCGGCAGACCTACAAAGTGTCCAGTATCGGCACTGTGGCCGGTTGCTTCGTCAAGGACGGCAGGATCACCCGCGACGCGCAGGTCCGGGTGCTCCGGGACAACGTGGTCATCCACGAGGGCTCCCTGGGCTCCCTCCAGCGGTTTAAGGACTCGGTCAAGGAGGTCGCCGCCAACTACGAGTGCGGCATGACCATCGACAAGTTCAACGACATCAAAGAGGGCGACGTGTTTGAATGCTTCGTGATGGAGCAGATCAAAGAGTGAGAAAAGGGCGCGTTGTTCCGGCAACGCGCCCTTACCAACGCCCCATCCTAATCTATCAAGGAGGCGTTTTTATGCCATCCAACCGGATTGGCCGGATCAACGAGGAGATTCAGCGCGAGCTCGCCGATTTGCTGCGCGGGCTTAAAGACCCCAGGGTTCAGACGCTGATCTCCATTACCCGCGTCGAGGCCACCAGCGACTTGCGGTATGCCAAGGTGTTTGTCAGCGTTCTGGAAAAGGACAGGGGCCGCGACGTGCTCAAGGGCCTCAAATCGGCCGGGGGTTACCTGCGGCGGGAACTGGGAAGCCGGTTGCAGCTGCGGCACACCCCGGAGTTGGTTTTTGAGCTGGACGACTCCATCGAGCGCGGCGCGCACATCTCCGATTTGATTGGAAAGCTCCGCGAAAAGGAGGAGGCCCGCCATGACGATTGCTGAGGCGGCGGCCTTTTTCCGTGACGGGGACCGGTTCTGCATTGTGACCCACCGCAGTCCCGACGGGGACACCACCGGCTGCGCCTCGGCCCTCTGCCGGGGGCTGCGCGCGCTGGGCAAAATCGCCGCCGTGCTGGAAAATCCCCAGACGACCCCCCGCTACGCCCCCTGGTTGGAGGGACTGACCGTCCCGCGGGAGGGGGCGGGGGACACGGTGGTCACAGTGGACGTCGCCGCCGAAACCCTGCTGCCCGAAAACGCAGAGCATCTGACGGTTGCCTTGGCGATCGACCACCATGGCTCCAACACCGGCTTCGCACAGCAGACTCTGCTGGACCCCGGCAAGGCAGCCTGCGGCGAGATCGTCTTCGCGCTGCTTCAGGAGCTGGGCGCGCCCCTTGACCCAGTTTCGGCGGGGGCGCTATATGTGGCCGTGTCCACCGACACGGGCTGCTTTCAATATTCCAATACCACCGCCAACACCCTCCGGGTGGCCGCCGCGCTGCGGGACGCCGGGGTGGCCGCCGCGGCCATCAACCGGGCGCTGTTCGGCGTGAAGTCCCTCCGGCGGCTCCGGCTCGAGGCCCGGCTCACCGAGAGCACCGTCTTTTGGGCGGGGGGACGGGTGGCGGTGTGTGTTCTGCCGCTGTCCTGGCGGGAGGAATTGGCGCTTACCGAGGATGATTTGGACGCGCTGGCCAGCTTCCCCCGCGCCATCGAGGGAGTGGAGGCCGGGGTGCTGCTCAAGGAGAAGCCGGACGGCGTGGTCAAGCTGTCGCTGCGGACCGGCCCTTCCATCAACGCCTCCGCCGTGTGCGCCCATCTGGGCGGGGGCGGCCATCCCGCCGCCGCGGGCGCTTCCTTCAAGGCGGTGTTGGGGGAGGCGTTGGAACTGGTCCGGGCCGCCTTCGCCGGGGAAGGAGTGGAGGTTTAGTATGGCTTGCGGTATTGTTGTGGTGGACAAGCCCGCCGGGTGGACCTCGCAGGACGTGGCCGCGAAGCTGCGGGGCGTCTTCCATGAACGGCGGATCGGCCACGGGGGTACCCTGGACCCGATGGCAACCGGCGTGCTGCCTATTTTCGTTGGCCGCGCGACCCGCGCCGTGGAATATTTCGCGTCGGAAAAGAAGGAATATCTGGCGGGGCTGCGGCTGGGGGTCGTGACCAATACACAGGATATCACCGGGGAAGTGCTGGAGACCCGGCCCGTTTCGCTGGAGCCGGGTGCGCTGGAGGCTGTTTTGCAGCGGTTTGTCGGGAAGCAGCAGCAGACGCCGCCGATGTTCTCCGCCGTCAAGATCAATGGCCGGAAGCTCTACCAATTGGCGCGTGCGGGCCAGGAGGTGGAACGAAAGCCCCGTTCGATCTACATTCATTCGATCACCCTGGAGCCGGACGCGGGGGAGGACCCGGTGCTCCGCGTCCGTTGTTCCAAGGGAACCTATATCCGTACCCTGTGCCACGATATTGGGCAGGCGCTCGGCTGCGGCGGCTGCATGTCCAGCCTGCGAAGGACGGCGGCAGGCCGGTTTACGCTGGAGGACAGCGTCCCGTTGGAACGTTTGACCGCCGCGTCGTGCCCCGAGGATTTTTTGCTGCCCTTGGATACATTATTCCTCAGCCTGCCCGCGCTCTCGCTCAATGCGCGTCAGGAGCCCAAATGCCGCAACGGCACGCCGGTGCCCTGTTATGGCAGGCCGCCGGGACGTTACCGGGTCTATGGGCGGGACGGAACGTTTTTGATGGTGGGACGGCTGGAGAAGCAAACGCTGCGGACAGAAAAGAGCTTTTTCGAGGTGTGAACCGGTAAAACGTCCAATTGGTTGAAACAATGAGCGAGGTGTTGTCCTTGGAACAGAAACGTGTGATCGCCCTCGGGCTCTTTGACGGCGTTCACCTGGGTCACGCGGCCCTTCTGCGAAAGACGAAAGCGGCGGCAAGGCGGCTGCGGCTGCCGGCGGCGGCGTTGACCTTTGACCCGCCCCCCGCCGCGTTGGTCACGGGCCGGGCTCCTAGGCTGATTAACACGGTGCGGGACCGCAAGGGGCTGATTGAGCGCCTTTTTCAAATCGACGAGGTGTTGGTCTGCGGCTTTGACCGGAATATGATGGAGCTGTCCTGGCAGGCGTATGTCGAGTTTTTTCTCTGCGGCCGCCTCAACGCCGCCCACATCGTCTGCGGCCGCGACCACCGCTTCGGATACCGGGGCGAGGGGACGGCCGACCGGCTCCAAGCTCTGTGTGCGAGGCTGGGCATCGGCTGTGATGTGATCGGCCAGGTGGAGCGGGATGGGCTTGCGGTTTCCTCCACCCGCATTCGTTCGCTGCTGTCGGACGGCGACCTGGACGGCGCGGTCTCGCTGCTGGGTCATCCCCACTGCCTGACCGGGACGGTGGTTCATGGGAAGCATCTGGGGGCCAGCTTGGGAACGCCCACCGCCAATCTGACCATCCCGCCCGAGGTGATCTGCCCCGGTTTCGGCGTCTACGCGACCGAGGCTTTTGTGGACGGAACCGGTTATGAGGCGGTGACCAACATCGGCGTGCGGCCCACGGTGGACGAAGGCGGCGGAATTACCTGCGAGCCCTGGCTGCTGGATTTCCACGGTGATCTCTACGGGCGGGAGATTCGGATTGAATTTCACCGCTTTCTCCGCCCCGAGCGTAAGTTCGCCGATCTGGGCGAGCTGCGCGCCGCTATTATGCACAACGCGCAGCAAACGCGGGATTATTTTAGAAATCTGCGGAATTTTTCCGCCCTCCTCAGCGGAAATACGAGGCAGTAGGAGCGGTAGGCGGGGCGCGGCGCTCATGCCCGTGCTAATTGCTCGGGGTAACAGCCGTTATAAATTAGGGAAAACCGCCTGCGTCTCTCGACTCAGGCGGTTTCCTGCGGGTAGAATACCAGTAGTGGGCGACTGTGCAGGCGGTCAGCCCTATGTTGTTAAATCCATTTGACCGTCAGGGTTCCGTCCTGGCGGTCTGCTTACTTTTATGGAGCAGATTACCAGGATATGATGCTCCCCTGAATCCGCAAAGTCCAGCGCAGAATGCGCGAATGAACAGTTTAATCCAGATTTATCAACCCGTGTCTAAACCAGCACAAAATTTGTAATTGTCCATTGACTTTTGTTGCCGCATAAAGTAAAATAGTTATGCGACCACAGAAGGGAGGCGCGGTATGGCCGCTAAAAAAATAGGACGTCCTACTGATTGCCCCAAAACCATTGATATCAAAATACGTTGTGATAAGCCTACCGTGGATAAACTGGAAACATGCAGTAAGAAAATGCAAATTACCAGGGCGGAAGTAATCAGGCGTGGTATCAGAAAGATGTATGACGACCTTGAAAAAAAGTGAAGGGAAGCGGCGAAGCCCGACCAAGAACGACGCCACTTCCCCCAAGGCCGGTATTGCCAAAAGGCAAAGACGGCGTAAATATTATACCATACGCCCGCTTTCCTTTCAAGCGATACCGGCACAAAAAAGAAAGGGCGATTCATAATGAGAGAATCCATGTTGCATGACCTCTATTTTGGCGAAATCAACCCGTGGGAGCGCGCGCCCGTGCGTACCCGCGAGTATAAAGAACTTACCCGTAAGATTATCGACATATGGGAATATCTCAAAGACCGGTTATCCCCCGA
>JAAWHG010000039.1 GCA_022795735.1 Oscillospiraceae bacterium
GGGGCTGGAGGATTTTCATTTCCATATGCTCAGACACACGTTCACGAGCAATCTGCTGTCTAACGGGGCGGCGCCCAAGGACGTACAGGAGCTGCTGGGCCACGCTGACGTCAGTACCACGATGAACATTTACGCCCACGCCACAAGGGAGGCCAAGCGTACCTCCGCACGACTGCTGGATAAGGTGGTCTGCGGGGAGTAAAAACTTTCCCTTGTTTCAGCCCATAAGGGCAAAAACAAGGGAAATTACATAAGGCTTGAACATTTAATCAGCGGAAAGCCTTGATATATCAGGGTTCTAAGAGGATTTGACAGATAAACTGGAATTTGCCGTGCCCCGTAAGGGAGTATGTCATTGCGATTGATTTAGATGGTTTTCAATTCGTACTGCCGCGTACCGAGCCCGATCTTCTCGCCTTGATCGAGGGTTGCCTTCCACTCGATGTTGGGGTTGGAATCTTTAAAGTGGTCGTGGTGGCAGGTCCAGCCGGGGGCGGCCAGGTTGTCGCCCAACTGGCTGTTGGGGAGAGGTTGCGCTTTCAGGCAGGCGTCGGCGCAGGCCTGGTCGAGCGCGACAGGGTCAAAGCTGGCGAACATACCGATGTTCGGGAGGATGGGGGCGTCGTTCTCGCCATGGCAGTCGCAGTTGGGACTGACGTCCTGCACCAGCGCAATGTGGAAGCAGGGGCGGCCATGACAGACAGCCTGGGCGTACTCGGCCATTTTGCGGTCTAATTCCTCGTTGGCGGAGTCATTGGGGTTGTAGACTGCGTCGTAGCCGCACGCGCCGATGCAGCGGCCGCAGCCCTTGCACTTGTCGGGGTCGATGACCGCCTTTTTGTTGGGGAAGGAGATGGCCTGGCTGCCGCATTCCTTGGCACAGCGCTTGCAGCCCCGGCACAGAGATTCGTCAACGGCGGGCTTGCCGCTCTTGTGCTGGTCCATCTTGCCGGCGCGGCTGCCGCAGCCCATGCCGATGTTTTTGATCGCGCCGCCGAAGCCGGTCAGCTCGTGGCCCTTGAAGTGGGTGAGGCTGATGAGGACGTCGGCATCCATGACGGCCCGGCCAATCCGGGCGGTCTGGCAGTACTCGCCGTTGACGACGGGGACCTCCACGTCGTCGGTACCCCGCAGGCCGTCGCCGATGATAATCTGACAGCCGGCGGAGATGGGGTTGAAGCCGTTGAGGTTGGCGCAGTCCAGGTGCTCGAGGGCGTTCTTCCGGCTGCCGGGGTAGAGGGTGTTGCAGTCGGTCAGGAAGGGGAGACCGCCCCGCTCCTTGCACAGCTCGGCCACCGCCCGGGCGTAGTTGGGACGGAGGAAGGCCAGGTTGCCCAGCTCGCCGAAGTGCATTTTGATGGCGACAAACTTGCCGTCCATGTCGATGTTCTCGATTCCGGCTGCGACGCAGAGGCGCTTTAGCTTGTCAAGTTGTCCGGTTCCTACGGGACAGCGAAAGTCGGTGAAATAGACGGTTGATTTTTCCATAGCTTATGTTGTTCCTTTCTCCGGCGATAGCCGTACTGTCTATTTTCATTATAATGAGACATTGAGACGCTGTCAACCGGAAAGCCGCCGGGCGGCAAACTGTTTGCGCGCAAATATAAACAAAGGCTGGCGTCCGAAATGCCGGGTGAAGGTCTATGTCTGAAATCTGAAGTTGGCGTGCTTTGCGCCACTCTTGTTCAAATTGACGAAAAAGGCTTTGCGAAACCAACGTATTGCAAAATAATCTCACAGGTTGGAAGTTTTTTGTTTGCAAAACAGCAATTTTATGCTATACTTGGATATCGGAAAGTAACGTGGGCCCGACGTGCGCCTACGAACTATGAAAGGGGTCAATTTCATGTCCAAAAAATTCGTCTATCTATTCTCTGAAGGCAACGGCGGCATGCGTGAGCTGCTGGGCGGCAAGGGCGCCAACCTCGCCGAGATGACCAATCTCGGCATGCCCGTCCCCCGTGGTTTTACCATCACCACTGAGGCCTGCACCCAGTATTACGCCGACGACCGCACCATCAACGAGGAAATCGAGCGGGAGATCATGCAGTATGTCTCCAAGCTGGAGGAGATGACCGGCAAGCAGTTCGGTTCCATGACCAAGCCGCTGCTGGTGTCGGTCCGCTCCGGTGCGCGCGCCTCCATGCCCGGCATGATGGATACCATCCTCAACCTGGGCCTGAACGACAGGGTGGTCGAGGCCTTTGCCAAGGCGACCAAGAACCCCCGTTTTGCCTACGACTCCTACCGCCGGTTTATCCAGATGTACTCCGACGTTGTCATGGAGGTGGGCAAAAAGTACTTTGAGCAGCTCATCGACGAGATGAAGGAAAAGCGCGGCGTCACGCTGGACACTGAGCTGACCGCCAAGGACCTCAAAGATCTGGCGGACATGTTCAAGAAGGAGTACCGCGACAAGCTGGGCGAGGAGTTCCCCCAGGACCCCAAGGAGCAGCTGATGGGAGCCATCAAGGCGGTTTTCCGTTCCTGGGACAATCCCCGCGCCATTTACTACCGCCGCATGAACGATATCCCTTCCTCTTGGGGTACCGCCGTCAACGTGCAGGAGATGGTGTTCGGCAACATGGGCGACACCTCCGGCACCGGCGTGGCCTTTACCCGCAACCCCGCCACTGGCGAGAAGAAGCTGTTCGGCGAGTTCCTGATGAATGCCCAGGGCGAGGACGTGGTCGCCGGCGTGCGCACCCCGCAGACTATCGACCAGCTCAAGGACGTCATGCCCGAGGCTTACGACCAGTTCGTTGAGATTTGTGGCAAGCTGGAATATCATTATCGCGACATGCAGGACATGGAGTTCACCATTGAGAACAAAAAGCTCTTTATGCTTCAGACCCGCAACGGCAAGCGCACCGCCGCCGCCGCGCTCAAGATTGCCTGCGATTTGGTGGACGAGGGCATGATCTCCGAGCAGGAGGCCGTGGCGATGATCGACCCCAAGAGTCTGGACGCGCTGCTGCATCCCACCTTCCCCAAGGAGGAGTTGGAGCGGGTTCAGCCCATTGGACAGGGTCTGGCCGCCTCTCCCGGCGCGGCTGCCGGTCAGGTGGTATTTACCGCTGACGACGTTGTGGAATGGGTGGACAAGGGGCACAAGGTGATTTTAGTCCGCCTGGAGACCTCTCCCGAGGATATTGAAGGCATGCACTATGCGCGCGGCATCCTGACCGTTCGCGGCGGTATGACCTCCCACGCCGCCGTCGTGGCGCGCGGCATGGGTGTATGCTGCGTCTCCGGCTGCGGCGCGATCAAGATCGACGAGGCTGCCAAGAAGTTTGAGTTGGCCGGCAAGGTGTACAAGGAGGGCGACTGGATTTCGCTGGACGGCTCTACCGGCAACATCTACGGCGAGCGCCTGCACACCGCCGAGGCGGAGATTTCCGGCGAGTTTGGCCGCATCATGGCTTGGGCCGACAAGTACCGCAGCCTTCGCGTCCGCACCAACGCCGACACCCCGAAGGATGCCCGTCAGGCGGTCAACTTCGGCGCGGAGGGCATTGGCCTCTGCCGTACCGAGCATATGTTCTTTGACCCCACCCGCATTGCGGCCATCCGGCGGATGATCGTTTCCGACACCGTCGAGCAGCGCGAGGCCGCTCTGGCCGTTCTCGAGCCCATGCAGCAGAAGGACTTTGAGGAGCTCTATGAGGCCATGAAGGGACGCCCGGTGACCATCCGCCTCCTCGATCCCCCGCTCCATGAGTTTGTTCCCACCGACCCCGAGGACATCGCCGCTCTGGCCAAGGAGATGAATCTGAGCGTCGAACACCTCAACAGCGTCATCGCCAGCCTGCATGAGTTCAACCCGATGATGGGCCACCGCGGCTGCCGCCTGGACGTCACCTATCCCGAGATCGCCCAGATGCAGACCGCAGCCATTATCAAGGCCGCGCTGGCCGTCCGGTCCCGCCGCCCGGCCTGGCAGATCGAGCCCGAGATTATGGTCCCGCTGGTCGGCGAGGCAAAGGAGCTGGCCTATGTCAAGAGCGTCATCGACAACACCGCCAGAAAGATTCTCCGCGAGGCCAAGGTTGACATGCACTACAAGGTCGGCACCATGATCGAAATCCCCCGCGCGGCCCTCACCGCCGACGACATTGCCAAGGAGGCCGAGTTCTTCTCCTTCGGCACCAACGATTTGACCCAGATGACCTACGGCTTCAGTCGTGACGACGCGGCCAAGTTCCTTGCCAGCTACTATGACCGCAAAATCTACGAGTCCGATCCGTTCTCCAAGCTGGACCAGTCCGGCGTGGGCCGTCTGGTGCAGATGGCATGCGATTTGGGCCGTCAGACCCGTCCCGACATCAAGCTCGGCATTTGCGGCGAACAGGGCGGCGACCCGAGCACCGTGGAGTTCTGCCACAACGTTGGCCTGACCTACGTCTCTTGCAGCCCCTTCCGCGTTCCCATCGCACGGCTGGCCGCTGCGCAGGCCGCGATTAAGAATCCTAGAAAGTAAATAAAAGATTTTGTCATAAGGCAATGTGATTTATCCTGTTTGAGGTACGAACACTTAGCCTACGCCATAGAAAAAAGGCGACCTTGCATCTCACGATGTGAGGTCACCTTTTTATCCTTTTGGCTACATCATCGGGTTGCCGCTGGAAGGGGAATGCAATCGCCAGTCGTTTTGGTCTGTGGCATAAAAAAGCACAGAAAGCCTGCGGCTTTCTGTGCAAACAAAAATCAATCCTTATGCTTTTTTTTAATTCAAAAACATCCACCAATTGACGCAATGTATTTGCCTGCTGGAATAGTTGGACGCTAGCAGCCGCGCTTGCTTCAGCCATTGCGGAATTTTCCTGAATGATGCCGGAAATCTGATTAACGCCTACAGTCAACCGTTCCAATATATCTTTTTGGTTCTTCGAGGCCGTACTGATTCGTTCCACAAAAACGGCAACATCCTTTGCGCCTTCCACAACATTCACCAGAGACTGCGCCGTTTGGTCCGCAATACTTCTTCCGTTTTTCACCGCTTCAATGGAGGATTCAATTAATGTAGCCGTATCCTTGGCGGCCGCTGAACTTTTGGCAGCTAAATTGCGCACTTCCTCGGCAACAACGGCAAAACCTTTACCTGCCGCCCCAGCTCTTGCGGCTTCTACAGAAGCATTCAGGGCCAGAATATTGGTTTGGAAAGCAATATCCTCAATGGTTTTAATGATCTTTTCGATCTCTGCTGAAGTGTTCCGAATATCGTTCATAGCTGAAACCATTTTTTGCATTTGCCTGCCGTTGGAACGCTGGCGGTAATGCCGAAATATTTCGCAGAGACCCGGCAAAGCCAAGGGTTTGTGAATAAGAGATCTCGATATTGTTGGAGAGCGTATGGGCACTCTCGTACGCAGTCAGAACTAATTTTTCGTTTGTGACACTCTTCAATGATCGGCTGGATAAAAGGGCTGATATGATGACGCTGAGTCCGAACAAGACAACGATCAGAATTGACATTTTTATGATGATTTTTCTGGTAATGCTTTGCTGCTTATGTCTTCTTTTTTTTATATTTGGTTTACTGGCCATCACACTTACTCCTTTATTCAGATAGTCGGGCTGGGAGTCAAGTAAAATCCATAATTTTACAGCATCTAATGTAAGGTGTCCTGCAATTTTATTTGTTGTGATTTTCTCAATCCAAAGCCCAATGCAATCTAGTATAAAAAGTTCTGGTCAGATTGTCAATTCATTTTTAAAAATCCTAATAAATGTTATCAGTTGTTTTGATTCTTTCCTTTTATTCCAAATATCCATTATAAAATTGGCCTATTACCGGAATGGAGCAGGACCAATTTTATTCTTCAGACTATCCGGTCCCTACGACAAAAGATAGTAAAATACGCACCTGCTTTATGAGGTGCAGGGGCGTATTTTGCGCATGGGCTGCGCTCAAACAGGCAGTCGGAAAAAACATATTTATTCAACACAGTAGTTTGAAAATCTACATCTGCGTCGGAATACTCGGGCAGAATCGGTGGCGGTAAAACAATTTCGAGAAAAATTTCCTCTTGACAAAGTGAGGTGGACGCGCTATAATAAGAGAAACTTCTTCAGACAGGGAGTTGCGTACAAGTTATAAATATCGCGGGGTAGAGCAGTTGGCAGCTCGTCGGGCTCATAACCCGGAGGTCGCAGGTTCAAGTCCTGTCCCCGCAACCAGAAAAGCAGCCGTTTTCATATTGAAAACGGCTGCTTTTATAACTTTTTGAGAGGTTTTAATTTTTGGCCCGCTCGAATAATTCAACTTTAGTTCAACTCGCCCTCAAAAATCACGCTTTTTTCAGGAACACGTCTGCCAGAATGTCGGCGTTGCGCTGATCGGATTCCTCCATGACGTGGGCGTAGATATTGGCGGTCGTGCTGACCTGAGCGTGGCCTAGGCGTCTACTGATCGACACGCTGTCAACACCGTTGAAGTAGAGCAAAGACGCCATGCTGTGCCTGAAAGCGTGGGGGTTGATGTGGGGAAGTCCGTGGCGCTTGCTGAAATTCCTTAACCAAGTATTTACATTGTCCGGGTGCATGGGCCTTCCGTTGTCCTGGGCGAACAGGAAGCCCTGATCCTGATAGTAGCTCCACAGGCGTAGCCGTTCCTCGCTCTGCCATGCCCGGTATTGCCGCAGTAGCTGCATTGTCTCAGCCGGCAGCGTGATGAAGCGGTAGGAGGTAGCTGTCTTTGGTGTGTCTTCATACACGCCAAATCGACCTTTGCCGTGGCGTGGACGCTACCCACCTCGCTCCCTTCTTTTCCCAGGGCAGTATAGAGGGAATTGAGATGGTCGGCTCGGAGGTCCTTCAGCTTGATATGGCCTATTGCGGGGTATATCCGGCCTGTCAACTCCCGATACCGTACAATAGTGCTGTGTTTAGCTCCTCTGGCCTCTTTTGTCTCCAGCACATAATTGCAATAGCTCTGGAAGGTTTGGCGGCTATCAGAGGTCACACCCTCCCGGCACTCCTTTTCAAAGACGGCGGCAAAAGCCTCCGCCTTTTTTCGTGCGCCTTTTTCCGTCCAACTCTCATTGACGGCAAAGGTAGCCGTCCAAGGCTTCAACTGTTTCCTGTCCGGCCTCCGGCCCCGGTGGACACGGATAGAGTAGGAGATCAGCTTGCCGGATTTGTCCCGGCGCTCTTGGATATTAGCCATAATTTTCACCCGCCTTATATCCTACCATTATTTTCCCAGGCTTTGCGGTATATCCCTCTATGATTTCGAGAAACAGGTCGCTTGCAATCATTTTGAACAGAGCTTTCATGTCTGTCTGATAGTTTTCTCCTTCTACATCAATGGTAACAGATTTTGGATTGGTGGCGAACCTGTTTCTTCCTTTTATTGCCGCTATCAATTCGGAAATGTGAGGATTAACGACCAAATATCTTATAAAATCACTAATTTCATTATTCTTGCTGCGTGGCTGAAATCGCCGGAGGGACGAGCCTGGGGAGAGCAACAGATAAAAGAAGCGGTGGCGATTGCAGAGGAATTTGCGGCGGAAGTTAAAGCCGGAAAGTTTGACCTGACCCCCGCCGAGCTGGAGCAATTAAATCGAGATGGCACTCTTGGGAAATGTCACCCCATAAAAAGGACCCCCTAAGCGAAGGAAAACGGTTATAGCCATAAAGCGCCATAGAATGGCCCACAGCGGCTTTTGTGGTGTTGAGGGAGAAGAATACCAGAAACCCGCTTGGAAGCCTTTCCCGGTCCTTTCTTGCAATTCTGGGGCATTTCAAGAGCTGAGGCAGACAGGAGGTGAAGGAAATGCAGAAAACAGGAAGAAGCGATACGGTATCCCAGGCGACACCGGCCGGTGCAGAATATGTGCCGATGGAGGATGCCGCAAAGGCGCTGTTCGGAGGAAAGGTCAGAGGCGGCGCCGAGGCCGCCCGGCAGCGGATGCTTGGACGAAGAGGCCTGAGCGGTGCCAAAAGCGAACCCGCCTCTGATCGTCGGCAAGCCATGATTGATCGAAAGAAAAAATGAGGAAATCCCGCCCCCATATCGGAGGCGGGATTTTTCTGCAGGAGCATATATGTTTTTGGTTTGCTTACGGTTTAGGTTACGGTTACGGTTATAGGCGGATTTTCCGTGGATTGTCCCCGTGACCTTCCATTGGATAATCCGTGGGACCGTCCCTTGGAGCGTCCTGCAGACTGTCCGTGGACTGTCCAGCGGACGCCTGCGAATTGACAGGAGTACAAAAAGGCACCAGATTGATTGCCGGCAGCGCCGCTATGGCATCGTTTAGCTCAGCTTCAGAGTGAATATCAAATTCTTCCTCCAAAATCTTATTAAGGCTCTTTTGCGCTCGCTTTCGTCGTACACAATTACACCCCCGGAAAATCAACACAAATGGGCCTTAGTTTGATCCGGCTTTACCCGCTCGCCGGAGGCGTTTCTCCCTGACTTGTTCAGGATCGAAATCAAGACTTTTCTTTGGGAATAGGCTCAAAAGGTGATTAAGAGCCTCCCTTTTGTCGGCCTTAGCTGGTGCTTTCCCAATTTCCTTGCAAAATGCCAGGTAATCATCCACGGCCTTGCGGAACTCGCTTTCCAGCTTGGACACATTCCCTGCCTGAAAATCCACCAGATCCCCGATGCCAAGAAGGCGGCCATAAAAAACACCGTCCTCAGCAGAATACTCCGGCTGTGCTGTAATCCCTTATAGGAAAGCACTCCGTCTTTCTCCATGCTGTTATTGTCCTCCCTGGGTTGAACGGTTAAGGGGAGATATTCCGGCCATATCAAGAATTGCCGCCTCCAGCAGCTTAGAGCAATTCAGGCCCTTCTCCAGGGCCAGCTCCCGCACCCAGGCGGGGATGGTCACATTGGTCTTTACCCGCCGGTTGTCCAGTTCGTCACGGACGATGCTGGGGAAAATCGTTACCGGGCAAACCAAGAAACCGTCCGCTGTTTCGGGGTCGACCTTCAGGACCGCAGAGGGCTCAGGAATAGGGTCGCAATCCTGCTCCATCCCATAGATGTGAAGACCGAGGGCGTCCTTGGCGTTCCTCTGTGCCTCTGCCAGCGTCTCCCCATAGCTTGTGCAACCCGGCAGATCGGGGAAATACACGCTGAACCCGCTCCTGTCTGTCGGCTCAAATACTCCCTGGTATGTGACCTGCTTCAACATATTGTTTCCTCCTCTCGGTTTTGCGGCCGGCTCTACTTGAGCCCAGCTTGCCGCATGATGCTGTTCAATGTGCCCTTTGCAATGTCTCCACCGTGAGACGGAACCGTGACTTTTCCCGGCTTTGTGGGGTGCCGCAGTTGGATATGAGATCCCTTTGTCCGGTTTTCAACTTCCGTCCACCCGTCTTGGTAGAGTATTTTCAGTATCTCCCTAACTGTCATTGGACACACCTGCTTTCTTTATGGTCTTATTATACTCCTATTTTATGCGTATGTCAATATTTTATGCGCATGTTTTAGGAGTGTATTTATTGTAAAAGTGTAGAGCTTGGACGTTCCAAAGCTCTACACTTTTTTCCTTATAAGACTTCTAACGGGCCGGCAGAGCCCTGTCAATCAACAATTTTACTCACAGAAAGGTGAAATGTCAATATGAAAACTTTTGATGATATCGCAATTCGGATCGGAGCCATTGAAAGCCTGGTGCCCTCCATCGAAAAGTCGTTGGATGATGCCTTTTTGGAGAGCGTAGAATCTCCCGCTATCGAACGGGTGCAAAACCTGATGTACATACTGACTGAGCAAATTGAAGCCGCACAAGCGGAAATCAATGAGGTAGCGGGGCATATCAGAGTATGCAATGCTGTCTACGCCGCCGGCTGTGTCCAGGAGTTGCAAGAGGAAGTTGAGCGGCTGAAAGCCGAAAAGGTAAAGTGAGATCCGTTGAAGGCAGGGGGAGCTTATGGCTCCCTCTGCCCATTTGGGGAAATACTCATTGTGAGGGAGTACAGCATAGAAGAAGGCCCCGGTGGTCTGAAGATAGTGCAGAGCTTCAGGCGGGGAAACTGCCCATTCTGCGGCAGTCCCCCTGAGCGGGTATGATAGACGCCGGCGGTCACTGATTGAGGATGACGGAAGCGTTTCAATCTATCTTCTGCGCCGCCTGCGCTGCTCCCACTGTGGGCGTCTCCGCCTGAAAACCCCGGACATCATGCGGCCACAAAAACACTATGCGGCGGAAGTGACCCGCCAGGCGGAAACGGAGGGGCTGGGGAGCTGCCCAGCCGACGACTCCACGATCCGGCGCTGGAAGAAGTAAAATCACCCACCTGTTTTGCCTGTGCAACTTCCCGCTCAGCAAGTATGATGAGAAGGCACAGCGAAGGGGGGTGACATTATGAAGGACAAGCTGATTTTTCCCCTTGTGGGGATCCTCTGCGCAACGCTCCTGATCCTTCCAGTGGTGCTCTTGGGCTACAATCTGGGGAAAGACGCCGTGAGCTATGCGGAGCTGTCTGGGACGGTGGAAGTAGAAGAAACCGGCAATCGAGCGGGAGAGGCGGTGGACACACCCGCCCCGTTGAACACGGGAGCCGGGCAAGTGGGAGCAATCACCATCCCCGGCTTTGAACAGGTGCGCCTATCTGCCTCTCCGGCGCCGCGGGCGGCTCCATTCTACAACCCGGAGGGCAATCCATGCTATTTCGTTATATCCCTGATTCTACCCGGCGGAGAAGAAATATACCGTTCTGCCCTGATTGCGCCAGGGGAGGCCACGACAACGGCGGCCCTCTCCTGCATTCCACAAGCGGGGATCTACGAAAACGCCGTCTTGCGGTATACCTGCTATTCTCTGGAGGGTTATGAGGCCATGAACGGCGCAGGCGTGGACATCACTCTTGAAATCGTATGAAAGGATAACTCTGCATGAAGAAAAAAATCATTCCTCTTGTGCTATTGGCGCTTGTACTGTATACTCTTCCCGTGGTAGCAACAGCAATCAATGTGTCAACGGCGCAGACGACGGTATCAGGAACATTTTTTGTCTCAAAATGACAAAACTGGGGAGTCAATATCCTATGAAGTCAATATTCCGGGGTATTATGATACTGCGTCGAAAGACTTCATGGAAATTACGGCTCAAAATGTCAGCATTGGAAGCACAAAGAAGGTAGCCGTATATTTAGACGGCGAACGAACATTTGATGATACTGGCATTTTGATGCTTTCGCATGAAAATAATCCGCATTGCAGGGCAAAGTGCGAGCTTTATAGGACTTGGGACTATTACGAAGGGCCTCATGAACGGATGGAAACCCTTGAGGATATTTTAGTGGCGGCCTTTTATGATGGAGATGAGAGTTCATCATTGTATGGGCAAATAGTTGCCAATATAACTGCATTTGATGATACTATCAGCGGTACATATACCGGAACAATATATTATACAGCGAAAGCGTGAAGACGCTTTATTGCAATACGTTACTGGATTTTGAGAAACAATAAAACACGTCAAAAAATGAACTCATAACCCGGAGGTCGCAGGTTCAAGTCCTGTCCCCGCAACCAACTCAGAAATTCCCCTTACCGCTCCGTTTCCGCCGCTTTGCGGCGAAAACTGCGCTGGACGGGGAATCTCTTCGCTTTCCGCCTGCAAACGCTTCGCTGGTTTGCGGGTGGGGAGGACGGGGGTAGGGGGGATAGACCGGCTGAATACCGAAGACATAGGGACAGCTACACGGCTGTGCTGTACAGATCGTAGATAAAAATAAGGCACTATGCGTTTTTAGGGGCGCATAGTGCCTTGTTTTTTTACGGCCCGAAGAGAGCGTACTCTTTTCTCAATTTTCTTCTGCTTAGGTATACACGCGAGTTGGATTCTTTGCTATGTACGGTTTTGGAGAGAAAACGGCGTTTTGGCTCACAATTTATTCTCTATGAATCGTAGCTTGTTTGCTATTGACCCTGTGCCAGGCGGCTTGCTTTGCTTGTAGGAAGGATTAGCAGCGTCGGTTTAGTGCGCGCTTTGCCATAATGGCAGCCTGATATCTGGGAATCAGCCGGGCGGGATTTTGTCCGTCGGTGATGCCCAACTCTTCCGCTTCGGCAAGCTCCTTTATGGCCCACTCGGGAACCGGCAGTGTATCCATATATCCATTGAGCGCGTTGTAAATCTGTTTGCCCGTCATGTAGCTCAAATGCTTTTCCTCTTTCGGGTAGTTCTCATAGCAGACATCCAGATCAATCGGGCCGGAGACGCCGGGAATGTTGCCCTTATTGGAGTATTGCCACATACTACAGACTCTTGGGGGGTGCTCCAGGCGGGGTGTGCCGCCCGGCCACTGAGCCAGCCAAATGGAGAATTCCACCTGCACGGCCTGGTCGAAGTACCGGCTCAAATAGTCCGGATTTGCGTAGTTCATGGCAGAATAGCCAGATTCGCGAACGGCCCGGCAGAAGGCGCGTGCCATATCGGAGGCCAGCTCTGTGCCGATGTACACGCCCTGCCTTTGGGCGTGATTTACGCTGTCGTATTCCAAGTCAAACGCCACAGGGAAGCTGACGGTATAGGGACGGATTGCGTCCAAGCAAGCCGCCGCTTCCCTGGCTGCCCCTACGGCGCTGAGGGCATAGGAGAACCAGTAGACGCCGCAGGGCAGGCCGATGCGGCTGCATTCTTCGATGTTCCGCACAAACTGCTTGTCCAATGTCTGCCCGTACCCGGCCCGAAGCATGGCAAATCCCACACCGGAGGATTTGACTTGATCCCAATCGACTACGCCGTTATGCTCGGAAAGGTCGATGCCCTTTATCAATCCGCTCATTCTGTAACCTCCGGTAATCCGGCCACGCTGGTCAGGAGGGATAGAATGCCGCCCAACGCCGAGGCCGACGCTACGGAGAGCCAATTGACCTCGCAGAGCAATGCTCCGGTTCCAATAGTTGCAATGGACGTCTGCGCGACCGTTTTTGCGGCGCGGATTGCTGCCGCCCTCCACCATCTTTTGCTCATATAAATCGTCTCCTTTCGTTAAATGAATGCTGCCGCCTCTTCCGCTTCTCGCGGGTATCCGCGCGCTTTCACTATAGCATGAAGTTGGAGATATTCCGTCAGGAAACAAGCGGGAATTTTCGGTATGCGGTTCGCCCACAAATGGAAAAAGGGCGAATATTCTGCCATTTGCTCGCAGATACTAGCCGCATCAATGGTTCTCGGAAGGAGTGAGGACATGACGGAGAAGAAACGAATTACTGACCGGGCGCTCCGGGAGGCCTTCGGCGGCACGGGGGATTTTGTGGTCCGAAACGTGGATGTCGGCCGGTGGCGGTTACGGGTTTATTTTATTGATGGACTGACCTCGGGGGGAGACATTTCTGATTTTGTAGTTAAGCCGCTGAGTAAGGTGCTGGAGGGAGCAAGGGTAGGGGAACTGCTGGAACGGGCGGTTAACGGCGCGGTCTACAATGCGGTGGCCGAACCGGCGTCCGACCTGGATGCTGCCATATCCAAGTTGCTCAACGGATTTACGCTGGTACTCTTCCCCGGCGAATCGACCGCGCTGGCCTTCGAGACCAAAACGACAGTGGACCGCGGTCCCAGCGAGCCGTCGGTGGAAAACACGGTCAAGGGCGCGAAAGACGCTTTTACTGAAAACATGCGCATCAACACCAGCCTCCT
Organism: Oscillospiraceae bacterium; assembly: GCA_022795735.1. Classification (GTDB taxonomy): domain Bacteria; phylum Bacillota; class Clostridia; order Oscillospirales; family Oscillospiraceae; genus Avoscillospira_A. Next base: position 13,611 of record JAAWHG010000039.1, read on the forward strand.
GCGCCGTCACATGCGCTCGGCGTCACTGCGTTTCACCCAATGCGTCGCAGGGAAGCGAACGCAGACCAATATTAGCGTCGCCTGGGTGGAGGGAGTGACCGGCAAGGAACTGGTGGACCGGACGGTAGAGAGGCTGGAAAAGTTAGAGCTGGAAAGCCTCGCCACTCCGGCAGCGGTGGAGGAGTCTATCACAGGAAGCCGCCGCACCGCTTTCCCCCTACTGCAATACACCGAACGTACAGACCGTTTTATCACCGCTCTACTGGACGGACGGATAGGCATTCTGGTGGACGGTTTGCCAATGGGCTATCTGGCTCCGGTGGATTTGGGACGGCTGATGACCTCGCCGGAGGATTTGAGTCGGGATTATGTCAGCGCGTCGGCCATCCGTGTTATTCGCTATGGCGCACTGCTGGTAAGCTTGCTGTTGCCGGCGCTGTACGTGGCAATGGCGGCCTTTCACCAAGAGATGATTCCGACCAAGCTCCTCCTTGCCATCATTGAAAGCAAGGAGTCGGTACCTTTCCCGACCATTTTAGAGGTGCTGGGGCTGTTGTTGGCCTTTGAGATCCTACAGGAGGCGGGCTTGCAGCTTCCACAATCCATTGGACAGACCGTTTCCATCATCGGCGGTTTGGTGGTGGGCACAGCGGCAGTGGAGGCCAAGCTGATTTCCCCAGCGCCGCTCATTGTAGTGTCGGTGGCGGGTATCTGCGGCTTCGCGCTGCCGGGGCGGGACTTTGCCGACGCCATCCGTATTTGGCGGTTGCTGCTGGCGATTCTGGCGAGCGTCGGCGGGTTGTTTGGACTGAGCGCCGGATTTTTACTGCTGACGGGGCATTTGGCGGGATTGCGCTCCTATGGAGTGCCCTATCTGTCTCCCTTCTCGGCGGCGACCGGTGGTGGCGCGGTGCTGCGTAAACGGTTGGAGCATCAGAGACGGGAGGCGGCATGAAAAGACTGATTTTATGCGCCTTGGCGATAGTGGCGGCCGACCTGCTTGGATGGCTGCCCGCAACGCAAAAAGATGTGGGGGAATTGCTTCCGGTACAGACGCTGGTGGCCTCTCGGGAGGGGGAAACGCTGGTGCTCAACGGCGGTGAGGATTTAGAAGGACGCGGCGCGACCTGGGCGGAGGCCATGGAGGACTTGCGCGCGACGGCGCCGGGCGAGGCGTTCTTCGGTGTGACGGGAGAAATTGTACTGATGGACGAGGCGCTGAACTTTCTGCCAGCGGTGTTGGAGGATAGGTCGCTGCGCCCTGCGGCCCGAGTCTATACCGGAAGCGGCGGGATTGAGCCGGAGAGCGCGGTCAAATTTCTGGCAGCCCACGAGGGCGGCGTGACAGTACAGCAGCTTCAGGCCGCTTCGCTGGCGGGACGGGAAATCGTGCTTCCCGCGTTGCGGGCGGAAAATGGGAGGTACCGGATTGACGAGGGATGAGTTTTCACCCAGGCAGCTTCTTGCGCTGCTGGTGACCGCACTGTCAGCGCCGCTGGCGATTGTCTGCTCGGGTACGGGCTGGCGGTGGGTGTTGGCGGCGTTGGTGCTGGCGGGAATCCTTTATCTATATATAGTGTATATTGCCCGAGGGCTGCCAAGAGGTTTGGGCTACGCGGGAATGTTGGTGCGGGCATACGGCGGTTTGGCGGGTAAGCTGGTGGCGGTCCTCTACTGGCTGTGGTTAGTGCTGGCGGCGGCCAGAGCAGGACGGATGGCCGAGTTAGCCTTTCCGGGAGACCGGGTGTTTCCGATGATTCCGGTGGTACTGCTGGCAGTGGCGGCGCTGACGGCGAGCAAATCAACGGCGACGGTTTGCCGGTTTGGAGGGGTTTTGTATTTGTTCGTAGGCGCGCTGCTGGTATTTACCTTGGTCTTTGGTGCGTCCGATGTGGAACTGCAAAACCTCCGTCCGGCGGGACAGCCGTCTGAGTTGTTGGGGCCGCTGGGGGTTTTGCTGCTGCCCGCCGTTGGACTGTTTCTGCTGGACCGCATGGATGGAAGCCAGGGGCGGTGCGGGCGGTGGTATTTGCTGGCGGCAGGACTGGCGGTGGCGCTTAGCCTGGTATGCACGGGAGCGCTGAGCCTTCCGCTGGCAAAACAGTCGTCCAATCCCTTCTGGCTGATGAGCCGCAGCATTTCGGTGTTGGGCGTGATGGAGCGCTTTGAGGCGTTGATCTCGGCGTTGCTGGCGTTGGGCTTTTGCTGTTTGCTGGCGCTGCTGCTGCTGGCGGGACGAAAAGCCCTCCGTGGCGCGAGGCCGTCGTCGGCAATTTCGCTGGCGGCATGGCTGACCGCGGGAGCAAGTGCGGCGCTTTTGTGGGCAGTTCCCATGATTCCCAATTCCTTCTATTTGTACGGAGATCTGCTATTTTGGGGTTTGCTCCCAATTTTGACACTAGGGATTGTGTCTGTAAAAAAAATTGAAAAAAATGAAAAAAGTGCTTGACAAATTTCGACCTAGATGTTATTATATCGGAGCGCTGAGGGACAGCGGCCCGCCGGAAGGCGGGGCTGAGAAAAAGGACCGAAAAAAATAAAAAAAGTTCTTGACAAAGCCGAGC
>JAAWHG010000040.1 GCA_022795735.1 Oscillospiraceae bacterium
CCGACAACATGATTCTGATGATTTCCCCGGACGTGGACTTCATGCGGGCCTACGGCCTCTGCTCCTACTACGACGAGGCGTCCAAGCAGCTTGTCACCGCCGAGACGGCGCGGCTGCTCCACGCCTACATCGGTCACAAGCCGGAGCGGAAGGTGCTGGAGGCTTGCGCCCGACCCCTGCCCATCCCGGATAAGGTGGACAGCTGGCTTGTCGCCGAGGTGTGCTGAGGCGCCGGAAAGGAATTGTGATATGGCGGAAAGAAAAAAGAATACGGCGGCGGCTGAAGAAGCGCCGGTCGAAGTCCGGCAGAGCGGAGACAGCGGCGGAACGGAGTGTACCCCTTCCGGCGAGTTCACAAAGCTGCCCAACCCGTGTGTGTACTGCGGGCCGAGCGTCAGGGGCGTCGCGAGGCAGTACACCACATACCAGGGCGGGATACCCGACGCGTTGCGGGTGTTTGTCAAGGAACACCCCGAGGCGCTGGGGCTGATCGTCTCCACCGGGCAGTTCCCGTCTATGCGCAAGCGGCTCGAAACGCCGGGCACAGAGGAGGCCATGGCGTACCGGAAAATCAAAGAGGAGCTGAGGGCGGGCGGATATGGGCGTGCTGTTTGATTTTACGATGGATTACGGCGGTGCGGAGGACCCGGACGGAACGGAGAAAAAGCGGACGTTCAAAGATTTTGCGGCGGCGGATATTCACGCGGTGTTCCTGAACGGGGACGAGTTTGCGGAAAAACGGGATATTCGTTTCGACGGGGAGACGTACCGGGATGTCCTTGTCGTCGCGGGGGAAACCGGGTTGCAGGGGAAACAGGAAAAGAATTTCCTGCAAACCCAGAAGGACCACGGCGAGGGGTTGTACAAGCGGGTGCTGACCGTGCATCTCGCGCTGGCGGATACCGGCGGGAAACAGCCGGAATTTGGGTCCGTCTTTGAAATGAACGACGCGGCGGGAGAATCCTTCTTCCGCCTGTTCTATGTCATGGAATCGGGACAGGACAGCGGTATGCTGGCGCTTCGGCTGGCGGAAACAGATGAATAGAAGGTGCTGCAATGGCTGAAATCACAGTATCCGGGAGCGAACGGCTGGAACAGGCGCGGGCCATACTGGCAAATATTGAGGGCGGGTATGAGAGCGCTTTTAGGGAAGCCCTGAAAAAAACGACAAGGCGTGTCAGCACGTGCGCCGCCACTGAAATCCGGCGGCAATACGACATAAACAAAAGAGAAGTGAAAAAAAACAGCGAAAGCAAAAGCGTGGTCTACAGCCACCAGCTCGGCGTCCGGGCGGAGCTGACCTTTGCCGGACACAAAATCCCGCTGCACAAGTTCGGCGGTTCGGCTCCAGCTTACCCGATGCAGGACAGAAGCCGGGGCCGCGTGCCGGTCAAAGCGGACGGCGATGTGGGGATAGACGGGACGGAACACTGGTACTATCCCGGCGTCGCCGCGCGGGGCCATCAGTTGGGCTCGACCAGCCCGACCGTTTTGGAAGGGGCGTTCGTGGCGAAAATGCCCAACGGTCATATCGGTATTTTCAGGAGGATTGCCGCTTTCAAGGGACACGACGGAAGGATGGAAAGAGACGGGAGCAAGCTTCAGGAAATCATGGGCGGTTCGGTCGCGCAGATGCTGGAAAACGAGGAGGTCAGCGCCGCGCTGGAGCGGGAGGCAAAGGAAGTTTTCGACGCGGAGATTGACAAGCAAGTGCAAAAGAAGCTGGAAGGTAAAAGCAAATGACGAAAGTACAATTACTGCTGGATTTGAAAGCGTTTACCGAAGAGGTGCTGAAGAATGAGACGCTGCCGGTGCGGGAACAGAAGGAGGATAACGGGATCGCCCCGAGGGACCGGGCGCCGGAAGTCCACCTGATGCGGCTGCCGGACGTGAAGTCCTACGAAAAAAGAGCCCCTTATGTGCTGCACCAAGTCGTAACGGGGCATGACGGCGTGGAAAAGCGGGGAGAAGGCGCGTTCCGGCATAATCAGATGACGGCGGGGACCGTGGTCCGGTCGGTGTTCTGCGTTTACGACAGAAATATGGAGCGGGGGACCATGGCGCTGCTCCAGGTGATGGAGCAGTTTCGCGTCTCGCTGCTGGAGCGGGGCTGCGTCGGGGGGCAGTTCCGCCTTGATCTGGACGAGGGGATCAGCACCATGGTCTACCCGTTCAACAAAAACGACAGGCCGGACCCTTATTACAGCGGAGAAATGGTTACAAGCTGGATTCTGCCGCCGGTCGAAAATCTGGCCGCAATCGAAATCGCCAGCGGCGGGAAACGGGCGGCGAGGCCGTTATAGGGCGGATGCGGTCTGTGCGGAAAACAATCAAAAAAAGGAGTGCTGCGGTATGGCGGATTTGGAAATGAAAACGGACGTCAAAACGGAAGCGGAACCGAAAGCGAAGGAGAAGGGCGCGAGGCGCGCGGAGCGGAAAACGACGGACGCCCCGCCGGAGCGGGCCAAGGGCTTCTGGTGCTATATCGGCCCCAATATCAAGGGGCTGGCACAGAGCGGAAGCATTTACCGGGGAAACAAAGAGGACGCCCTGCGGGCGCTGGCGGGCGCGATTGAGAAGGAACCGGCGGTCAAAGCCCTGCTCGTGCCCGGGAAACAGTTGGCCGGGGCGCGGGTCAGGGTGCGGACGCCGGGAAACGCGCTCTACGAGGCGTACCGCAGGGCCGCGCGGAAAGGCGAGAAATGATGAACGACACCGTTTTTAGGGCGGTGTCGTTCTGCTTTGCAACAAAAAAGGAGGAATTATTTTGGCTGAGTTAGGCGTGCGCGTCTATGAGCTTGCGACAGAGGTATCGACGCCGCGCGTGGCGGCGGTGAGCATTCCGTTTGTGGTGGGGACCGCGCCGGTCAACCGGGCGGAAAAGCCGGTGGCGGCCATGCGGCCCGTGCTGTGCACGAGCTGGGCCGAGGCGGTGAAACAGCTCGGGTATTCGGATGACTGGAAGCGCTACACGCTGTGCGAGGCGATGTATTCCCACTTCAAGCTGTTCGGGATGCAGCCGGTCATCTTCCTGAACGTGCTGGACCCGGCGGCGATGCGGAAGGATGTCGAGGCGGCGGCACTGGCGGTGAGCAGGCACCGGGCGCAGATTGACGCCGGCGCGATCCCTTCTTCGGTCACGGTGAAGGATGGGGAGGACACGCTGGAGGCGGAGGTTGACTACATCCTGCTATATGAGGATGAGAGCTGCGCGGTGGAACTGCTGGAGGGGGGCAGCCATTACGAGGCGTCCATGCTGACGGTCAGCTATGCCGCCGCAGACCCGGAGGCGGTGGACGAGGACGATATCGTGGAGGGGCTGGACCAGGTTGACCGGTGCATGACGGTGGTGGGAATGACCCCGGACCTGATTCTGGCGCCGGGCTGGTCTCATCTGACGACCGTCGCGGCGGTCATGGCGACCAAGGCGGACAACGTCAGCGGATTGTTCGGCGGGAAAGCGCTGGTGGACATCCCGTGCGGAGAGGACGGCGTGACCGACTATACCGGTTTGTCAGCCTGGAAGAATGAAAAGAATCTGGTGGACCCGAACCAGATCGCCTGCTGGCCGCTGGGAACCATGGGGGACCGGCGGTTCCATCTGAGCGTCCAGCTTGCGGGGCTGATGGCGGAGGTGGACAGCGGCAACAAGGGCATCCCGTATGAATCGCCCAGCAACAAAAATCTGAAAATCGACGGCTGCTGCCTGGAGGACGGGACCGAAGTCAGCCTGACGTGGCCCCAGGTCAACCTGATCGCGGGGAGCTGGGGCGTCGTCACGGCGGTCAATTTCATGGATACGGGCTGGGTCGCCAAGGGGAACTATACCGCCTGCTATCCGGGGAATACCGACGTGAAGGACCAGTTTATCCCGGTATCCCGCATGTTTGACTTCATCCGCAATACCCTGATCCGCACCTTCTGGCCGAAACTGGACAAGCCGATGAATACGGCGCTGGTACGTTCGCTGGTCACGACCTGCAACACCTGGCTCAACGGCCTGACCGGCGGAGGCTATCTCAACGGGGCGCGGGTGGAGGTTCTGGCCGACGACAACTCCGTTGACAAGATTCTGGACGGTATCATTACGCTGCGGATTTACAACGCGCCGCCGGTCCCTGCGCAGGAGATCGATTTCCTGCTATGCTTCGATCCCAGCTATATGGAGAACGCTTTGAGCATATAAGAAGGCGGAGAAGAATTTTTTCAAAACCTCTTGACTTTTTGAGTTCCGTAAATTATAATAAATTTGTGGAACTCAGAAAGTAGGTGATGCAATGTCTCCACGGACGGGCAGGCCAAAAGCTGAAAATCCTAAAAAAAACGATGTTAAAGTTAGGATTGATGATAAAACATCAAAGCTGTTGGATGCTTACTGTGATGCTCATGGTATAACGAGAGCGGAAGCAATCCGACAAGGAATACACCTGCTTTTGGCGCAAAAAAAATAGAGTGTTGGCTGCCTCGCAAGCTACACCAACACTCTACACACCAACCCCGGAGGATTGATAAATTCATTCTATCAAACCTCCTGGGAAAAATCAAGGAGGTTTTTTTAGAATGTTTGAATGTATACCACTATTTGTACCATCAAATTTAGGGGAAACAGAATTGAGAATCGGGATTAATCCAAACTTTAACGAATCTTTGATTTATGCTTCCGAACTCAATGAATGTCACAGTGGGAGTGACGAAACGTATTGCTTTGAAGGTTTTTCTTGCTTAATATGGGACAGAAGTATGAGAACGGTCCAGCAGAAGGTAAACAGGTTTTCCAAGCGCTTAGAGAAACATTCAAGACACCCAATCCAGAGCAACCGGCTTTATTTTCTGCCCCTATTTACAAAAGTCTGTTACTCCCTGAATGTAACCCCAAATGCACATCATGAACGCCCGGTTATTCGGGTAGAATATTGCCACGAAAATCTCTTGCAGACTTGGACATGCAAAATCTACACTTCAAATCTGGTACAGTTACAGGAAGCCTTGCTTTTCCATGAGCAAAACCTTCTCAAAAAACGCTTGCAGGTATTGAACAAACAGAGGGCCGAAATATGGGGAAGGTAATTGACCTGACTGGTCAGCGATTCGGGCGGCTGGTGGCGGTGAAGTTTACAGGGCATGATAAAAATCGGCACAGGCTGTGGGAATGCCGGTGTGACTGCGGAAAGATGGTCAAGGTTAACACTAGCAGTCTTAGGAGTGGAAACACCAAAAGCTGCGGGTGTTTAATGACCGATACACCGATCACGAGATATCCGAGAATTTATAATTCGTGGAAATCTATGTTTAATAGGTGCAACTATCCGTCACATGTTGCTTACAAGAGATACGGAGGGCGCGGAATTTCCATCTGCAAAGAGTGGATGAGATTTGAGGAGTTTCTGGATTGGGCGCTGAAAAACGGATACGAGGATGGGCTTACGATTGACCGAATTGACAACAACAAGGGCTATTCTCCTGAAAACTGCCGTTGGGCTACGAAAAAAGTTCAATGCAATAACCGTCGAAACAACCATTTTTTGGAGTACAAAGGAAAGTCCAAGACCATCGGGGAATGGGCTGCTTTGTTAGGTATTAGACCGGGAACACTTTATCATCGTTTGATGATGGGATGGAGCATTGAAAAGGCGTTAGAAACGCCAGTCAAGAAGCAAACAAAACACAAGTAGGACGAAATAAAAACAGCAACCGCTTTCGGGCGGCTGCTGTTTTTATTTACGAATGATTGGGGGAATCAAGATTATGTTATACCCGAACGGGCACATTATTTACAAGCTTTACGAAAACGGAATCGAACTGCCGGGCGTGGTCAAGGTCACAGGGATGGCCATCAAATACAAGCAGACAACCTCCCGTGGCGCGGGCATTATGGGCGACATCAATATTCCGCTCTGCGGAATGATCGACGCAATGACAGTCAGCATGGAATTTTCCAGCCATGACGCCCTGGTCCGGCTAGGTACAAACGAGTGGCATGACATCCAGATTTATGACGCCAGCCAGCATTTTGACGCCGTGACAAGGACGGAGGAACTGCGCGCTGCGCGCTTTGAAATGGCAATCCGGCCTACGGAAATCGATATGGGAGACATTGAGACATACAAAGAGTGGAACGCGAAAGCGTCCTTCTCCATGTGTCAATACGCCGTGTATGTGGACGATGTGGAGCAGATTTTTATCGACCAGCTCAACATCATCCACCGCATCAACGGCAAGGACAGCGCCGCGCTGCTGCGCAAGGCAATCGGTATGGTATAAGGCGGGCGCATGCGTTTTCTGCGGAAAACGCGCCGCTTCGCGGCCAGGTATGCGCCTCCAGGGGGAAACCAGTTTCCCCCTGGGGCCCCCTTCCGGCCTCCGGCAGGGCTGCGTCTGGCGGCGAGTACGTTGATTCTGAAATATTTTTTATTGGAGGTTTTGCATTATGGATACGGAAAAGACTTTGGATTTGGAAGGGATCGAGGAGGACGCGGCGGAGGCGGAACGGATTTCCGACCTCTATGAGCAGACAGGGGACCCCGGCGGTGAATTTACATACGAGCTGAAAAGGCCTCTCAACTGGCGGGGGCGGAAGATTGAGACGCTGCGGTTCGACCTGGACCGGATCAACGGCTCGGTGATCGTCCGGGCGCAGGAAGCGTACTTCAAAAATACCGGGCGGACGGTCCCGTCTACCGCCTTTAACGACGGGATGCAGGCTTATGTGGCGGCGCTGGTCTGCACGGACCGGGACGAAAAGGGCGGGGCCTTTGTCTCCGTGGAAACCATTGAGGCACTGGCGGCGGTCGATTTCCGGGCGGTCATTTCCAGGTTTAACCGTTTTTTCGTGCGCGTCGAATCGGAGGCGATGGAATCTATGACATCTGCGCGGGGCTAGCAAAGTTGCTTGGCGGCTGCGCCCTCGACTGGGCGCGGCTGCCGCTGGACGAGCTGTCGGGCTGGGTGCGGCTGGCGATGGACGCAATTGAGCGAAAGGGCGGTACATAGATGGCAGGGAGACGGCTGTTTGAAACACAGTTCGCCTTTAACGCCGTCCTGAATGGCGGATTCAAGGCGACGCTGACCGAGGCACAGAGGGAATTTCTGCGGCTGGGCGAGGAGATTAAAAAGGTCAATGCAATCCAAAAGGATATTTCTGCGTACCAAAGCTTGCAGAAAGCAATCGACAATACCAGCGCAAAGCTAAAGTATCTTGAACAAAGGCAGGAGAAGGTAAGCGACCAAAAAGGCTTCCTGGAAAAACAAATCGAAAACGCGAAAAAAGACGGGGAAGCCACCGCCGCGCTGGAACGCCAAAAGGCAGCGCTGGAGGAGCGGGAAACCGTTCTGGGCGAGAGCTTCAGAAGGACCAGCGCCGCCATGAAGGAGCAGGAGAAAAAGGCGGACGCGCTCGCCGGACGGCTCCAGGAGGCCGGCGTAAATCTGAACGACCTGGGCGCGGCCGGCCGGAAAAGCGCCGGGGAGCTGGAGAGCCTGAAACGGGCGCAGGAGCGCGTCGCGGCGGGCGCGAGGGAGACCGGGAAGACCGGCACGGAGGCCGTGGAAGCGGTGTCCGCCGCGCTGGCGGCGGCGGGCGTCCTGAACGGGCTGAAAAAGCTGGCGGACGGCTTTGCTGAATGCACGCGTACGGCGGCGGAGTTTAACCGGGCCATGAGCGCGGTGGAGGCTATCGCCGGGGCGTCGGAGCGGGAAATCAACGCGCTCAACGACGAGGCCAAGCGGCTGGGGGCGTCCACGGTATTTACCGCGCAGCAGAGCGCCGAGGCCATGAACTACATGGCAATGGCGGGCTGGAACACGCGGGAAATGCTGGACGGTATGTCCGGCGTCATGAACGCGGCGGCGGCAAGCGGGGAGGATCTGGCGTCGGTCTCCGACATCATCACCGATTCGCTGACCGCCTTTGGCCTGACGGCGGCGGACGCCGCCCATTTCTCCGACATCCTGGCGCAGGCGTCGGCCCGGTCCAATACCAACATCGGCATGATGGGTTCGACCTTCCAGCGGGCCGCGCCGGTGGCCGCCGCGCTGGGCTTCTCAGCGGAGGACACCGCTGTCGCAATCGGGCTGATGGCCAACAGCGGCATCAAGGCGAGCCGGGCCGGGACGGCGCTGGTCAACATCTTCAACGGACTGCTCGAGGGCGTGACCCTGACCGGGGAAGCGTTCGGTGCGTATGAGTTTTCCGCCATCCGGGCGGACGGGACCATGAAGGGCCTAGCCGGGACCATAGACGAGCTGCGCGGGAAGTTCGCGCAGATGAGCGAGGCCGAAAAGGTCATGAACGCCAAGGAAATTGCGGGACTGCGCGGCTACTCGGGACTGCTGGCGATCCTCAATTCAACGGAGGAGGAATACCGGAGCCTCCAGGAGGAGATCGACAACTGCGCCGGGGCCGCCGCGCGCATGGCCGGCATCAAGCTGGACAACCTCAGCGGCGATGTGACCCTCATGAAGTCGGCTTTCGAGGGATTGAAGATCACCATTGGCGAACAGTTTACGCCGGAACTTCGCTGGGGAGCAAAGGCGCTGACTACGCTGACCGGCGGCGTGGACCAGTTTGTACAGAAAACGCCTGGGCTGGTCAAAATACTCACCGGCACGGCGGGGGGCTTTGCAGCGGTCGCCGGGGCGGTGACGGCGGCAAACAGCGCAATTAAGCTGTTCAATACCGCGAAGACAGCAGGACTTTTTGCAGGACTGTCCGGCGGTCTGCTGGGAGTCGGCGCTGCGGTTGGAGGAATGATTGGGCTTGGGGCGGCGCTGAAAGCTGATTGGGAAGCGGCGGTCCCGGCGGCGGTTGAGCTGAACAGCGCGGTTAAGGACCTGAACCGGACGCTGGAGGAAACCAGCGTCCACGACATTGAGAATGAGGCGGCGGCCAACGCGGCGGCGGCGGAAGCATACCTTTCCAAAATTGAAAAGCTGGGCGCGGTGCAAGACCGTACCAGAGAACAGGAGATTCTTTATCAGGGGGCGCTGGCCGGACTGTTGGAGATAGCGCCAGAACTGTCGGGCTGCATCAGTCAGACAGCGGACGAATATGGGCGCGTAACCCGTGCGGTCAACGGTTCGACTGAGGCAATCAGGGCAAATATAGAGGCCATGAAGCAGCAGGCCATGATGGAGGAGCTTCAGGACCGGATCAAAGAAATCGCGGGTTCGATGGGAACGGCCATGGTGAACATCGAACTGGCCGAGATCAACCGGGCTGAGCTTGAGGAGCAATACAAAGAACCGCTTCGCAGGCGGGAAGAGCTTCAAAAGAAATTGGACGATGCCGCCATAAGATCGTCCGGCGCGGATACAACAGCGGAAACCCGCAATCTGCGTGAAGAGATGGATGCACTCGAGCTACAGTACGGATATATCTTCAGGCAAGCCGACTACTATACTCAGCAGATTGCACAGGGCAATGAAGCCGTTGCGGAAGCGGACAAAGAATTGCTGCTTTATAACGAAGCGTTGGATGGCGTTGCCGAGAAAATGGGCGTCGCCGGGGACGGTGCGGGCCAATTCGCGGCGGGGACGGACGAGGCCGCCGAAAGCGTCGGAGCTATGCCGGGGCCGTTGGAAGCGGTCACGGCGGACGTTGAGAAGCTGGCGGAGGCTTACGGAGAAGCCTATGACGCGGCGCTGGAGGCCATACAGGGACAGTACAGCCTGTGGGACGAGGCGGAGAAGACCGCTCCGTCCAATCTCAGCAGCGTCGAAAACGCGATGCGGAGCCAGATCGACAACTGGACGGCGCGGACGGACAATATCGAGCTTTTGAGCCGGTATGTGGGAGATGTCAGCGGGCTTTACACACTGATCGGCGAGCTGTCGCGCGACAACAGTCAGGAGAGCGCAAACCTCCTGGCCGGACTGGCCGGGGCGGCGAGCGAGGAGGACTTGGAAACGCTCCGGGAATTTGCGAAGGTGTACATCGATCTCAAGGAGAGTGAGAAAAAGGCGGCGGAAACGACCGTCAACCTCCAGCCGGAGTGGGAGGAGGCTTACGGAAATTTTCAGAAGACGATGGATGAGAGCATCGAGGCGATGGACAAAAGCACCGAATCCAAAGCCGCCGCCCACGCAATCGTTCAGGCGTTCATCGACGAGGCCAACGATCCGGCAAATCTGGCCGAGGTCCGGCGGGTTTACGCGAGGCTGTCCGGGGAGGCGATCCGGCAGTTGAACGCGGCGCAGGGCTCGCTGTCCCTGCTTCCGGCGGGAGGCATGACACCGACCGCCATCCTCAGAAGCGAAGCGGCCTATTATCACTACACCGCTTGGGCTGAGGGCGGCATTTTGGACAGGCCCCATATCGGGCTGGTGGCCGAGGATGGGCCGGAGGCGGTGATTCCGCTGTCGGCGTCCAGGCGGGAGCGGGGCGCCGGGCTGTGGGCCGAGGCAGGGCGGAGAATGGGACTGCTTGCGGATGAAACGCCGGATTCCGGGAGCGGCGGTGCGCCCAATATCTCTGTGACCTTCAACCTGTCTGTCGCGCCCGGTACGCCGGAGGAAACCGTTGGGAGCTTCCGGGAATTTCTCGACAGCAGCGAGTTTCGGGACAGGGTCGCTTATATCCAGGCGGAGCTTGCCTATGACGCGAGACGGAGGGGGCTGTCGTGAAAACGTACTTTTTTATGAAATCAACAGGAAGGATTGATAAAAATGCTGGTAGAAGTCAGGAAATTCGGGAAAGAGGAACGCACGGCGGTTACGAGTCTGGATGTGGCGCTGACATTCGGGAAAGCGCATGATAAGGTGATGCGCGATATTCACAATCTGGGATGCAGCCCGGAATTTAATGCCGCCAATTTTGGCGGTATTACATATACGGATTCCCGCGGAAGATTGCAGAGGGCATGTGTTATGACCAGAGACGGCTTTACGCTGCTGGTTATGGGTTATACCGGCGAACTGGCAATGAAATTCAAAGAGGCGTATATCAGGCAGTTTAACGCAATGGAAGCGGCGCTTCTGGGAAAGGTGATAGAGCGGCAGAAGGGGATCGCTGTCCGACAGGCACTGACAAAGGCGAACCAGCAGTCGGCGGAAAACGAGCGGATGCACGGACACGCTTATTCCCTTTACACGAACTGCATCTACAGGACTCTGTTCGGCATGGACGCGAACCAGCTGCGCGAGAAATTCGGTGTTGGAAAAACGGAAAGCCTTCGCGACTGCTTTTCGCCGGAGGAGCTGCGGGCTGTCCAGTCTATGGAGTATCTCGTGAGCGGCCTTGTCGAATGCGGATGGGAGTATGAGCGGATCAAAGCATTCATTGTGGAGAACAACGCAAAACGACAGCTGAGCGCATAAAAGCTCTGTATCTGGAGGCACGTACATGAAAACGTACACGACTGTACAGGGAGACATGTGGGACAGCATTGCCTATGCACAGCTTGGATCCGCGTCCCTTACCGGGGCGCTGATGCGGTGCAATCAGCAATACTTTGGTTTCTATTCCTTCCCGGCGGGAATCGTGCTGGCGCTGCCAGAGGTCACGGAGGCGGCGGGATTGGACGAACGGCTGCCGCCCTGGAAGCGAAAATAACCCGGCTCCGGAATGCTCCGGGGCCGGGCTTGGTCAGTTTTTCGGTTCGGGCGGATGGTTAACGGGCTTGTCCTCCGTCAATTCGTCGATCTTTCTCTTTGCCTCGTCAAGATCGCGGCAGCCGTCCAGAACCATGCGGATCATTTTTATGATTTTGTCAAACTGTTTATCCGTCATGCTGTTCGTCATGCTCCTCCCTCCAAATATTTTCTGCTATCAGTATAACACGAAGAGGGGCGGTTGTAAATGAGCAATGAAAGGCTCGCCCGGCGGGCAAAGGCGAAAGTCTTATTTGCCGGGACCGACATATCGAAAGACATTGCGGACTATCTGCTGGAACTGGCTTACCTCGACGCGGGGGAGGGCGAGGCCGACGATCTGACCATCAAGCTCCAGGACCGGGACGGGCTGTGGATGCTGCATTGGCTGGAGGAGGCCGTGGACAAGGCGTCCGGCGGAGGACTGACCATTCAGGCGGATATCATCCGGGAGAATGAAAAAAGCGACGGAAAGGACGCGCGGCTTCCCTGCGGGTCCTTTGAGCTGGACTGCGTACAGGCGTCCGGGCCGCCGTCCGTGGTGACAATCAAGGCCAATGCGCTGGCCTGGAGCGGGTCGATGCGGGAGACCAAAAAGACAAGGGTATGGCAGGGGATGTCCCTGTCCGGGATCGCGAAGCAGCTTGCGGCGGAGAACGGGATGCAATGCCGCTTCGATTCGGCGTTTGACCCGGTTTACAAACGGAAGGACCAGCGGGAAACCAGCGACGCCGCTTTCCTGCAAAGGCTGTGCAAGGATGCCGGCCTGATTTTCAAAGTAACGGACGGGGAAATCGTACTGTTCGACGAGCGGATATACGAGGCAAAGCCGGTGTCGCTGATTTTGAAGAAAGGCGGCGGGCGGTATCTCAAGTATGACCTGAAATCCGGTTCGGCGGGGACGAAGTACGCCTCCTGCCGGGTGCGCTGCGTCGACCCGTCTACGGGACAGTGTATCGAAGGTATTGCCAGGGCTTCGGACTACAACGCCGAAAGCGAGAACAACCGGCAGTTGGAGATCCACGAAAAGGCGGACAGTCCCGGCGAGGCGAAGACGCTGGCGGAAAAGTATCTGCGGCTGTACAACAAGTACGCGAGGACGGCGGTTTTCACCCTGCCGGGGAATCCCTGGATTGCGGCGGGGCAGACGGTTCAGCTCGACGGCTGGGGCGGCTTCTCGGGCAAATACTTCATAGGCCAGGCAAGGCACAGTCTGAGCCAGAGCGGATATACAACGGAGATCACAATGCGGAAATGTCTGAAAGGGTATTAAAGCGCATGCGTTTTCTGCGGAAAACGCGCCGCTACGCGGCCAGGTATGCGCTTTCGGGGGAAAACCAGTTTTCCCCCGAGGCCCCTTTTCTGCTCTCCGAGGGGGCTTCATCTGGAAATGCGTACAGTATTTGCAGATTGGCGATAGGGGGAAGTAATGGTAAGGCAGGGTATCGTGACGAATGCGGACAACGGGAAGCGGACCGCGAAGGTGCGGTTTCTCGATACCGGCGAGGTGTCGGATTGGCTCTATGTGCTGGCCTCGCCGCCCTTTATCCCCGGATACGAGGGGGCGCAGAGGACGGAATATGAGAGCGGCGGGGGCGGCGAGGCTGCTTTTGCCAGCCATAAGCACGAGCTGATAATCCTGCCATGGATGCCAAAGGTCAATGAGCGGGTGTTATGCCTGTTCGATGAGACCGGAAACGGCTTTGTTCTGGGGCGCGTTGGTTAGGAGGTGAATCGGGTTGGCGCTGATTGGGTGTCTGGGCGATATCGTGTTTGAGGTGAGCCGGGATATGGTGCGGACTTTGCACGATATGAAGTGGGGCGGGTCGGCCAATTACGCCGTCCACAAGCGTCACGCAGGAAACGCGCTGACGGAGTTTACCGGCCTGAATCCCGACACCTTCAATTTCTCCATGACGCTGTGCGCACAGCTCGGCGTGGACCCCATGGAGGAAATCAAGAAGCTTTGGAAATATCAGAGAACGGGCGAGGCCGTCCCGCTGACCATTGGCCGCCATGCCTATGGGCGGTTCCGGTGGTCTATCCTCAGCATCAATTCGGTTTTGGAACACACCGACATAAACGGGGATCTGTATGCGGTGGAGGTCTCGGTAAAACTACAGGAATATTTGCGTTATTAGGAGGGGCGGGCGTGACTTACAAGGTATCGGCGGAGGATGTGAAAAACTTTTCGTTTGTCGAAGACGATACGGTGCGGCGCATCCTGTCCAATGTGGCGACGGTTCTGGCAACGCCGAAAGGCTCGGTTCCGCTGTACCGGGAGTTCGGGTTGGATATGAGCTTTCTGGACAAGCCGGAGCCGGTGGCGCGGTCGAGAATGGTCGCACCGGTGCGTGAGGCGGTGGAACGCTGGGAGCCGAGGGCGCGGGTCGGGGACGTGGACGCGCTAAGCGACCCGGCCCGGCCCGGACGGCTGGTCCCGGTCGTGACAATTGAGATCGAGGGAGGAACATTATGAACTATGAACAGGGAAACAGGCTACCCATTTTTTGAGCTGGACGCGGACGGGCTGACTGTTCAGTTGACGGCGCTCTTTGAACAGATTACGGGCGCGCCGGTTGACGCGGGGGGAAAGGTCCGGCTGTTCCTCTCTTGGATGGCCTCGGCGATCCTTCTGCTGATGGCTCAGGCCAACCGGGCCGCCAACCAGAACCTCCCCCGCTTCGCGTCGGGGGAAAATCTGGATGCGCTGGCGGAGCTGTTCCACGACGTACAAAGGCCGCAGGCCAGAGCGGCGGGGTGCAGGATGCGGTTTACCATTTCGGAGCCGCAGGCGTTCGCGGTGTTGATTCCAAAGGGGACCCGCGTGACAGATGCCGGGAGTACGCTGGTGTGGGAGACGTTGGAGGAGGGGTGCGTGGACCCGGGGGAGACCTTCGCCGTGGTAGAGGCCGGGTGCCAGAGTACGGGGACGGCGGGTAATGGGTTTCTGCCGGGACAGATCAATGTCGCGGTGGACCCGTTCCCGTATCTGCAATCCTGTGAAAACCTGACCGAATCGGGCGGCGGGGCGGACGCGGCGACCGATGAGGAGTTTTATGAGCTGCTGCGCCTGAGCATGGACACCTATAGCTGCGCCGGGGCGCGGGGCGCGTACATCTATTACGCAAAACAGGTCAGCACCGAGATCGCCGACGTGGCGGTCAACTCGCCGGAGCCGTGCGTGGTGAAGCTGTACGTGCTGATGAAGGACGGAACGATCGCCAACGAGGAAATCAAGGGCAAGGTGCTGGCGGCGTGTTCGCCCGACAGCGTGCGGCCCCTGTGCGATCTCGTTTCGGTCGAGGACCCCGAGATTGTGGAATACGATATTGACCTGACCTGGTATATGCCGCGCGAGGGGGAAAAGAGCGGGGCGCAGATGGAACGGGATGTGGGCGAGGCGGTCCGCTCTTACATTGCGTGGCAGAGGGGGAAGCTGGGGCGGGACATCAATCCGTCCCGGCTGATCTCCATGCTGATGGCGAGCGGCATCAAGCGGGTGGAACTGCGCTCGCCGGTGTTCGTCCCGCTGCGGGACGGCGCGCCGGGCGTGGCGGTACCGGCGGAGATGGTCCCGCAGGCGGCCCGAGTGCGGGCGGTCAACTGCATCAACGGTGGTTATGAAAATGAATGAACGGGTGCGCCATGGGCTGGACATGGAAAGTCTTCTATCTGCGCTCCCGCCGCCGCTGCGGGATGCGCCTGCGCTGCGGGCGCTGGCGGCGACGGCGGCGAAAGCGTTGTCCTTTGAGGCTGAGGAAGTGGACCGGCTCCGGATATATACCCGGCTGGACAGGCTGCCGGAGGAGCTGCTGGACATCCTGGCCTACGACTTCAAGGTGGACTGGTGGAACCCGGACTACACCCTGGAGGAGAAGCGGCGGGTGCTGCGGGACAGTTGGTACGTTCACCGCCATATGGGAACGCGGGCGGCGGTGGAAACGGCGCTGAAAGCGGTCTACCGGGACGCCGCGATTCTGGAATGGTTCGAGTACGGCGGGCAGCCGGGGTACTTCCGGCTTTGGACCGATGTGACCAACGAGGATTTTATCCCCGCGCTGCGGCGGGAGATTCTGCGGCGGATGAACTACTACAAGCGGCTCGGCGCCCATTTGGAATCGGCGGGGTATTACATGAAAGCCGAACCGGCGCGGGCGTGGGCGTATGCCGCGTATGGCGGACAGATACAGAAGCGTTGGGCGGAGATTGTTCCGCCGCCGGGCGTCAGGCCGCCGGAGGCTGAGGTTACCGCGATTTACGGCGGTGTTCT
>JAAWHG010000041.1 GCA_022795735.1 Oscillospiraceae bacterium
AAGAAAAAGAGCAGCATGGATATATACCTGATGTTCTTGCAGCACATCATTTACTCCATGGATGATAAGGCGAAAGCGGCTATTGTTGTCCCTACAGGCTTTTTGACGGCCGGTTCTGGAATCCAAAAGAAAGTGCGGGAGCATTTAGTGAGCCATCGTATGCTCCGGGGTGTGGTTTCCATGCCCGCAAACGTATTTGCCAATACCGGAACCAATGTCTCCGTTCTCTTTCTGGATAAGGAGAACAAGGACGGCAAAGTGGTTTTGATGGACGCATCCAAGCTGGGGACAAAAGAAAAGGTAGACGGCAAAAATCAGAAAACGGTACTCAGCGAAGACGATATGGCCCTCATTATCGACACCTTCAATGCAGGAAACCCGGTGGATGATTTCTGCGTGGCGGTCAGCTATGAGGACATCGAGCAGAAGAAGTTATCCTTTTCTGCTGGGCAGTATTTTGAAGTGAAGATCGAGTACGTAGAGCTGACACCGGAGGAATTTAATCAAAAAATGAACGGATTTGCAATGAGGTTGAACGGACTGTTTTTAGCAGGCCGTCAACTTGAAAGCGAAATCAAGGAGCAGTTAGGAAAGGTGACATTATGACAGCAATGTTATCATTGTCCCAACTTGGAATACTACGGAACGGCATGAACTATGATAGGCAAGCTGCGATTTCAGGCTGCAAAATAATAGGCGTTGCAGATTTTGGAAGCAAGGTATTTCCCGACTATCAGACTTTACAGGAAATCGATGCCAGCATAGTATCGGATGATGATTTGCTCCATGATGGAGATATTCTATTTGTCAGATCCAACGGAAATAAAGCGTTGGTCGGACGATCTATGTTCATAAAAAATATTCACGAACCAGTTTGTTACTCCGGATTTTGCATTATGCTGAGGCCAAATTGTGATATAGTGCTTCCTCAGTATTTGTTCTATGCTTTGCGCTCTCCTTTCTGTCGAAGGCAGTATAGTTATTCGCAACAGACTAACATCACGAATTTGAGCCAGAGTGTACTCAATTCCGTAATTGTCCCCGTTCCCGGTTATGCAGAGCAGAAGAAATCGGCAAAAATCCTCTATGATATAGATATAAAGATTGAGAATAATAATTTACTTTGCTCCGAGCTTGAAGCCATGGCAAAAACCCTCTACGACTACTGGTTCGTGCAGTTCGATTTCCCTGACGAAAACGGGAAGCCCTACCGCAACTCCGGCGGCGAGATGGTCTGGAATGAGCAGTTGAAACGGGAAGTTCCGAGAGGGTGGATAGTTCAATCACTTTCTCACGGAATATCGGGCGTCAATACAGGACTAAATCCAAGAGATAACTTTGTGCTGGGGGATGGTGATATTCAATATATTACAGTGAAAAATCTTACAACTTCTGGAATTATTGATTTCTCGGGTTGTGATACTGTCAATGAAACGGCAAGAAATATCATTCACGCTCGATCAGACATTTCTATTGGGGATATTCTATTTGCAAGTATAGCCCCACTCGGGCGGTGCTACTTAATTCAAAGCAAACCACAAAAATGGGATATAAATGAATCTGTTTTCTCTATCCGGGCAAACGCAGATGCATTTACGCCAGAATTTCTGTATATGTACTTTA
Source organism: Oscillospiraceae bacterium (assembly GCA_022795735.1). GTDB lineage: Bacteria > Bacillota > Clostridia > Oscillospirales > Oscillospiraceae > Avoscillospira_A. The sequence continues at coordinate 1,624 of JAAWHG010000041.1, forward strand.
TGAGTGATACCTTTATCAAGAGTGCAACATCAAGCTCAACAGGTAGTATCTTTAAGGGAATTAGAATAAATACTCTTTTGGACATCATCACCATTTTCCCCCCAAAGAATATTATTGACATTTTTTCGAAGAAAATTCAAAAGATACTTGCACTCAAAGAACGAAAAGCGATTGAAAATCAAGAATTGACAAAACTCCGTGACTGGCTTCTGCCCATGCTGATGAATGGACAGGCCAGGGTGAAATGAGGTAAAGTCCTATGTTGGTGTCGTAGGGCCATGTGATTTAAATGTTCCTAAAATCCTTGTGTTAAGCAGGGAAAGGATAGTCCAAAGGACAAAAATAAGACCCCGCGTCGTAAGACGCAAGGTCTTATTTTTCTATGTCGGAGGCTAAGCGTTATTGCCCTATACCGGATCAATCACATTGCCCTACGACAAGTGAAGTCACTCCCACTCCACCGTCGCCGGTGGTTTACTCGTAATATCATACACGACCCGGTTAATGCCCGGCACCTGGTTCACAATTTTGGTACTAACCTGATCGAGCAGGTCATAGGGAAGCCGCGCCCAGCCGGCAGTCATGAAGTCGCTGGTGGTCACCGCCCGCAGGGCCAGGGTGTAGTCGTAAGTCCGCCCGTCCCCCATAACGCCGACGCTTCTGGTGTTGGTCAGCACGGCGAAATACTGGTCTGTTTCCCGGTCCAGCCCCGCCTCCGCAAGCCCAGCCCGGAAAATGGCGTCGGCTTCCCGTAGCATATCAGCCTTTTCCTTGGTGACCTCCCCAATAATCCGAATCGCAAGTCCCGGCCCCGGGAAGGGTTGGCGAAACACAAACTGCGCGGGCAGACCCAGTTCCAACCCCAGCTGCCGCACCTCGTCTTTGAACAGCAGCCGCAGCGGCTCCACAATCTCCCGGAAGTCCACCTGGTCAGGCAGTCCCCCTACGTTGTGGTGGCTCTTGATGACCGCCGCGTCCCCCGCTCCCGACTCAATGACGTCGGGATAGATGGTCCCTTGTGCCAGAAAATCCACATGGCCGAGCTTTTTGGCCTCTTCCTCGAAAACCCGGATAAACTCCTCGCCGACAATTCGCCGCTTCTCCTCCGGTTCGGTCACCCCGGCCAGCTTTTTCAAAAACCGTTCCCCAGCGTTTACACGGATGAACCGCGCCTTCCACTGGGAAAACGCCGCCTCTACCTCGTCGCCCTCGTTCTTGCGCATCAGTCCATGGTCCACAAAAACGCAGGTCAGCTGTTCCCCCACGGCCTCGGCCAGCAGGGCTGCCGCGACCGACGAGTCCACCCCGCCGCTCAGCGCCAGCAGCACCTTCCCGTCCCCGATCTTCTCCCGGAGCTGGGAAACGGCGTTTGCGCGGTAGTCCCCCATGGACCACTCGCCCTTCGCTCCGCAGACCTCAAAGAGAAAGTTATGGAGCATTTTGGTCCCGTTCTCGGTGTGGCTGACCTCGGGATGGAACTGGACGCCGTAAAACCCGCGCGCCTCATCGGCAATGGCGACGTTGGGGCAGGCGCCGGAATGGGCTGCCAGCGTAAATCCCTCAGGAACCTTTTCCATATAGTCCCCGTGGCTCATCCAACTGACCCCCGTCTCGGGAAGCCCATGGAAAAGACGGCAGCCCGTGTCGAAGTAGGTCTCGGTCTTACCATACTCCCGCGCCGCCTCCCCGGCGGCGGGGACAACCCGGCCGCCCAGGCTGTGGGCCAGCAGCTGACAGCCGTAGCAGATGCCCAAAACGGGAACTCCCAGCGCAAAGACCCCTGGGTCGATCTGCGGCGCGGCGGGATCATAGACGCTGTTGGGACCGCCGGTCAAAATGATTCCAATGGGCTCCATGGCCTGTAGCGCGTCCAGCGGCGTCGTGTGGTGCTTAACCTCACAATAGACGCCGCACGCGCGAACCCGGCGGGCGATGAGCTGGTTGTACTGCCCGCCAAAATCCAAAATGACAACCTTCTCCAACCTTTAATCCTCCCGGAAGAGAATGCCGTTCTCGTCCGCCTGTTCAATAATGGCGAGCGACCTGACGTCAACTCCCGCCGCGCGCAGCCGGTCGCCGCCGCCCTGGAAGCCCTTTTCCACCGCGATGCCCACACCGGCCAGCGTCGCGCCCGCTTCCTTGACGATGTCCACCAGGCCCCGGATGGCCTCGCCATTGGCCATGAAGTCGTCGATGATTAGCACCTTGTCGCTTGGCTGAATCCATTCGTTGGATACCAGCAGGGTGACCTTCTTTTTATAGGTATAGGAGAAAATGTCGCTCTGGTAGAGTCCACCCTCAATGTTGTCACTCTTGGCCTTCTTGGCAAAGACCAGCGGCAGGCCCCAGCGATGGGCGCAAATGGTAGCCAAGGCAATGCCGCTGGCTTCGGCAGTCATGACCAGCGTGACCTGGCGCAGGTCAAAGTGGCGGGCGAACTCGTCGGCAATGTCCTGCATAAGCCGTGGGTCAACGCGGTGGTTGAGGAACCCGTCCACCTTGATAATGTTGCCGGGCAGGACCTTGCCCTCCTTGAGAATGCGGTCTTTGAGCTGCTTCATATGTACCCTTTCTCCCTTCCAAAATGTGAAAATTCAAAAAACCTCTACGCTATCATTATCTATTTTTTCCCGTTTTTTTGCAATCTGGCAGAACGACGAAGTTAGCCGCCTTTCTTTGTACGAAATTGGGAAAAACTGATATACGCCCGACGGTTTTCCCCGCCGGGCGTATATCAGTTTGAAGAAAGAGAAAAGAGGAGAATAAGATGACGTCAAGAGTTGCACGAGACCACCCCGCCGTCTCCCTCCGGATCGCCCGAAGGACGGTATGCCGTGTTCCTTTTGACACTCTCAGTCTACCTGACATATTTGAATGAATCGTGAACGAATCCAAAACATTTTTTGAACAATTTCCGTCCGCGCGGTCAATGGTCCCGCTCCGCAAGCCGCCGGGCCAGTTCGGTCAAAAACGTCCTGTCCTGGAACGGCTCTAACGCGGCGACGGCAGCTTCGGTCTGTTCCCGGACCAGCGCGTGGCAGCGCGCCGCGCCATAGAGGCGGACAAAGGTATTTTTCTTTCCGTCCGCCCCCACCGCCTTGCCCAGCTTTTCAAACTCGCCCTCCACATCCAGCAGATCATCCCGGGTTTGAAAGGCAAGCCCAAGGGCGGCGGCGTACCGCTCCGCGGCCTGGATCGCCTGCCCGCTCCCCCCAGCCGCCTGGACGCCCACCACACAGGCCGCCTTTAGCAGCGCGCCCGTTTTAAGCTCCTGCAAGCGATGGATATAGGCCGCGTCCAGTTCGCGCGCCTCGCCCTCCAGGTCGAGTACCTGGCCGCCCACCATGCCCATCTCCCCGGCGCATCCGGCCAGGGTCGTCATCACGTCGGCCCGTATCTCCGCGCTGGCGTTGGCGGCGGCGGCGGTTTCAAAGGCGGCGGTCAACAGGGCGTCTCCCGCCAAAACCGCCATCGCCTCCCCATATACCTTGTGATTGGTCGGGCGGCCCCGGCGGTAATCATCGTCGTCCATACAGGGCAAATCATCGTGAATCAAGCTGTAGGTGTGGATCATCTCCACCGCGCAGCCAAAGGGCAGGGCAGTGCGCCAATCCCCGCCGCAGACGCGGCAGAACTCCAGCGTCAGCACCGGACGAATACGCTTGCCTCCCGCCAGCAGGCTATACCGCATGGCCTCAAATAGGCGTTTCTGCGGCAGCTCCCCGGTAAACTGCGCGGTCAGAAAATCCTCAATGGGCCGAAGATAGCCCTCCATATGGGTCTGAAACGAATCAGCCATTCTCATTCCACTCCATTTCCTCCGGCGTACCGCCGGCGGTCACACCCAGCTTCGCAACCTGAAGCTCGGCATCGTCCAGCAGCTTGGTCCCAAGTTGTACCAGACCGGCTCCCTCCTGAAAAAGGCTGAGCGCTTCCTCCAGCGGCAGGCTGCCCGACTCCATTCGTTTTACAATCTCCTCCAAGCGGCCCACCGCTTGTTCAAAGCTCTTGGATTGTTCCTGCATCCTTCGTATCCTCCTCTATCTCGGTCACTTTGGCCCGTACCGTGCCGTCGGCCAGACGCAGGGCCAGGGTCTCCCCCACTGTTGTGTCATGGACCGATTTCAACAGCCGTTTCCCCGTCCGCGCCATGGCGTAGCCTCTGTCGAGCACCTTCAGCGGACTCATCGCGTCCAGCGCCGCCGCCAACCGGCCGAAGCCGCTGCGCTTTCGCTGCAGCAGCTGGGTCTGCGCCGCGATCAGCCTGCGGCTCAGGTGGTCCAGCGTCAGGCGGCGGTCCTGAATATAATACACCGGGCTTTGCAGCACCCGCCGTCCGGCCAGCGCCTGTAGCCGTTCGCGGGACAGCTTCAACTGCTTTTCCAGTGCGGCCGCCATGCGGTCCTGACTGTTCCGGAGACGCTTGCGAAGCTCAAGTTGGTCCGGCGCGATCAGCTCGGCCCCGTTGGAGGGGGTCGCCGCCCGAACGTCGGCAACAAAGTCGGCGATGGTTACGTCAGGCTCATGGCCGACGGCGGAGACCACCGGAATTTGGGAGTGGTAAATCTCCCGCGCCACCCGCTCGTCGTTGAAGGCCCACAAATCCTCAATGGAGCCGCCGCCCCGGCCCGTCAGAATTACGTCGGCCACGCGGTGCCGGTTGGCAAACCGGATGGCCCCCGCGATCTCCGGCGGGGCTTCAGCGCCCTGGACGCGGACCGGCAGTAGCAGGACCTTGCTCAGCGGATAACGTTTACCCAGAATGCGCAAAATATCATGGATGGCCGCCCCGGCGGACGAGGTGATAACCGCAATCCGGTGGGGAAAGGCGGGGAGCGGCTTTTTATGGGCCTGGTCAAAGAGACCCTCGGCCATGAGCTTCGCCTTTAGCTGTTCGTAGGCAACGTGTAAATCGCCCACCCCGTCCGGAGACATGTTCTCACAGTAGAGCTGATAGGCCCCGTCCCGCTGGTAGACGGTAATCCGGCCCAAGGCCAGCACCTTCATACCATTTTCGGGCCGGAAGCGCAGCCGGCCCGCGCTCCCCCGGAACATGACACAGCGCAGCGCCCCCTCGGCGTCCTTCAGCGTAAAGTAGTGGTGTCCGGACGGATAGATTTTGTAGTTGCTGAGCTCTCCACGAATACAGACCCGGCCCAGAAAGGGGTCGGAATCGAATTTATCCTTTAAATAAAGGTTGATCTGGGAGACCTCATAAACCGGAATATCCATTACGCTCCCTCCTCTCGCCACGCCAGAACGGCGGGCCCCATCGCATTGTCGGTGGCATATTGCGGCGGGCAGAAGACCGCCTCCATCTCCGCAAAGGCCCCGCGCAGCAGTGAGTTGGACGAGACCCCGCCCGAAAAGACCAGCGGGAGGCCGGGGTGGGCGGACAGCGCGTGTCTGGTCGCGCTTAAAACCGCACCGGCCACCGAACGCAGCGCGAAGGCGGCTGTCTCCTCGGGAGGCGCGCCCCGTCCGTGGAAGGACCGGACCTGGTTCTCCACCCCCGAGAGGGAAAACTCCAAATCGGGGCATTTGACGCGGAATGCCTCCTGGCCCATGGCCCGGCCGCTCAGCGCGTCCAGCGCCTTGCCCGACGGGAAGGGCAGGCCCAGCAGCTTGCCGGTGCGGTCAATCAGCTGTCCAGCCGAGAGATCAGCAGTGCCGCCGATGCGCCGGGCGGTCAACCCCCTGCCGTTCGGCCCGACCCACAGTAATTCCGTGGTGCCGCCCGACAGGTGCCACGCCAGAAAGGGCCTGTCCATCAAATCCAGCCGGTCCGCCGACCAAAGCGCGGCGGCCAGGTGCCCTTGCTGGTGGGAAAAAGCATGTACCGGAACCCGCAGCGCCGTGCCCAGCACCCCGGCGTGGGAGGTCCCGGCGACAAAGCAAGGCATATAGGACCCCTCGGCTTCCCGGGGGCGCGTGCTGACGCCGATGGCCCGGACCGATCCGGCGCAACGCTCCATCAGGGCTTCAAACAACGCCGGAAGCCGCTGAACGTGGGCGAAGAGAGCGTCGCTCTGCCGCAGGCCCAGTTCGCCGGGCTTGACGTCCAGAAGCCGGGAATGATTCTCTCCCGTCTTCCCGTCGAACCAAGCGGCGGAGGTGGTATAGTTGCTGGTGTCGAAGCCGAGGGTAATCACTTGGCGTTCTCCCGCGCAAAGCTGCCCAGGACGCCGTTGACGAAAGAAACCACGTCCTCATCCTCGTAGCGGCGGGCCAGTTCGACCGCCTCGCTGATCGCTACGCCGGTGGGGACGTCCTCTACGTAGAGCATTTCATAGATCGCCAGTTCCATAATGGCGCGGGCCAGACTGGAGATGCGCTCAAGCCGCCAGCCAATGGCGTATTGACGGATAAATCCGTCCAACTCCTCCCGCTTTTCGGTCGCGCCCGCCGCAGTCAGGCGAATGTAATCCAACTGTTTCCGGTTGGGCTTTTCGCTGTAGAGCTCGTTTTCCTCCGCCAGCGTCGGATAATAATCCTCTGCGAAGCGGAGCGACAGCGCCTCATCCGCCCCGATGCCGGTGGCGTTCATCTCGTAAATCAGATGGACCACGAGCTCCCTCGCGTTGGTCCTGGTCATAGACAGACCTCCCCATTTTTCATGTAGAGTTATTATACAGAAGAGTGGGGGAAAAATAAACCCCCTTTCTCTAAAAAGTCCCTACGGGTCCCTTCTTTCCGGCGTCAAAACTCGGTTTCCCGCGCCGGCCCCTCCCCCTGTTTACTTTTTCTACAAAATAAGGTATAATGAAAAAAACACGAAAGGGGGCTTGACAGGTTGAATTGTATTAAGTGCGGCCGTGAGATTCCGGAGGGCGAATTATTCTGCGCGGCGTGCAGCCTCGCGCCGGCACACAAGGAGGCCGCCCATCCCCCGGCAGCCCGCCAGCAGCGCAAGCCCGCCAAACGCGCCGCGCCGCTCCCCCCCTCCAAGCGGCCTGTACAGAAGCGGCCCGCCGAGCCGGAAAAAAAGCGTTCCCTGCGGGCGGCGGTTGCCATTGTCCTGCTGAGTATGATGCTGGCTCTGTCGCTCACCTATATCGGCCTGAGTTATAACCGTCTTGCCCAGGACCGCGGCCGGCTCCGCACCCGGGAGGCCGACCTGCAGGTCCGTGAGAATGAGATCGCTGGGCTGGAACGGGAGTGGGAAACGATGTCCCAGCAGTTGGCAGCCGCGCAGGAATCGGAAAAAAAATTACGGGCGGAAGTGGAGCGGCTCAGCCGCCAGCTTAACGATTCCGAGGGCAACGTCTCCCAGGCCCAGTACGACATGAACTCGCAGCAGCAGGAGCTGGACCGGCTGCGCGCGGAAAACGTGGAGCTTGTGGAGGCGGCGGACGAGCTGGACCGGCAGGTCAAGGAGCTGACGGGCAAGGTGACCAGTCTCACGGCCCAGGTGAACGCGCTGGACATCTCCAACGAAGCGCTTTCGGAAAAGGCGAGCTTTATGGACCGCTATGTGGTGTTTGTCAACAACGACAGTTCCAAGCTGTACCACAGCTATAGCTGCAAGACCTTCACCCGCCAAAATTTCTGGGCCTACAGCCGCAAGCTGGCCGAGAACAACGGGTTTTCCCCTTGCCCCGACTGTCAGCGTAAAGAATAAACATTGTGAAAAAGAGGCGGGTCTGAAATGAAAATTACACTGCTGTTGGGCACCATGTCTTCCCTTTTTTCCGCGCTGGCGGTGGGGTTTTTCGGGGCGAAATTGAAGCTGATTGACCAGGATTTTAACCGGAAGCTCAGCAAGCTGCTGCTGGCTCTGATTCATCCCTGTATGATTCTCTCCTCGGTCCTGGATAAGGAACGGCTTCTCTCCAATGGGCAGATGCTGTGGCTCATCGGGTTGGCCGTGGGGTGTTATATTGTGCTGATTCCTCTGTCGGCCCTTTTGGTACGGCTGCTCCGGATTCCGAAAGCGGACTGGGGGACCTACCGGTTTATGCTGGTTTTTTCCAACGTTGGCTTTATGGGTTACCCGGTGGCCGAGGCGCTGTTTGGACCCGATTCGGCTTTCCACGTGACCATTTTCGTCTTGGTCTTTCAGTTTGTTTCCTACTCCGTCGGCGTCAACTTGATATCGGACGGTGCGAGCCCGTTTCGGTTCGACGTCAGGATTCTGCTCCGTCCGCTGGTGATTACCGCCCTGCTGGCCCTTGTAATTTATATAACCGGCTACCGTATTCCGGCCGCCCTTAGCGGCATGATTTCGTATGTAGGGCGGGTTTCCACCCCTCTAAGCATGATGATTATCGGCTGTTCCTTGGCCGCCATTCCCTTGGGTCAGGTGGTGGGTAATTGGCGGGTTTACGTTCTGGCGGGCATCAAAATGATAGCCATCCCCCTTGCCGCCTGTTTGCTGATGCGCCCCTTCCTTCGGGAGCCGATGCTGCTCGAGATCACGACGGTGATGCTGTCCATGCCCGTTGGAACCACAGCCACCACAATGGCGCTTGCCTATGGCGGGAACGAGAAGCTAGCCTCCTCCGGGGTATTTGTTACCACGATTTTATCTTTACTTACAATTCCCGCAATTCTATGGTTGCTTTTTTTGCAATGATGTGTTATAATACCTTGGCAGTCAGGGAATAAGCCTGTTTCCGCCGGTTTGGGCCTGTAGCTCAGCTGGGAGTGCAAGCGGGCCAGTTATATGCCCCACGTTTCGGGGGCGTAACTCGGATGGTTGCTACCCGGTTCACATCACATAGTTGTTAATTCTACAAAATGCGGCACGTAGCTCGTGTGCCGCCCATACGGGCGATTAGCTCAGCTGGGAGAGCGCAGCGTTCGCAACGCTGAGGTCGTGGGTTCGATCCCCATATCGTCCACCATGAATGCGTTATTCAAACCGTTGCCAAAAAAATTTTGAAGACGGTTTGAAATAACGGAGAAGAAGTCCGTGAGCACTTCGGTGCCACGGATTTTTTCATGGTCAGAACGAACTTCCATGGCCATACCAGCCTCAACCAGAGTTCGGAACGGTTCGACGAGGTTTGTGGTAACACTTCCATCCGGCCCCACCCAGAATTTAGAAAAAATAGCTTGGTTCATCGTCCTCTTTATACTGTTACTCGCCAGCCGATAGGTTGTCCCGCAGTCCTTGACAATCTCTATGGCGTCAGTCAGCCGTTCATACGCTGAGGAAAATATGGCTTCACAGGCTTTTATTTCGCGCTCGATAGAGGCCAGATTTTTAGAAATCTTCTGCTGTTCGCTCTTGAGCAGGTCCAGCGGGATAGCGTCGTTATAGTGTGCCTCCAGCAGTTTTTTGCGCTGGCGCTCCAGCGTATCCCTCTCTCGACGCAGCCCATTTAGCTCCGTCTCGTGCTTGTCCTGTTCTTTTTGGAGGACCCTCTTTAAGCAATCTTCCAGTTCCGCGCCTTTGCTGTTCGGAAGCGCGTAATGGTCATAAGTTTGTTCCACCTGCCGCTCTACCTCACTGATTAGGACCGCTTTCTGCTTGCAATCTTTAACTTTATTGTGCCGCCCCGCACAGACAAAGTAAGGGTAGCGGACCCCGGAGCGGGATTTCGCATAGGTGATAATCATCCGGGAACCGCAGCTGCGGCAGTATAAGCTACCCTTCAGGAAATGGGGATGCACACGGGTCCGTTCACCGTTGACATGAGAGGATAGCACATCCTGAGCCTGCTGCCATAAATCGGCGCTCACCAGCGGCGTATGGCTACCCTGATACTCTACCCCGTTGTAAACCACCGTGCCTTTGTAATAGGGATTGTTAAGCAGGGCGTTCAAAGCATTTTTACCGATAGGCACTGCGGGAAATTTGGGGGTAGCGCGGGTGGTGAGTCCGCAAGCGGCAAGATGCTCGGCCAAATCCGCGACAGTCCAGTTGCCCGTAGCAAACTCCTCAAATGCCAGTTTAATCAGCGGAGCACGCTCCTCATCGACTACAACCGTCCTTTCCTCACGGCCTTTTTCGTCAATGCGGCGAATGTTGGCATAGCCAATAGGCGCACGACTGACAGTGCCACCGTTCTTTACTTTCTCATTGATCCCTTTTTTGACCTCGTTAGCCAGGTTTTGTGAGTAGAACTCAGCGATGGAGCTCTTGATGCCGTGAAGCAACATCCCGGCAGGGGTGTCGTCAATGCTTTCCGAGGCTGAGACCAACTGCACCCCGCACTCGCGCAGAGTGCGCATAATGTCGACATCATCGCCCCGGTTCCGGGCCAGCCGGTCCACTTTATGGACAATAACGTAGTCCACCCGGTCGGCGTTCTCTTTCACATACTCCAGCATCTTCTGGAGCTCCGGGCGGTCGGCAGACTCGGCGGATGCGCCCCGGTCCACAAACTCCTTGCCCACCATGGCTCCCATGGAGAGGGCCTTTTTCTTGTTCGCCTCACGTTGTGCGGGAATGGAGAAGCCCTCGTCCGCCCCGCCGCCCCGCTCCGCCTGTCCTCGTGTGGAGACACGCAGATAGGACACCGCAAACTTCGGCGTCATGCTGGCAGTCAATGCCTGCATGGGATTTTCTGTGGAAAAGCTCATAGGAATACCTCCTTTTCGCAATTTTCTATTATAATTATAGCTCTGACGCCCCTTAGCAGCAAGGCGTTAGCGCATTGTTATCTCTTTGTTAATAATTACATCTTCCGATGTTTTCTTTAGAAACCAGCCCACCGAATGGCGGGCTGGCAGGTTGCGGCGTTGCCGCTTAAAAGTGCCTGGAAGGTTCAGCCCTGTTCAATTTTTCGGGTCCGACCATCCACTTGGATGATGTTGTAGTTTTTGTTTTGCCAGCGCACTGTAATAGTGCGCACCCTGTTCTCTGCGTCGCTATTGGTCACATCAGACAAGATGGTCCCGCAGGCAGTGAGCCATGCGGTGAGACCCTCCAAAAGGTCGCTGCCCTTGGTAAACGGAAGCGGAGATGGGGGTGGCAGACGCTTTCTAGGCCGTCTCCGCCGCGCCGGAGGCGGTCCCTCCAGCCAGCTGCTGTTCCCCGTGAGGTTCCTGAGCAGGATGGTTCTGGCCGTTTGATACTCCGGGCCGATAAAGCCCAGCCGGATCAGAAACACGCGCATAGTGAACTTGTCGTTGGTGATGGGCCGCTCTCTGGCCACCACCCGTTTCTGCCGCTTTGCCATGTCGCAGATACCGGCAACCAGCTTCGTATATGCGTCAGCCTCGCCCTCCAGCCCATGCAGGGTGAACCACGGAAAACGCAGCGTATCTTCTGCGGCTGTGATTTCCAGCGCGTCCGTCCCAATGGCCCGCTTGAACAGCTCCGCTTTGCTGGCGACAATCTTCTTGAGGTTATCGAGAGCCACAGCGGTAAAACCCGCCCTTGGCATCTCTACTGTAAAACTATTGTCGCTCTCAGGAATATAACCTCGCTCCCGCAGCTGGGAAACCAGCCGCCGCACATCCTCCGAAGTGGCATCGTCTGGACAGCTCAGTGTGCCGTTTTTGTCCACGGTATAAGGGCTAATGACATAGGCAAAGGTTGGTGCGCCCTGATAAACCGCAGGTTCGCCCAAAGTCTCGCTGATGGCCTGCACCAGCGCTTTACGGTCCGCGCCGGTAAGATGATAGGAAATGTTCATCGCCACATCCCTCCTAAAAGTTTCTCAGCAGGAGCTTCCGCCCTTTGCGTTGGCCCCACCCATAGAAGCCCAAATCCATCAGAAAATGATGCATCCCGAGTTTCCCCGTCCTGACATACCGGGCTCCCGGCGGAATATACCACCACTGCGCCATATGACACAGCCGGCAGGCAAAGTCGGTGTAGAGGACTGTTTCTCCCGGAATGCCCCGCAGGGGAAACCACGGGAACCACAGCCGCCCCTCCTTTAGCAGCACTGTCGGTGTATCTATCCCGAATGCCTTTTTGATTACCGGCGCGTTCTGCGCGATAATCCGTTCCAGCATCTGGAAGTCACAGGGCAGAAAGTCCTCACAGGGGATACTGGCGACAAAGACGGCGGCAGTGGGCGCGGTGTCTCGTCGTGCGCTCATACTCCATCACCCCTCCCTGGTGTTTCCCGTGAAGATGAACCTGACATATTCCCGTCGGTGCTCCTCCAGAAAAGTCACCAGTTCATAGAACCCCATGCGGTTAGCAATCGCCTGGACCATGCGGGTATCGAGCATATTGGTCTCGCCGGTGTCCCGGATGGCCATAATCTGCGCTCGGACAACCGCATTCATAGCGGCCCCCGAACAGTCCTTTACGGCGTTATACAAAATGCCAGTGTCAAAATACGCGCTCTCGTAGCCATCGCGGATGGTGGTCAGATAGCCGGTAGAGGGCGTGCCATAGGGATGCTGCGCCTCGTTCATGATGTAGACCATAGCGTAGGCCCGCCTGCCGTTTACAGTGACACGCAGCGTCTTCTTTCGGTAGAGATGCGGCCACCCCTCATAGCGGTCCAGCGCCAGTTCGTCCTGCGGCTCAATCTGCCAGACGAGAACCGGCACCTTGAACCCCTTTTCCCGTTCAATGGTAGCAACGGCACTGTGATTTTCTCCCCGGAACCGCAGCCGCCAGTTTTTGAGTTTTGCCGCGCCCACCACCTCCGCGGTGGGACAGCGGTGTTTCATCTGGTCCAGGTTGAGGTTGGACCCGTAGGCGATGTAGAGCCGTTCTTTACTGCTCATGGTGATTTCCTCCGTTTCTTCCGATGTGGCTGCGCACATTTTCTCTGGAACCGTAGCGCCAGGCGGCGTTGCCGTTGAGGTGCTGATAAAGGTGCTCCCGGCAGTTCTTGAACTCCGGTCCGATAAACCCAATCCGGTTGAGATAGGTGCGCATGGCGAAGCGTTCATTTTCCTCCTGGACTTTCTTGTAACGTGCGTTCTTCTGGGTCAGGGCTTGGTGGTTGAGGGCCAAGGCTAACACAATGTAGGCTCGGATTTTCCCGGCGTGCAGAGTGCCGTTGAAGCCTCGAAGCTCCACCGTGTGGTGTCCGTGAAAGAAGCTGTGCAGGTTCAGGAAATGGTATCTGCTGCTGTGATAGTGCAGGCTGCGGCTTTCTCGGTAGCCCTCATACCAGATGCTCTCAATGTCAGCAAAGGTCTTGGGCTTGGTCTGATTCATCCGCTGCACCAGCCAGGTGTCCATTTTCTTGCAGTAGCGCATCCGCTCCGGCTCAATTTGCAGCGCCTTGTAGAACAAATCGTTGTGGCTGGCAATAATGTTGATGAAATTGCGGATGCTCCGGGGTGTGTGGCCTGCGCCGTCCAGATGGATGTGGATGCCGCAGGACGGATTGGTGAAGCCGCCCGCTTTACGCAAACGGCGCACCAGCCCTTGCAGCGTTTGAACGTCCTCCTGGTAGAGTAATACCGGGCTGACCAGCTCCACGCTGTGTTTATTATTCGCTTGGACAATGCGGCCTTGCGTCTTTCTCTGGCAGTCGATACTGCCGTCATACATGAACTTCCAAACCCGTCCGTCTCCCGCCGTCACCTGCTGGGTGTCATAATAGTCCCCAAGAGTGGCGGTGGAGCCGTTTAGATACTGCGCGGCGAGTTTGGCCGCTTTCTGTCGGGTGATGCCTGTGAACTCGATTTCGATGCCAAATTTGCTGCTGAACAATGCTGTCTGCCCTCCTCTGTGACAGGCGCGGCGCACTATCTCTTAGAGGGCATCCACAGATGCGCCTCGAAGTGAACGCGCACCGTGTCCGCCGGTATTTTGTGTGCCGGGGTAAAAGAACCTCCTTTCTGTCTTGTTGTGTATTTCCGCTGGCGGTGGCCATCTGTGGCGACTGGGACCGCCACCGCATGGCGGAAACACGTTTCAGGTGGAGAACAGCAGCCCTATCTGGGCGGTGCTATCAGGTCATGCTGTCCTCCTTCCCGTCATCGGCGGACGTTTGAGCAGCCTTTGTTGCCTGTTCCTCCGCCTCCTTCTTCTGTGCGATACTGAGCGCGACAGTGTCAACGCCAATTTGAAATTGTAAGAAAACGCCGAAGAAATTTTGTAGTTTTTCGGCGGGGGGGTAACAAAACTAAGCGTTTCCTTGCTCAAAAAGAG